>PLNW01000074.1 GCA_003142855.1 Myxococcales bacterium
TGACCATGATTTCTACTCCGACTTCTTGCTCTCAGAGTAGCCTGCTCCGAACCCGACGAGCCAATCGGACCATGCGCTTAGCGATTCGAGCTGCTCGTGGCGAGCCCAGCCCGCGCGCGACGGGCACGAGGCCGATGGCCAGCACAGCGGTTTTCAACGGTACACCGCACGCCGGTGCCGGCGGGTGGGCTAGGACCGGACACTCGCCCAGGCTGGTCGCGGCCCGCAGCATCCCGCGCGCCCCCGGACTGTGCCAATGAAGCTCGCACAGGACGCCACCGGCCCAGCGCGACTGGGAGCCTTGGTCTCTTTCGCCCTCCTCGCGAGCGTCGAAGAAGGAGGGATAGATTGCGGCCAACAGTCTGAAGTACATCCGCTGATCCCGAACCAGATCTTGCCATCGCTCCGGGTGCAATTCGATCTGCCTCAGCCATTGCTGGGTGTGGTTGGGATGCCAGACCGGGCTGGCCGCACACCTCCGCACCATTTCCAGCAGGGCGCTGACTTCCTCGCGCGTTCGGGGCTGCGCCCGTCCACCGAGGTCTTCCAGTGCCTTCCAGAGCGCCGCAACGTCGGCGGGCGTGCCCGCGGCGGCCCGGAGGTCTCGTCCGACGGCGGCGGGCAGGCGCGGCAGCAAGTCCAGCACGGGTTTGGCCATCCGTCCCCATGTCGTGCGCCCGATGGGCGCCAGGCTGGTCGGCGCCAGCGCGCGCAGGGCCAAGAAAGCCGCGGACTCGTACCCGTTGCGTTGCTCGACTCTGCCATCGGGTAGCAGATGGGGAAGAGTGAAACGGTTCAGCGGAGCATGGTGCGCATACACGCTCTCGAAGATGGCGTGCGGATTCACTCGCTGCGGAATGCCGTAGCGGTGACAGGCGATCCCGTGAAGCACATCCTCCCAATCGCCGTGGTACAGGGTCTCGTCCTGCGGTACGGCCTGCCAGAGTGCCCGGCGCGCGATGTAGGCGCCCCCATTGATGTGGCAGCCTTCCCGCCAGTCGTTGTACTGGGGATAGCAGAACTGATCGAGGCGGAAGTTCACGAGCCGAATGCTGGCGAGAAATGTGCGTGCGGTCGGCCGCGTGCACTGGTAGTCGACGTACCGGAAGAACACCGACTTCGATGGTTCGGGGCGGAACAAGGTTGGAAACGTCGTGATACCCTGCGTGGCGCCCATCCGACGGTTTGCAGACACGAAGTTCGTCGGGATCACGAAGCGATCGTGCAGCAGGCACAGGTTCTCGTGCTGGGCTTGCTCCGCCATCTGGTTCTTCTTGCGCGTGATCCAGCCGCGCGGCTCCGGCGGGTCCAGGTCGAAGCGCCGCACGGGAGCGTCCGGCGGCAGCGGGCCAGGGTCTGGTCCACAGATCAGGATCTCGTAGTCGGGCAGCCCAAGGTCGCGAATCTCGCGCACCATGCGACAGGCGTTCTCCGACGGGCCGGAGGTGAGAATCCCGAACGTCCATCCCTCCTCCGCGATGCGCGGGGCCACCAGAGTCGGACGTTGCTTCCTGAAGATGCGCGCGATGAGCCCGCCCACCTCCAGCCGGTGGACGAGCTCCAGGCAATGCCGGAAGTACGGGCGCTCGAGCACCTCGGATGCGCCGATCACGGTGTCGCCCAGCTGATCAGCGCGCTCGACGTCGACCCACAGTCCCCCCGGCCGCAACACGTGAAGCGCCTCCCACATGAGGATGAGCGCGAAGCGGCTCTGGTGTAGCCCGACCGTGAGAATGGCATCGCGCCTCTCGAAGCCGAACTCCGGCCCCAGCGTGAAGAACGCATCCACCGCGCAGCTGATTTCGTCCACCGGCGCGGGCCAGCAGGATGGAAGAAAGCCGAGATAGAGGGGACAGGACTGACCACCCGCCAGGACCTGTGCCTGGTGCATGGCGCGCGTCAGCGCTTCGCGATCCAGGTCTTCCACCAGGTCGTGAAATGCCGGGAACTCGCGCAGCGGCATGCGGTCCTAGTGCCTCCGGTCAGAAGGGCGGTCATGTTTCGGTGGACGAGACGCCCGGACGGCTAGGCGCGACGAGGGCGCATACTCGACGTATGTAACCGAGGAGCAATGCAGCCGGCCGGGACGAATCGGCCGCCCAAACGTGGCCGAAATTCTGACCGGAAGCACTAGAGCAACGGCTCCCGCAACGACCGGTCCAGAACCTCGGCCTCGAGTAGATCGCTGACTCGCCAGATCTCCAGGTCCGGTCTCCCAAGGACGATCCGGTCGAGCAGCCGTTCTTCATGCTCGGGTGGAAAGGCCCGGGCATCGGCGATCCTGGTCATCACGTTGACCGAGTCGACAACGACGCGTTTCGCATCCAGCTGGTCGAGAAGACGGGCAATGTCGTCGAAGGGAACCCCGGTGACCGTCTCGATGGGAAGGCGCCAGGCCCAGGCCTTTCCCGACACGAAATCCACCGCAGGAAACAAGCCTCCCTGGGCGGCGGCTGACCAGCGTCTGACCAGCTTGCATCCGGGTACCATGCGCGCGAATTCGGCCAGCGTCGCGGCGGTTTCCTCGGCCAAAACGTCGAAGATGAACGGCACGTCGATCCTGGCTGCGCCATACCGGGCGCATCTTTCCATCGTCGCACGAACTTGCGCCGGATCCATTGCGGCCGCCGACGAAGACGCCGCGGGGCCCACCGTGACCATGCAGGGCAGGGTCCGCTGGTAGGCCCGGACCAGGGCATCGCTGCTCGCGGGCGGTGCGAGCCTATCCCACAGGCCGCGGGCTGACACCATCACGGTAGCGTGTTGGTTTTGCCCTACCGCCAACGTCAGCAGCGGAAGCTTCGAGTCGGCACCCAATGTTGTCTCTTCCGAAACCACTGTGCCCCGGACGGCGCTCCGACGCAAATTGGTCATCGACCCGGGCCAGGCGGCCGGCCTCGGCTGCCCCGACCGGAGCACGAAATCCTTGGCCTCACGCGCGAGTCGCACGGCCATGTTCGAACCCAGAAACTCCTGCACGGGCCAGAGCGCCAGGGCCAACGGAGGAATCAGCAGCGCCTCCCGAAGACGACCCGCTGGGGGCGGAACATTGGCCAGCGCCAGCTGCGGCCCCAGACTGCTACGGGGACCGAAAGCAGCGCGGGCAACCGGGCTCTTCAACTGGAGCCACTGGCCGAAGCGCAGCAGCCGGTGCGCGAGGGTTCGACAGTCAGAGGGCCTCATCGCGCGATCGAGGTCGAGGTCTCCCAGGATAGGCTTTGCACCCAGCAGCGCCAGCGAGCCGAAGTAGCGGGCCCACTGCGACGCGAACAGGGCCCAGGTGTCGTCGGCCAGTTCCAGTCGTCTGCACCACGCCTGCACCAGACTGGCCCGAAATGGTGCCCCCACGCACAGGACATATCCGATCTCCAGCAACGCGAGCGCATCCTCGCGGGTGGCAAGGGGCTGCGGCGGGATCACCTTGGTGCTTGCCCTCAGCGTGGTTGCGGGATTCAAGACCGCGCCCGCGATGAGGCCGTGGAAGGCGGTGCGGAGCCCCTCCGGTAACCGCTGGATCGCTTCCTGCAGCGCCAGGCTGAAGGCGGCGGCGTTCGTGCGGGCCAGCGGCTTGAAGTCGCGGCCGTTCACTGCGCGCTCGGCCAGCTGGACACTGGACAAGCTGGTGCGGCACTCGCGGCGCGAACCGTCGGCCTGCAGCACCAGACCGCTGGTTTGCCAGACGTTGAAGTGCTGGGCCTGCACCGACTCCAGCACGGCCAGCGGGTTCACGCGATGAGGAATTCCGAATCGGTGGCAGCGAAGCCCGTACTCCGTGTCTTCGTTCTCGTTGTGATGCAGCCGTTCGTCGAGAGGAACCGCGCGAAGAACGCGCGTGCGCGAGAAGATGGCGCCGCCCGCGCAGAATGCATGCTCGCAAAAATCGTTGTATCGCGGATAGAGAGTGAGTGACGGTCCGGCGGTGGGAAACCCGAGCGGCCGGTAGGACCCCAGCCGGATCTGCGCGTCCACGTCATCGTCGGGAAGTATCACCTGATAGTCCAGGTGACGGGAGAAGCTCACACGCGAGTAGGTCGGGAAATACAGCTGCGGAAACGTGAAGACGCCTGGACATCCCAGCGCCCCCAGCGCCGCGTCCAGCCCAGGCGGTAGCGAGTACCGGTCGTGCAGCAGCCCCACGTTGTCGCAGGCGGCCTGCTCGACCACCAGGTTCTTCTTCCGCGTGATCCAGCCGCGTGGGTCGGGCGAGGCGAAATCGAGCCTGCGCACACGCGGATCCGCCTGGACCTTCGACGGCAGTGGTCCAGCCACCAGGACCTCGCCAGTCATAGACAGCGCGAGCAGTTGCTCGATCAT
The DNA here is from genome assembly GCA_003142855.1 of Myxococcales bacterium. Lineage (GTDB taxonomy): Bacteria > Myxococcota_A > Polyangia > Fen-1088 > Fen-1088 > Fen-1137. The sequence goes on from PLNW01000074.1 coordinate 4,315, forward strand.
CCGGGCCGCGCAGTCCGAATCGCGCGCAGTCAGGATCCCGAACGTCCACGAAGGTCCCGTCCCGATCTCGGCTAGCGCCAAGGCGGTCTTGCGCAGGACCGAGAAGGAGCAGTCGCCGTCCGCGTCCCGCAACAAGGGCTCCAGCACCTGAGAAAAGTAGGGACGCGCGAGGAAATCCTGTTGGCAGAGCCGCGTGCCGTGCAACGACGCCGAACGGTCCAGATCGACCCAGATTCCACCCACGCGCAGGGCGTGGAGGATCTCCCAGAACAGGATCAGTGCGAAGCGGCTGTCGCGCAGCCCGACCGTTACAACGGCGTCCAGTGCCTCGGCTCGCCCGGGCCGCTGCAAGCTGAAAAAGGCGTCGACGCTGGCCTGGTGATGAACCACGTTGGCTACAAGCGGCTCGGCTGGGCGGGGATCCCCGAACCCGAACGCCCGCGCGCGCGGCACCGCAACCGTCTCGTGCAGTCGCCGACGGAGCCGCGCTATCAGGGCGGGCGGCACGTCGAAAGGCCGGACGTCCTTGTAGGGCGGCTGCTCGGTCAGCATGGCTCAGCGATCCGCAGGCAAGGAGGATTCTGGGGAAACGCCGAGCAGCGCTTCCACGCGCTCAGGCCGAAGAACGTCCCACACCCAGGCGGGGCGCAAGAGGCCGTGCGTGCGCGAGGTGAGAAACCTGCGCCCCAGTCCGGCGACGTTCTCGACGCAAAAACTCAGCGTGCCCGCGCCGTCCACGATGCGCCGCTTGTTGTGGATCCCGAGATCGAAACGAACCTCGTAGTTGCCCGCTGAAAGTGTGTTGGCCGGGATCAGCACGCTGCGGGCAATCCGGCCAGGCGCCACCTCCTCGGGAGGAGGCGGGCGATCATCGTCGTAGGCGGAGTAGGCGAGCATCTTCTCCATCCCTGAATACAGTTCGACCGCGCAGACAAGTCCCAGGACGGGCGCGCGGACTTCCGCGATGAACTCGATCAAGATAGGGCAATCGGTGCACAGCACGCCGTTTCGCTCGGGCGTGGACACGCTGGTCGCGAGTAGACGCACCTGATCGTCACCCGCCTCGCCTTGCCAGCGCGCGACGTGCTGGGGAGTCGAGGCTGCCAGGTACTTGAGTACCACCTCACGTGCGGGCCCATCGGCCTCGACTTGGCCTTCCCGCAACAGAATCGCCCGCGAGCAGAGTGCGGTGATCGCGTCCATGTTGTGACTGACGAACAGCACTGTCCGCCCCAGCTTGGCCACGCTCTTCATCCGGCCGATGCATCGTTGCTGGAACTCGACATCACCGACTGCCAGAACCTCGTCCACCAGCAGGATTTCCGGCTCGAGGTACGCGGCAACCGCGAAGGCAAGGCGCGTGTACTGGCCGCTGCTGTATCGCTTGACCGGCGTGTCGATGTGACGCTCGATTCCGGCGAAGGCGACAATCTCGTCAAACTTGCAGCGGACTTCGCTTCGTTCCAAACCGAGAAGCCTTCCCCCGAGAAACACGTTTTCACGGCCGGTCAATTCAGGATGGAAGCCCGTTCCCACCTCGAGCAGACTCCCGACCCTTCCGCGCAGCTCGGCGAAGCCCGTTGTGGGGGCCGTTATCCGGCTCAGGATCTTGAGCAAGGTGGACTTGCCCGACCCATTCTTGCCGATGATGCCGAACGCCTCTCCCGGCTCCAGTTCGAAACTCACGTCCCGGAGAGCCCATAAGATCTGTTCGTCACGCGAGTCGCGACGCCGCACCCAGTTCGAGATCGCTTCCCGCAGGGGCGTCGCGCCGGCACGCAGCGTGCCCAGCCGGTACCGCTTCGAAAGCCTTTCGACCCGCACAGCAGCGTCAGATGACATCCGCAAACCCGCGTTCGAGGTATCGAAAGGCGATCAGCCCGCCAACAAACACGACGACAGCGAGCACGATCGGATAGGAAACGGCCAGGCTGGGCTGACCGACGCCTAGCAGCGACCATCGGAAAGCCTCGAGCAGGGGCGAAAGAGGATTCACCCCGACCAGGGCGCGATAGCGCTCGGGAACCGAGTTCATCGAGAATGCGATGGGACTCGCATACAAAAGCAGCTGAATCGCAAGTTGCACGACGTACACCAGATCACGGTACCAGACCATCAGCGCACCGGCGATCAGGCCACAGCCCACGGCGAGAAGACACACGACCAGAATCCAGATTGGAAGAAAAAGCCCCTGCAGCGGCGGCCATACTCCGAACGATATAGACATGACCTCAAACATCGCCCAGGACACAGCAAGATCGACCAGGGCAGGCAGAACGACGGAGAACGGCAGGAGCTCTCTGGGAAAGAACACCTTGCTGAGCAAGGCAGCATTGCCGACCAAGGAATGGGCCCCGCGCACGACGATGCTGCTGAACAGGTTCCACCCGAGGACACCCGCGTAGGCCAACAATACGCGCGGAACCGGCTCTCTGGGCATACTTGCAATTTGCCCAAACACGAAGGCGAACAGGGAGGCTACCAGCAGGGGCTGGATGAGAATCCAGGCGACCCCGAGCACGGTCTGCCGGTAGCGAACGCGCAGATCCCGCGCGGCAAAAGTGAGCAGCAAGCCGCGGTACTGGAAAAGCTCACGTAGGCCGAAACCCGGCCATTTGCGGGCTGAATTGATGGTAACCACTGCGGAGGCCGTCCCCCGACGAGGTCGCAGGGCCTGGTAGTCGATCATGCCTTGCCGCTCACCCGTTTCTCGGCACGGCGCGAGGCCTCATGACCCCGGAAGCGTACGAGATCGGCCGGTGTGCCTAGGCCATACATGCCAGCGTCCAAAGCGCCCACGTTGAAGATCCCGACCCGACTGCCCCCGGCGATCATCTCGTCGTAGGCCGGCGCCACGTAGAACTCACCATTGACCCGGAGGTTCTTCGCAATCATCTGGCGCGCACTGCGCACGAAGAGCGAACCGTGCCGGTAGGCGTAGATCCCCACGGTGGCCTCGTCGGACACGACCACCTTCTCGACCACCCGGCGGACCAGGCCCTGCGCGTCCAGTTCCACATAGGACCACTTCGTGTCATTCGCCTTCATGGTCATTATGAAGCCGTCGCTTCCGCTCGAATCCATCGCGGACAGGAAGTCGTCGATGTTGCAATCCACCCACTGATCGCTGTTCGCGATCAAGAGGGCATCCTGGTTGTCGATGAGATGGGCTGCGGTGAGTGCCGTGCATGCCGCACCCTCGGTCACGCCAGGCACGGGCAGGACCACCGCCCCCGGCGCCCACCGGGTAAGCAGATCGGCGATCCCGTAGCGGCGGATGTGCTCCTCGAGTACGAGAAAGACAAAGCGGTGCTCGCAGCGGGGGCGCACGTTGTCGATGACCAGCTGGATCATGGGCTGGTCGTGCACCGGGATGAGCGGTTTGGGCAGTTCATAGCCGGCGTCCTGAAAGCGCTTCCCGCGCCCGGCCATTGGAATAACGATGTTCAACATTGCGAGGCTCGCTACAATCACTCCCCGGCGAGGAACTTGTCTCCCCGGATCGACGGCAGCTTGACCACCACCGTGATCGAGTCCTCTACCGCGAGGAAGTCTGTGCCCTCGCCCGGGTCGAGGCGAATAATGGCCCCCGCACCGAACGTTCGATCCGCCATGTGGACCGCGCCCGACACCACAGCCGTGATTTCGGTTCCCACGCGATGGACGTGCCAGGCCTCCGTGTCGCCCGCCCGGTAGTGCTTGATCGCTACCTCGGCCGCCCCGGTCTGGAACACGGTGGGCACGAAATCGCCGACGAACCAGCCCTTGACCATCTCCGACAGGCTCGCGAACTGCATCACGGCCTCCGCAGCTGAGCCAGATGCTCGGCATAGGCCTCGACCCCCTGGGTGGTCGCGAGCGAGTGGTAGGCCTCCTTGGCGATCTCGAACACGCCGATCTTGGCGCCCTCGAGCACCAGTTCGTTGTAGCAAGGACACACGTAGAAGGCGTTGTTGAAGTGCGCATCCTTCTTGATGGATTCCATCGCCGCGCGAACGAAATCCCGACCGCGCGCGAAGTAGTAGGTACCGGCGGTGGCCAGGTTGCTGATCGGGTGCTTCTCGGCGGCCTCCACCACGAACCCGTCGGGGTCGCAACGCACGTAGGACCAACGGGGGTGGGTCGAGCGAAAGACGATGATGCCGCCGTCCAGTTTCCGGGTCTGAAACCCACGCACGATGGCCGGCAGATCGGCGTCGATCACCTGGTCGCCGTTCGCTATCAGCAACGGCTCATCGTTGTCGATGTGCTCGATGGCCAGCAACGCTGTGCAGGCAGCCCCACCGGTCAGGCTCGGCACGGCAAGCACGGTGGCCGAGGGTGACAGCAGCCTGAGGACGGCCCCGGTATGGTGGCGCTGATCCTCGTCGCGTCGAATGACGAACACGAAACGCGCCCCCAACTCGCTCAGGGCCGAGATGTTCTTCACCACGTGTTCCACCAGGGGCAGCCCCGCAATTTCGACCACGTTCTTGGGAAACGGGTAGCCGGCCTCCTCGAAGCGCGCATCCGAGCCGGCCATTAGTTCGAGGACTATCACGCGGGTACCCCCTGAGCGCGCGCCAGGTGCGCCTTGATGTTGTCGTAGGTGACCGCCGAGACGGACTCGACCGCCATGACGTGGGCGCCGGAGGCACGGGCCGCCTGCAGCCCGTGCTCGTTATCCTCCACCACCAGCACCTCCTCGGGGCGGAGCGAGAGCGCCGCGAAAGCCTTCAGGTAGATCTCGGGGTCGGGCTTGGCCCGCTGCACGTCTTCGTTGCTGAGCAGGATGTCCATGTGCTGCCGGAGGCTGGACTTCTCCATGAACAGCTCGACCGACTTGCGCACCGAATTGGACGCCACACCCAGCCGGTACCCCTCGGCCTTGAGCCGTGACAGTGCGTACTGTCGCTGGAACGAGGGCTTGCAGTGCACCTGCACGAGTTCCGTCGTGTAGATCTGCTTCAGTTCGTTGATGAAGGCGTGCAGGCCGTGCGGAAGTCCTCCATCACGGGTCAGGATTTCCAGTTTGCGGCGTGTGGGAAGACCATCGTACGTCACCAGGTGGTCGTATCGATCGATCTCGTAGCCAAACACGCGCAGCGCACGGTTCAGGGCCTGGTAGTGCCAGTCCCGCGCGTCGACCAGCACCCCATCCATGTCGAAAACGATGGCTTTGATCATCGGCTTGCCTCAAGCACCCGCGAACAACTGCCGTGCGGCTTCCGGATGATCGGTGCAGATGTAGAGGGCGTCCGAGCCCGCACACGACATGGACGCCCAGCGCTGCCACACCGGCTCGTGAGAACGCCCGTGCAGTTCGGGCGAGACCAGCGCCACCTGTTTGCCGGCAACCAGATGCCTCGATACCACACTCTCGCTGATCCAGTCCTCGCGGAAGCAGTCGATCCAGACACCGCGCGCCTGTTGGTAGAACGCGGGCTGCGGCTCCACCTCGCTCAGGCGGGTGAAGGCGGGCAATCCGGCCCGCACGTACTCCAGGGCGTCCGGCACGGCCATGTCGAACACGAAGCTGGACCGAACGGCGAACTCACGCAAGAGGTCGCCGATGGCGTGGGCTAGCCCGCAGGATTTCACGTTGATGGCCAGCGGCGTCTGTGGGCCTACCTCGTGGTGCAGGGTGAGCAGGTCGCGAAAGCTGGGTGCGGTGGCATCCGGCGGATCGTGCGAAATCACCAACGCGCGCTGCAGATCGCGCACATCGGTCTCGATCCCGAATCCAGCCTCGAAGGACCGCCGGAAAGCCACCAGCGTGTTCCTCTCGTCGGGACGGCGGAAGAGCCCGCGATGACTTAAGATTCGCATGGGATCCCGGAGATCATATCATCCGGCCCTTCGCGCGGGCACGGCTTTGTGCGCGCCACCATCATGAAGCCGCGCCGTCACGCATGGAGCGTGCGAATTCGTCGAAGATGTCGTCGAGGCTGCGCGTGATGGTCCAGTTGGGATAGTGAGCCTTCAGCTTGCGCAGATCGGAGTAGTAGCAGATGTGGTCGCCGATCCGGTTGGTTTCCGAGTAGGTCCAGTCGAGCTTCTTGCCGGTGAGCTGCTCGACGCGATCAATACACTCCAGGATGGAGACGCTGTTGGCCTTGCCTCCGCCCAGGTTGTAGACCTCGCCCGGCCGGGGAGCCAGGATGAATTCCTCCATGGCTCGTACCACGTCGTGGCAGTGGATCTGGTCGCGCACCTGCTTGCCCTTGTAGCCGTTCACCGTGTAGTGACGGCCCTCGCCCAAGGCCTTGAAGAAGTAGGCGAGGAAGCCGTGCAGTTCGGCGCTCGAGTGGCGAACACCCGTCAGACAACCGCCGCGGAAGACCCCGGTCTTCATGCCGAAGTAGCGGCCGTACTCCTGACAGAGGACATCCGCCGCCACCTTGCTCGCGCCGAACAGGCTGTGCAGCGATTGATCGATAGTGAAGGTCTCGGGGATTCCGTGCTGCCATTCGGGCTCTGCATAGTCCCAGCGCTTGGGCAACTCGGCCAGCGCAAGGCGATTGGGCGCGTCGCCGTAGACTTTGTTGGTGCTCATGAAGACGAACGGGGCCTCGGGCACATGGCGGCGCACCGCCTCCAGCAGGTTGAGCGTGCCGACCGCGTTGGTGTCGAAGTCGTCAAACGGCATGCGCGCCGCGAGGTCGTGCGAGGGCTGGGCCGCGCAGTGAACCACGGCATCCGGGTGGATCTCCTCGACGGCTGCCAGCACCACCGGACGATTGCGGATGTCGATATCGCGGCAGACGAAACCGGCCACCTGGTGCTCCAGCCACGTGCGCACCCAGGTCGTATCACCGTCCGCGCCGAAGAAGTGCCGACGCAGATTGTTGTCGAGGCCAACCACCCGGTGGCCCTGCCCGGCGAAATGCAACACGGCTTCGCTACCGATGAGTCCACTGCTGCCGGTCACTAAGACTTTCATGCTGCGCGCTCCTTCGGCCATCATAGACGGAGACCTCGCGGCCCGCCACCTGCAGGGTGCGCCGCTTTGGTCTTGCCCACGTGGTTTTTCGAGTTCAGGCTGATTTACCGTGTCCGAGGCGTCTCCGTCGCTCCCCCGCATCACCGTCCTGCTCGCCAACGCCCCCACGCGCATCCCGGCCGGCAAAGGCCGGGAGCGTTTCTTCGTGAAGGCGGGCAGCCGGTGGCCCTTTTCCATCGAGAAGGCGGTGGACGAGCCGTGCCGATACGTCCCGTTTCCTTTCGGCCTGGCCTACCTGGCGGCGCTGCTCGAACGAGACGGGGTCGACGTGGCGGTCTACGACGGGGTCGCTCTCAACACCTCGGCCGCTGCGCTGTTGGACTACGCTGTCCGGAGCCGGCCGCAGGTCGTGTTCATGGAGACCACGACCCCGACAGTGGAGCACGATCTGGCCCTATGCCGCGAGATCAAGACTCGCACGGGCGCGCTCATTGCTCTAGGCGGAGCCCATGCCACCACCTTTGCAGAATCGATCCTGCGCGAGCATCCACAGATCGACTGGATCCTGCTCGGCGAGTACGAGCTGAACGCACGCGACGCGATCGAAGCCTGGCGTCAGGGCGAGCCGTTGCTCGATGGCGTCGCCGGGCTGGTGCGGGCACAGGCCCTGGCGGACGGCTCGCGGCGGATCGTGTCGGGACCGCCGGGCGCGCCCATCGAACCGCTCGACCTTCTGCCCATGCCGGCCCGCCACCTCTTCCCCACGGCCGAGGCGCCTTCGCTCTGGCCCTATTGGGACGGCTTCTGCCGGCACCGGCCCGCGGTCCAGATGCACGCGAGCCGCGGCTGCCCGTTCCACTGCACCTTCTGTCTGTGGGTGAGCGTGATGTACCGCAATGGCCCATACCGAATGTTCTCCGCCAAGCGTGTGGTCGACGAAATGGAACACGTGATGCGCGAGTACGGCGCCAGGGAGATCTACTTCGACGACGACATCTTCACTGCGCGCGAGGCGCACGTGTTGGCCATCTGCCAGGAGATCGCGGCGCGTAAGCTGCGCGTTCCCTGGTCGGTGATGGGCGACGCCATGGCGGTCAGCGAGCGCGCCATCGAGGAGATGGCCCGCGCCGGATGCATCGGCATGAAGCTGGGCATCGAGAGCGCGAACAGCCGGGTGCTGGAGCAGGCGAGAAAGCCGATCCGGCTGGACAAGGTGCGCAACGTGGTGCTCTGGTGCAGCCAGCGCGGTATCAAGACCCACGCCACGATCACTTTCGGCCTCGATGGCGAGACCCTCGACAGCATGCGCGAGACGCTCGAGTTCTGCCGGAGCTTGCCGGTCGACTCGATCCAGTTCTCGGTGGCGACCCCGTTCCCGGGCACGCCCTACTACGAGCATGCAAGCCGCAGCGGGCACCTGCTGGACGCGAGCTGGATTGACTTCGACGGCAGCCGCTCGGCAGTGATCCGTCGCGAAGGGCTGAGTGCCGAGGAGATTGCCGAGTTTGCGGCCCGCGCGCCCTCGCGCTGGCTGCGGGCCAGGCTGCGCGATCCGGCCTGGCTGCGCCGCCAGGCTCGCTACCTGCGCGAGATCCTTGCCGACCAGGGTCTGGCGGGGGTCAAGCGCCGGCTGGTTCGCGCCGCGCGCCTGCTGCTGGCAAGGCCAGGTTAGGTTTCCACCGATGAAGATCCTGCTGCTCAATCACAACGTGGTGGAACGGAGCACATTCTATCGGGCCTTCTATTTCGGCCGCGAACTGGCCGATTGCGGCCATGAGGTGACGCTGGCCACCGTCTCGCGCCGGAATGTCCTGCGTCCCGTGGTGGCACTGCGCGAAGGCGTGCGCGTGATTGAGACTCCAGACTTGGGCGTGTGGCTGGCGCGCACAGGATGGGATCCCTGGGACACTGCCTGGCGGGTGGCGCGCTTTTTGGGCGAGCGGCCCGACCTGGTGCACGGGTTCGACTGCCGTCCGGTTGTGCTCGGGCCCAGCCTGGCGCTCAAGGCCCTGGCGCACACCCCGTGGGTGAGTGACTGGGCCGACTGGTGGGGGCGGGGCGGGGCCATCTCCTTGCGCAAGAGCTGGATCGGCCGAGTGGGCTTTGCGCCATTCGAAACCTTTCTGGAGGAACGCTTCCGTCAATTCGCCGACCAGGTCACCGTGACCAGCCGTGCCCTTGCCGAACGCGCGCTCGGTCTGGGAATCGCCCGCGAGCGGGTCCACTTCATCCCGTCGGGAGCCAACGTGCGCACGATACCCGTGCTCGATCAGAGGTCCTGTCGTGCGGAGCTTGGCTTGCCGGCCGATGCGCCCATCGCCTGCTTCGTCGGCTTCGTCCAATACGACCTGGCGCTCGCGGTGCGCGCCTTTGCTGTCGCCCGCCGATCCGTGCCCGACGCGCTCCTGCTGCTCGTGGGTCCGCGCAACCGGGAGGCCGAGCAGCTGATTGCGGAACTCGGCCTGTCCGGTGCCGTCCACTCCACCGGCACCCTCCCCTTTGCCCGGGTGCCGGTTCCCATGGGCGCCTCCGACGTGTTGCTGCTGCCCTGCTCGAACACCCTGACCAACCGGGCGCGCGGTCCCATCAAGCTGGGCGATTACCTGGCCGCGGGCCGGGCCGTGCTGGCCAACCCAGTGGGCGATCTAGTCGAGGTTTTCCAGGCCGACGAGGTCGGCGTGATGGCCCCCGATGATGGGCAGGGATACGGGACGGCGCTGGCGGGTTTGCTGAAGGACCGCGGCCGCACCGCCCGCATGGGGCGGACGGCGCGCAAAGTGGCCGAGGAGAAGTACGCCTGGAAGCACGTGTCCGCGAGACTGGTCGATGTGTATCAGCGAGCGATGGGGGCGCGAGCCTCCAGAGCGGGTTGTATGTAGCCAAGCGAACGGACCGGTGGTCGACGCGATGGGAACCCTGGGAGGGTTCGCTTTGTCCTTCGGCCCCCCACCTGCCACCACCCCACGCTCGCTTCCCCCTTCGGGGACTTCGGGACCTGCACCTTCCCCACCACAGCCGCTCGCTACGCCTCGCGCCCTCGCGCTCGGCCTCGCCATACCCTCCCGCGACGCTACGCTGCCAGCCTAGCCGGCAGGCTCCGCACGCGTCTGGGGCGGTCAATCTGCATCGGATTCACGGGGGTACTCTGGGTGCTCTTGGTGAAGTGCACCGGACATTTTGCACGTGTACACCGACTGTGCCAGCGCCCAGCGCTTTCTACCTCGCCCCTCGCCTCGACAGGACCGCGGGAATGGTGGCCAGCAGCAGGCGCAGGTCCAGCCCCAGCGACCAGCGATCGACGTATTCCTGATCCATGCGCATCCAGTCGGCAAATCCCACGTTGCTGCGGCCGCTGGTCTGCCACAGCCCGGTGATCCCTGGCTTCATGGACAGGCGGCGGCGCTGCGAGCCGTGGATGCGTTGCTGTTCCTGTTCGGGCAAGGGCCGCGGGCCGACCAGGCTCATGGCGCCGCCCAGGACGTGGAAGAGCTGCGGCAGTTCGTCCAGGCTGGTCCGGCGCAGGAATTCGCCTAGCCGGGTCACGCGCGGATCGTGGGTCACCTTGAACGCCGGACCGTCGACTTCGTTGGGCGCTGCCAGGGCCGCCTTCAGCTCGTCGCTGTCCTTCAGCATGGTCCGGAACTTCAGCATGCGGAAGCGCCGGCCGTGCAGGCCGACGCGCACCTGCGAGAAGACCACGGGACGGCCATCGAGCAGGGCGATGGCCAGCGCGATGCCGATGAAGACCGGCGCCAACACGATCACGGCGGCCGAGGCCAGCACCAGGTCCAGCACCTGCTTGACCGCCATTTGCGCCGCTCTGCGCGTGGACGGGGCGAAGAACAGGAAGTGCGCGCCGGCGCCCGATTCGACGTGCGGGGCCAGGCGAGGCACCTGCGGCCAAGGCAGGGGAATGCTGGCGGACAGGCCCAGATCGGCGCAGACCTGCACGACCCAGCCTGCCCGGCGCGGCGAAAGCTGGGCCAACACCACCACCGCGTCCACCGCCTCGTCGTGCAGGACCGTGGGCAGCTGTCCCAGGGCGCCCAAGTGCTTCGGCGCACCGCCATCCGATTCGCCGCGGCCGAGATAGCCTATGACCTCGGGCGGGAACGGATCGGCGAGCAGGCCGTCCACGAAACCTTGCATGGTCTGCCCAGGCTCACCGATCAAGAGCAGGCGGCCACGGGTGTGTCCCTTTGCGTGCTGCCGCTTCGCCCACAGCCGAAGCGCGAGCCGCTCCGCCAGCATGAAGACGAACGACAGCGCCAGAAACATGGCCATGATCGAGCGGTTCACGACTGTCTTGGTGAAAAAGGTGACCGCGGTCAGCGCGGCCAGCCCCAGCAGGTGGAGCGCGATCAGGCGCAGCACAGTGCGGGCGATCGACCAGCGCTTCTCCAGCGGACGGTCTAGGCCCAGCAGCGCGACCAGGATCACCCACAGCGGCAGCGCCAGATACGCCAGCAGGATGAAGCCTTCGGGGCCCGCGGGCGCCCGCAGGAAGGCGAAGTGCATCCACAGCAGCGAGTGCAAGGCGTAGGCCGCGAACATCGCGAGCACGACCTGCAGAGCGTCGCCAGCCTGGATCAGCGCCCGCGGCGAACGGATCCCTGTCCCGTTCATGGTCGGGCGTCCCCGGCGATCGCGACGCCGAGCAGAATGGGGCATTCCAGGTTCAAACACGACGATTATCGCGAGACGTGCGCGGCGCTGTCAAACAGCCATTGTCGGTCACCTGGCCGACCTTGGAACTGATTCCGCGCCGGGCGGCCTTCCGCTACAATGCTCGCGTCGTGCGCTGGCGTCAGGCTGTGCGCAGGCAAATTGCCATGAGCCACGAGCCAAGCGGGACGGCGAACAACGATACGCCTCGGTTCCTGGGTCGCGTAAGCGAGCGCCAGAGCGTGATCTTGGTGCTGGCCGTGCTGGGCGCTGTGGCCGCCCTGCTCATCGTGCCAGGTGTGTTCACCGTCGACGAGAACAATCACCTGGCCTGGGTGGTGTCGCTGCGTGCGGGACGGCTGACCTTGCCGGGCACCGACGGCCTGCCGCGCTCGAGCGAGTTGCTCTTCTTCGATCCCGTGCCGGAGGTGCGCCCCGGGGCGCGAGCCTCGTCGGTGGTGCCTCCGCTGTACGCGCTGTTCGCGCTGCCTTTCTCGCTTGCTGGCTGGACCGGCCTCTTTCTCCTCAACCTCGCGGCGTGGCTGGTCACCATCGCTCTGGTGCGCGCGGCGGCGCGGCGTGCAGGGGCCTCGCAGCCGGCGGCGTGGGTCGGGGCGCTGGCCTTTGCCCTGGCTGGATTTTCGCTCGAATACGCGGTGGGGGTGTGGCCGCACGCGCTGGCTGCCTGCCTGTCCCTGGCTGCCTTCGTGGCGGCGCTCCACGCGGCCCAGAGGGATCGACTCCGCTGGGCGTACGCCGCAGGGCTGCTCGCTGGCCTGGCCGCTGGCGTGCGCTACCAGCACATCGTGACCGCTGGACTGATCGGGCTCGCTCTGCTGGCAGATCCGGTGCGACGGGTGCGTAGGGCCGTCGCGTACGCCGCTGGCCTGGCGCTGCCGCTCGCTCTGTGCTCAGTCGCCAACAGTTTGCGCGCGGGCATCGTGAGTCCGGTCAGCAAGGGCCGTGGCTACGTGGCCCTGCGGGGGCTGGCGACAGGCGCGTCGCCATGGGATCCCCTGCGCGCGTTCGGCGCCCATGTGCTGGATTTCAGTATGCAGCGGCACATCCCCATGTGGCAGCAGATAGGCGGTCACTGGAGCGACACCGGCGCATTGATGTTGCTGTCGGCAGTGAAGAAGGCGCTTCTGCAATCCGCACCCTGGATGCTGGTGGTGATGGTGGCTATGGCCGCGGCCTGGCTGCGCGGTGAGCCCGCGAATCCGGCACGGCGGGTGTTGCGCGCCGCGGGCATAGTCGTGGCCGGAGTGTTGCTTCTATTTGCCCTTGCGGGCACCGACCGTCCCGACGGCTGGTGCTACAACGCGCGCTATTTTTTCGATCTGATCCCGCTGGCCGCGCTGGCCCTTGCTTTGCTAGTCGAGCGGACGGGAATGCGCTGGCGGCCGCTGGCGGTCGGGGCGGCCGCTGGCGGCCTGGGCGCTCTTGTACCCTTGGCTCTCTCGCCAGCCTCGGCCGTGCGCCAGTTCGCGCTGATGTATGTGCCTTTGCTGCTGGCCTTCGCGTCGGTTTTGCTGTTCGCGACTGCGTGGCGCCGGCCGCACCTTCAGCGCTGGTTGGCGCCGGCCATGGGCGTTCTTCTCGGTTGGGCAACGGCTGTGCACCTGGGCGACGATCTGCCGGCCGCACGCGCCCGCCGGCTCTCGAACCTCAATAAGCTTTCATCGGTGGCGGCGCTTCTGCCCGACGTGCCCGCGGCGCTGTTCGCGCAGCGTACCGAGGCGCTGGGACCGCTGCTGCTGGAACGACGAGATCTGGTGATTGCAGCCACGTGGCCGGACCACGGCCGCGATGCGCCGGCTCTGGTGGAGGCTTTCCAGCGAGCGGGGCGACGCGTGTTTGTCCTGCCCGACGTTCCCGAGGACGAGCTGCGAATGCTCAGCGCGGGGCGAGCGGTGCGACCGGTGGGCGGCCCAGACTCGCTCTTCCTGGAAATCGGTCCGCGTCGGCAGGCCGCGCCTGTGAACCCGTAGCGGTGAGCAGCCGCTGCTATTCGACCGTCACGCTCTTGGCCAGATTGCGCGGCTGATCGACATCGTTCCCGCGCGCCAGCGCCACCGCGTAGGCCAGCAACTGCAAGGGCAGTACGGTCAGCATCGGCTGTAGCAGCGGGGGCGCATCAGGAACCCACAGCACGTCCTCGCACTGATCAAGAATCGCGGTGTCGCCCTTGGTGGCCACCGCGATGACTTGGCCCTCGCGCGCGCGCACCTCGGCCAGGTTGGACAGCACCTTGTCGTAGCCCTTGCCCCGGGTCGCGATGATCACCACGGGCAACCCGTCGCCGATGAGCGCGATGGGCCCGTGCTTCATCTCGCCGGCGGCATAGCCCTCGGCATGGATGTAGGAAATCTCTTTCAGCTTGAGCGCGCCCTCGAGCGCGATGGGGTAGTTGGGGCCACGCCCAAGGAAAAGGAAGTCGCGCACATTTTGGTACTTGCGGGCCAGAGCCTTCAGGTCGCCGGTTTCTTTGAGCGTCTCGCTCATCTTGTGCGGGATTTGCATCAACTCGGCCACCAACTCGGTCGCCGCCACGCCGGCGAGCGCGCCATTGCGTCGGCCCAGGTGAATGGCCAGCAAAGTCAGCGCCGCGAGCTGCGCCGTGAAGCACTTGGTGGACGCGACGCCGATCTCGGGCCCAGCGCGTGTGTACAGCACCAGGTCCGAGGCGCGCGGGATGGCCGAATCGACCACGTTGCAGATGGCGAAGGTGCGGGCGCCTCGCGCCCGTGCCTCTTTGACGGCCGCCAGGGTGTCGGCGGTCTCGCCGCTCTGGGAAATTCCCACCACCAGATCCCTCGATCCCACCACCGGCTCCCGGTAGCGGAACTCGCTGGCCAGATCCACCTCGCAGGGAATGCGCGCGATGTTCTCGATGAGAAACTTGCCCACCAGGCCGGCGTGGTACGAGGTTCCGCAGGCCAGGATGACCACCCGGCTGGGTAGTGGCGTCACCTCTTGATCCTCTAGGACAGCGTCGTTGCTGTCGGGTAGTAGGCGTCCCGCTAGGGTGTCGGTCACCGCGCGCGGCTGCTCGTGGATCTCCTTCAACATGAAATGCGGATAACCGGCCTTCTCAGCCTGCCCCGCGGTCCAGGTCACGGTGCGCGGCTTGCGCACCACCGGGTTTCCGTCGAGATCGGTGATGCGCGCGCCTGAATGATCCAGCTCCGCGATGTCGCCGTCCTCGAGAAACAGCATGTCGCGGGTTTGTTCCAGAATAGCGGGCGCGTCCGAAGCGATGAACATTTCGCCCTTGCCGAGGCCCAACACCAGCGGCGATGCGTTCTTGGCTGCCACCAGCACATTCGGGCTGCGGTCAGACAGCACCGCGATGGCATAGGCGCCCGTCACCTGGCGCAGGGCTGCGCGCACCGCCTCGACCAGCGAGGCTGCGCCGGCCTGCAAGGCCTCGTCGATGAGATGTGCCAGCACCTCGGTGTCGGTCTGGGACGAGAAAACGCGACCCGAGGCGATGAGCCGCTCGCGCAGCTCCACGTGGTTCTCGACGATCCCGTTGTGCACCACCGAGATGGGGCCGGCCTTGTGCGGATGAGCGTTTTCGTCGGAAGGCCGGCCGTGGGTCGCCCAACGCGTGTGTCCGATGCCGTAGGCCCCCACTGGACTTTTCTCGGCCAGCAGCTTTTCCAAAGCCGCCAGCTTGCCCTGGCAGCGCACCAGATGGGCCTGCTCGCCATTGCACACGGCGATCCCCGCCGAGTCGTAGCCCCGGTACTCCAGCCGGCGCAATCCGGCCAGCAAGATGGGTGTTGCTTCCCGTGTTCCTACGTAACCGACGATTCCACACATGGCTCTAGCCAGCATCGATCTACTTGGGCTGCCTGCTCGATGCCACTATCTTTTTTCGGGCCCGCCTGTCCCTCGCTCAGGGGCGGCGAGAAAGCCTTGCTGACGGACCCATCTCGCGTCGCCGAAGTCGTGGCACGCGCTGCGGCCAAGACTGTTCTCTACGGAACACCTTTTCCCCGCGCATGCAAGGGCTTCCTTGGAATCCAGGTTGACAGGCTTGGCTTGTTTGGAGTTCAGATGCAATACTCATGGGGGATGGACGACTTCCACTGCTCCTTCTGCCAGAAGCGCCGGCGTGAGGTGCGGAAGCTTATCTCGGGCCCGCGGGTCTTCATCTGCGACGAGTGCGTGGCCCTGTGCAACGACATCATCGCCAAGGAAGAGGCGGCGGAGCGGCCACGCTACCCGCGACCGCGTGAGATCTACGACGAGATCGACCGCTACGTGATTGGCCAGGAGCGCGCCAAGAAGGCCCTGTCGGTCTCGGTGTACAACCACTACAAGCGCATCGGCCAGCGCGGCAAGGCCGGCGATGTCGAGATCCAGAAGGGCAACATCCTGCTCATCGGACCCACCGGCTGCGGCAAGACCTTGCTGGTGCAGACCCTGGCGCGCAAGCTGGACGTTCCCTTTGCTATGGCCGACGCCACCACGTTGACCGAGGCCGGTTACGTGGGAGAAGACGTGGACAGCGTGATCAAGGCGCTGTACCGGAACGCAGGCAACGACCCCGACAAGGCGGCGCGGGGGATCGTGTGCATCGACGAAATCGACAAGATTGCGCGCAAAGGGGGCGGGCCCTCGGTGACCCGCGACGTGTCGGGTGAGGGCGTGCAGCAGGCTCTGCTCAAGATTCTGGAAGGCAAGCAAGCCTCCATCACGCCTGACGGTGCACGCAACCGGCCCCAGCAAGAGTTGGTGCAAGTGGATACCACCAACATTCTCTTCGTGTGCACGGGCTCCTTCAATGGGTTGGAGGAACTGGTGCGCCGGCGCACGGGAACGCGCGGGCTGGGCTTCGGCGCCACCATCAGCAAGAGCGACGAATCGAAGAACGAGTTGCGGGCGATGGCGCGTACCGAGGACCTCATCAAGTACGGCATGATCCCGGAGTTCATGGGCCGCTTGCCCATCATCGTCGCCGCTGACGAGTTGGACGTGGACGACCTGATGGCCATCCTGTGGAAGCCCAAGAACGCCCTGGCCAAGCAGTATGAGCGCCTGCTCGATCTCGAGGGCGTTAAGCTGCGTTTCACCGAGGACGCCTTGCGCAGCGTGGCCGAGGAGGCCGCGCGCCGGAAGTCCGGGGCGCGCGGGTTGCGGGCCATTCTGGAAGAAGTGATGCTCGACGTGATGTACGAGATTCCTTCGCTTAGTGGGGTGACAGAATGCGTGGTGACCCGCGAGGTCGTCGTGTCGCGCGGGCGCCCGCAACTCGTGCGGGAGAAGAAGGCATCGTAGGCTTCCGTGCGGGGGGGAGTTGACTAAACCTGGTGGGCCGGTCTACCGAAGTCTTTTACTGGGCCCGTCGAATGCGAGGAGGACCATGCTGACCGAAAGCGAAAAGGCGCAAATCCGAGAGGTATTGGAAGGGGCGAAGCAGCGTCTGGCACGCACCGGCCAACACGCGCTCAGCTATTCCATGAACCACGAGCGCAACATCGGCCGTGATTCCATCGATGAGTCGATGGAGGAGGAGATTTTCTCCACCGAAATGCGGCTGCATGATCGCGAGAAGTACTTGTTTGGCAAGATCGACAAGCAACTGGCTCGCCTGGACAACGGGTCTATCGACACCTGCGAGTCGTGCGGCGAGGTCATCTCGTTCAAGCGTTTGCTGGCGCGACCGGTAACCACGCTGTGCATCGACTGCAAAGAACAGCACGAGCGCGAAGAGGCCGCGGTTGAGCAGGCTGGTCGCGGCGGCGCACTCGATGGGAACGCGGGTGAGGAGATGGGCGGAGCGGGTGCAACCAGCGACGAGTGAGCGCCGTTCTTTTCCAGATTGGGACAGCCCGGAGCGGGCCGGTTCCGCTTGGCCATGCTTGCCTGTCGACTACGAACCTCGTCTGCTATATAGTTTTTACTCTTCAATCGCACGGCCCGCCTGATGTCCGAAAGCCGCTATCGCATCACTGAGCGCATTGCCGCCGGTGGTATGGCCGAGGTGTTCAAGGGCGTCGCTGAGTCTCTGCACGGCTTCCGCAAGACTGTCGCCATCAAGCGGATCCTGCCCAATCTGACCAAGAACGAGAAGTTCGTGACCATGTTCTTGGACGAGGCGCGGCTCTCGCTCTTCCTGCAGCACGCGAACATCGTCCAAGTCTTCGACATCGGACGCGTCGACGACACCTACTTCATCGTTATGGAGTTCGTCGACGGGGTCGACCTCAAAGCCATCTTTGAATGGCGGCGTCGCATCCGCAAGCGGCTGACCGTGGGCCAGACCATCTACATGATCATGGAGGTCTGCAAGGGCCTGGCCTATGCGCACGATCTCACCAATCCCGAGACCGGGCGACCGCTGGGCATCGTCCACCGCGACATCTCGCCTGCGAATGTGCTCATGTCGCGCAACGGGGAGATCAAGCTGGCTGACTTCGGACTGGCCAAGGCCGCCAGCCAAGTGGAAGCCACCGACCCGGGCGTGGTCAAGGGCAAGATGAGCTACCTGTCGCCCGAGGCAGCCCGCGGTGAGAATGTGGATCACCGATCCGACATCTTCGCGGTCGGCATCTTGCTGTATGAGGCCCTGACCAGCAAACGTCTGTTCTACGGCGAGAGCGACTACCAAACGGTGGAGATGGTCCGCAACGCCAAGGTTCCACCTATCGGACAGCAGAACCCGGAGGTGGAGTCCGAGTTCGAAGAGATCGTTCGCAAGGCGCTCGCCCGACGCGTGGAGGACCGTTTTCAGTCGGCGACCGACTTGCAGGACGCGCTGGCGCACTACTGGTTCTCGCGCGGTCTCAAGATGATCCAGCGCGACATCGCGGATCTGGTGCGCGCCTGCCAGGAAGAACAAACCACGGCGTCGACCAGCGGCCAGGTCAAGAGGCCCAACCTCATCGACACCATCTTGCACGAGGAGCTGAACGCCTTCACCTCGGTCGGCTTCGACGGGCAACCCCTCACCCCTGGGCCGGTCGTGGTCAACCCTGCGCCGGTTCATCGGCCCACCGGCGGGTTCATCGACCCGCGGGCGTGGTCCCAGGAAACCGACTGGCCCGCTCGCCGCACCGACGCGCAGCCGATCGAGCGTATGCCTCGTGACACGCTGGCGGATATGGCCGCTGCCCGAGCCAGCGCGTCGCTGCCGGTGGCGGGCCTGCCGCCTGCAGGGGCGGCGGGGCAAGGCCGGTCCACACCGTCGGGTTTCTCGGCCCCGGAGTCCGGGCGTAGCGCCGCCTCCCTGGCCGCGGTTTCCGGTCTTGAAACTCAGCCCATGGACTTGCCCCAGTCCATGAAGCCTATGTTCGGTCGCGGCGCGCTCATGGCGAGCCCCGCGAAGGGACTGCTCATTGGCGTGATGCTGGCCGCGGTGGCGGCTGGGGCGTTGCTGGCGTGGATCTTGGTGGGGAGGTAGCCCGGGGCCGGAGCCGAGGCCGGGACCGGAACCGGAGCCGGCGTCCGGCCGCCGACTCCCCCTACGGGGACTTCGGGACCCGCCACCCACCCTGCCCACACCGCGCGCTTCGCGCGCGCCCTCGCCGGCCGCCGTCAGCGGCGGCGCTACAGCGCCTTCTTGACCAGATCCTGGATACGCGATCGAGGCACAGCGCCCACCACCTGGCCCACCACCTGGCCGGCCTTGAACATGAGCAGGGTCGGGATGCTGCGAATCTCGAGTTGGGTTGGAACCATGGGGTTCGCATCGATGTCGCACTTGCCCACGCGAATCTTGCCGGCGTACTCCTGCGCCAGAGCCTCCACGTGTGGCGCCAGAGCGAGGCACGGGGTGCACCAAGTGGCCCAGAAGTCCACCAACACGGGCAGCGAAGACTTGACGACCTCGCTTTCGAAGTTGCTGTCTGTGACGACAACGATGTTCTGGCTGGCCATGGTCGGCTCCTCTACCACAGTCACCCGGGTCGCGGGAGGCTGAATCGACAACTGCGTCTAGTCACCTTGCGGTTTGTGGCCGCCGCGAAGGGGTGCTATTTTGGAAACAACGTTCCCCCACGCAAGCCCAAGGCGATATGCCCGTGAAGTTTTTCATTCCCCAGGAGACGATTGACTCCTGGCTCTCTGCCGAACGGGTGAACCTTGAGGGCGAGATGTTGCAAATTATGGAGGGAAGCCTCGTCCTGCGCCTGGTCCCTGGTTTCTGTTTCACGAGCGTCCAGGCGGGCAGCGATCAGCCCTTCGATCTTCTTGGCAAGGTCAAGACGAAAGCCGCGGTTTCTGCTCTGGGGGCCGAGGTGTACATGAACTCGGTCATCCTTGGCGAGACCGCCTACGAGGTCGAGGTCGGGTTCGTGGCCAAACCGGTGGGCAGCGCCCTGGCGGACGCGTCGGTGGTGGCCGCGGTCGCCAGTATCTAGAAGATTGTCGCGTGGGCCCCCATCGCGTTGTCATCGGCACGAGGGGCAGCGTCCTGGCACTGTGGCAGGCCGATCACGTGGCGGCTCAACTGCGCGCAGCCCACCCCGGCCTGCTGGTCGAACGCAAGATCATCGTCACCACCGGCGATCGCACGGGACCGGTTGGGGAGGCCGGTGGCAAGGCGGTGTGGGTCAAGGAGATCGAGGCGGCTCTTCTCGCGGGCGAGATCGATCTTGCGGTTCACAGTCTGAAAGATGTGCCCGCTGAGTTGGCTTCCGGGCTCG
Source organism: Myxococcales bacterium (assembly GCA_003142855.1). Classification (GTDB taxonomy): domain Bacteria; phylum Myxococcota_A; class Polyangia; order Fen-1088; family Fen-1088; genus Fen-1137. Next base: position 24,559 of record PLNW01000074.1, read on the forward strand.
TGCTGGCTGCGATCCCTGCCCGCGCTGACGTGCGCGACGCCCTGGTCAGCCGCGACGGGTCCACTCTGGACAACCTGCCGGTCGGCGCAAGCGTGGGCACGACCAGCCTGCGCCGTATCTGCCAGGTTAAGGCCCTGCGGCCGGACCTGCGCCTTGTGCCCCTGCGCGGGAACCTCGACACGCGGCTGCGCAAAGTAGCCGACGGGCGAGTGGACGCGGCTGTCCTGGCTTGTGCGGGTCTGGACCGCCTCGGCTTGTCCCAGCACATTGCCGAGCGGATTGCGATAGAGCGCATGTTGCCCGCCATTGGCCAGGGCGCGCTCGCGATTGAAACCCGAGCCGCTGACGAACCCCTGCGTGTCCTCTGTCGCGAGCTGGCGAGCGAAGATGCGGAAATCACCGTCGCGGCCGAACGCACACTCCTGCAGCACCTGGGGGCCGGGTGTCGCACGCCTGTGGCAGGAACCGCCCAGGTGCAGCAGAGCAAGCTGGAAGTGTGGGGCCTGGTGGGAAGCCCCGACGGTGCAACCATGCTACGTGAGCATGTCTCTGGGGCGCCGTCTGCTGCCCAATCCCTGGGCAAGGCACTGGCCGAGGCGCTTATTGCGCGCGGCGCTGATCGCATCTTGGCTCAGTATCGCTAATCACTCGCGCGTGGGGGAGCCCGCCGGCTCTGCCGGCGGCGTACCATCGCGGGAGGGCATGGGAACCCTTTGAGGGTTCCCATAACTTTTTGTACCAAACTGCCGAACGACTCTATGATCCCATGGTGATCGAGGATGTCGTTTACTAGGTGCGCCATAGGACTGGCGGCCGCAGGGCTCCTGGCCGCCTGCGCTCATCGAGGGGCTGATCCGGCCCCGGTGGAGCAGCTCAACCGAAGTATCGAATCGCTGAGGGGCCAGAACGCAGAGTACGCCAAGCAGGTCGAGGAGCTGGAAAACCGCGTGTTCATTCTGACCGACCAGCTCGAAAGCCGGAAGGTCAACGAGCAGAGGGTGGCGACGCCGCAGCTTCCCACGGTGAAGCTGCATCCGGAGAACGATTCAGCCTCGTCGGACACCGCTTCGACCCTGGCCCCGGCCACTACGATGGTGGCACCCGAATCGGAGGTCGAGTACGTCGGCGAGGCGGCCAAGTCCAACCGGAATCGCCCGGTTCTTCGCCTGCATGGTGAGCACGCGCCGACATTCTCGGAACGTCCCGCGGCCGAAGGGGAAGAGCGGGCAGGGCACGCAACCCGTGAAAGCCAGAGTTCAGTCCGCGCGGGCCGCAACCCTGACATGGAAGCGTTCAGGCTTTACCGTCGATCCTACGAGGCGCTTCGCCAGGGCCAGCACGACGGAGCCGCGCAAGGCTTTCGCGAGTTCTTGCGCCGCTACGCCGCGCACGATCTGGCTGACAACGCCCAGTACTGGCTGGGCGAGTGCTACTACGACAGCAAGGACTTCCCCTCGGCGGTGCGTGAGTTCCGTCGCGTGGTCGAGCGCTTTCCCCATGGCAACAAGGTTCCCGATGCCTTGCTCAAGGTCGGCTACAGCTATCTGGCCCTGGGCAGCATCGACGCTGGCAAGCAGACCCTCGAACAACTTGTCCGATCCTATCCGCGGCACGAAACCGCCGTGCTGGCAACGACTCGCCTGGCTGAGCTCGACCGTGCAGGGGCCGCGCACCCCTCGCACGATGCCCGTCCGCCTGCCAACCCACCTGTGAAGACCGCGCACGCTCCCGAGGAGGCCCCGTGAGGCTAGTCAATCTCCATTTTCTGCTCTCTGTCGCCTTGACGGCTTCACTGTCGGCTGCGGCCTGGGCTCAGACGGGCGGCACCATCCCGCTCGAGGTCCAGGAGTTCAAGAACCCGCCCGTGCAATCCGCGTCGCCGGATCCCGCCGGGGCAGATGTTGCGCCCGTCCCAGCCCTTGCTCCGGCAGGCGAGCGCAGCCGCAAGGGATCGCAGACGCTGGGCGATGGCAGCAAGGATCCCAGCGCGAGACGAATTGAGGAAACCTCCGCGGGCCTGTTGCCTCCTGGGGGCGTTATGGGGCTGGATCCCGGGCAGAGCGACGAGCGCGGCGCACGCGAACCGGAGGTTGCGCAGGGCACGGGACAGGCTCCCGAGCTTCATGTGGTGCAGAAGGGCGACACGCTGTGGAGCCTTTGCTCGAAGTACTTCGGCGACCCCTGGCGCTGGCCTCGCTTGTGGGCCGCCAACCCATCGATCACCAATCCGCACTGGATCTTCCCCGGCGACATCATTCGCCTCGGGACCTCCGGGGCCGAGACACCTGTACCTCTTGCGGGCGGCGACAAGCCGACCAAGGACTCCGCCCGCACGTTCTCGTCCGAGCGTCTGGCCGCCTTGTCCAGCAACGCAGTGGTGTTGCGCGAAATCGGATTCATCGAAGCTAAGGATCTCGCACAGGCCGCCTGGGTGAGCGGCTCGCGCGAAGAGAAAATCCTGTTGGTCTCCGGTGACCAAGCCTACCTGCGTTTCCCCAAAGACCGCCCCATTCGCGCGGGCGAGCGCTACTCTGTCTTTGAAACCGACACCGACCATCCGGTCCAAGATCCCGCTACCGGCAAGACCTATGGCTACCTGGTCAAGGTGCGCGGCGATATTGTGGTCGATCAGATCGCGGGCAGCGACATCGCACGCGGGACGCTCACGGACGTGGTCGACACCATCGAGCGCGGCGCCCGGATCAGCAGCGCCATTCGGCAGTTCAGGCGCATCGAACCGCGCCCGAGTGATGTCAGCTTGGATGCGCGCGTGGTGGCTGCTTTCACGCCCACGCAGTTTCTTTCTGCCGAGCGCTTCGTGGTCATCAACCGGGGTCGACGCGATGGGGTTCAGGTTGGAAACCGCAATTTCGTCATCCGGCGTGGTGATGGCTACCGGGGCGTGCTCGAAGATTGGGAGAGGATGGATCCGGAATACCCCAAAGAAGTGGTGGGTGAGCTATGGGTAATCGACGTGCGCGAAAACGCCTCGGTGGCCTGGATTGCGCGTAGCTCCAAAGAGCTACACGTGGGCGAAACGACCGAGATGCGCAAAGGCTACTGATAGTTCACCTCGCAACTGCTTTGATTTCTTTGACTTTTTCTGCCGCTGCTTGATCTTCCGCCGCGCTGGCGCTATCAGCTTGCGTTCCCGATGCATGCGGCAGACAACCAGTGTGACTCTCGTCCGACAAGACAGATCATGCTGCCCGTGCGCAGGCCCCCCGATCCGGAGACAGGTCCGGCCGTCGAAGAGCTCGCACGAGGAGAGTCGGGCTATCCGTCGCGGCTTCTGCTCCTCTCCGATGCGCCCGCTGTCCTCTGGGTGCGCGGTCGCGTGCCCGCAGAGGGTGGGCGTGCGGTCGCCGTGGTGGGGGCGCGCGCGGCCAGCGGCGCCGGCTGCGCACGCGCACGCGTTCTTGCGAGAGAGTTGGCCCAAAAGGGTGTGGTTGTCATCTCGGGCGGTGCCTTTGGCATCGATGCAGCCGCCCACGAAGGCGCGCTGGAGGCTGCTGCCGCACCCACCTTCGCAGTTTTTGGCTGTGGCGTCGACGTGACCTACCCCGACCGTCACGTCCGGCTCTTCGCGCGTATTGCGGCCAAAGGTGGCTTGCTATCGGAATACCAACCGGGAACGCCGCCGCGCGCCGGTCAGTTCCCTGCGCGCAACCGCATCATCGCAGCGCTGGGAGATGCGGTGGTCGTGGTGGAAGCAGCCCACCGCTCGGGCGCGCTCATCACCGCGGCTCTGGCGCGGTCGCTGGGCAGACCTGTGCTCGCGCTCCCGGGCAGCAACGGTACCGATCGCCTGCTGCAACTGGGGCACGCGTGGCCCGTCACCTCGGCGGCCGATGTCGAGGAGACGCTGGCGGGAGGCCGGCCTGTGTCCCTGGACGAGGCTGAGCCGCCCGCTGGAATCGTCGCGTCGCTGGTGGCAGCCCTGCGCGAGGGAGCGGCCACGCCGGCCGTGCTCAGCCGAAGAATCGGCTCGTCCTTGCCGGCGATCATGGCGGCACTGGTCGAGGCCGAACTGGACGGCTGGATTTGCAGGATTCCAGGCAACCAATACGAGGTGAATCGACGTGGCTGTTAGCAAGAAAGTCAAGTCAGGCACCGACGGGCCAGCCACGAAGAAGGCCAAGCCGTCTAAGACCAAGAAGCCCACCACCGCCAAGCCAGCCGCCAAGAAGGGCGGCAGTGGCACTCTGGTGATCGTCGAGTCGCCCGCCAAGGCCGCCACCATCAAGAAGTACCTGGGCGCCGGCTTCGTGGTCAAGGCATCGGTGGGGCACGTCAAGGATCTGCCCAAGGCCAGCATGGGCATCGACGTGAAGCACGATTTCCAGCCCGAATACGTGGTCATCGAGGGCAAGAAGAAGGTGATCGCGGATATCAAGGCCGCGGCCAAGAGGGCGGAGAAGGTCCTGCTGGCGCCCGACCCCGACCGCGAGGGCGAGGCCATCGCCTGGCATATCGCTGAAGAGATTCGGCCTGCCAACCCGAATATCCAACGCGTGCTCTTCAACGAGATCACAAAGAAGGCCGTGAACGACGCCATCCTTCATCCCCTCGAACTCGACATGCACAAGTTCGAGTCGCAACAGGCGCGGCGCGTGCTCGACCGGTTGGTGGGCTACGAGATCAGCCCTGTGCTGTGGTCCAAGGTGCGGCGCGGTCTGTCGGCGGGCCGGGTGCAATCGGTGGCCGTGCGTTTGGTGGTGGATCGCGAGGCCGAGATCAAGGCCTTCCGTCCCGAGGAGTACTGGACCATCGAGGCGCAGGTGGAAGGCAGCGCACCGCCCCCCTTTGCCGCGCGCGTGGTCCGGCTGCAGGGCGAGAAGGCCGTGCTCTCGCACGAAGGCCAAGCCAGCGAGGTCGTGTCCCTGCTGTCGCAGGCCACCCTGCGGGTCGCCGCGGTTGAGCGCAAAGAGCGCCGCAAGAATCCGCCCCCGCCTTTCATCACCTCGCGTTTGCAGCAGGAAGCGTCCAGCAAGCTGCGTTTCTCACCCAAGCGCACCATGGGCCTGGCCCAACGCCTGTACGAGGGCGTCGAGCTGGGCGACGAAGGCCCCACCGGCCTCATCACATACATGCGCACCGATTCCACCCGGCTGTCCGAGGACGCGGTCAAGGACGTGCGCGCGTGGATCGTGGATCGCTATGGCGCAGCCTCGTGCCCTGCCGAACCCAACATCTTCAAGAGCAAGAAATCGGCCCAGGACGCGCACGAGGCCATCCGGCCCACCTCGATGCAATACGATCCAGAGACGGTGCGGCGTCTGCTGGCCAACACCCCGAGCGAGCGGGGCGCGCGCGAAACCGAGGATCTGGTCAAACTCTACACCCTCATCTGGAACCGCTTCGTGGCTTGCCAGATGACGCCCGCGGTGTTCGACCAGACTGCCATCGAGATCGACGCGGGCCCGGTCGGCCTGCGGGCCACGGGCCAGGTCATGCGCTTTGCTGGCTACCTTGCCATCTACGCCGAGGCGGAGGAAGGAGCCAGCCCGGACGAAGAAACCGACGGTAGCTTGCCTGACGTCCACGAGGGCGAAATCCTGCGCCTGCTTGGCTGTCAGCCGGAGCAGCACTTCACGCAACCGCCGCCGCGCTACTCGGAGGCGACCCTGGTGCGCGAGCTGGAGGAGAAGGGCATTGGCCGGCCGTCGACCTACGCCACCATCTTGTCCACGATTCAAGATCGCGGCTACGTGGAGAAGAAGGAAAACCGTCTCGGTCCCACCGAGCTGGGCGTGGTGGTCAATGGCCTGCTGGTCAAGAGTTTCCCCGAGATCGTCAGCAGCGATTTCACGGCCCAGATGGAGGAACAGCTCGACGAGGTCGAGGAAGGCGCGGTGGATTGGGTGAAACTACTGCGTGACTTCTACGGACCGTTCGAGAAGGACTTGGCGCGCGCCAAAGTGGAGATGCGCGACCTCAAGCGCGAAGAGGAGCCGACCGAAGAGGTGTGCGAGAAATGCGGCAAGCCCATGGTGATCAAGTGGGGGCGCAACGGTTACTTTCTGGCCTGTTCCGGATATCCCGATTGTCGCAACACCAAGGAATACACGCGCAACGCGGACGGCACCCTGACGGTACAACCCACCACGCGACCCTCGGACCAGATCTGCCCGAGCTGTGGCTCGCCCATGGTGATCCGGCGCGGTCGCTTCGGCGAATTCCTGGCCTGTTCGCGCTACCCGGACTGCAAGACCACCAGTCCGATTTCCCTGGGCGTGGCCTGTCCCCGTCCCGGGTGCGGCGGATACCTGACCGAGAAGCGTTCGCGGCGGGGCAAGATCTTCTTTGGCTGTTCCAACTACTCCAAGACCAAGTGCGACTTCGTATCGTGGGATCGCCCCTTGCCCCAGCGTTGCCCGCAATGTGACGCCGCCTTCGTGGTGCAGAAGGTATCGCGCGCTGGCGTGCGCCTGCGCTGCCTGGCCGAGGGCTGCGGCTGGACGATCGAGCCCGACGCGGACGCCGATGGTTCGGCCGCGCCGGACGCCAAGGCGTCGTAGCACCGCCTCGCAAAGACAGGGGCGTGGCGCCTACCTGGAGCGCAAGCTACTGGGGCGGAGGCAACGTCAACGTGTAGGGCTGGCAGACCGACCTCCTGATGGTGGAGCCAGTGAGAGTGAGCTGGAAGTTTGAGTCGATGGGGCTTCGGTTTGCACCGAAGATGGCAATCTCATAGACTTTGCCATTCTCCAGGTTGAGGTTGGCGAACCGGCTGCGGTAGTCATCCGGCGAGACGGGAGCCGGCGCACCAGCGGGCGAAACCCCCGCTGCTACATAGCCGGCCTGGGTTGTCGTGATGTTCCCAGTTGCGTCGAGACAGCCGCCTTCGGTGATGATCGCTTGGCTTGCACCTGGATCACCGTTGACCACGACCTTGCCCGGCAGCTGCGCGTGAACGCCCCCAAGGTCGAGAGCCAGGATGCCGTTAATGAAGACGAATAGATCGTCGGCCCCAGAGAACTGCAAAGTGAGGCCGGCCGTGCTGTCATACACGAAGGTGTGGCGCGCCTCTGTGGTGAAGTAGTAGTCGTGTTTGGCGCCGGGAGTATTCATGACCCAGCAGCCGGCGCTCAGCGGATTCTGGTTTGGGCAATCCGCCTGGACGATGCGGGGTGGGTAGAAATACTGGTCGCCTTGGCAGGTCGCCCAGATAGGAGTTCCATTGCCATGGTTCCAATAGGGCCATAGGCCACACAGCGTGGTCTGGCTGGGATTCAGCGTGTCAACGGGGAAGAAGCCACCCTGCGCGAGATGGATCGTACTGGCGTACTGGTAGAGATTTGCACCGACCGAGGTCATTTCGAGAACCGCGGTGAAGGACTTGTTCACGGTGACGTCATCCGTAAACCACTGCTTGAAGCTGGCCGCGTTCTTTACGATGGGCACCACGCCGTTGAAAATGGGGCCACCGGGGGTGCTCGCTGTGTATCCCTTCAATATGCCGGTGACTTGGCCTGATGGGTTGGTGAAGCTGATGGCTGTGCCGGCGGTTCCGCCGCGGTAGCTGCCAGCCCCGTCGGAAAGCGGACTGTCGTTGCCGGCCATCGTATACGTGCTGGGAATGTGTGCGGCCGAATTGCCAATGTTCCAGTCGCTGAACTGGCAAGCGCATTGATTGTTGGCGCGGGCCGCGTTGTATTGAGGCTTGCCGTTCAAGAGATTCGGGGCTGCAATGTCCCAGCAACGCGCGGTCGAATCGTTCCCGTAGGCGGGCCCACCCGAGTTGGGGACACAGATGGTTGTGGGCGCTTTGGATCCGTTCGCCTTCGTGCCCAGGAAATAGAAGTCGGGGTGGCCACCGGGGGTGACATTCTCGGGCTGGAAATCGCGGTAGATGATAGGGAGTTCAAGACACTGGCTGTTGGGATCGGTTGAACAGGGCGACGAGTCCGGTTGCACCGTGGGGGTACAAACGAAACCAGACTCCTGCTGGCAGGTGCTGGAGCAGCCATCGCCGCTCACCTGGTTGCCATCATCGCAGGCCTCGCCCGGATCGATATTTCCGTCGCCACAGGTTGTGCTGCAGGCCTGGTTCTGGCCCAAGGCATTGCGACAGGTCGGCTCCTTGGTGCAGGTCTTCGAGCACCCGGTTCCGTTTCCGTAGAAGAGACCGTTCTGGCCCTGGCATCCGGTTGGCAGTCTGGTCGGATCGGTTCCGCAGTCGCACTGCTCGCCCAGGTCCAGCACGCCATTGCCGCAGGTCGTGGGTTTGGGCGGGACCGAGGTTCCCCCGGTTCCCACCGCGCCACCCGTTGCAGTGAGGCCGCCTGTACTCGTGGTGCCGCCCACTTTCGTGGTACCGCCCGCGCTCGTCGTGCCGCCATAGAGACTGATTGTGCCTCCGACGAAGATGGTCGTGCCGCCATAGGAACCGGCGTACCCTCCCGTGGCGCTGGTCGTGCCGCCATAGAGACTGGTCGAGCCACCGACGGAGATCGTGCCTCCATAGGAACTGGTCGAGCCACCGATCGGTTTGCCTGTGACACCCCCGGTTCCACCTGCTCCACCGCCCGAACCACCGGCGCCGCCTGCTTCGCCGCCGCCTACGCCGCCGCCCACATTGGTCCACGTCACGCCGAAGTTCGTCGAGGTCCAGACATGGCCAGCCGATGTGATGGCGACGAGCTTGCTTCCATCCGTCGACGAAGCGACCGAAACCCAGTTGTCAGACACACCCCTCTGCGTCCAGGTCGCGCCGGAATTCGTGGAGGTATAGATGAATCCTCCTCCCGCCACGGCGACCAGCCTGATCCCGTCCGCCGACGACGCAACCGAGGTCCAGTTGTTCGACATGCCTGCTTGCGTCCAGTACGCGCCGGAGACCGTCGACGTATAGATGTAGCTACCGCCGCCGACCGCAACCAGCTTGGTTCCGTCCGCCGACGACGCAACTGAAGTCCAGTTGTTGAACATACCTTGTTGCGTCCAGGATTGCGTCCAGGACGCGCCCGAGACCACCGACGTATAGATGAAACCACCGTTTGCGGCTGCGACCAGTTTGCTTCCGTCCGCCGACGATGCTACCGAAACCCATTTCTGCTGATCGGCATTCCCCTGTGTCCATGAGACACCGGAGTCGGTTGAGGTGTAGATGTAGGAATGGCCTTGGTTGTCGCTTCCGACCACCACCAACTGGGTGCCGTCCGCCGACGACGCGACCGAATTCCAGTTTCCCTCATCGATGCTTCTCTGCGACCAGGAGACGCCGGAATCCGTCGAGACCAGGACGTTGCCGTGATCTTGGTGGGCAATATCGCCATTGCTCACGGCGACCAGCTTGATCCCGTCCGAGGACGACGCAACCGACGTCCAGTAACCCCATGGGCCCCTCTTGGTCCAAGTTGCGCCAGAATCCGTCGAGGTGTGGATGGTGCCATCTCCCACGGCGACGAGCTTGCTTCCGTCCCACGACGATGCGACCGAAGTCCACGGCACGGGCTTCCCCTTGGCACAGCCCAGGGTGAGCAAGGACAGAAGCAGAGCTGAAACCCAAATGCGCTTCATGGGTTCACCTTCACCGGCTCCAGCATGAAGGGTGGACCGGGTTCCACATTCTTGCGATTTCCTAGCCAATCGAGCACGTAGCAGCCAACGGCCAATACCGCCGACGAGATGGCTACTGCCTGCCCGATGGTTTCCATCTTGGAGAAACTGTTGTGCTCCGGCGAACCGGCGAACCTCTTGTTCGCCATGACGTGACCACCGATGCCAGCCGCCTCGCCCAGAACCCCGATGACGACGAACGTGGTGCCGAGCCCGCGCCAGCCGTGCGTCTTGACCGGCTTGAGATCGACCTTCACGGAGACGTGATCACCCGCGAGCAAGGAGACTGCGCCCTCGGCACCGCGGTAGCCATCGTGCTCGATCGCCACCGAGTAGAGGCCAGGGGCAAGAGTGAGCTTGACCGGGCTTTGCGATCCCACCGTCGTCTTGTTGACCATGATGGTGGCTTCGCTCGGGTTGGTGAGCACTTCAACCTGGGCTTCGGCGCGCACCGGTGTGGGCGGTGCAATCGAGGCGGTCGCCAGTGCCTGTTCCGGGCCCCCGGTGATCGATTCGGCGCGGGGTTGGGTGGCCGTCGCGGACGACGCCACCGCGGCCGACGAGTCACCCGGCAGCGCCGGCTTGCCAGGCTCGGGTGCGCTCGGCGTCAACCCAGGAGATGGGGCAACCGTTGCCACCGGCGGAGGAGTTGGTGCCACCGCCGGTTTCGATTCCTTTTCTTGCTCGATCACCAGCGTGATCTCGCGAATGAACTTCTCCACATCCTCGCGGTTGGGGGCGTCCGGGGCATCGCGCAGGTAGTTTCGATAGAGCTGAATGGCTTCCGCGTATTCCCGCAGCTGTCGGTGGCACTGGGCGATATTGAAGAGAAACGTGGCATCCGGCTTGAGGTGGTAGGCTTCCTTGAATTCCTTGATGGCCGCGCTGTACTCGCCCAGTTGGTAGTGGGCGCGCCCCTCCTTGTAGTGAGCCTTGGCCGCTGCCGAGGTATTTTCGTGAGCTTGGGCCCAGGCGTTCGTGGCGCTGCCGGCGCTGCAAAAACCGATAACGAGAGTGGCTACCAGGATTCGACGGAAGGTGCTCATCGGACTCCCTGCTGCGCACGATTTGTGTCGCAGCCGCGAATCATTGTCGCGTTTGTGCGTCGCAAATGCAACAGGCAGAGAACCCCAGTACCATCGCGACTTTCTTGACAGTCGTCGCGAAAGAGCGTTTCGAATACCCCATGCGCTGGCTTCCCGGTTTGACCATGGGACACCTGGCCATTCGCCGGTGATGGGACGATCCATGCCCTCTCTGGCCAGTTCACTCCTTCGCCGGCTGCGCGCGGCCGAGCGGGGCATCACCGTCGCCGGGCTCGTGTGCGTTCTCTTCTTCTTCGCGCTGCTCAAGCTCTACTCGCTCAACTTCGTCAAGGGCGACGAGCACATGTACTTCTACATGAGCCTGCTCGTGTCCAAGGGAGAGTGGCCCTACCGAGATTTCTTCTTCTCGCATCCGCCCTTGCAGCTCTACCTCATGGGCGCGCTGTACAAGCTCTTCGGCTACTCGCTGGCCCTGTCGAAAGCCGTGCCTTCTCTGGCCGCCATGGTCTCGGGCGTGTACGTCTATCTCCTGGGTCGCCGTCTGGTCGGCCGCAGCGAAGGGCTGCTCGCTGTCATCCTTTTCCTGTTCACCTTCGATGTCTTGCGCGGCTCGTCCCACTTCACCGGGGCCAACTGCGCCCTGGCGTTCGGCCTCGCGGCCAGCTACCAGGCGCTTGTCCGCCGCCCGATTCTTGCCGGAGTGCTTTTTGCCATCGGCACCTTCATAGGCGTCTACGTCGCTCCGCTCGCGCTCATGCTCAGCGTTTTGCTCGCCTTCCGTTCCTGGAAGGAATCTCTGCGCCTAATGGGCAGCACCCTGGTTGTCAGCGCTGTCATCTGCGCGGTTTTCGCCGGTGTCGCCGGCCACGCGTTCTGGTACCAAGTCTTCGGCTACAACCTCAACAAGATCGCGCTTCGCTATTCCTGGTTTGCCAAGGCCAGGAACGTCGCCTACCTCAACACCGCAGTCATGATTGGCTTTGTGCCTGGCATCGTGTGGGCCATCGCCACCTGGGTACTGCGTGGTCGGGCGCGCGGAGAAACGACGTTGCCGGGCGCTGCTGGCCGGCTCGGCGCCTGGCTCAATCTGTGGGGCGGCGATCGCGTCGCGGCTCAGATGATCTTCGCCACGTTGATCTGCGGCTACTTGTACTTCTACTCGACGCGGGTCGACTACTACTCCTACTACTTCATGCTGATTATGCCGTGGATGGGGCTGATGACTGCGACCGTGACCGTCGATGTCCTGCGCTACATCGGCGAGCGACTGAGTTCCGGCGCTCCCGGTGAGCCGCCCTCGTCACGTGGCGAGCGCCGACGGCGCCAGCAGGCAGCCCGCAGGCAAGAGCGAACCGCGGGCTCCGCCCCGAATGCACCTCGCCTCGTCTGGCGGCTCTGGCCCCTGGTCGCCTGCGCCGCTGCCGTCGCCCTGGTGCTTGTCTATCGCCAGGGCATCGGCGCCGACCGCCAGGAGGAGGCAGGCGACGGCACCATGACCTACGCCTGGCGCGACAGTCCCTTTCTGCCGGGTGCCGTGAACAGCATGGTGCGCAAGCTCTTCTGGTCGCCTGCCAGCGACTCCACCCATCCGCCCAACGCAATCACTTACTACCTGCAACACGAGACCCTGAGCGCGCCGACCATCGACACCTTGGTGAAGGCGGTGCGCGGCCAATGCCGGCCCGGCGAGAAGATCTTTGGCGAATACTCACTTGGCCCCTTTGCCGCTGCGGTTGGTTCTTGCGTGCTCGGGGCTAATCTGGCCGACACCAACCCGCACCGTTTCAAGGTCCACGAGAGCACGCCCGAGGACTGGGTGCGCGCCCTCGAGCAGGACCATCTTGACATCGCCATCGTGGTGCCCGGGTCGTCTATACTGAAGGAGCGCGCGATGCGCGACTACCTGACCGGCACCTTTCCGCGCCTGGTCGCCACCTGGGACGACCCTTACGCTGGGCACGTCGAACTCCGCCGTCGCGCGGAGTAAGAAGTCGACATTTTCCCTGGTCAGTCCCGAGGCAGGAAGGTGAAGTGTCCCTTGACGAGTTCGACGAACGATTTCACCGGTTCCTCGAAGGGGTACCCGACACAGCAAAGACAAGCCACGCGACAATGGCGAAATGCCTTCGCCCATGAGACAGCGCCGTGATCATTTTCCGGCGCGCTGTTGCTGCAACACACATGCCAGCAATCGCCGCCGCCACGATCGAGTGCTTTCGCTAGGGTTCGCGTCGATTCGGCGGACCCTGGGCACGACATGACCGCGACATTCCCGCCCTGCTTCTCAGGGCTGCCAGCGGTGCTAGCTTCACCGCGAGCTCGGCCGATCAGCTTCTCGCGTGCGTCGAACGAAGAGAACGCCGGCGCCGCCGCCCGCGCCCAGGAGAAGCAGAAGCACGATCCATCCCTCGGTCCGGTATTTGTCGGTTTCGTAAAGCCAGTGGTCGACGCGAGCCCGTTCGTAGGTTTCCTTGGCGTCGATGTTGAGTCGCGTGTGACGGCGCCAGGGGGCATCCTGCGAGGCGCGTTTCCAGTCGTGGCCCAAGGGCACATGCCGGATGAGCCAGAGATGACCGAGGATGGGCTGGAATGGGCCCAGCCACACCGTGGGATAGCTGTCCTCGAAACAGCCTTCGCAGAAACCGCCCTTGTCCGCGGTCAGGGAGGCGCTGCGATTGGGCAGACCGAGCCAGCGGCTGCGCACGTCCAGCCCGATGCGAATGAAATGGTCCCAGTAGAAGGCATTGCCCAGAAGTTGTACGCAAAGGCCGACCACCAGCAGCGCGGCCGCCAGCGAGCGCCCGGGTCGGCGCGCGCCAGAGAGAAAAGCGATGGCCGGAAGCAAGAGCACGGGAACCGCGAAGACCGCGTAGCGCGGACCCCAGGCGAAGTCGCCCGGCCAGGAGGGCGAACGACAGTAGAACAGCAGCACCGGCACGATAGTGGCCAGCATGGCCAGCACGCTCCCGCGATGGCTGCGCCAGAAACCGGGCAAGCCGAGCACAGCGAGGAGCAGCGGTGGCGAGTAGAGGAAGATGCTCTTGCCCGGCGAAAACAGAAAGCCCCACGCGCTGACCAGGACGTTCTCCACCATCACATCGCCCAGCTTGGAGTAGCCCGTGTTGGTGACCGAGCCGAAGCGAAGGAAGTTGTAGAGCAAGACCATGAGCAGTCCTGGCAAGAACCCCAGGCCCGCGCTGCCGAGCGCCTGGCCCAGGGAACGCAGATCCTTTCGATGCACCAACACGACCAGCAACAAGGCGCCGGGAAATGCGAGGGCGTAGATGTACTTGGTGTTGAGCAGCAGGCCGGCCCACAAACCCGTGGCCAGGGCCGTGCGTCGGTCGAGATGTTGCAAGAGCTGCGAGAGTTCGAGGAAGAAGCCGGTGAAGCAGGCGATCTGAGCGATCTCGCTGAAAGGATAGCGCGCATAGACCCAGACGATGCTGCCCACAGCGAGCAAGATCGCCGCGAAGCCAGCCACGCGTGGCGAGGCACCGTGGCGCCGGCACAGGCGGAAGAACAACCAGGCCACCAGCCCGCCCAGCAACGTGCCGGCCACATGGCAGGCAAGAACCGCCAACAAGTGCGCCACCTCTGGGCCGGGGTGCAGGTACCAAAGAACGTTGCGTAGGGCCGCGCCCGGCAGGTGCAGCAGCGACGGCAGCCAAGGCTGGGGTGCATAGAATCGGCCCCCGCGGCCCGGCGGCGCATCCGAGGGCCAGCGGTTGGGCACCGCGATGCCTTCGCCATGCACCATGGACTCGGCCACGTCGTAGATGGGCCGCGCGTCGCCCCAAGGCACCTCGCGACTCATGCTCGCGAAGTAGACGCAGGTCACGGCGACAAACAGGTACACGCCCGGGCGCCATCCCGAAAGCGCGCCGACCACGCGGTTCCATCGACCCACCAGGCCGCTCATGGAACTCCCGCTGGAATCAGCCGGCCGTAGGAACCCAGTGGACCGCGCACCGGCCGGCAGGGCCCATCCCGACGAAGGAGCGCGTAGCCGTTTGCCTGCGCGACGATCTTGTAGCGAACATCGCCCAGCTTCTGTCCTGGAATCAGCAACACGTAGTTGGCCACATCAAGACCCGGCCACCACAGCAGCGGCACGCGGCGATGCAAGTAGCTGTAGCCTCCGGTCCAATACGCGTTCACGTTGGGCATGACCAGACCACAGAGATCGGCGTGGCGTCCAGCTTCGGCCAGCAGCCGATTTTCCTCATCCAGACAACCCCACACGCTGGTCGCCGGGGGACTGAACTCGCCGGGCACCTGGAGCCCTTGCCCAATGTCGTCGAACGTCACGCGGCGAGCGCGCAGGCCAAAGGCCGCCAAAAGGACCAGACCCACCACCGCCGCACTGGTCGCAGGTCGGGCGCGCAGCAACGGAAGCCTTTCAACGAGGATGGCCAGCCCCACTGCGGCGCAGGTGAGAAAGAGCGGGAGTGCAGGATAGAGGAAACGTAGTTCCTTGTGCGGGAACAGGGAATGGATCGCGAGGAACAGCAGGGTCAGCAGAGCCACTGGCCAGGTGCGCGCAAGCCCCGCGAGAAAACCCAGCACCAGGGCCAGCAGGGCCAGCCCATTGGTGGCCAGCATGGTCTGCAGATAGAAGCTCCGCGACGAAACGCCCCATAGCTCGGATCCCTTTTCGATCAAGTTGAAGCGCAGGTACTCGATGGTTGACTGGAACGGCTTGCCCCAGGTCACCCAATCCAGAAGGCCGCCCAGGATCAAAGCCGCGAAACCGCCCGCTGCCAGAGCGATGGCGGCGCGAAGCCGGCAACGGGCCAGCACGATCAGAACCAGTGCTGCGAGCAGCGCCCCATTTTGACAACGGAGCACCGTCGCCAAGCCGAACAAGAAACCGGCTCCCAGCAGCTGCCAGACGCTCGCCTGCACCACGCCGAGTTTGGCGTCGGGCCCACGCGCGCCCGAAGCGAGTCCGCACGGCCACAAGATCCACAACGACCAGGTCATCAAAGGCGCACAGGCCACTTCAGCCAAAGCGCGGCTGCTGTAGATCAGGCTGGCGGGAAACGCGATGGCCGCGATTCCCAGCAGCAAGCTTGCCGCCACGCCACCCATGACATGCGCCAGGCGCAGCATGGGATAGAACGTGATCGCGGCGCCCACAGCAAAGAGCAACTTGGTGCCGATCACCAGCGCCAGCCCCTGGTCGAACCCGAGCTTGGCCAGCACTTTCATGAAACCGCCGATCACCCCGGGCAGAAACCATGAGCGCGCCCCGGACTGGTATTCCCAGGGCACGAGTCCATAGCCAAAGGCCAGGCGGTGTCCTTGTTCCAGGGTCTGGAAGATCTCGTCGGCCCAGATCACGCCCTGATCGTGCACGGCCAGGTACGCGCGCGGGGCGAAGATCGCGACGCACAGGCCGAGCCACAGCCAGACGGGCTTGCGCAGATTGACCGGACCGTTCACTGGGGCAAGGATGCCCTCTCACCCTCGTCGGGTCCAGTGCGACGGCCAGCCGTCATTTGAGGACGCTGAGCCGACTGCTGCGCTTGCCGGTGCCGGGGTCAGGCAGGTTGAGCACCGACAGCGCGCAGGCCACTTGCTGGGCGATGCTGACGAATAGCTGGGCCACTGGCGATTTCGGTTCGGCCAGCACGATGGGTATTCCCGCATCACCACCGCTGCGCACCCCGGGCAGAAGCGGCACCTCGCCCAAGAAGCGCAGGCCTTCGCGTTCGGCCAGCCGGCGGCCCCCGCCACGCGAGAAGATCTCGTCGCGGTGCCCGCACGACGGGCACAGGTAGTAGCTCATGTTCTCGACCACGCCCAGCACCGGAACCTGCACCTTTTTCCACATGGCCATGGCCTTCTCGACGTCGAGGATGGAGACTTCTTGTGGCGTGGTGACCATGACCGCGCCTGTGACAGGAATAAGCTGCGACAGCGAAAGCTGCGTGTCGCCGGTACCAGGCGGCAGATCGACCACCAGATAGTCCAACTCGCCCCACTCGACGTCCTCGAGAAACTGCTGCAGCAGTTTGTGCACCATGGGCCCGCGCCAGATGATGGCGGTGCCGCGCTCGACGAAGAAGCCCACTGACACCACCTGGATGCCGTGGTGGACCGCGGGCTTGATCGTCTGGCCCGCGCCGATGTCCGGTGGCACCTCGGGGTTGCCCATCATCTGCGGGATGGAAGGCCCGAACACGTCGGCGTCCAGAATGCCCACCCGGGCCCCTTGCTGGTGCAGGGCCGCGGCCAGGTTGGTGGCCACTGTGGACTTGCCTACGCCACCCTTGCCCGCCGCGATCGCGACGATGTTGCGCACGCCGGGCAGCCTCTCTCGCTGCGGGCCCGGTCGCCGTGCCACCTCAGCCGAGAAGCCAACCTCGACGCCGGTCACGCCGGCCAGTCGTCCCACGGCCTCGCGCACCGACGCTGCGATGGCGTCGCGCGAGGGGCAGGCGGGCGTGGTCAACTGCAGCTTGATGCGAACCTGGCCGTTCTCGACGCCCACCTCGCGCACCATGTCCGCTGCCTGAAAGCTGCGGCCGAGGGCCGGGTCTTTGACCTGGGCCAGAATCGCGTGGACTTCTTCGACGGTAGGAATGACGATCTCCTGTCTGGACGCTAGCCTTTGCCGGACTTGGGCAGCGCGCGAAGCACAGCAATGGGGTCGGACGCGTCGGGATGGTGGCCCATCTTGTGGCGCTTGACCGCCAGGTAGTCCGCGTTGTGCTGATTCTCCCCCACCCAATGGGAAACGCGATCCACCACCGTCACCCCGGCGTCTTCCAGTCCCTTCACCTTGAGCGGGTTGTTGGTCATGAGCCGCACCGACAGCACGCCCAGATCGCGCAGGATGGCGCCGGCGATGTCGTAGGAGCGTTCGTCGGCTTCGAAGCCCAGCGCCAGGTTGGCTTCCACGGTATCAGCGCCGCCCGACTGCAAAGCATAGGCGCGAATCTTGTTGCCCAGTCCGATGCCGCGGCCCTCCTGTCGCAGATAGACCAGAACGCCGGCGCCTTCAGCCGCGATCTTTTCCAGCGCCACGTGCAGCTGCTCGCGGCAGTCGCACTTGAGCGATCCCAGGACCTCCGATGTCCAACACTCGGAATGTACGCGGGTCAGCACCTGGCTCTTGCCCTGGACGGGCCCACGCACGATGGCCACGTGCTCCTGATTCGCATTGGCTGAGCCCGTCCCCTTTCCTTCCGCCAACTCATGGTACACGAATACTCGAAACGGTCCGTGGACCGTTGGCAGATCGGCTTCGGCATATCTCACGAGCTTCATGGAAGTGAAGCGAGCAGGGTGGCTAAGCTACGAATGGGACCTAGGGTTGTCAACGCGCGGGCGCAGCTTGTAGGGCGGCCCGCCGATTCAACAACACCTGTCGCGTCTTGCTTGCTCCGTCGTCGGATGTCATCCTTTCTAGTGAGATGTCCATTCTTCCCATCCTGCGTTTCCCTGACCCGCGTTTGCGGGAGACGTCGCGTGACGTCACCAACTTTGATGCCGAGCTGAAGCGTTTGGTCGCGGATATGACGGATACCATGTACCTGGCCGAGGGCGCCGGATTGTCAGCCATCCAGGTCGGCGTTCCGCTGCGCATCTTCCTGGTCGACCCCGAGGCGGCCAGCCGTCAGCCCACCGACCCACCCCTGGTTTTCATCAATCCCGAGATCGTGCGCCTGTCCGACGAGGCGCAGACCGGGGACGAGGGGTGTCTTTCGTTTCCCGGGATATTCGTGCCCGTGAAGCGGGCCATGACGGCCGAGTTCAAAGCGCTCGACGTCGAGGGCAAGCCCTTCACGGTCGAGGGCAGTGGTCTCTTCGCACGGGCCATGCAGCACGAATACGACCATCTCGCGGGCCGCTTGCTCATTGACATGGTGGGCCCGGTCAAGCGCCAGATCATCAAACGCAAGATGCGCAAAGAAGCCGAGGTCGAGGCACCTTGAACGCGGGAACCGCAGCGGACAAGGGCGCGGCCTAGCGCATGCCCACGCTCGTGTTGTCTCGCATCAGCTTCGAGGCGCGCCATGGAGCGACCCCCGCGGAGCGGCGGTCTTTGCGCCGGTTCGAAGTGGACATTGAGATCGATGCGCCGCTGGAGACAGCCCAGTCCACCGATCGTTTGACCGACACCATCGACTACCGGCAAGTGGCAGAGATCATCGTGGGGATCGGGACGGGCGAGACTCACCATCTTCTGGAAGCCTTGGCTCGCCACATGATCGACGCCCTGGCGGCCCACCTTCCCAAGGTCACCATGCGCCTCGAACTGCGCAAGCTCAACCCGCCCGACTGTCCAGGCCAGCCAGCCTATGCGGCGGTTCGCATGGCGTGCTCGGCCGGCGAGTGAAGAGACTGATGCCTGTTCTCGAAGGCCTGTAGCGGGGTGGAGCCCAAGTCCATACCGCCCGAGCGCCAAAGTGCGCGACAGTCGGGTCGATTTTGGCTGCAATAGCAGCTACTCGTCGCGGCCGACCCCGGCCCGCAGGGCCTTCTTGGCACCCTGGGCGTGCTTGTCGGCCAGCATGCGGTTCTTGGCCCGGCGCGAGCGGCGCCGTTTCTGCCGTCGAATGCGCTCGCTCTCCTGCTGTTGCTGGCTTAGCCGACCGAGCCGCGCGGCCTCGATGCGATCGGCCAGTAGCTTGCGCGCCAGGTAGCGGTTGAGTCCCTGCGAGCGTTCCTGCTGGCACTTGACGGAGGTTCCGGTTGGCCGGTGCACCAGCACCACGCAGGTGGAAACCTTGTTCACGTTCTGCCCGCCCTTGCCGCCGGAACGCACGAAGGTTTCTTGCAAGTCCTCTTCCTGGATGTGCAACTCGGCCAGCCGCGCGCGCAGGGCATTGGCCTTGTCAGACGAAACCGGGAACAAGGCCCCGGTGTTGCTCACGTCCCATCCTCGTCGTCGCTGGACTCGTCGTCGTCGCCGTCGGTGGTGCTGACGTCCTCCCAAAACCGATCCCACGCCTCGCTGGTCGAGGTCAGCGCGATGGCCATGCCTGGCGACAAAACGCCCTCGTGGCTGCCTTCCAGGTCGGAGAAACAACGGACCACCACGCCCACCGCAAACACGGCCTCGCCGCGCGGGCCCAGCACGCGCACGCGCAGCAAGGTTCCCACCCGTCGCGTTTCGGCAGACGCCACGAAGAGGCCGCCCCGGCTCACATCCACACTGCGGCCCAAGAAAGTGCTGACCATGTCCGCAAGCTGCATCCGCACCTGGATGGGATTGCGCCGCGAGGCCCGACGCTCTGGCACGACTGGCGGGGTGGGTTCTTTGGGAGGCACGGGGGCTACTCCGTCGGCGCTCCTGCAGCGCCACCAGCCTTGCCGGCCTTGGCCGATCGGCCGGCCATAGTCTCTTTGAGAAAATCCTTGGCCTCTTTGTCCCAGGTATCGCCGAAGGTCTGCGCGTAGCCCACGGCCTCTTCGCGGCTACCGGCCGTGGCGGCCCCCAGGTTGGTCGCCTGCGCGGGAACCCGGCCCAGAAGGGCCGCGCCGAAGTGGGAATTGGCGTCGAGAGCCTTCAGCATGGCGGACTGGGCGGCGGCCCGATCGCCCGCGCCAAAGTGGGCCAGGCCCAGGCTCATGAGGGCGCGTCCGGCCCCGCTTTCTGACTTGCTGGCCACTTCCAGAATCGGCACGGCGTCGGCCGGCCGCTTGAGCTTGAGCAGGGCAGCGCCGGCGATGAGGCGAGCCTCGGTGCCCACCGCGTCCTGGTCCACCGCATACACGCGCTCGAGATCCACCAGAGCATCCTGGTAGCGTTCCTGGTCGAAGGCCAGACACCCGAGAGCGTGGCTGGCGCGCAGGTAGGCCTGCGCCTCCTTGCGGGAAAACGCGTCTTTGGCCCCTGACTCGCGCAGCTCGGTGGCCAGTTTTTCGGACACGCGCAGAACCTCGTTGAACTCCTTGCGCGCAGCATCCTGGTCGCCCGATCGCAGGCGCGCCAGGCCGATGGCGACGAGCGCATCCGCCCAGTCAGGCTTGAGGGCCAGGGCAGCGCGGAACTCTTTTTCGGCAGCCGCCGGCCTGCGCTGTTCAAAAAGCCGCCAGCCTTCGGCGAGCATCTCGTCGGGGTCAGGCGCCCGGGGCGGCGCCAAAGCGGCTGCCTCATCGCCGGCCAGGTGGCACTTCTTGTACTTCTTGCCGGAGCCGCAGAAGCACGGATCATTGCGTCCGGTGCTGGCCACACGGGCGCGCGCGGCTTCGGCCCGTTCGTCTCGTTGGCTTTCTTGTTTCTCAGGCTTGGCGGTCACGGCCCTAGTTTACCGATCACGGACCCGGTTCGACAGCGAGAATTGTCTTATCGTCCGAATGGACTCAGCCGGGCGACTTCGGCCTGCAGGCGCGCCAGCACGACCTTGTCCACGTCGGACAGGCGAACCCCGAGTCGGTGTTCTTGTTTTGCCACCACTTTGCCCTTGCCGGTAAACAGCGCATGACCCTCGAAGCTCTCGATCACCACATCGAAGACCGCGCCCAGGGGCACGTTTTCTTCGCAGGGAACCACGAAGCCGCCCAAGCGCATGTTGAGCAGAGGGTTGTTGGTGAAGTAGCCGACCGTGGCGGGCGTGAGCTTGACGTGGAGGTCGCGCCCATTGACCAGCAGGCCCGGTTGCAGCGTGGTGGCGCCCCGCAAAGGGCTGTATTGGGATGACGCCCCGGGGCTGGAGGATGGCGAGGCAGCGGGTGCATTGGCGAAGTCGAGCGAAACCGCGGGCGAGCGTCCTTCCTCTTCGTTCACCTGAACGATGCGGTCGAGGAAGCGGCGGGCCTCTTGGTCAAGCTCACGGAAGCGCACGCCCATGCCCGCGACGGGGCCGCCGGTCACGCGCACGACCTCACCCTTGCCCCGAAGCAGCGACAGGCCGTCGGCCAGCGCCAGCTCGAAGTCGACGATGGTGCCCACCGGCCGTGGATCGGCGCACGACAAGAACATGCCCGAACGGCTGATGTTGACCGACTGGGTGCCGTGAAAATCGAGAATGCTTTCGTAGCGGACCTTCACCGGCACACTGACCGCCACACGCAAGTCACGCGCCTGCTGGTCAGCGCGCTGCGAGCCGCCTTCGGCCGTGAAGAATGAGCCTGTAGGCCGCCGCACCGGCTGCTCGCCGGTTATGGGAATGGCCCCCGTGTTACGGCGTCCCCTGTCGTCAGGCATGGCGAGCTGTCACGACTTGGGTGCCACGAATTCGGGCGGGTTGTGGCCTCCCGCACCGAAGAAGAACTGCTCGGCCTGCTCAAGCAGAACCTGCTGCCCCGCGGGCGAGGTTAGGTCGAGACGGAACTCGTTGACGATTCGCTTGGAGTATTCGATCCACTCCATCCACGCCTGCTGCGAGACCTGGTCGTAGATTCGTTGCCCCAGTTCGTTGTTGAACGGCTTGTAGCTGACCCCGGGCAGCTCCTGCCCGAGTTTTGCGCACTTGACCATGCGAGGCATTGGATCGAATCGTCTCCGGAGGACACTATTGTAGCACCACCGCCGTGCGGCGCTCCTCGACTCGGCCTGTGCTGTGACAGGCTTCCCTGTTCTCTCTTCGGGACAACACAAAAGGTCCCGAGCACCCGGTCGACCGGCTACCGTTGCTCCCTTCCGGGCCTGGCGGGGTTCGCAAGTGTTCCGTCACCCGGGACCAGCGTTCTTTTTGGCATAGCCGGCGGCCGCGCGCCAGGGGGATCTTGTAGCGCCGAGTTGAGATCGAAGACACGGCGCTGGCTTGTCTTCCCGCCGGTCTAGGGGACGTAGTTGACGTCGTCTGCGTTTTCGGACAAAAGAGAGCGCGACGCAGTAGGAAGAACATCTGGCTTGTTCCTCCTACCGCGATCGATTTCTTGGCAAGATCTTGCTTTCATGATCCCAGTGTTGGGTGTCGGGGCCAAATCTGTCGAAGTCGCAATGAATCATCAAGGCCTAGCTTGGCGTCTTGCTCATCTTCGTCGCGCTCCTCGGAGCGCCAAGATGGCCACGGACGAGGGGACGGCAAGGAATTCGTGGAGATGGGGTCTCACCTTCGGCCTGCTGCTGCTTGCGCTGTACTGGCTCTATGGCTGGCGTCCTTTCCGGCCTAGTTGGATCGCTGTCGACGATGGCCTCTACATTCGCAACGCCGAAGGTTTTCTCAACTGGGACTGGCGGAAGGGCTCCTCTTGGCTTGGCCAGTTTGACTGCTTTTCTCTGGCAAAGGCCCCACTTTTCAGTGTCTGGCTGGCCCTCCTTCATCTTCTTGGCCTCCCGTTGCGCGTGGGTGAGTTCTTGCTGCTCCTGGGCGGCCCTTTCCTGTTCAAGAGCGCGGTGCGACCCGCTGCGACGCTGGCGGGCTGGAAGTTTGCCGTTGTCACTGTGTTTCTCGTGGCCAATCCCATGCTCCCCGAAGAATTCAGGCTGCTGCGGGAGACCTTGCATGTGGCACTCACCAACCTGTGTCTCATCGCCGCCCTGGGATTGGCGCTGCGTGCTGGCGAGTCGCTACGAGAGCGCATTCGCTGGGCGTCGCTAACCGGCCTCCTACTCGGCCTCTGTTATCTCAACCGGGAGGAGGCAACCTGGATTTCGATGGCCGTCTGCGTGGCGATTGCGCTTGTGCTTGCCCGTGCTGCGTTCCAATGGCGGCACGCGCGACAGTCCCCAGTTCCAACTCTCAAGGCACATGGGCTTGCTCTGCTTGTTCTTGGCGCCGGATTTTTGCTCCCCGTCCTCACCGTCTGTGCGCTCAACCAGGCGTACTACGGTTCTTTCATCACCACGTTTCGGCGCAGCTCGGCTTTCACCGGGCTCTATCAGCGCCTCACGAGTCTCGAACCCAGGGGCCACCAAGCCTACGTACCGGTCGCCCGGGCCACCCGGCTGAAGGCCTACCAGCTTTCCCCGACTTTCTCTCGGCTCAAACCTTTTCTGGAAGAGCCGGCAAGCTACTGGACGGCGGGCAACGAAGAACACGCGGTGTTCAATGGACGCAGCTCCGCCGACAAGGAGTTTTTCGTATCCTATTTTGAGTTTTGCCTGCTCTACGCCGCCCAGCAGGCAGGGGCAAAGACCGCCGACCAGATGGAAGCCATGTTTCGCAGCATCGACGCCGAGCTTGGGGAGGCCGTCCGGGCAGGAAAGATTGAGGCCGGATCGCACGGACCAGCCATTCTGGCCGCGCCTCGGCCGGGAGATTTCAGGAAGATCCTGTCGGCTGGCACCCTTTCTTTTTCATCGCTCATCAGGGCGGGCCGAGCTACCACCAACTGGCCGCCTGCCACGTCCGCAGACCACGCGCGGCTGGATGACCTCGCTCGGCTTACCCATTCCGCGGTCGTTGCCTATCCTCAGGACGGCATGCACCACGCGGCACGGGAGTTTGTGTTTCGTTGGATCAAGAGAATTCAGCAAGTGGTCTTTCCCGCAGCTTTCATCGCGCTGTTCGGTCTGCTGATTTGGAGAAGAAAGGAAATCTTCACCTTGGCCCCGTCGGGCCGAGCGTTCGTCGTATGGTCTACGGCGATCCCGCTCGGCGGGCTGGTGGCGTTCTGCCTGAGCATGGCCGTGGTGGACGTACTCGGCTTCAAGTTCCTCGGTCTGGGGCGGGGCTACAACGAACTCGGCTTTGCTCCGTTGTCGGTCTTCTGCGCTTGCGTCTTCGTGGGGGTGATGCTCTTTGTTTCGCGAAGCGGAACTCCCCTGTCCAGATTTGAGGAGGCCCCTGCGCCCCAGAAAGCCCCGGGATGAAAACCGTTCGCTTCTGCATTCTCGGCGCGGGCCCCTCGGGTCTCGCCTTCGCCGCAGCTCTAAAGAGAGCAGGGTGCGATTCGTTCCTTGTGTTGGAAAAGCAGGCGGAAGCCGGAGGGCTGTGCCGGTCCGCCATGGTTGACGGATCGCCGCTCGACGTGGGGGGCGGCCACTTCCTCGATCTGCGTCGGGCACGGGCGCTGGAGTTGCTCTTCGAGTTCATGCCGCGCGACGAGTGGCGGGAGTATCGACGAATCAGCACCATCCGCATTCGCGGCGTCGAAATCGAACATCCGTTGGAGGGCAACCTCTGGCAGTTCGCGACCTCCGACCAGTTGGACTTTCTCGAATCAATTGCACGGGCTGGGTGCGTGCGCGGTGAGCCCGAGCCCGCGACCTTTGACAGTTGGATTCGCTGGAAGCTGGGCGAGCGAATTGCGGAGGAATCCATGCTCCCTTACAATCGCAAGCTCTGGTCCTTGCCCCTGTCCGACCTCGGGATCGATTGGCTGCACAAGCTTCCCTCGGTCTCGTTTCGCGAGGTCCTGCTCAGCGTTCTGCAGAGGAAATCCCAGGGCACGCTGCCCGCGCACGGCCGTTTCCTCTACCCGCGCGCCCACGGCTATGGCGAGGTCTGGCGCCGTATCGCCCAATCGCTGAGTGATCGCTTCATCCCCTCCTATTCGTTGAGATCGATCGACATGGAGAAGCGAATCATCGATGGCGCAATCAAAGCGGAGTTCATCGTTAACACCATTCCATGGACGCTCTGGCCGCGACTGGCGCAAATGCCGGAGACGATCCAAAATGCGGTTGCATCGCTGGTCCACACGGGCGTGCACGTCGACTACCATCCCGAGAACGTCGCAAGTCCGGCGCACTGGATCTACGAGCCCAGGGAAGACGAAGAGCATCACCGCCTCTTGCTGCGCCACAATTTTTGCGAAGGCGCGCGCGGCCACTGGACCGAAACCAACGCGAGGAGATCTCGCGCTGCGGACGGGACTCGCTTCGTCAACGAGTTCGCCTATCCGGTCAGCACGGTGGGCAAGCCCGCGGCCATCAGAGCAATTGTCGATTGGTTTCGCGGGCGCGGAATTATCGCGATTGGGCGGTGGGGGACGTGGGAACATATGAACTCGGACGTGGCCGTTGACCTGGCACTCAAAGCGGCGGAGGAATGCCTTGGCTCGTGAAATGAAGATCACACTCTGTCTTCTGGTGTTCAACGAAAGGTCGGGGTGCGAAGTCGATGTGCCCAAGCTGCGGCGAGACACCTTCGACGATGTCTACGCGGTCGACGGCGGGAGCACGGACGGCACGGTGGAGTACCTTGAATCGCAGGGCATTCCGGTTTTCAAGCAATCCAAACCATCGCTGAACGCGGCCTACGCCCACGCGGTCGAGATTTGCAAGACGGAGGGTCTCGTCGTGTTCTTTCCCAAAGGCACGCTCGACCCGGATTGTACCAAGGAGATGGCGGACAAACTCAGGCAGGGCTACGATCTCGTCGTCGCCAGTCGCTTCATTGATGGGGGACGCAACGAGGAGGATCATCGCATCCTCAAGCCGAGGAAGTGGGGCATCAATGTCTTGAGCATCACGACGTCACTCGTCTGGCGACGCGAAGGCTGGCGGATTCGCGACGTTCTTCACGGGGTCAAGGGTTTTACGGTGTCGGCCTATCGAAGCATGAAGATCTCCAGCATCGGAGTGACGGTGGATCTCGAGATGGCGGTGCGTTCATACCGACTGCGCATTCCGCGCACGGAGTTCCCGGTACGTGAAACCGAACGTCAGTCCGGCGAGACCAGTTTTCCCATTTGGGCGACGGGAAAGAGGTTGGGCCGCTTCCTGCTGGCGGAGATGTTTCGGAGAGCGCCGCAGCAAGCGACTGCTCAGGTTGAAGGCCAGCCCTAGAGAGTGCCGCCGGCGGCCCCGGTCGCGCCCGTGTGGGCGCGGGCGGGAACCACGCGCATGATCTTGCCGTTCATAAAAGTGTGCGTGGCATTCTGATGCACGTGCGACCGGTTGTGTCTCAAGAAAAGACAAGGAAGCAGACCCATGGCAGCGCGCCCCGCGCGCTTCACGACCTGTCTCCGCAACCCAGGCCGTTCGTCCGCTACGGCTTGTCGACTGATATCCCCTGGCGCCTCAGGAAGTCGACGTAGTACTCCACCGGCTGCCGTTCCAGGAGGTCGCCGCGTTCAATGGCGTCTTCGCACAGCTTGCGCAACTCACCCACCCGGCGCGAGGGCGGAATGGCAAAGGCTTCCATGATGGCGTTGCCCACCCCCGGTGGCAGAGGTGGCACACGGGCGTCGAGCTCGCGCACGGCCGCTATTCTCTGCAACAACGCCTCGATGTTGCGGGCCGCCTCCTGACGTCGGCCGGGCCGTGCCGAGGTGACGTCGGCTCGTGACAACTCGACAAGCTCGGGCAGCGCATCGCCCATTTCGTGATCGAAGCGACGCACGGCTGCGTCGGTCCATTCCGGCTCGTAGGCGTTGGCGCGCAGGTGGTTGACGATGAGAAAGCGGATGCGCTTGCGCTCGGCGCGAGGAAAACCCAGGCGCCGGGCGAGAGTCTCAAACAGGCGCGCGCCCACATCGGCGTGGCGGTGGAAGGTCACCTTGCCCTCGCTGAGCATGACCCGGGTGCCCACCTTGCCGATGTCGTGCAACAGGGCGGCCCAGCGCACGATGGGCTGCGCAGGCGACTGCATGACCACCTGCTTGGTGTGTTCCCATACGTCCTTGTGCCGGCGTCCTGCCTCCTGCGAGAAGTTCACCGTGGCATCTAGCTCGGGCACCACATGCTCCAGCGCGCCTGCCTCGTGTAGCCACTGCAGGCCGTCGTCGGCGTGCGGGCCTGTGATGATTCTCTCCAGCGCGGCCCGTACCTCGTCGGGCGGAAACGACCTCAGCTCACCGGCCACCGCACGCGCTGCCTCGGTGATCTCGACGGGAAGGGAGCCTCCACTCTCGGCCACGCGGCAGGCGATATCAAAGACCCCAGCGGGGGTGGCGCCAAACGGCACGACCTCGGAACTTGGCGCCATCCGGATCCCTATCCTAGTGTGGGGTGATCTTCTTCTTGTCCTGGTCCCACTTCCGTTGCAGGTGGTCCAGGATAGGCTGGGCCTGCTTGAGCCGTCCCTCCAGGGTCTTCTCGCTGATCGGATAGTTGGTGCCGAACTTCAGTCCTTCGTCGTAGAGGAGTGTGCCGACCTCCTCGTCGTCGACGAACATGGGGATCTTCTTGCGCGCGTACACGGCCTTGCGCAGGACAGCCCAACGGCTGTCGAGCCAGGCCACCAGATCCTTGCCGCAGGCCCGATCGAGCAACTCCAACTCCTGGCCCAGGCGGCTGAGATCTTCGGCGAAGCGTTCCCGGAATGCCGGCGCCCCTTCGCCTGCTTCGGTCAAGATCTGGCGCAGGGCGAGACGAAGGACCAGCACGTCCTCGCTGTATCGGATGTACGGCTCGATGTTCCCCTCGCGGGGCGCGATGATGTACACAACCGCAGCCACTGCGACTTCACGCGCGCTGTGGTCCAGGTTGGGGTCGGACACCGCTTCGAGCAGGATCTTGAGGTCGAAGGGGAGCGAAACCAGGGTCCGCGCAAGAATCTCCAGAAAACTGCGCTCGAGGTCCTTCTCCATTGTCGTCAGGGGGCAGGGGGTTCTTGGGGTTTGTCGGCCAGGCCCGGTCGGACCTGGTAGCGGTCAACGGGGGACATACTACCCAATTTTCAGCCGATTGACAGGGGCTGCCACTTCCCCTATTGATAGCCGCAGGGGGTCGTAGGTGGCCAACACCCTCGCCATGGGCCAGCGCCTGGCAAAATCAGCGTCGAAGGGTTTGCCGGCACTTGCCTCCGCTTGCGGCTTGACCGAATCTTGACTCATGAAGATCACCCTACGTGAGGCCAGGGACGAAGCGCGTCGTTTCCGCCGCAACGGCGATCACCCACACGCCCTGCGCGCGTACCAGAGAATTCTGGCCGCGCTCCCGCTTGACTACGAGACCCGGCTTGCCATAGCAGACGTGCTGGCGGAAGCCGGGCAGACCGACGCGGCGGCCGAGGTCTACCGGAGCGTGGCCATCCACAATGTTCGTGCCGGCCACCCTCTGCCGGCCATCGTCGCGGCCTATGCTCTCGGCAAGTTGGGCCAACCGGTGGACGACATCTTCGCCCTGCTGGTCAAGACCTACGCCTCTGGTTCGCCATTGCTTGCGCGTTTTGCGGTACGCACGGCACCGGTCGATCCATCGACCGTGCTGGAAGTCGGGGATATTGGCCACACCGGTTCTCTGGCGCACGTCATGGAACAGGCGCGCAAGACCGCGCTCGATCTCTCGGTGTTCGTGGGCTATCAGGAGCAGTATCACCCGTTGCCCTTCCTGTCCGAGCTGGGCCCCGAGTCGCTTGCGGCCGTGCTGCGCTCGCTGACCGTGCTGCGCCTCACCGACGGGCAACTGGTCGTGCGTCAGGGCGATGCAGGCGACACACTCTTTCTGGTGGCCGATGGCGAGCTGCGGGTCTTCGTCAATACACCGGCCGGAGACAAGGACGTGGCGCGCCTCTTCGAGAACACGCTCTTCGGAGAAATGGCGCTCATCACCGGCCAGCCGCGCACCGCCTCGGTGGCCGCGGCCGGCGATGCCGACGTCATCGGGGTCAGCAAGGCGGCGTTGGCCCTGGTCGTTGCCAAGTTGCCCGCCATCCGCGCCGCGCTCGATCAGTTCTCACGCGAGCGCTTGATCAAGAACCTGCTGCAGACGTCGCCGCTCTTCGTGCCCTTCACCAAGTCCCAGCAAGGCGAGCTGCTTCGTCGCTTCGAGGGCCACGAGGTCGAGGCCGGTACCGAATTGATTCGCGAGGGTGAGCGAGGCAAGGGTCTCTTTCTCATGCTGGCGGGCGAGGTCGAGGTGGTCGCGCGCGCAGACACGCCCGAGGCTGTGTCCCTGGCGCGGCTCAAGCCAGGCGATATTTTTGGTGAGATGTCGCTGGTCACGGACCAGCCCACCTCCGCCACGGTGCGCGCCACCATGCACAGCTCCGTGCTTTTCCTGGCGCGCGAATATGTCGAGCGACTGGCTGAGGCCATTCCCCAGGTGCAGGCCTACTTCGAACAGGTGGCGCTCAATCGCGCGCGCGACAACACCATGCGCTTCGACCGCGGCGCCTTGCCCGGCGAAGCCATCGAGGTTGACTTGTCAGACGTCGTTCTGGTCTAAAAATCCAAGACCGATAGGATTTCGGCCCTATTCGGGCGGCGTGATCCGGCGGGAATCGGTCGGGGCAGGCGGGGGCACAGCGGCGTTTGTAGCCGGTGCCTTCGTTCCGCAAGCGCCATGGCCAAGGCCTCATTGACGATCTGACTGACCGAAAGGTGCTCATTTCGTCCGATGCGCTCCACCTCGGAAAGAAGGGTGGGCTTGATGTCAACGCGTCTGCGCGGCATGTATGACCTCCGGTTCACTGGTCCATGCGGGAAGCGGCCTTACGGCCCCGGGCTTTCCTTGAGCTTGACGAACGCTTCGGCGCGGACGCGCGGGTCGGGATCCCGCAGGGACCGGACGAGCCGATCGTGCGCCAGGCGCGCGGCGCTTCGCCGTTCACTTTCGCATGTGCTGTCGACAGCAGGTGCTGTCGGACGCGGTCCGTTGGGCGCCTGCGCCGCGGGCAGATGCTCGCCGGCCGATTGGGTGCGCTGGGGGTCCGGCGACCTGCGCACCAGGCGTGCGGCGCGGATCACACGCGCAGCCAGGACGTCGTCGCGCTTGCACCAGAAGCGGTACACCCGCTCTGCGCGGGCAATGTTGATCTTCGCTTCGGTGACGAGATCGACTGCAGTGCGCGGCCGTCCCGATGCCGTCGGGTGCCGCAAGAACGCGATGAGATCGGCGTCGGTCCAGCGCCCCGGTGCACAACGAGGCGCAGCAGCCAGCTCGGCCCTCAGCGCCAGCACCTCGGCCTCGGGGTAGAAGGCCGTGCTCATGCGGCCGCGAACCGCGTGCAGTCGGCCGTCGCGTTCAAGCTGACGGATCTTGAATTCACTACGCAGGCCAAGCTGGATCACCGCTTCACGCCGGGTCAGGTGTCCCTCGCAGCCCGCGGGAGGCTTGACGGTCTTGCGTCCTGCCGAGATCGGGTAGCCCATCGACGCCGACGGTATACCCCTGGCGGAGGTCAGCAAGTTTTTCACATCGCGCTTCTCATCAGGCCGGTATCAGTCACCCATCGGACCTTCATCGGGCTTTCATCAGAGCCCCATCAGGGTTTCAATCAGACCTGGCATCAAGGTTATTTGACTGAAATCCCGTCGATATTCCTCACGGTCGTAACCCGCCATCACCCCTCCAGTGCCGATCATCAGCAACTGACCAGGCCGCGAGGGAGCGCAGCCTCTTGCTGCTGGTCGACGCAGTTCGTGAATGATCTTTGCCTTCGCACTCGGGCGCCGCTAGGCTTGTAGACACGTACGGGGATCGTCCATGAAATCCATACGCTGCCTAGCCATTGTCTTGTTGTTGTCGGCTCTGTTGCCTGGCCTGGCCCTGGCTGGCCCCCGATCAGGTGCTAGCTTCAGCGGCCGCGGTGGCTTTCGCTCGGGCGCGGGCAGCCTCTCGCGCAGCTACGGTTCGGGGCGCAGCGGGTATGGAGGGGGCTCCAGCTTCTTCTTCTTGCCCAGCTTCGGCTGGGGCTTTGGCGGCTATGGCGGCGGCATGGGCCTAATGGGTAGCCTGGTGCTTCTGGGAATCGTCGGCCTGGGCACGGTCGCCGTCATGCGCGCTATTCGTCGAGCAACCCGTCGGGGCACGCCCAGCGCCTGGTCCGATGATGATGCTGACGAGGGCCTGGATTCCGCCTACGTGTACCAGGTCCAGGTCGGCCTCGGTCGTTCAGCCCGCCACATTCAGGGTCGGCTGGCTGACTTCGCCAGCCAGGGCGACACATCGAGTGAAGCGGGCCTGGCCGAGCTTCTTCGTCAGACGGCGCTCGAGCTGCTGCGGGAGAAGGATTCGATCCGCTACGGTTTTGCGGAAGCGAGCGGGCCCATGAGCCTGACCAACGGCGAGACCAAACTGAATGCCGCTGCCATGGCCGAACGCGCGCGCTTCGAGGTGGAGCGCATTCGGGTCGCCGACGGTTCCGTGCGCCGGGCGCAGACGGCCGCCACCGTGGGAGCCGAGGCGCTCGAGTACTTGGTTGTGACCGTGATTGTGGCCACGCGGGCTCCCCTGGCACGGATCCAGGCGCCCCGAGACCGCGAAAGCCTGGAGGCTGTCCTGAGCGAGCTCGGCGCAATCTCGTCCAACACTCTTCTGGGCCTTGAGGTAGTGTGGACCCCTGCCGATCCTGAAGATTCCCTCACTGAGACGGACCTGATGACCACCTACCCAGAGCTAAGGAGTCTGTAGAGCATGCCACCCATGGTGCCCATCCCCCTTTGGCGACTGGTTCTTGACGCGTCGGTTCTCGGTCTGGCGGGGATCGCGATGCTCATCATCGGCTACTACATCTGGGAGTTGGTGACTCCCTACAACTTGCGCCGCGAGCTGCAAGAAAACAAGAACGTGGCTGTTGCCGTCGTGGTGGCGGCCTTCATCGTGGGCATGGCCATCGTGATCGGGGCTGCGTTGATTCTGATAAAGTAACTGGACACCGGCGATTCCCATCTCAGAGCGCGCTTGATCCCACTTGAGGCTGCGGCTAGAGTCGTTTCTGGCGAGGCACCCGTACTCCCATGCAGAAACTCCTCATCGAGGACGACGAAGGCAAGACTGTTGTTGTCCCGCTGATCCGCGACGAGATCACGATCGGCCGACAGGAAGGCAACACCATCCGCCTGAGCGAGCAGAACGTCTCGCGGCGCCACGCGCGGCTGGTGCGCCGACAGGGCGCCCTGCTGCTGGAAGATCTCTCCAGCTACAACGGAACCAAGCTCAACGGTGCTGTTTTGTCGGCGTCCGCGCCGCTCAAGGATGGTGATGTCATCCTCATCGGCGACTACCGGATGGCCATCAAAGAGGAGCGTCCCAGCGCGGCCCTGGCTGTCGCCGCGCATGCGCCCGTGGCCTCTGCCGCCGCCTCGTCCCCGGCCCAGGCGGGGGCTGCTGCGCCTCCCGCGGCCGAGGTGCAGGATGCCATCGAAGCGCAGCCCACGATTCCGCTGCACAGCTTGGTCGACGAAGGCTCGGCACTCGACTCTGCCTCTCGGCCGCCGCGTCTGGTTATCGTGGGCCGATTCATGGCGGGGCGCGAGTTCATGCTCGACCGCCCGTCGCTGGTCATCGGACGCACGTCGGAGAACGACATCGTCATCGAGCACAAGTCCATATCCCGCCACCACGCCCGCATCGTCCGCGAAGGCAATCAGTACTACGCCGTGGACCTGGAGAGCGCCAACGGCGTTCGCGTGAACGGCGTGGACCACGATCGCGTGCTGCTCAGCCCGGGCGACCAAATCGAGCTTGGGCAGGTGCAACTGCGCTTCGTCACCGAAGAAGGCGGGGGCGAGCTTGAACCCGGACTTGGTCGTCTGGGCAAGGGCAAGATCTTCGGGATCGTGGGCGGCGGCGTGGTGGTCGTGGCATTGGTCGTGGCCTTCGTGCTTTCAGGTGGCCGGTCACGGCCGCGGCCTGCTCCGCCTGCGCCGCCGATTGTCGCCCAGCCCTTGCCGCCGCCTCCGCCGCCTCCGCCGCCTCCGCCGCAGGAGACCTTGGCGGATCTGCTGGCCGCCGCGAAGGCGGCGCAGGCAAGCGAGAAGTGGGACGAGGCTCTGGCCGCAGCCAACAAAGCCGTCGCCGCCGCGCCCGATTCGAGCGAGGCGGCCGAATTGCGCAAGCTCGCCGAGGACGAGAAGGGCAATGCCGAGCGCTTTGCCGCCTTGAAAGAGGCGGCAGAGAAGTCGAACTTCGAGGCCGTTCTGCGCGGAGCGGGCGAGATCCCGGAAACCAGCGTGTACAAGGAACGCGCATCGGTTCTTGAGAAGTCCGCGCGTGCCGAGTACGTCAAACTGCACGTGGACGCGGCGTCGAGCAAGGCAAGCGTCGGCGCGTGCGACGAAGCCAAGAGCGAGGCCGAGTTGGTGTTGGCGGTGGACCGCAACAACAAGACGGCGCACTGGATTGTCGGTCGCTGCGCGGTGCTGGCGAAGAAGGCGAGCCCGAAGCCCGAGGTGAAGAAGCCGGCTCAGACCCCGAAGCCCGTGGCCGCCGCCCAGTCCAAGCCCGGCGGACAGGTAGAGTCCAGCGTGGATCCCGACAAGCTGATCCAGCAGGCTCGTGAGGCGTGGTTGCGCGGGCAGTACATATTGGCCATAGACTCGGCGCGCAGGGCGTTGCGAGCCAAGCCGGATCTCACCAGCGCCTACCAGATCATCGCGATCTGCTCATGCTCGCTGCACGACTCAGACGCAGCCCTGCGCGCCTACGAGAAGCTAGACGAACGCAATAGGCAATTGGTGCGGTCGGCCTGCCAGAAGAACGGAATTTCCTTCTAGTCGCGTGGGGAGCCGAAGGGCAGAGCGTAGCAGCCACGCGGCTGGTGTGGGTGAGATTCTTGGCCACCATGAATGAGCTAGCACGCGGCTGCCGCACTTTGTGCTACACTTCCGCCCCTCACTCATGACGTCGGATTCGGGGCCGCACATCAGGCTGGTGGCAGCTGTTATCGAGCGTGAAGGCCGCTATCTGATTACCCAACGGCGGCCAACGGCGGTGCTGCCCGGCCTGTGGGAATTCCCGGGCGGCAAGGTGGAGCCCGGCGAGACAGACGAGTCCGCTCTCAAGCGCGAGCTGCACGAGCGTGTTGGTGTGGAGGTCGAGGTCAAGTTGCGCATGGCGCAGCGGACCCACCAGTACGAGGGATACTCGGTGGACCTGACACTTTACCAGGCATGCATCCTTCCAGGGCAAGAGCCGCGGCCCCTGCGGGTGGCCGACTTCCGCTGGGCAGCATCAGGGGAATTTGAGAAGTACCCATTCCCGGCAGCCGATCAGGCAACCACGGATATCTTGCTAGGCTTCAAGCGCTAGAGCACCGAACGGTTTGCCTCCCGTCGTGAAATCGCGGATTTGCGTCGCGTCCCTTCGTTGCTCCTCGGTCAAATACGTCGAGTATTCTCCCTCGTCGCGCCTCGGGCCGCTCGCAACTGCGCAATTTCACTCGGTCCGGCAAACCCTTCGGTGCTCTAGTCGCGTCTACGGCTCGACCGGGGCGCAGAACTTCGCCGTGGTTATGGAGTTGGGGTCGGGCGTGAGCGCAAGGCTGCCGTCGGTCGCAGAGGTGCGGCAGACATAGCCTCCCCGGCAGTCGCTGTTGCTGCCGCACTTGAGGGCGCAGTAGCGACGCTCTGACACGCTCGGCACGCAGCAGGATTGTTGTGTAGGCTGAGACGAGCTGGGCCCGCAGACCACGCAGAGCTCATCGGGCTGACATTCGCCGATGGTGCCCGGGGCCGCGTTGGGGTCGGGACAAGGCGTGGCGGTGGGGTACATCTGGTCGAAGAAGCGAACGCAGACGGATTCCGAAGGGCAGGAGCTATCGTCGCACCCGTCCAATGTGCAGTAGCCACCAGGCTGGGACAGATCGCAGATGCGGCTACCGTCTTGGGCGCAGTCAATGTTGGTCGAGCAACGATCGCCGACGTTGTGGCCGCAGGCAGGGGCCAGCAGCCCCAGGATCAGAATGGTCAGGAAGGAGACGGAACGATTCACGGCGCAAGTATGGTCCACGGATTGTCCATCAATCAACGCAAGACTGCCCCAATCAACATGGTAAGCAGGAATCCTAGGACCAGCCCAGTGGAGGCGGCGCCCTCGTGGCCATGGCTGTGCGATTCCGGGATGATCTCGTTGGACGTCACGTAGATGAGGATTCCGGCGGCCAGGGCCAGGATAAAGGGAAGGGTGATGACCGTCCATGACGACAGGCCAAGGCCGACGAGCGCGCCCAACGGGACGGCGAGACCACTGGCGGCGACTACCAGCAGGCCGCGCGCGGGCGACACACCCGAGAGGCGCAGGGGCGCGCCCATCACCACACCCTCGCAGATGTTCTGGATGCCAACCGCAGCCACCAGCAGCCAGCCCAGGCGGCTTCCATGTCCGGACGCGAACCCGGCGCCGATGGCCAGACCCTCAGGGATACGGTGAATGGAGAGGGCGCCCACGATGGTATAGCTCTGGCGAATCTCCACGTGCTGGTCATTGGCTTCTTCGTCGCGATGCCCCGGGGCGATGTGGTCTCGGTGGCCATGGGCGTGACTGTGCGGGATCAACCGATCCATCACGCTGGCCACGGCCACTCCCGCCAAGAATCCCACGGTCACCAGGATCAGGCGGCCCAGGTCCAGGCCGGTGGCACCGCGCACGCCATCCAGCGCCTCGTGCAGCAGTCCCAAGGTGGCGGCGGCCAGCATGAGCCCGGCGCCCAGGCCCAGGATGCCGTCGTAGGCCCGTCGCGGGAGTCGCCGAATGAAGAAGAAGGGAAAGGCGCCGACACCGGTCACAAGGCCGGTCAGGGCGGCGGCAGTGAGTGCCTGCAACATTGAATGCCGTTCTTACCACGAGGGGCGGTCGGGGTATGCTGGGACCGTGGTCACCGCCTATCTCGCACTAGGATCCAACTTGGGTGACCGGCGCGCCTTCTTGTACGCTGCGGCGGCAGCCATCGGTCAAGTGGCGGGCGTCCGCCTTGTGGCCGAAAGCAGCATCTATGAAACGGTTCCCGAAGGAAACGCCCCCGAGCCTCTCTACTTGAACGCGGTGGTGCAGGTGAAAACTTCGCTCACGGCGCGCCAGTTGCTTGATTCGTGTCTGGGCATCGAGCGCAAGCTGGGCCGGGTTCGGCCGGCCGATGGGGCCAAGCGTTCCCGGGTCATCGACATCGACGTGCTGCTTTTCGGGGAACAGACCATCGACGAGCCGGGGCTGCAGGTGCCCCATCCCGCTTTGCTCACGCGTCCCTTCGTGCGCATCCCATTGGCCGATGTCGCAACCCCGGGGCTAAGCCATCCCCAGGCGGGAGAGCGCTTGGACACCAGCACCCCCGACCCCGGCGTGCGGCGCGTGTCTGCCCCGTAGCCTACGCGAAGGCGCGGCTTATCTTGTGAACCAGCCGGAACACGCCCCACGCCCTGAGCGCCCAGCGCAAGGCGCGGCGAGGCTGCACGACCGCGAAGGCGAGCGCCCCGATCACCAGGAGGCCCTTTCTGGCCGCGCAGAACTTGATCACCTCCAGCCCCCGGTCCACCAGCCACAAAAGGTTGCTCTGGCTGTTGAGCACAGCCTTGACCTCCGCGCGCTCTGCGCGGGCTCGCTCCAGGAGCTCCCCGCGGTGGCGCTGGATCTCGGTCAGCGACAGGTTCATGAGTCCTGCTCCAGGCTCTGCCGATCCTTGGCGAGAACCTCCACGGTTTCGCCCAACGGGCGCTTCTGGCCGCGCGCGATGATGGCGAGCACGACGGCGTTGACCACGCCGAGGCCCAGGAAGAGTCCACTAAGCAGGCCCAGCACGGCCAGGCGATCGGAATCCCAGTAGAGCACCACCAGAAAGACCGAGAGCAGGACGGTGCCCAGGCCAAGGCAGAACAAGGCCGCCCCGCCGACCAGGAGCAGCCGGCCCAGGCGGACCCGTTCCTCTTGCAGTTCGGTCGCCAAGATGCCCACCCGGGTTTCCGCTGCAGAAACCAGCACGGCGAGCAAATGGTTTGCCGACCCGAGAAGCCCACGGTGCGAAGCCGCGGGCAGGGGTTGGTCTGCCATTGCGAGCTCTAGCGGCGGCTGATCAACAGTCCGAACAGGACGCCGGCCCCTGCGGCGATTCCCACGGCCTTCCACGGGTTTTCGTGGACGTACACGTCGGTCGCGCGTGCGGCAGCCTTGGTCTGCTCCATGGCCTTGCCCTCAAGATCGGCCAGCTTGGCCTTGGCCTGCTCAAGCCCCCGCTGCATCTTGTCCCGTACCGCCGCGACCTTATCGCCGGCCTGTCCAGCCGTGATTCTGAGCAGCTCCTCGGCGTCAGCCACCACCACCTTCAGATCAGCCACGAGCTTGTCCCTGGTTACGATGTCCGTGCCATTCATGGTGAGAACCTCCTAGACAATTGTACCAACCATCCGATCTTGTGCACTGTGGGACTTCTCCCCGATCGTCCCTGAAGACGAACCCAGCTCTCAAGTTACCGCGCTTGCGGGTCCGGGGCAACGACGCCGGCGTTTTCATGCAACGTCTGCGCCCGGGTTCAGTCCGCGGGCGGCTCCTCGTACTTGACCTCGAGCTTCCATTCCTGGGCGACCCAGTCGAGGATTCTGGACTCGTGTCCCTCGATGGTGTCGGTCATCGCAGCCCCCATGACCGCGCCGAAGATGAGCTCGCGCGCCTCGGGGCGGGTGATGGTCTTGAGAAACTTCTTTGCGGCCTCCTCGTCGGGAAAGCGCCGATCGACTTCCTCCACGGCCTTGCGATAGACGTCCTCGCCGATCTCATCCACCACGGCCTGAATCTCTCGCTCCTCGTCCTCGGTCACGTGGCCGCTGGCCAGCACCTCGAACTCGATCAAGGCAGCCAGGGCAATTCTCTCGTCGGCGTTGAGCTCACGAAGTTCCATCTCTTGTCTCCTCGCAGAATCTTACACTATCAGCGCTGCGTTTGATGGCGCCACTTGCATCGCGTGCGGAATTCGCGTGAACTGCTCGTGTGGCACCGTCAAGCAAAGTGAAAAACCTCCTGGTCACCATGGGCGACCCAGCCGGCATTTCGGCTGAAGTCGTCGCCAAGGCATTCGTGGCGCTGGCACGCGCCCAGCAGCCGCTGGCCCAGCAGATTCGAAGGTCGTTGCGCAAGGAATGCGCGAATCTCGCGGTGGTGGGTGACGCCGGGGTGCTCGCCCAGGCCACGCGGGGGCTGAGGCGCCGGATTCCCATCACCCCGATTGCGGACTTCTCGACCACGTGGCTTCCGCCCACAGTACTCCGGCTGTTTGCCCATTCCCACATCGACATGCGGCGCTTTCGTTTTGGCTTGCCGGTCTACGGGCGCGAACAACTCGGCTATCTGGATTTCGCCATTGAGCAGGCCCGGCGTCGCAAGATCGCGGCCATTGTCACCGGGCCAGTCACCAAGGAAGCCGTGGCGTCTCTGCTCCCCGATTTCGTGGGCCACACCGGCTACCTGGCCGAAAAGCTGGGCGTGCGCGACGAGCGCATGGCGTTCCTCACCCCCGACTATCTGCTGGCCTTGCAGACCACGCACATTCCCCTCGGTCAGGTGTCCGGCCATCTCAAGCTCGCCGGGATCGTGACATCGCTCAAGATGCTGCAGCAGGCGGGCCGCGCCCGCTGGGGACGCAGGCTGGCGGTGGCCGTGTTGGGGCTCAACCCTCACGCGGGCGAGCACGGCCTCATGGGTGACGAGGAAGCACGCGTGATCGTTCCGGCGATGCAACGGGCGCGGCGGCTGGGCATTGCCTGCGACGGACCCTTTCCTGCGGATTCGTTCTTCATCGAGCGGGTCAAGCACTACCAACTGATCCTGGCCATGTACCACGACCAGGGTTTGATTGCGGTCAAGCCAGCCTTCCCCCGCGCCTCGGTGAACGTGACGCTGGGCCTGCCTGTGGTGCGCACATCGGTGGATCATGGTTCGGGCTACGACATCGCGGGACAAGGAATTGCCAGCGAAGTCAGCCTGCTCCACGCAATCAAGGCGGCGCTCGAGCTTCTGGCCGGGCGTTCTGCTGGTTGAGCTTGGCAAGCAAAGCCTTTGCGCGCTGTAATGGGGCCATGAGGACGCTGGCGTTTGGGGCCACCGTGTTGGCTCTGCTGGGGCTGGCTTCACCTGCCCGAAGCGAGTCGATCTACCGCTATCGCGATCCCAACACCAAGCGCGACGTCTTCGTGACTCGGCTGGATCAGATTCCGGCCCCCTATCGCGAGCAGGCCAAACTGGTGGTTGCGGATGGCGTGCTGGTTGATTCGAGCAACCAGCCAGCCAAGGACGCACCCCTGGGCACCGTGATCTATGGAAACCGAACGCCCGCTGGTGCCCTGGAGACCATCGAGCGCGCGGTCGGCGACGTCTGGCGCGGCGGGCACGACGCGGGTGGGCTGTTGAGGACGTTGACTACGGCGATCGACACGGCGCTGGTCGGGAGCGGGAGGCGCCCGCTGTCTGCCAGTGACGTGGCGCAGCTCAAACGCATGCTGGTCGAAGCGGCCGTGGCGTTGGCATTGACGGGCTTGTTGGCCTTGCTGGGGTCGATTCTGGTGATGGTGCACGCCTTTCGCGCCGAGCACCGCTGGTGGATGGTCTTCATCTTCTTCTTCCCATTGCTGGGGATTGCCTACGTCCTGCTTCACGTGGAGGGCAAGCGTCGCTGGTTCAAGTTCGTGACGTTGCTCGCGCAGGCCGCGCCCTATGCAGTCGCGGTGGCCATCGGGTGGCGCTTCGCCGTCTTCTTCCGAGCGCTCCTGATATGGGAACCCTGAAAGGGTTCCCATGCCCTCCCACGATGGTACGCCGCCGGCGAAGCCGGCGGGCTCCCCACGCGACTAGCGGGAAGCTAGCCCATCAGAGGACCGAGACGACGGGTCTACTTGATGACAATGTTGGGCTTGGGCGGGTCGGCCATGCCCTGGCCAATGTGGAATCCCACGTGGGGCGGCTGGTTGTAGCTCGACTGCTCGAACGACACCTGCGCCCGGTAGGTCGGATCGTCACTATCGTCGCTTGTGCTTGCGCGTTCGGGAACGCGAATCCACGCGTTGCTGGCGCGACGATCGCGCGGCAATGGGCGCGAGGGCGGGGGCCGCGAGGGCCGCTGCTACGGCCTCGGCATTCGTGTCAACGGCTCCTAGCGCAGGCGCCCCGGCCGGCTGGCGGGCCAGCAGCAACTCCCGGGCAATCAGCACGAACACGATCAGAGTCGCGACCGACATCCAGGTGTACTGCTCGTCGAGCCCATTGGGCATGCTGAAGTTGGTGACGAACGAACTCTGCCTGAGCGAGGCTGGCATGACGGCCTGCAGCCACTTGGGCATGTGATTGATGGGCGCCCACCCCAAGAATTCGGTCAGGGCCGTGAGCCACAGCATCCACTCGCCGGCCCGCGGAACCACGGCATAGAGCAAGGCGGGAATTATGAGAAAGGCGTAGTAGTAGCAAGTCAGTTCAGAGCCAAACGAGATCACGGTCGCCGACAACGCCACGGTCACCCAAGGCTCGACGTTGCGAATGGCCAGGCCCATCAGCACCAGGAAGCAGGCCACCAGCGACAGGTAGAGGGGCAAACTTTCGTGGAACGCGGCTCGGCGAGCGTCCTTCCAGCGCAGCCAAGGATCCACCATGGCCGGCGTGTTCATACGGTTGGCCGCCTCGGCCGGACGGAAGTCGATCACCGTTCGCAGCCCCATGTGGTTGGTCAGCGGTGTCTCGGAGTGCTTGGCCGTATTGCGCAGGAACTCCGGGTAGATGCTCGGGCTGCCGGTGACCGCGAAACTGACAGGCACTAGTACCGCCACGGCCACTGCGCCACCCATGATCATGCGCAGGTAGCGACGATCCCACTCGCGTGTCTTGACGTAATGATAGCCCAGCGCAATCAGCGGCCCTGCGAAGAGGAACCCGGGGAAGATGCGCAGGAGTGCGGCGTACGAAATCGCGGCACCCGCCCAGAATGGTCGTTCCTTCTTCACCAGGCACAAGCCCACGCCCATCCAAAACAGCCAGTCCCAGCGCAGGAACGAGCCGCCGATCCAGTACCAGCGCGAGGGGAAGTTGGTGGCAAATACCATGAGAGCTACGGACACCGCGCGCCAGCCAAAGGCCCACCACATGAGTCCCGTCATGATGGTGAGCAGCACGACGTCGATGGCGTCGAGCAGGAGGATGTCGAGCCGGCTGGCCGGTGCCAGGTTGGATAGGGTGGTGCCCAAGATGGCCCACACCGGCGTTCCATTGAACCCGTGGTCGGTCTGGGCATCATCCCAACGGCGCGGATTCTCCAGCGTGCGGAAATAGGCCAAATCGTGCTTGAAAGATTCCCAGCGCGCGTCGGTGAAGTGCTGCTTGCAGAGCTCGGGATGGGCGAGAATGTTGGCCGTGGTCTCCACCACATTGGTGCGCAGGTTGGTCATCTTGCGCAACTCGACCCGGCGGCGCAGGCCCGGCTCCTCGGAATCTGCGGTGGCCACGCACTCGTACAGGCGCTCGTAGTGCAGTTCTTTGAAATACTTCGAACCGATGTAGTAGTGGAACGTGTCCCAGCCGTGCACGAAGTTGGGGAAGTGCCAGAAGCCGAAGTTGAAGAAGGTCAAAAAGGCCAGCACACCCATGGTCCCGAGGAGAATCCGCCGCAGACGCAGCCTGAAGGCGGCCATGCCCAGACCGACGAGACGGCGCTCCCACCACAGCAGGATGGCGCCTAACATGGCGAGGATCATTTCCCAGCGCGCGCTGGCGTCGTTGTTGAAGTAGTCGAGGTAGGTCTTGGGGGCCGTGGCCGCCGGCGCATCCACGACTTTCATCTGCGGCGGAAAGGGCGTGGGCAACTGGCAATAGGCCGCGACCTCGGAGATCGAGTAGAAACCGTCGCCCTTGCCTTCGCCCACGCGTAGAAAGCGCGCGGCCATGCCGCCCACATCCAGGGTGCGCATGCGCAGGCCGTGTCCGGTGGCGGGGTCGATCTGCCCCATCAACTTGTATTCCTTGCCGTCGAGCGAGCTCCAGAAGTTGTAGGTGTCGTTGGCGTCGGCCTGGATGGCGAGATGGCGCACGCTGATCACCTGGCCCAGATCCCAGGTCACGGTGGAGGCGCCGGTTTGCAGAATCACGGCCAGGGATGCGTCCCACACCGCGCCCTCGGGCGCCACTGTCTCGTCGGTGAGCAGGCTGAGATTGCGTTCGATTTCCTGCCAGGCCGAAGGCATCTTGCCGGCCAACAGATTGCCCGCGGGACAGGCGGGCAAGGGCGAGGCATTTTCTTGCGCGCGGACTTGCGCCTGGATCACGGTGGAAAAGACCAGAAGCAGCAGCACGGAACGGGCAAGGCGTGACATGGCGAAAGAGTCTAGCCCCTTCTGGGGCAAGACAAAACCTGCACGTGCTTCGCAAGATGGCAGAATGGCGCCGCAAACGCCCATGGGTCCTGGTCTTCTCTCCGACGCGCATGCCAGCAAGAAGGCGGGCCGATGCCCCGGTGTGCGGTCGGTCACACTGGGCGGCCAGAAAGCCGATCCGTGACGCCCCATTCTGTCCTAACGGATTGGCGTGTGACGGTGGGCGCGCAGTTTGGCCGACCGGCGCTGGTGCTGGTTTGCCTGGCAGCCGGGCTGGCCGTCGCTGTTTCGGCGATTTCTCTCTGGCGGGAGCCGCGCCGGCGTCGCGCCTTCACGCTCCTGCTGCTGCGCCTGCTGGCCGTGGGGACTTGTCTGATGGTCGCGTTGCAGCCCAGCGTGGAGCTGGGTCAAGTCAGCCTGCTGCCCAACCATATCGCCGTGCTGGTGGACGCCTCGCGCTCGATGAGCGTGGCGCCGCCTGACCGTGGGCCGTCGCGCGCCCAGCGCGCCGCCAAGATCGTGGCCGACGCTGCGCCGCTGTTCTCCGAATGGGAACGCGCCGGCCACCACGTGGAGATCTATTCCTTTGGCGAGGCGTTGGCCACGGCCACGCCCGAGTCCCTGCGCGCACCACCGCAGGGCGAAGCCACCCGCGTGGGCGAAGCTCTGTCCGAGCTGCGCGGGCGCCTGGCTGGCCGTGACGTGGGAGGCGTCATCCTGATCTCCGACGGCATCGACACCGGGCGGATTGCGCGCGGGCCGCTCGACGGCGAGACCCGCCGGACCCTGGAAGGCTTGGATGCGCCCGTGCACACGGTGTTCGTCGGGGAGCACGAGCTGCGCGATCTATCGGTCGCCGCCGTGCTGACCGACGATTTTGCCTTCGTGCGCACGCCCATCAAACTGGAAGCGATCTTGCGCCACCAGGGCTACGGCGATCGCCAGGTCGAGGTCACCCTGGCGCGCGAGGGTCGATTGCTGGACGCCAAGTCGGTGCTTCTGCGCGGCGACTCGGGCCAGGAGAGGGTCAGCTTCGACTACACCCCGGTAGAGCCGGGCAACTTCGTCTTCGAGGTCAAGACGCCGGTGCTGGCGGGCGAGGCGCTGGAGAGCAACAACAGCCAGGTGTTCACCATGAAAGTGATTCGCGACCGCGTGCGCGTCTTGCACGTGTGCGGCCGGCCGTCGTGGGACGAGCGCTTTCTGCGCTCCATCCTGCGCCTCGACCCCAATGTGGATCTGGTGTCGTTCTTCATTCTGCGCACCGACACTGACGAGCTGCCGTTGGGCGCCAACGAGATGTCGCTGATTCCGTTCCCGTACCAGGAAATCTTCGACGAGCAACTGCGCTCGTTCGATTTGCTGATTTTCCACAATTTCAATTACAAGCCGTACTGGGTCGAGCCCTATTTGCCGGGCGTGCGCGACTACATTCAGTCAGGCGGTGCGCTGGCCATGATTGGTGGGGACTTGTCGTTTGCCAGCGGCCAGTATGGCGAAAGCGCTTTGCACGACGTATTGCCGGTGGATCTCGCCGGCATTCCCGCCGACGGGCCGCGCGCCTTTTCCACGGACAACTTCAAGCCGCGACTGACACCTGCGGGGCGCAGCCACCCCGTGACTTCGCTGAGCCTGGACGCGAAAGCCAATGAGATGCGCTGGGCCGCACTGCCGTCCCTGCAAGGGATCAATCGCGTGGCGCGGCTGCAGCCGGGCGCCACGGCGTTGCTGGTGCATCCCAACCAGAGCGCGGGTGATGGCAAGCCGGCGCCGGTGCTGGCCGTCAACAACGTGGGCAAGGGCCGCACCCTGGCTCTGCTGACTGACAGTGCCTGGAACTGGGGCTTTGCTGCGGCTGACGACGGCCGCGGGCGAAATGCGCGCAGTGAAGACGGGGCCGGCTCGAGGCCGGCTGGGG
This sequence comes from Myxococcales bacterium, assembly GCA_003142855.1. Lineage (GTDB taxonomy): Bacteria > Myxococcota_A > Polyangia > Fen-1088 > Fen-1088 > Fen-1137. The sequence continues at coordinate 68,875 of PLNW01000074.1, forward strand.
ACGATGGGCGCGAGTTGCAACGCTTCTGGGAGGGCGCGATTCGTTGGTTGGTGCGCGATCCGGCATTGACCCTGTTGCACATCGATCTCGATCGTACTGAGTACCGGCGCGGCCAGACAGTGGCAGCACGGGTGCGCACCTTGCACGCCGACTACAGTCCCGCGGGCCGTACCGCCGTCACACTGGACTTGCACCCGGCCGAGGACAGCGCCGGGGCTGACGCCAAACCGTTGCGTGCGCTGACTGTGACCACAGGGGATGACGGCGAGGCCCATGCGGAGTTGGCTGGCCTGGCCGCAGGCGCCTATCGCTTGCTTGGTCGCGCGACACTCGACGGCCGCGCGGTGGAGGAGCAGGCGACCTTTGTGTTGCGGCCCGAGGGCCGCGAACTGGACGACGTGGTCAGCCGCGACGAGGTGCTGCGCCAGATCGCCGCGGTCACCGGTGGCGAATTTCGCGCCGGCACGCTGGGCACGCCGACAATCCGGCCCGCGCGCCAGGTGCGCGTGGGCAGCCTGCGCACCGTCGCGTTCTGGTCGCACCCGTTGCTGTTGTTTCTGGCGGTGGCGCTGCTGGCCACCGAGTGGATGCTCCGTCGTCGTGCCGGGCATGGGTAGGCGAACGGCCTGCGGAAGCGACAGGCAACTGAAGCGACCTCATTGCCGATAGCCCGAGCATGGTCGCTTCAAGCGCCATTTTTCCTTCACCGAATCGCATCTGCAAAATGTCTGATAGAAGGATCTTCTGTCAACTGCATTCACCTACACGCCCGAACCAAATCAAACTATCCCCTATACCCGGCTATTCTCGAAAGCTGTGACTTTCCCGTCGACGCCATACTTCCATGATGCCTATGCTCCCGCCTATGCTCACAAGGTCCCGGGGCTACCCGAGCGTCATTCCTTGGCCGCGGATCAGTGCGCACGTCCCCCGCGACGTCGCACGCGGAGGATGAAACCCAGTAGGGCAGCGAGCACCCCCACAACTAAGGTGTTTGTGGTGTTGCCTGGCAGATCCCCAGCGGCCCTGCAACTGCATCCGCCCGACTTCACTCTGGTCGGCGTTCCACCGGCGTCGAACGTGTCAGGACCAAGTTGAGGGCTTGCTTCTGCGGAGGCATCGGCACTCGCCTCGGAAACGGCGCCGGAATCCTGGGCCACTTCAAAGCCGCCGTCTTCGTAAGAGACAGCGGCATCGGCCGGGCTCGTCAAATAATAACACTCGATGATGTCAGGCGTGGCTTGTCCATCGAAGTTCAAAATTCCGCAATCGTTCACCTGGCAGGTACCGACCCAGTCTTGCCAAGCACAAGCGTCGCCAACCGATTTCCCCGAGCACGCTTCGACGAGAGTCGGCTGATCCGCGGCGGGAATGCACGGACTAGCCGCGAGGGGGCGCGAGGCGAGAGTGAGAAGCATCACCACGGCAATGCTTACTGACGAGAAGAAACTGCCGCCGCTTATTACGCCTCTAGTCCCGCAACTTTCGCGCCACCGCGACGACGGCATGAATTCCGGATTTGGAGAGTAAGTCCTTACCATCATGTGCCAAACTTAAGTCATAGCAGTTTCGACTGCGAGCATCTTGGTTTATTACTCAAAGGGTGCCGCAGGGTTTTCGGGATCGAGACCGTCTGCTCGAAGTGCCAGGCGCCGCTCCGCCTGATCGCGCTCATGAAGACCGAGGACATCGCCAAAAAGATCCTGACCGCGATGCACCTGCCCACCGAAGCTAGGGCCTGCCCACCCAGCCCCTGCCCCACGCGGCTTCGCCGCGCCCGTCGCAGAGCTTCACCCAGCGCGACCACCGCCTCGCGCCGCGGGCGGCGGTGAGGACTGGTTGAACTGATCGAGGCGGCCTTCAGCGGCGGCCCCATGGGGTAGACTGCGCCTTGTGGTCGAGACACGCCTTTCAGGAGATGCCGGAGGTCTCCGGCCGTGCAGAACGCGACCCGCAGGGTTCGGCTGGCGGCTCCGGAGGCCGTAGTGACGTGCCCGTAGTGACGTGCCGTGGTGGAAGGGTTCTCTGACGAAGAACCCCCCTTCGAAACGCTTAGGCGCCGTTGAGCACTATATGACCGAGCGGTTCCACCAGGGCATCGGTGGCCAACTCATCAGAAAGCAGGTTGGACCGACGAATGACAACGGGGCAGATGGCAACGTCGCCTGTCGCTCGCGCCTCGGCGGGATGCTGAACTACTACTATCGGGAGGCCGCATGAGCCTCGGCGATCAGTTTTCGGACAGCAAGGGATTGTATCGAAGGTCCTCGCGCGCAGCTGTGCCATTCCTGCGAGCAACGACAGAATCCCAAGCGCTACACAGTCCGCACAGAGTTTTTGCGGCTCACAGCCTGAGATCTGTCCCAATTTCTGTGTTGGGGATAGATTGCGGTCGTCAGGCGAGCCCGCCTGTGACGTTCGCGCCTCGTGAGGCGGTGGAAAGGGAGATCCGCCATGATCCGTATCAGCAGGGAGGAAAAACAGGCCGTCTTGTTCTTCAAGGCCAGCGCGGCGGTCTACTTCCTGGCCGGCCTGTCCTTCACGATCTGTCGCGGTAGTTCAGTGCTGCCGCTTGCCGTCCTTGGCTGCGCTGGCGTCCTTCTTCTTCGCCTCGTGCCGATCTTTGAGCGCAGTTTTGGAGATCCGCTTGGGCGCCAACGAGGGCGTGAGCAAGAGATCGATGCGACGGTTTTTGGCGCGGCCGGCGGCGGTGTGGTTGCTGGCGATGGGCTGGTATTCGCCGTAGCCGCTGGCCACCAGGCGATCGGCCGGCACCGAGGCCTTCTCCTGCAAAAAGCGCACGACGTTGGCTGCGCGCGCCACTGACAGCTCCCAGTTGGTGGGGTACTGGTGCTTCAGCTTGTCGGAGATGGGGGCATTGTCGGTGTGCCCGGAAACTTGGATGTGCCGGTCCTCGATGCTGGCCAGCACTGCACCCACGCGCGCCAGCACGCCTTCCCCGCGTTTGGAAATCGAGGCCTCGCCCGAATCGAATAGGATCTTGTCCACCAGGCCGACCCGCAGCTTGCCCCCGCTCTCGGTGAGCTGGATGTCGCCCTTGGCGATCTCGTCCTTCATCTTATCTTTCAGCTTGTCGGTCGTGTCCTTGAGGGCGGCCAGCTCGCCCGACTTTTCCTCGACGCTCTTGGCGAGATTGTCCCGCGTCGCAATCAGGGCCGCTTGGTCGGCCTCCAGGGTCTCCTTTTCGGATTGCAGCTCCGAAAGCTGCTTCTCCAGAGATTGACCTGCGGCCACGGCCGCGCGCACCGCGCTCTTGGCCTCCTGGGCCTTGGCGGTCAGCCGGGCTCGCTCACCCAAGCCCCAGTAGGCGCCGAACCCGGCGACGGCCACCACCGCCGCGGTCAACACCCAGGGCATCCGCGACGGCGGACGGAAGTTCACCAGAGGAATCGGCGGAGGCACATTCGGCTGGGGCAGATTTCCCGTGGGCGGCTGGTACTGCATGCGATCTCCTTCCGGGTGCCGACACGCGCAGCACTGGGCCGCATTAGAAGCTGCCGCGCACGAGAGATCAAGCGCATCGACGAGGGAAGTCGGGGCGAGGAATTGGTCGACGCTGCCGACTCTTGCTAAGTAACTTTATCAGATGACACGGACGAGCCCCAGCAGCGGTGAAGCAACAGCGCGCACTGGCCCGGTGGTCGTGGTCTGTGCGGCTGATTTTGGGACAAGCAGCTGGGGCCCGACAATCGAGGAGCTGAATCGACAGACGCGCGGTGGCGTTACGGGGTGGTAATTTCGCGTCTCTAGCGTGGCACCGAATGGGGACAGCGTTACTCTGCTTCCATTGCGCGTGGCCACCGATACCGAACGAAAACATGCAGGCTGGTCGACAACGCGCCGCCAAACAGCGCAGTTTTCCGACCGGCACATTCATTGCTTTGCAATGGGCGCAGGATCCGGCACAATTGCAGGCCGCTGAGAGCTGTATCTGGACCTGAAGATAGAGGAAAAAGAACGATGGACTTCTCAACCAGCAGAGCGGATGGCGTGACTACTCTTCGCATAGTGGGCGAGCTGGACGCGGTGACAGTTCCGGATATTCGCCCGTCGGTAGACGCCTTGGTCGCTGAACGGCAGGCTCACATCGTCGTCGATCTGTCGGGCTTGAGGCTCATCGACAGCACGGGCGTCGGCAGGTTGCTGTGCCTGTACAAGAAGGCGAAGGAGTATGGCGGTGTAGTGACTGTGCACGGCTTGCGCGATCAACCGGCCGCGATCTTCAAACTGCTGCGCTTGGATCGGGTTCTGCAGGCATGAAGGAACATGGCTGACGGTGCGCCGGCAGCGACGAGCAAATCGAACAAACCCGCGCGACTTGTGCGCGCTTGATGTTCGTCGGCAGGGCGCGTGCGGCTCACGTGGTTGCGCCCGGCCACAGATATCCTTTGTCAACGGCTGGGCATCAGACTAGAACACACATATACACACACACGTTCGGAGGGAGATGGAGTGACGAGCGCAGAAGCCCAGCGCGAAACCGCGGCGGACAGCATCCTGCAGGCTGGCCAGCTGGTGGACGGACGATACCGAGTCGAGCACCTGCTGGGGCAGGGCGGGATGGCCGCGGTGTGGGCCGGGACCAACGAACGAACCGGCAAGCACGTCGCCCTGAAGGTCATTCTGCGGTCGTTGGCCAAGACGAGCCTGGCGCAGGGCCTTTTTCACAGCGAGGTCTTGGCCGCGAGCCTGGTGAACCACCCCAATGTGGTGACGGTCTTCGACGTCATCGAACATGAGGGAATGGCGTGCATCGTGATGGAATTGCTCGAGGGTGAACCCTTGGGCAACTACATCGCGCGCAAGGGATTCCTGGGCGTGAACGAAGCCACGATGCTGCTCCTGCCTGCCATGCGAGGGGTGGCGGCAGCCAACGCCCAGGGCGTGATCCACCGAGATCTCAAACCGCAAAACATCTTCATTTGCATGGAGCCTGACGGCAGGATCGTTACGACCAAGGTATTGGATTTCGGCATCTCGGTCATGGTGGAACGAGGCATGGACCCATCGACAGGGACGACAGCGGCCATGGGCACACCCGCGTATATGTCTCCTGAGCATATCTTGGGTGTGGTTCCCATCGACGCACGTGCCGACGTGTATGGCTTCGGTGTGTTGCTGTACGAAGCCCTGACTGGACAGGCGCCGTTCCCAGGAGAGCCAAGCCCAGCGCTGTTCGACCGCGTTCTTCACAAACCCGCTGTGTCCTTGACGGAGCTGCGTCCCGACTTGCCGGCTGGTCTGGTACGCATCATCGAAAAGGCGCTGGCCAAGGATCGCGAGCAGCGCTTTTCGGACGTGAATCTGATGGTCCTGGCTCTCGAAGACGAACTGATGCCGCCCACCCCTGCACCGCGCTTGCTCACGCCGCGCGCTGGGGTGCCGTTGCCCGCCGGGAACGCTCCGCTGTCCGGGCCTCACGCGGCGGTAGTGGAAAACGCTCTCAACAAGGAGCTCTCCGGGCAGCACCAAGCGACGCGGTTTCTCTATGAGTTTCCCCGGGAGCCCGACAACCAGGCGAGCGCCGCCCAAGCCGGACCCGACCAAGGGCGGAAGGATGGTTCGCAGGAGTTGGCGCCGCCGCCGCCCACGGCTGGCCCAACAGCGCGGGTCTATTTTCGGGCTTTGTGGGGCAAGACGCGATCTCTTGGCCTTGGGGTGCGGTCTGCTCTGTGGGGTGGTCGCGGGCTGGCGGGTGCTGGGCTAGCCGTGGTGCTCGGGTTCTTTGCGGTTTGGATGGTCATGCGAGGCACCCACCACGCGCACCCTGGCGTGCGCGCCCCGATCGCGCACGCCGTGCCGGCAACACCCGTCGTGCAGCCGGCTGCTCCTGCCGTGGAGCTGACCGCTACCGCTGACCCCGTGACAGCCGTGGTCCCTTCGACCACTTCACAGACCCCACCTGCGCCAAGTGAGCTTGCCACGCGCGAGCATGGCCAATCCGCGCGCCAAGATCGCGCCCAGCCGAGCTCGGTGACTCCCAGTCGTTCACCTGCGGCGGTGGGTGCACCAGTCCCAGGGTCGTTGTCGGCGCGGAGAAATCGCGCCTTGGCGAAGTCCGCGGAGCCACGCGCCGGTCGTCTGTCCAGAGACGATTTCTAGAACGACGGGTGGGTGCGACTGACCACGGGCGTTTTGTCATCTTCCGAGACCAATGCCAAACCCAGCTCGTTGCGCAGGTCGAAATACTCCGAAGAGACGCCCCAGCGGACCATGGCCAGGATGGCGTCTTCGGGACGAGACCGGCGCACGCGCGCTTCCTTGACGATTTCCCGGGCCGCCGCCATCACGTCACCGCAGGCAAGCAGCCCCGCGCGGTTGGCGGTCTCCTCGGTGGCCGCCACCCAGCCATCCAGATCGATGCGCCCGGTGCCGGCCAGCAACGATTCGACCGCGGAGGCAATGGGGGCGATCTGCGTGGACGGCAAGACACGCTGCAAATAGCCGAGATATTGACGGACGGCCTTGGGATCGGCGTCGGGCAATTCGTAGCGTGGCCTCACCAAGCGAATGGCTGCGCCCAAGATAGCCCGCAGCTCGCTCTTGGTGGACACCAGGCGCGGCCAGAGCAAACAGCGATCGGCACGTAGTCCCACCAGGCACTTGGTGAGGAAGAAGGCCACCTCGCGGTCGCTCCGCCCGGCGGTCAGGTCACGCCCCAACACCAGTGAAAACACGGGCTGGTTTCCCGCCTGCAGAACGATGAGATCGATCTCGCCTGGGGCGTCGGGAGGCGCGTAGATCGCGGGCAAGGGCACGCCGACAAAGCGACTGGTGTAGACCAAAATGCGCCCGAGCAAAGATCTCTGGTCGGTCGGATCGCGGCGATGTTTGGCATCGAGGCCGTAGGATGCCGCATCCTGAACCCGTGTCATGAGCACGCCCGCGCTGACCGCAGCCAGCAACTGGGAGATGCGACGATCCTCGCGCTCCGAGGAAATGCAGCCTTGCCACTGCGCTTCCGTCAACATGCTGGTCGCCACGGGCACGCTCGGCAAGGCGTTCTTCTCATAGTAGCCGCGCTCGCGCACGTCGGCCTTCATCAGGACGCTCAGGCCCCCGCACGCGCAAAAAACGCGGTCGTGTCTTCTTTGCCCACGGTACAGGTTGGCCAAGGCTCGGACGTGCTTGGCCGCCTCGTCGGCATTGCTCGACATGCGCAGCAGATGCTCGCGCGTTTTTACCGCCTGTCTGAACATGGCCGGGCCCTGGGCCTCGTAGATTCTGGCCAGAGCTTCGTGGTGTTGGGCATCTTCGGGAGCCAACGATACGCACACTTCGTAAGCGGCCGTCGCGGCGGGCATGTCGCGCAGATTGCGCCAGCACAGGTCGGCCAGCCCTTGCCACAGGCCAAGCAGCCAGGGCCGCTTGTCGGGCGAAGGATTGGCCCCCAGTCGCCTGATCATGCGGCGATAGGCGCGAGCCAGGCTGCGCCAATCCCGCCGTGCGGACAGGATGCGCTGGATGCGCTCGAAACTCCGCCGATCGTCGGGATCCTCGTCGAGAGCCTGGTTGTACAAATCGACGGCTTCGAGCGGCGCCTCCAGCTCGTAGTTGAGAATGTTGGCCGTGGCCACCAGGGTGCGCGCCTTGTCCCTTCCCGAGGAGAGACGCGCCAGGCGCTCCAGCGCCCCGACCACGCGTGACCAGTGGCCATCGTGGGTGTGGATCTCCACCAGCTCGTGCAGTACATCCGGGTCATCCGGCCGCAAAGTGGAGGCCCGCAAAAAGGTTTCCAGAGCGGCGCGATTGTCGTGCAGTTCCTCACGCTGCAGACGACCCGTGCGGCAGAGATAGGCGAAACGCTCGTCAGATGAGAGGTTCCCGTCGAGCAGGCGGAGATACTGCTCGATGAGCGCCTTGGCATTCTCGGGGCCGCGACCTTCGATGCGGGCGTTGGCTTCGGCCAGGGCCTGGCGGGCATCCGCCCGATCGGGCGCCAATTCCAGCGCCTTCATCAGGGTCTCGGCGGCGGCCTCCGAGTCGCGCAGGGCAAGATGGGCCTGGCCGAGACTCACGAGATGATCCGCGTGTTCGGCAGCGGTCAAACGATCCCCCAGTTGCGACAGCAGTCGCGGCACGGTCAGGCAAACGTCCTGCCACCAACCCTGGGCGCGGGCGAGTTGCGACCACGCTTGCAAGGTCGGCAAGTAGGTGGGCAGCGCTGCATAGGAACGGCGATAGCCGGCTCGCGCTCGCTCCATGTCGCCCAACATTTGCGCCGACCACGCCACCTTCTGCCAAAGCTGAGCGGATTCGTTCAAGGCGTACTTGGCCGAGCCGGCCATGCTTTCGAACATGGGCAGGGCGACGGTCCATTCCTTGCGAACCCAGGCCAGTTCCGCCAAAGCGGCCGTGGCGCGAGCATGACCGGGCGACCGTTCGAGAATGCGCGTGTATTGCTCGATGGCTCCGTCTACGTCGTGCAGACGTTCCCGGAAAACCTCGGCAGCCTCCAGGGCCAACTCGATCGCCTCCGCCGGGTCGGTAGCGTAGCCCGAAGCACAGGTCAGATAGGCGGCGGCGCGCAGCCAATTCCCCCGCTGCCCATGCAGCTCGACCAGGGCCCGAAAGGCCTGCGGGTTGGCGGGATTGGCCGCCATGGCACTCTCCAGGGCCTTTTCCGCCGCTGCCGCATCCCCCAGATCCCTCTGGTACCAGCCCGCCATGGCCACCAGCATGTCAGCACGCTTGGCCGCGGGAGCGATCTCGGGCAGTACCTTCTCGCATTCGGCCAGCAGGTCCGGCCAGCGATTGTGAACCGTGGCCATGCGCGCCAGGTCGGTGGCCAAGTCCAGCGTCGCGGGACTCTCCTGGAAAGCGGCCAGCATGACCACGAACGCACTGTCGGTATCCCCCAAGTTGGTCTCGTAGACCTGGGCCGCTCTCATGAGGCAGCGGCTGCGCTCAGCCGCATCCACAACCTCCGCCGAACGCTCGAGCAGGAGCGCGGCCAAGTCCTCCCAACGTTCTTCTTGAACGTAGATGCTTTCGCGATGGCGGGAATCGTCGCTGGAAACCTGCTCTTCGATCTCGACGTGGAAGAAATCCGCAGTCGGGTCGAGGTTCTTCGACTCTTCCGGCACACCCGAATACGCGGGAGGCGGCCCTGGGTGCGAGCCAGAGCTTTGTGTTCCAGTGTGTTGCGAATGTTCCATGTCTGACCGCACAAGCCTGCTGCTTCCCCGAACCGCCTCTTCTACCCTATTTCCAGAGATCGGGGATTATGCTCGCGAACCGTGGAAAACGCATAGGCTACCCGTCTCTGGTCAGAAGGTCGAGGTCGTCCTTACGCATCTGGTCCAAGAGAGTAGAACCCAGGCGCGAAAAGCGATCAATCGCTGGCTAGGATGGCCAGGCGCGCGCGGCTACCCTGTACTACTAACCTCGCGTTTCTTCGCAAGCCGCCAGGATTCTCTAGGAACGCCCGAACATCATTCCGTTTTCTCCGGCTCTGCGGCCTCTCCTCTCACCTCTGCGTTCTCAGCGGCAGGTGGCTGTCGAGATGAATCACCTCACACCCCTTGGTTGCGGCCGTCAGGCTATTCGGTGACCTTGATGGTGCCCTCCATCTGCTCGTGCCCGCTGCCGCAGAACACGTCGCAGTGGAAGGGGAAATCGCCCATCCAACTCAATTCTCCGGCCGATCGGCCGATGGCTCCAGAGCCGTCGTCATGTTTGGCAAAGCACCGCGACCACCGGAACCCAAGCCTCACGAGGACGCGCCCAGCAACAACCAGCTGGCAGACATGGCGCTGGATACCCTAGCCGGGATCCTGCACAACATGGCCGAGTTTGCCCTGGAGCAGGAAGGTGTGGATCTCGCCAAGGAGGCTGGCCGAGACCGCGTGCTCTGACTTCGACCTGCGTGGTTCGCCCTAGCGTGAACCACATCGCGGACCTCGCGCTACTGCTTCAAGAAGCCGACCGGGCCCCTGTCCGTGGCGGCTCAAAAGGAGAGCGAATCATGGCAAAGAAATGCACGCAATTGCTGTTGGTGGGGTTGCTGTTGCTGCTGGCCAGTCAAAGCCCGCATGCGCAAACAGCTGAATCCTACGTTTGGCAAAGCGTGGCGATTCGAGGCGGTGGATTTGTTCCCGGTCTGGTCTTCGGCACGGTTGAAAAGGACGTTCTTTATGCGCGCACCGACATGGCCGGAGCCTACCGTTGGGACGCAGCCAGCTACGGGTGGATCCCCATCATGGACTGGCTGACCAGACCCGATATGAAGTACATCGGCGTGGAGAGCATCGCGGCTGACCCAGTCGACGCGAACGTGGTCTACATGGCCGTGGGAACGTACATCGGGTCCAACGGTCAGATCATCCGATCCGCGGATCGGGGAGACACCTGGCAGAGATACAACATCGCCACCTCCATGGGAGGCAATGCTGACGGCCGCTCGCTGGGCGAGCGCCTCATGGTCGATCCCAACAAAACCAGCATTCTCTACTTTGGGTCGCGCACCGGGGGGCTTTGGAAGAGCACGGATTCAGCGGCAACCTGGGCCAAGGTCGCCAGTTTCCCGGTGACCGGAACCAACCCCTACGGCCTGAGTTTCGTCGTGTTTGACAAGACGAGCGGGACCGCGGGCAACGGCTCGTCGACCATCTACGTGGGCGTGGCTGCCACAACAGCGGGCACCAATCTGTACCGCTCGATCGACGCGGGCGTCACCTGGACGCTGGTGACCGGAAGCGGCCCGCCTTCAGGTCTGATGCCCCACCACGGGGTATTGGCGTCGGACGGCAATTTGTGGATTGCCTACAACAGCAGTTCCGGGCCCAACAGCATCACCAGTGGCGCGGTTTGGAAGCTAAACACCGCCGGCGATACCTGGACCAACGTCAACCCGACCGGGCACGGGGGCGGTATTGGCGGAATCAGCGTGTCGGCATCGGACCCCAATTATGCCTTGGCCTCAACCCTGGATTGGTGGGCCCCGGATGAAATCTACCGGACCACCAATGGCGGAACCAGCTGGACAGCCATCGGACGCAGTGCCACCCACGACGCGAACGGCGCGCAATACCTTTGCTTCGGGCCTCCCAACTGCACTTCTTCTGCTCTTAGCTCGGCGGGGTGGGCCGGTGACATCGAAATCGATCCGTTCAATCAGAGCCGGGCGTTCTATGTGACGGGCCAGGGAGTCTGGTCGAGCAAGAACAGCGACGCGGCCAGTGGGATTCTTTGGAGTTTCGAAGACAAGAACTTCGAAGAAACCGTGGGATTGGATCTGACCAGTTCAGTCAAGACGGCGATCTTTGCCGTTGTGGGAGACATCGGCATCATTCGCACAGCGACCGATGCGCTTGATACGCCATCGCCAACTGGCATGGTCACCAATCCGAAATTTGGGAATGGCAACAGTGTCGATTTTGCGGGAACGAACCCCAATATCGTGGCCGACACTGGAACAGGAACGCAGTCGGGTGGCTATTCCACTGACAATGGAGTGACCTGGAAGCCTTTCGCAAGCCAAGCCGGAGGCTCGAAGATCGCGGTGGGGGCGGACGGCTCGGTCATCGTCTGGGGCACGAACTATTCAACCGACAACGGCGCAAGCTGGAAAGCGTGCACGGGACTCTCCGGCTCGCCGCGTATCGCATCGGATCGGGTCAACCCGAAAAAGTTTTATGCGTTCGCCAACGGAACCCTGTACGCCAGCAGCGACGGCGCAGCGACATTCACCGCGGCCACCACCGGGCTGTCGGGCAGCGGGCGGGCGGCAGCAGTTTTTGGAATGGAAGGGGAAGTCTGGGTGGCGGCGGGAAGCAATCTGTACCACTCGAAGAGCTCGGGCGCGAGCGCGACCAAGATCACGGGTCCTTCACAAGTGTATTCGGTCGGCTTCGGCAAGGCCGCCACGGGCGCAAGCTATCCCGCTGCGTATATCATTGGCACGGTGGGCAGCGTGTCGGGAGTCTTTCGCTCGACCGACCAAGGGGTGACCTGGCTGCGGGTGAACGACGATCAGCACCAGTACGGTCAGATGGACAATGTGGCGGGCGATGAAGACTACTATGGCCGTGTATTCGTGACGACCCAGGGTCGGGGCATTCCCTATGGCCAACCCGGGACGCCTACCGGTGGAACCACGGGGTCAACCGGTGGGACGACGGGCGCGACGGGTGGAACCATGGGCGGTGCGGGTGGGTCGACGGGCGCTCGCGGTGGAACCACGGGCTCGAATGGTGGAACCATGGGTGCGACGGGTGGGACCAAGGGCGGCGCTGGTGGATCGACGGCGGTGCTCGGCGGAACCATGGGTGCAGGAACCACGGCCGCTGCCGGCGGGTCTCCGGGTGGGGGTGGCGCAGTCGCAACGGGTGAAACGACGGTCGCTGCTGGCGGGGCCACGGGCACCGGTGGAGAGGTCGCAATGGGAGGAACGATGGCCGCTGCCGGCGGGTCCACGGGTGGGGGCGGAGAAATCGCAACGGGTGGTTCGACGACGGGAGATGTGGGCGGGGTCACGGGCGGCGGTTTGTCGACATCGGCGGGTGGGACGACGGCAGCGGTTGTCGCATCAACGTCGTCGAAAGGAAATGCGAGCAGCTCTTGCTCGATGGTCTACGGCAGGCAGGGATCGCGCTGGGAGCCGATTTGCATGCTGACGCTATTGGGTCTTGCCCTCATCCGGCCTCGCAAGCGCCGCTAGAATTCAACGTGCATCAGTGGGCGGCAGCTCGATGAGCGGAATCTGGTCTTTGCGTCTGGGCGCAAGGTCCACGCCAATGAGCGGCGGCAGTTGCAGTTCCTGCACCAGAGACGTGGCTGGCTTGCTCCAGTCGTCGAGTGGAACATAGGCAAGCCGTCGCGGTTCAATCCCGCCGTCGCTGATGCTGTCGCGTGGCCAGGGGATGTCGACATGCGCGGCCTGCGCGGCCAGGACGAGAAGAAAGGTGATGGGGTTGTATGAGTAGATGATTTGGTTTGCAGGCAAGCCGGCGTGGGCTGCCAGGGCATCGGTCCAGAAGATGTAGGGCTCGATTGCGGCGGCCCAGATGCGACGGCGATCCTCCGCTGGGATCCCTGACAGCTCACGCAGTCCCATGAATTCGTCCAGGGTGGTTTGGCTGCCCCACTCGTGGCGGTGCAAGATGACCAATCGCCGCAAGGCCTGCCGCCGATCGATCTCATTGCCGTGAAAGAGGCTACGCAACTCATCCGCGTCGATCTGGAAATCGTTGTTCCTGTCGGCCAGGGCCACCAGGAAAGCCCGCCGCACCAACGGTCCATCGGTGGCAGCGTTCAGATAGTGAAAGCTCTTGGCCAGCGCAAGCGGCGGTTTATCGCTGGTGAAGATCTCGAAGTGCAGCTCAGGGCCTTGTTCAGGCCCGCGGCTGACCGAACCGAGCAACCCGACTCGATCACCCGCCTCGACTCGCTCGTCGAGCAGGGCGATCGAGCCGGATTCCAGGGCGGCCCGTTGCGCCGCCTTTTCTGGCGCCATGAGGGCCCTCATCCAGGGAATCGGGTTCTCGTCTGAAAGTGCAGGCAGCGACAGGTGAAAGAGCAGCGAAAAGAAGGTAAGCGGACGGCCATCCAACTCCACCTCGTGTCGCAAGAGCACGAATGAAGTGGAACTGCCATTCTGTTCGGCTCGGCGGGCCGCCACGATTCGGCCCCGCGCCGGCGCCAAGACTGGACTGCCCCGCCGCCCGCGCAGGTGGATGCCCGAGTGCCACAGTCGGGCCGGCGCGAGCGGGAAGAAGCCGGTGACCCGCTCCTCGCTGGCAAAGAAGGCAGCCTTGCGCGCGGCCAGCAGTTCGTCGCGGGTTCTGGGCACCTCGGAAAAGGCCCTGATCTGTAGGGGAAATGAATAGCCCCGCAGGGCCCGCAAGAGGCGTTTCCAGTCGAACGCCCCGGGATCCCACTTCTGTCGGTCCAGATCGACGTGCAGATGTCCGACGATGCCGTGAAAATCGAGTGGATGGGCCAGCGTCTCCAAGAGCGGCTCGCCGTCGCGCTCGGGAATCACGGGCTTCATCCTGGGGAAGATGCGTAGCAGAGCCCGGCTCAGGCTGACCAAGGATTGGTATTGCTCGGGACGAAAATCGTAGGCGTCGTAGCTCGCGCCGTTGATCACGACTTGGCGCCGCGGTCGGGTGCGGTACTCGGCTGGCAGTCGGCTCATCTCGCCCGGCTGATAGCGGCCGCGGTTGCATAGCTCGACGCCCACCGAGATGGAGTTTTCTTGTTCGGCGTGATAGGCGCGCTCAGCCAGATCCAGCGTCTGATAGATGGTGCCGTCGCTGTCGATCATGAAGTGCGCGGACAGCCCGCACCCGCCGCCCGGGCGCACGCGGTTGTGCATCGACTTGAAGCACGAGCGCGAATTCACGCAGCCGTCGAAGTGCAAAACCAATTGCGACACCACCCCTTGCAGATCCGCCGGAGTCCTGTGCGCCAGGCCCTTGCGTGCTCCATAGCGCGCCCAATCCGCATCACAACAGCCACCGCTCTGGTCGATGCAGCGTTGGTCGTAGCCGTTGAAGCCCTGTTCGTCGCTCCATAGCACCACAGTGCGCTCCACATCGACTGGCTGGCCAGCCACCATGATGGCCGTGCCGTGGCCGGGAGGAGCTGCGCTGCCCGGCTGGGCCGCCAGCAGCAGAGCAAGAGACAGCAAAGGGAACATGGCGATCATTCGGAACCGGACTGGCGGTTTGACCTCACCGGGCAGCAACCCTATCATCGCCGCCTGCGCGTGTTCGACAAGCTAAAACAATGGCTCGCGGGCGGCGGCCTGCAGTCACGCCCGAGACAAAGGCGCTCCGGTCCCGTACCGAGGCCTGGCATTTCTGCGCATGCCGCGCGTTCGGCTGCCGGGCCTCCCGCTGCCCGCGACGAGAACCGGCCTGCTGGTTCGTCCGCGGCGGTCGAGCAACCCTGCCCCAATTGCGGTCAGCCCATGCTGGCCGCGTGGGGCTCGACCTGTGGAAGTTGTCGTCCGGGGATCTCTCTTCCCAAGACGCTCTGTCTTTCGGCGGTGGGTGAGCCGGGAGGCTCGCCCGAGCCCGGACTCGGCCTGGGCTGGTTTGTGGTGGTGCAATCGCCCGACGAGAAGCGAATCGGCTCGCTCATTCCGTTGGTCGCCGCAACCTCGGTGCTCTCGCGGGGCGTGCGACCGCCGGCGGCTGATGAGGAGTGGTTCGACTTCGCCGACGAGTTCATGTCCTGCGGACAGGCCATCGTCAGTCGCCCGGTGAACAACGAGCGCACGCAATCCTTTGCCATTCGCGATCGCGTGGATCCCGGCCCATCGGCCAACGGCACCTTTGTCGATTCCCACAAGCTCGGACGCGGCGAGGTCGTGAAACTCAGTGAAGGCGACATCGTGCGCGTGGGAACCACCGAGATGGTCTTCAAGTCGCTGTGGTTGCCACCGGCTGGGCAGGGAATGCCATGAAGGCTGCGCGGCTTTGCCTCGCCGCCGCGGCGCTGGGGCTTCCGGCGATGGCCCAGGCTGGGTCCGGATTCTTGGCCTCGCCGCCAGCCATCGACCGGGGCGAGATCGTGCTTCTGCTGGGGGGCATTTCTCAGGAAGGGGCGACGCTGAAGCCGTCGTCGATCGAGGCAGAGATCGACGGAGCGCCAGCGGCTGCGCCCCAGTCGCTGGAGACATTTTTCGATTTCGCCCAAACCGCGGCCGAGGCCAATGCGACCTGGAAGTCCCCGCTGGCATTGGGGCTGGTCTACCCCTGGATCAAAGAAGTCCCCACCGCCCTTTCCGACGCGATTCTGGAAGGCGTGACGGGCTTCTTGAAGCGGCTGCCGGCTCGGAGCAATGCCTATGCGACCCTGTACGGCCGCAAACGCCAGCCCATTCCCAAATTGAAGGCGTCCGAGTTGGGCGCCACCTTGCACGATCTGGCCTACCTCGACGGTGACCGCCCCAATTTGGCCGATGCCATCCGCATCGACCTGGCCAACCTGCGCAGCGACGAGAGCCCCTGCAAAGTGCTGCTGGTGGTGAGCGACGGTCGTGACTTCACCGATGCGACGGGTGAAGGGCCGGCGGATTTCTCGGCTGTGGCGAGTGACATCGCCAAGGCCGGCGTCAAGCTGTTGCTGCTGTCTTTCCCGGCCCCGGATGCCGATGCAGAACAGAGCGGGAAAAGCCTGGCTGATCTCGCGGAAGGGGCAGTCTTTCACCGGGCAGCCGATCAGGCCTTGGAATTGCAAAGCACGCTGGAGTCGCTGGGACAAGCTATCGCGGACATGCGCCGTGTGCGCATCGAAATCCCCTGGTCCTGGCGCACCTTGGGCGGGACGCACAGACTCAGGCTGAACCTCTTCAGCGACGGAAAACGGCGGGCCATCGAGGCCGGAACCATCACCCTGCCTGCGGCCACCGGGTGGTTGCTGGGATTGGGCGCGACGCTGGCCGGGCTGCTGGCTCTGCTGGCGGTCCTGCTGGGCCTGCGCTACCGGCGCCCACGCGAAGAGCCGTCGCTGCTCGCTGCCGTGCACGACCTGATTGGCCGCGGTCTGTCCGCCCAGCGAGCCGTGGTCGAGCTGACCCGGAGTTTTCCCGAGAGCCTGGCCGGGTTGACAGCGACGGATCCGGCATGGCTTTCGCATCCGCGCTATCCGCTGTTGCAGACGCGAGCCGGGCGTCGTCGTTTCGAGGAAATCGTCGCCCTGCTTCGCCACGGCGATGACTCAGGGCTGGGCGATGACCTGGCCGCGGCCCTGGCAGAGGTCCTCGCGGCCAAGATCCCAGCCCGGCAAGCGGCTTTGAGCATCGCGGCCCGCGTGCCCGAGGATCAGCAGAGCGACTTCTTGCGGCTCGGGCTGGACGACCTGGCGTCTCACCTGCGCAAGGCCGGCGAGCGCTATCCAGTTCTGGCATCTCCGCGGTCCCGGGGAGCGGCCTTGGCCGTGCAAGACGCGCTTCGTGCTCAGAGTGGCGCGTCGCTGGCAGTCGCCTGGCTGGTACGCGCCGCGGGGCCGGGTCCGCGTGGCGAGACGCTGCGGCTGCCCGCTGGCCGGACCGTGCTGGGGCGGAGCCCGAGCTGCGAGATTCGCCTCGACCGGGACAAGCAAGTGGCCGAACAGCACGCGGCCATCAGTGAGACGCGCGGTCAGTTCGCCATCGAACCGCTGCAAGGCCTGGTCAAGATTGAAGACCAGGCAGCCTCATCACGCCAGCCGCTGGGCGATGGAGACACCATCGAGATTGGGGAGAGCCGCTTCGTCTTCAAGTGCGTGACCACCGGGAACCTAGGATAGAAAAAGGCCCCACGAAGTGGGATGAAGGCCCATCCCTCCTTGTGGAGCCTTGAACGAAACGAGAGGGCGCCCGCGCAGGCGCCCTCTCACGACATGGCTACCCGCAGGTGCCGCCGCCCGAACAGGTCAGGCCGGCGTTGCAGACGCTACCTCTGCAGCACCGCTCGGTGCTGGCTCCGCAGGCTGCACAGGTCCGGGCACCGCCGCCGGTTGCGGGAGGGCAGGTCAGTTTCAGTGCGGTGCAGAAGGAGCCGCCCCCACCCCCACCGCCGGCACAGCATGGGTCGCCTGACCCACCACAGGCACCAGCGTCGCCAACGCAGGCCCCGGCCTGGCAAACGCCAGTGCCGTTGGGACAATCGGAATCTACCGCCACGCAGGTGCCGTAGGTTCCGCCGGGCGTGCAGCACCCACCGCCGGTGCACGAGTTGCCTGGGCAGCAGGGATTGCCTGGGATTCCGCAAGTCACGCAAGTGGACGCGGCCGTGTTTCCGCTGCAGGCCGTACCGGCGGCTGTGCAGCTCCGGTTTCCCGCAGCCCCGCAGCAAAGCTCGCCAGCTCCGCCACAGGCGACACAGCTATCGGAAGCATCGCCCACTGCGCACACAGCATGTCCGGCCGTGCAGGTGGTACCACAGCAGGGATCACCCACGGCACCGCAGGTTCCTGCATCCGACGCGCAAACGCCCTGCTCGCAGACGCCACCGCCTATTGAATTGGGGCAAGCACCGCCAGAGGCGATGCACCGATTGCCGCCACCGCCGCCGAAAGGTTCGCAGCAGCCTCCATTTTCGCAAAGCGAACCCGCGCAGCAGGCCTGGCCCGCGGCTCCGCAAGTGCCGGGTGGCGCGTCCTCGGTTGCGTCGGTCTGACCATCCCCGGCCGGGGCGTCAATGGCGTCACGATTCGCTGGTGCATCGATCGCATCGGCGGCCGCATCCCTGACAGCGGTTCCGCCTGTTCCACCGGTGGTGGTCGTGGTTCCGGCCGCTCCGCCGGTTGCGGTCGTCTTGCCAGCAGCGCCGCCGGTGGCGATCGTCGTGCCGGCCGCTCCGCCGACGATGATCGTGGTTCCGGCCGCTCCTCCGGTGGCGAGGGTGGTTCCGGCTGCCCCGCCGGTTGCGAGGGTGGTGCCGGCTGCTCCGCCGGTCGCGGCGGTTGTTCCGGCCGCTCCGCCGGTTGCGGCGGTGTTCTGGGTAGCTCCGCCCACGGCGATTCCGCCCACCCCACCTGTTGCGATGGCGCTTCCACCGGCTGCACCTGCGGTCGCTTTTCCTCCGCTGCCGCCAGGGCCAGCGTCGTGTTTCGCGCTCGAACTAGAGCTGCCACCACATCCCAGAGCCCCCAGCGCCAGCATCGCGGCGCAGGTGAACCACACCCGGGGTGTGGACAGAGCGATCCTTCTTTTTTCCATGAGTCGACCTCCAATTGAGTTCAGCGTGTACCCAGACCCGTAGATTAGGGGCGCCCTGCGAAGAATTCCGTCATGCGATGGACACACACCTGGGACGATTTCCTACCCGAGTAACCCACCCATCTAGTAGGTAACCCTACCCGTCGCGGTGCTCGGAGTGGTCAGCCGGTTCCGAAGCGACGCTGGCATAGGCCCGCGCAAATTCCGCGCCGAAGATCTCGGCGTGCAGGGCCGTGTCTTCCGCGATCAGCGTGGCGAAACGTTCCTGGTAGCGCGCCCACCGGTCTTTGCTCCGTGATCGGAAGAAAGCGCCCGAGCCAGCCTGCGTGCCGTGCACGCCTGGATCGAGAGACTCGAGCAAGGAGCGGATTCCCTGTGTGATCCCTTCCATCATGGCGATTTGGTGAATCCCCATGTCTGCGAACACGGCCTTGAGATCGCGCAGGCAGCCCTCCACGTCTAGCGTGGGGGCGAGCAAGTGGTCCATGACTTCGCGACCGCTACGGGCGCGGTGCACAGGTGTGCTGCCGGCAAGTGGCCTGACCCCGACCTCGGCGCCGAACTCCTCATAGCCTTTCTTGAGCGCGACAAAGGCGTCACTGAAGCCTTCGAGAATGCGCTGGCACCGGGCCAAGCGCTCAGACTCGCTGATCGAAGATGGGGCGGCCAGGGCAGGCGCCGGGCGGGGTTCGCTGGCCTGCGCCTCGCTCCAGCTCATGGTCTTCGTCGCAGGGACGTCAGGGGCGCTGGTATGGGCAGGACCAGCGGTGATGCGAAGCTCGAAGCGCGAGATTGCAAGCGGCGCGGGGCCGCGCAGCAAAATGGCCGTGTTCTTGCTGAGCCGCTTTCCTGCGAAGCGAGTTCCGTTGGTCGAGCCCAGGTCGAAGTAGCTCACGCTGGTACCGTCGAATCTGACCATTCCGTGCCATTGCGAAACAAAGCGGTCTTCAATGACGATGTTGTTGAGCGCATTTCGCCCAACCCGGACGGGTGATCGATCAAACTCGAACGTCTGTTCACCGCCGGTTTGGGGATCCCTCAACTGAATCTTGATGATCATGGCCAGCCCGCAACGAGCAAGGACGATAGCGCTGGCTCGCCGTTCCCACCACAGCTATTGCGTTAGGCAAGGCGTGCTGGCAATCTTCCTGTCGTTCTGATCATGCTGGGAAAGAGGTTGATGTCTGTGCTGTTGGCCGGGGCGGCCTCGCTGTCGTGTGCCCATGCACCGGTGCCCTGTCCGCTGCCGGAACCTGTCCGTGTGAGCATCCGCGCCGCGGGTCGACTGAACCCGAGCGAAAGCGGGGAAGCGCTCGCCACCACGGTGAGGCTGTACCAGCTCAAAGACGTGAGCAAACTGCAGGCGGCCAGCCTGGAGCAAATCCTCGACAACGATCGGGCGGTGCTGGGCGACGACCTGGTCTCGGTCAAGGAAATCACGCTCTACCCCGATGAAGGGGCCACCCCGGCAATGGACCGACGCGAGGGGGCCAGGTTCTTCGCTGTGGTCGCGTTTTTTCGCCATCCCGCCGGGGCACAATGGCGGGTGGCGAGCAAGCTGGCCCCGCCAGATGCCCAGTACTGCCACGCGCCCGGCGGCGGGGACGCGCGCTCGGCCCTGCGCTTCAAGCTGGTGGACAGCCGCGTGGAATTGCACTGACTGAAGGAAAGTGAGCCATGACCGTCCCGCACAGAGTTGTTTGGTCGGAAGGAATGCTGATTTCTCCGCAGCATCTACAGCAGGCGGACCTGTACCACGAACGGCTGCTTGACCGACGGCTGGCCGCGCTGGCGCCGCAGACCTGGGGAATCCTGTCTCTCGAAGTGGATCAGGGCGCGCTGGCGGCCGGGGAGTTGCGGGTGAGCCGCTTTGTCGGCATCTTGCCCGACGGCCTCTACCTGGACTTCGCGGCCGGCGATCCCGAGGCCCCGGCCGCGCGTCCGATTGGCACGCACTTTGCTCCGTCCCAGCCCGTGCTCGAAGTATTTCTCGCTGTGCCCAAGGAGCGCGACGGGGTTCCCAGCGTCGCGGCCGAGGGCAGTGCGCCCGCGGCTGAGGTTCGCCGCACGCGATTCCTCGCGGCCACCCGGCCGGTGGGCGATCTCACGGGGGAGTCGGCTGACCTGCCCATCGCGTTCGCCCGGCGCAACGTCTCGCTGCTGTTCGGCGACGAGGCCCGCGATGATTTCGATTCCATCAAGATCGCCGAGATTGTTCGCAACGCCAGCGGCTCGCTGCTTGCGAGCGAAGCCTTCATCCCGTCGGTGCTGACCATCGCGGCTTCACCGTTTTTGTGCAGCAGTGTGCGCCGCTTGCTCGCGCTCATGACCGCCAAGCAGCGCCAACTTTCCCAGGAGCGGCGGCAGCGCGATGCCGTGACCGTGGAATTCGGGGCCGGGGACGTGACCCGCTATGTGCAACTCTCGGCTTTGAACGCGGCCATTCCTCTGCTCGTGCACACGGGCCGTGACGGCGAAATCACCCCGCGCGAGCTCTATCTCTCTCTCATCCAGATGGCCGGCGCGCTTTCCACGCTGGTGTCCGACGCGGATCCCTCGACGTTCCCGGCTTTCACTTTCACCGACTTGCGCTCCACCTTCGAAGAGCTGTTCGCGCTTCTCACCAGTCTCCTGCGCGCCAGCGTGCGCGAGGCCTGCGTGGCTGTGCCCATGGACGTGCGTGAAGGGCTGCACGTGGGCAACCTGAGCGACGAGCGCATCGTGAAATGTTCGCAGTTTGTTCTGGCGGCCCACGCGCCGGGAATCTCCGAGGAGCAGCTGGCGCGCGACCTGCCCGGCCGGGCCAAGATTGCGTCGTGGCAGCAGCTGCCGTTCCTTCTCCGCTCCGCCACGCGCGGCCTCGGACTGCAGGTCGCCCACCGCCCGCCCGCCGAGGTTCCGCTGCGACCCCATGTGGCCTACTTCATCATTGACGTCGCCGGAGGGGCCGAGCACTGGCGCCACATCCTCGACGAGCGCAGCCTCGCCATCTATCTGCCGCCACCCTACGATCCCGCGCAGCTCAAGCTCGAGATCTTCGCGATTCCTGCTAAGGCCTAGTGGATGGATCTGGTCTCTGATCTCGCCAGTGAATGCTTCAGTGCCATCGGCCGCCTGCGTGCGATCAATGAGGCGGTCGCCTCGCCCGAGGCGGTGCAGGTCCAACTGCGCAGCTTGGTGGACAGCTTCAAGGAACGGGCCCGCAAGGCCGGCGTGCCCGACAAGGACGCGCAGGATAGTGCCTATGCCCTGGTCGCGCTCATGGACGAGGTTGCGTTGCGCGCGCCCGAGCCGCTGCGCGGTTACTGGATGAACCAACCGCTGCAGCTGCACTTTTTCGGCGAGAACCTGGCGGGCGAGGGATTCTTCACCCGCCTGGACAGCCTCTTGGCCGATGGTCATCGGCTGGCTGTGTTGCACGTGTACCAGCTTTGCTTGCTATTCGGATTTCAAGGCAGGTACGGCTTGCCTGGTGGCGAGGTCGAGCTCATGCGCCTGGCCGAGACCGTGCGCACTCAGGTGCAACGCAACCAGCACGTGCCCGGCGCGCTCTCGCCGGCGGGCGAGGTGCCCGATGAGCCGTTGCTTCGCGGCGCAGGCCGCAGCCGCCTGCTGTGGGTGTCGCTTGGGATCTTTGCCCTGGCCCTGATTGTCTTCGTGGGCTTGCGGGTTTCATTCGATCGCCAGGTCGGCGACCTGGCGGGCCGCGTGGATGAGATAGCGCCGTAAGGGTGAGGACGTGCTCAAGTACATCGTTGGGCTCATCTTCATTGCGCTGACCTGGGCGGTTGTGCTCGTGTTTCGTGGAGTTGCGCCTCTGCTTTGGCTGGCCGTGGGCGTGACCGGCGTCGTGGGATTTGGCTTGCTGGCCTTCGATCTGGTTCGGATGCGGTCGGCGCAGCGCGCGTCCTCTGCGCTGGAAAACGGCCTGGGCGGTCCGGCCGGCGACATCCGGCCCGATCAACAGGCCGAGATCGCGGCCATGCAGGCCGAATTCCACAAGGCCTTGCACAGCCTCAAGTCCTCACGCCTGGCACAGCGGCGCGGTGACGTTCTCGGCACGCTTCCCTGGTATGTCATCATCGGGCCGTCAGGGGCTGGCAAGACCACGGCGCTGCGAAACTCGGGCTTGCCATTTCCGCACGCCAAAGGTGGACGGGTGCGGGGCGTGGGTGGGACACGCAACTGCGACTGGTGGCTGAGCAACGACGCTGTCATCCTGGACACGGCCGGGCGCTGGGCCACACAAGAGGATGACCGTGAGGAATGGCTCGCGTTTCTCAGCCTGCTTCGCCAGACGCGGCCCAGAAAGCCGGTGAACGGAATTGTGGTTGCGGTGAGCGTGACGGATCTGCAGGGCGATGCCGACGAGATTGCAAACTTGGCCAAGAACTTGCGCGAACGCATCGACGAGGTCATGGGGCGCCTCGACATGGTGCTGCCGGTGTACCTCTTGGTCACCAAGTGCGACCTGGTGGCCGGATTTGTGGAGATGTTCGGCGACCTGCGCGACAAGGAGCGCGGCCAGATCTGGGGCTTCACCCTGCCGCTCTTGGCTACTGGGGATGAACGGGTCGAGATGTTCGGTGCTCATTTCGACGAGCTGGGCGAGGTCCTTGAGCACAAGGCCGCGGAGCGGGTGCATGAGGAACGACGGGTGGAGGCCCGCTTCTCCATCGTCGAGTTCCCGCGACAGTTCGCCACCCTGAAGCAGAGCCTGACCGATCTGGTGACCGACCTCTTTGCCGAGAACGTGTACCAGGACGCCCCCATCATGCGCGGGGTGTACTTCACCAGCGGCACGCAGGAGGGCCGTCCCATCGACCGCATCATGAAGTCGATGGCCGACGCCTTTGGTGTCTCCGCGCGGGCCGCGGTCGTGGCGGTCAGCAAGCCCAAGAGCTACTTTCTGCGCGACCTGTTCACCGAGGTGGTTTTCGCCGACCAAGACGTCGCCATCCGCAGCACCCGAGTCTTGTTGCGACAGCGAATCAAACGTCTGGCCCTCACCGCCTGCGCACTGGCCGGGGCAGCGGGATTCCTCTTCCTGCCGATCCGGTGGTACAGCGCGAATCGCGATTTCGTGCACGAGGCGCGCCGCTTTGTCGACAAATTAGCGGCCAGCCGGCAGGGCCGGGAGTCGGCTCCCTTGCCCTTGGCCGCGATCCTGGAATCGGTCGAGGCCATGGCCAAGACCCTGGAAAAGAACAGCGACGGTTCGGTTCTCTTTCCCCGTTCCGCCGTCCAGCAAAGTCTGCGCACCACCATTGAACGCCTGGTCGTGCGTCCCATTCTACGCGCCGATGTGGCCAAAGCTGCACTCTCTGGCGGGCTCGCGCCGATCGATATGATGGATGCCTTGGTGCTGCACCTGCTGCTCACCGAGGCCAAGCAACCCGACGAGCCCACGCCGCGTACCCCAGGCTGGGCCAAGGCGGCCCAGCGCGCGGGGCAGAAAGCGGCAGCTCGCTGGGAGAGCCTGACCGGACCCGCGGCGGCCTCGCGGGCTCCCCGTGTGGTGGAGAGCCTGGTGCGCTTCTACGCCGCCGGAATCCAGGATCCCGCTGACCTCATCGACCGAGATCGGAAGTTCGTGAGTACGGCGCGGGCCACACTGATCGGGGCGGGCGAGGATCCACTGACCGAGCTAATCAACGACCCGGCCATGCCGCGCGATCTAAAGGTGGTCGACGTGCTGGGGGGCGCGGTGATGTTGTTCCAGGTCGAGGAAGGACAGAAGCGGCCCGCAACTGCGGTGCGCGGCGCCTTCACCAGGGCCGGCTATCGCATGGTCACCAAGCGGGTGGAGCAGTTGCACAAGGCGCAGGACACCGACGAGGACGCGTGGATCCTCGGTCAGGAACGCAAGGCCAAGGATGCCACGGCCGTCGCGCGGATTCAGGCGGACTACTTCGCTCAATACGCGGCGGCCTGGAAGGCGTTTCTCCTGAGTCTGGCCGTGCGTGAGCCATCCACCTTGGAGCCGGCCCGCGCGCTTTTGCAGCAGCTCGTGAAGGACAAGCCCTTTGAGATCATCTGGCGCAATCTGGGCGAGAATCTGAGTCTCAAAGACGAATCGCCGACCGGCAGGGCCCTGGCCCTGGCCCGAAACGTGGCGGCCGACGATGTGGTGGAGAGTGATCCAGGAGCCAAGCAGGTGGCGCGCGAGTTCGAGGGCTTGCTGCGCTTCGGGACGGTGAAGCCGACTGGTTTCGATCAATACAACCAGATCCTACTGGAACTCGCGGCCGCCATGGGCGAGCAGGGTATGCCGGAGCCCAAGGCATTCCAGGCCGCGCTCAAAACCCAGCGAAGCAATCTGTCCGGCTTGATTGCGCGCTACAACGACCAGGGCTGGGAGCAGGGTCTGCTGGAACGCATCCTGATGCCGCCCTTGCGCGGCGCCGAGGCGGCGGTGGTGGGAGCGAGTGCGGAGCTGGCCAATCGCAAGTGGTGCGAAACCGTGGTGGTGGCTTTCGACGAGCTGCTGGCGCGGAAGTTTCCCTTTGCCACGGACAAGGCGGCCGGCGAGGCACGCCTGGCCGATGTGGAGAGATTCTTCCAGCCGGCCAACGGCATTCTTTGGCAGTACTTCGTCGGGGCGTTGCAGGCCGACATCGAACGCGCGGGCTCAGTCTTCCGGGTCAAGGAAGGAGCCTCGGTCAGGTACAAGGACGACTTTCTGAGATTCTTGTCGCGCGCGCAGGACACGTCGAGCCGGCTCTTTGCCAAGGATCCGGGAAAGCTGGGCATGACCGTCGAGGTCCGCATTCGCCCCTCGGCACAGTATTCGAAGATCGTCCTCGACGCCGGCGGCAAGAAGGTCGTGGGCCTCAACTCGGTAGAACGCTGGGATGAGATCCTGTGGCCATCCCGGCGCGCTCTTCTGCGCCTGTACGTCAAGGCCGACCAAGTGGAAGCCATCGGCCCGAGCGAGGACGGCGACTGGGCCTTGTTTCGCCTGTTGGGCCAAGGCGCAAGGCTCGGTGGGGACGAGGATGTGCTGTCGCTCTCGTTCACCTCTGCGTTCAGTTCGGCTCGGGTGCAAGTCGACTTCAAGCCCGATACGGTGCGCGGCCTGTTTGCGGGCTTCACGCTTCCACGCAGCATCACGCCCGAGGCTGCCGCGTGTCACAAGTAGCGCCGGCTGGGGCCGGGACGGTGGGGTGCTACGGGAAGATTTCCGCCCAGCCCGACTTCGTCCGAATCAACGCCGGTGCGTTTTTGCGGGCCGGCCTCGACCGCTGGTTGCAAGAAGGAGTCGAGCACCTGCAGCGCATCCCGTTGCCTGCGCAGCCAACGTGCTTCCTGCTGTCTCCCGCCGCCGGCACGCAGTCGTTCGTCGGGGCTCTTGCGCCCGCCAGAGACGCCCTGGGCCGCGCCTTTCCGGCGGTCATTTTCGCGGCCCTGCAGCCGCCGCCGTGCGCGGATTTTCCACTGCTTCCTTTGCAGTTCGCATCCTTCTTCGAGGCCAGTGCCCGACTGACTACACTCGCGCATGCGCTTGACCTGGCCCAACTGGTGGCCGAGATCGCTGCCCTGGCGTCCGGTCTACGGCCGGCTGTCCAGGTGCCGGACGTCAACGCACTTCTGGCCCAGTCGAACGGCTCTGACCTTGGCGCAGCCGCAGGCGGGCTACCCGGGGCGGGGGCCTACGCCCTCTTCACGCTCATGGCGGCCTGTTCCCAAAGCAAAGCGCCTGGCTCGTCCGCTCGCGTGCTGGTTCTCGACTGTCCCGCCCCAACCGACGGGTTGCGGACATTCTGGTCGGAATTGGTGCGCCGTCGCCTGCCCGCGCAGATGCCGTCGTTGCTTTGGACGCGAGAGACTGGTCGGCTGCTGGTCGCGCTCGGTCCGGCGCCGAGCCTGATGCTCGCCCACCTGGCGGATCCCGAGCACAAGGGAGCGCGCTGCTGGCCTCTGCGTTCCCTTGACCCGAGTGCGTGCCTGAACGCGCTGGAGAAACTCGCGCCAGCGCAGAGGCGGGTGCTGCTGGCCGGCGATGCGTCGCTGGCCGACGTTTTGCAAGTGTTCACCTAGTTCGAAGTCTAGCCAGCGTTGGCTGTTGACGGAGAACGACGACCATGGACGCCGCTTTCGACATCTCGCCATCGGCCATGACGGTGACGGTTCCCGGTTTGAAAGACAACAGGCTGGGCGTGTACAAGGTACAAGGCCACGAAGCCCTGGGGCGCCTCTACGAATATCAGGTCGAGTTGGTCAATCTGAGCGAACCCGAGGCGGCGGGGCAGGCCCTCGACCCGGATGGGCTCCTCAAGCCAGAGAGATTGCTCGGACAGACGCTGACCGTGTGCTTGCCCCTGGCCAGTGACAAGGCCCGCCGTTTTAGCGGGATTGTCACCAAGGCCTGTCGCCTGGGGTGGCGCGGAGGATACGCGCACTACGGCGTGAGCCTCAGCCCCGAGCTGTGGCTGCTGACCTTGAACCGGGACTGCCGGATCTTTCAAGACATGACCGTGCCCGAGGTGGTCAAGCAGATCCTTCGCCAGCACAAGATCGACTCATTTCGAGAGTCGCTGTTCCGCACGTACCGGCCATGGGACTGTGTGACCCAATATCGGGAGTCGGATTTCGAGTTCATAAGTCGCATCCTGGCCCAGGAAGGCATCTACTACTATTTCGAGCACAGCGAAGACAGTCACACACTGGTGCTGGCGGACTCTGTCAGCTCGCACGAGGCGCAAGAGGATTTCCAGGCAGTGTGGATGGGACGGCCGTCGACCACCTCGACATCCCCCGACTATCTGGAAACCTGGCAGGGGAGTTCTCAAATCCAGACGGATACCGTGACTCTGGCGGATTTCGACTTCCGGCTGCACTACCCCGGCGCGCGGCTAAGCGTGCGCCGCCACGTCGAAGTGGAAGCGAAGTGCCCAGGACTGGCCATCTACGACTACCCGGGCAAACTCGTGCTGGCCGAAAACCAGGAAGACCCGCCCGACGATGCGGATTCAGACGAAAACCGCGAAACACGCGAACGGCCGGCCGAGACACGCCTGGAGGAAGAGCGCTGCCAGGCCGAGCGCTATCAGGGCCAAGGGTCCGCGCGCTGGCTGGCGACGGGGCTCCTGTTTTCAATTGCCAATGCTGAGGCCTATGCGCAGCGGCAGTTTCTGGCGACGAGGACCGAGATCACGCTGCGCAATTCACTGTTCCGGTCGGGCAACGATCCGGCGCAAGAGCCTTGCACAATCACAGTAAGTGCGATTGACAGCCAAACCCAGTTTCGCTCGCCGCAACCCGAGAAGCCCGTGGTGTGCGGGCCACAGACTGCGCGCGTGGTCGGGCCAGCCGACGAAGAGATTTGGACCGACAAATACGGCCGGATCAAAGTTCAGTTCCACTGGGACCGCGAAGGGGTCTTCGACGAAAACAGCTCGTGCTGGGTGCGGGTGGCGCACCCTTGGGCGGGAAATCGTTGGGGCTCGATTCACATCCCGCGCGTGGGCAATGAGGTGGTGGTGGCGTTCTTGGAGGGCGATCCGGACAGGCCGCTGGTCACGGGCAGCGTGTACAACGCGGACAACATGCCGCCCTACACGTTGCCGGAAAACAAAACCCAAAGCGGGATCAAGACCCGCAGCAGCAAGGGCGGTACGCAAGCGAACTTCAACGAGATCCGCCTGGAAGACAAGAAGGGCCAAGAGGAGTTGCACATCCAGGCAGAACGAAACATGTCGACTTTGGTCAAGCACGACCAGAGCCTCACGGTGCAGGGTGATCGTAGCGCGACGGTAAACGGGAACGAGATGCAAACGTGCAAGGCTGACCGCAAGATGACGGTCGAGGGTGCCAATACCGACGCGATCACCGGCGCGCACAAAGCGACCTACCATGGGGGACGGAATGAGACTGTCGAGAACGGCGACACGCTGACGGTAGAAGGGTCGGACAAGACCACCATGGTCGGCGGCGGGTACAACATTGTCGCAGTCAAGCACTACAACGTTTCATCGGGCGAAAGTGCCACCTGCGACTTGGATCTCAAGGAAGGTGTGGTGACCATCACGGCGGCAAACGAAATCAAGCTGGTATGCGGCGACGCGAGCCTAAGCCTCAAGAAGGACGGCACAGTCACGATTCAAGGCCCGAAGTCAGTGAGCGCCACCGGCGCCAAGTCGGAACTTGAGCTGGCCGCCGCGGGGGCAAAGCTGGCCGGAGAAAACGCGACCGTGTCCGGCACGACCATGACGAACATCAGCGGCGGCATGGTCAAGATCAACGGATGAAAGCGGCCGGGCATCCCTGCGGTCGCGGCCGCGCGTCGCTATTGGGGCGCGCTGGAGGTGCCCAAGACGGAGCAGTTTCCGTCCGCCTTGGGGCAGGTCAAGCATTGCAAGAACTCGGGAGGAAGAGAGCGCAATTGAAAGCGTCGGCGCGCTAGTACTCTTCCAGCTCGGCCCTGACCTTGCCCCGCCAGACCCGGTAGATGAACGCCGTGTAGCCCAGCACAAAAGGCAGCGCGCAGAGAACGATGGTCAGCATCGTCATCAGGGTGCGCTGCGATGAGGCGGCGTTGAAGGCGGTCAGGCTGCGCCTCACGTCGTTGCTGCAGAGAACGAAGATGGGACAGGCCGCAATGGCCAGGATGGCGACCACGCAGGCGATGGCAACGGACGAACAGAGAAACGCGAGGCGCAGTCGCTCGCGACGCAAGAGGATGGGCAGGCTGACCAGGCACAGAACCATCGGGGGCACGGGAATCCAAGGTGCAAAAGACTGGCGCGCGCGCAGAAACAGCCAGGGAGCAGATGAAGGCGTCCACAGTGTGGCATCCAGGTACAAGGCCACGAAGGCTGCCCAGGCGAACAGGGCCGCGGTGACCGCGCGCTTGCCCAGATCGCCCTCGGTTTTCATGGCCAGCCAGCAGGCGCCCTGCATGGCGAACATGGCCAGCGTGGTCGCCCCAATGAAGAGAGAAAAAGGATTGAGCAAGTCCGCAAAAGTTCCCGCGTATTCTCCGTTGGCATCGAGAGGCAGCCCGCACATCAGGTTGCCGACAGCCACGCCTAGCAGCAGTGCCACCAGCGTGCTGCCGGCGACAAAGCCGCGGTCGAAGAAGCGGCGCCAGGCCGGTGAAGCACTTCGGTTGCGCGCCTCGATGGAAACCGCGCGCACGATCAGTCCCAACAGTACCAGCATCATGGCCAAATAGAATCCGGAAAACACGGTGGCGTACACCGGCGGGAAGGCGGCGAACAAAGCGCCTCCCGCGGTGAGCAGCCACACCTCGTTGCCGTCCCACACCGGAGCCACGCTGGCCAAGACCAAGCGGCGCTCTTGCTCGGAACGCGGAACCAAGAAATGCAAGAAACCCACGCCCAGGTCAAAACCGTCGAGCATCGCGTAGCCCGCCACCAGCACCGCCACCAGCACAAACCAAATCAGTTCCAAGATCATGACGGCACTTCCTCTGTGCCCTCGCCCGGTCCCTGCAGCACCTTCTTGCGCACCAGATGCAGGGTCAGGCCCAGAAGCCCGATGTAGATGACCACAAACATCAGCAGCGAGAGGACCACCTGCGCCGCCGGCACCGAGGAAGAAAAGGCATCCTCGGTGCGCAGCAGGTGATACACGCTCCACGGCTGCCGTCCGATTTCAGCCGTGACCCACCCGACCTCGTTCACCACAAAGGGAATCGGCAGGCAATAGCACAGGACCTTCAGATACCGTCGCGACACGAACAAGCGGCCGCGCCACCACAGGAACACACCCACGGCCAGCACCACGCCCAGTCCCAGGCCCAGCCACAACATGGCGTGGAACGACATCGCGGTCGCGGTCACCGGCGGCCGATCCTCGGGCGCAAAAGCATCCAGGCCGGTGACCCGGGCATTGAAATCGAAGTAGGTCATGAACGACAGCAGCTTGGGCAGAAGCACTTCGGGCAGAGGCTGGCCCACCACGGCCAAGGGCGCACCCGTTTGCGTGTGGTACAGGACCTCGATGGCAGCGAATTTCTCCGGCTGGGTGTGAGCAACCTGACGGGTGTGGGCATCGCCCACCACGACCTCCGCTGCCAGTGAGAGCAAGCCAAACACGAGGGCCAGTCGCAGTGAGCGCCGGGAAAACTCCTGGTGCCGGCCGCGCACAAGATAATGCGAACTGAGCGAGGCGACGAACACCGCGGCCGTGACCCACGAGCCCAGCACGGCGTGCGAGAAACGCAAGAGCGTCGACGGGTTGAACACGGCGGCGGCAAAGTCGGTCAGCTCCGCGCGTCCGTGCACGATGTGGAAGCCAGCGGGCGTCTGCTGCCAGGAATTGGCCGCCACGATCCAGAAGGCAGACAGGGTCGCACCCAGAGCGACCATGAGAGTGGCAAACCAGTGCATGCGCCGGGATACGCGCTTTTCGCCGAAGACCAGGATGCTGAGGAACGAGGACTCCAGAAAAAACGCGATGAGTGCCTCGGCCGCCAGCGGCGCGCCAAAGATGTCGCCCACGAAGCGGGAATAGCGGGCCCAGTTGGTACCGAACTCGAATTCCATGACCACGCCGGTGGCCACGCCGCCGGCAAAGACCACGCCGAAGATGTGGGTCCAGAAGCGCGCCATGCGGTCGTAGATCTCGTCGGGCCGGCGCAGGCGCAGGCTGGCCACAATGACCAGCACCACGCCGAGGCCCATGGTGAGCACCGGATACAGGTAGTGCACCATCACGGTCAACGCGAACTGCGCGCGTGCCAAAGTGAGAGCGCTCATGGGCTGACTTGATTCTCTAGCGTGAGCGGCGTCGCTTGATCTCGTTGAGCAAGCCATTGGTCGACGAGTCGTGCGCGGACACCTCGCCGGACGCGCGCAGCTCGGGCAGGATGGCGCCGGCCAGCTTCTTGCCCAGTTCCACGCCCCACTGATCGAAGGAGTTCACATTCCAGACGATCCCTTGGACAAAGATCTTGTGCTCGTAGAGCGCGATCAACTTGCCCAGGGTGCGCGGATCCAACTTCTGGTAGAGCATCGAATTGCTGGGCCGATTGCCGGGAAAAACCTTGTGGGGCAAGAGCGCAGCCAGGACCTCGCCCTTGAGGCCGGCCGCCTCCAGCTCGGCGCGCGCCTCGGACTCGCCGCGGCCTTGCATCAGCGCCTCAGTTTGCGCCAGGTAGTTCGCCAGCAGCAATGTGTGGTGCTCGCCAATTGGATTGTGGGTCTCCACTGAGGCAAGGAAATCGCAGGGCACCAGCTTGGTCCCCTGGTGCAGCAGTTGATAGAAGGCGTGCTGGCCATTGGTGCCGGGCTCGCCCCAGATCACCGGGCCGGTCTGGTAGTTCACCACCTGGCCGTCGCGGGTGACCCGTTTGCCGTTGGATTCCATGTCGCCCTGCTGGAAGTAAGCGGGAAAACGCGACAGGTATTGGTCGTAGGGCAGGATGGCGTGGGTGTCGGCGCCGAAGAAGTTGTTGTACCAGACGCCGAGCAGGGCCAGCGTGACCGGCAGGTTCTTTTCCAGCGGCGCGGTTCGGAAGTGCTCATCCATCTCGTGCGCGCCTTCCAGCAGCGCGCGAAAGTTGTCGAAGCCGATGCCCAGCGCGATCGACAGTCCAATCGACGACCACAGGGAATAGCGGCCGCCGACCCAATCCCAGAACACGAACATGTTTTCAGGCGCGATGCCGAACTTTGTGACTTCCTTGGCGTTGGTCGAAAGCGCCACGAAATGCTTGGCGATGGCGCGCTCGTCCTTCGCGTGTTGCAGGAACCAGGCGCGCGCGCTGTGCGCGTTGGCCATGGTTTCCTGTGTGGTGAAGGTTTTGGACGCCACCAGGAAAAGCGTGGTTTCGGGGTTCACCCGCTTGAGCGCCTCGGCCACGTGCGAGCCATCAACGTTGGATACGAAGTGAAGATCGAGATCATCGCGGCGATAGGGCCGCAGCGCCTCGCACACCATGACCGGCCCGAGATCCGAGCCGCCGATGCCGATGTTGACCACCGCGCGGATGGGCTTGCCCGAAAAGCCGGTCCAGGCGCCGCTGCGCACCGACTCGCTGAAGACGCGCATGTGGTCCAGGGCCGCGCGCACTTCGGGCATGACGTCCTGGCCGGCCACCAGAATGGGTCGCGGCGAGAGATTGCGCAGGGCCACGTGCAGGACCGCCCGGCCCTCGGTCAGGTTGATGGGCTCGCCCGCGAACATCTTGTCGCGCATGCCTTCCACGCCGGCGGCGCGCGCCAGGTCGTGCAAAAGCGGCATGGTCTCGCTGGTGATTCGGTTCTTCGAGTAGTCGAGAAGCAGATCTCCGAAACGCAGCGAGAAGCGTTCAAAGCGCCCTTTGTCCTCGGCGAACAGCTCGCGCATGGTCTTCTTGGCCAGGGTGCTCTGGTGCTGTTGCAACCTCTTCCAAGCTTGCGTGTCGACGATGCTCATGGATGGCTCTCCTGACGGCATTCTATTCGATCACCATAGCATTCAAGGCGCTACGTGTCGTGCCAGCGATTCTCGACTAGCTGATCGACGAAGACGCTCATCCTAGGATAAGCTAGACAGAACATGCGAAGTACGACTTGGCCCAAACTAGTCTTGTGCGGTGTCGTTCTGTGGAGCTGCGCTTGCAAACCAACGGCGCCCGGCTCGGGACCAGGCGGCAATTCCTCGTCTGCAGGCAAGTCGGCGCCCGTCGGGGGCTCAGGACCCGGATCAACCGGCGGGGCCAAGGGCGGAACCACGACGAGCCCCGGCAGTGCTACGACTGGCAACATCGGCGGAACCACGACGAGCAATGGCGGCAGTGCCACGGGGAACACCGGCGGAACCCCGACGAGCAATGGCGGCAGTGCCACGGGGAACACCGGCGGAAACCCGACGAGCAATGGCGGCAGCGCCGCGAGCACAAGTTCCAGCACCGGCGGGACATCGGCGGCCAGCGGGGGCTCGATGACCTCAGGTGGTGTGACCACGAGCTCGGGCGGCTCGTCAGGGACGGCGAGCACGGCAGCCCTTTGTGCCAATGGTGTACAAGATCCCGGCGAAACCGGAATCGATTGTGGCGGAACATGTCCGGCGTGCCCGGTTGTCTACAAGGTGAATCCGCCCAATCAGTGCCAGAACCAGTACTTCTATCCGAACTGCAAGTCAGGGGATGCGACGACCCAGTGTGGGGGCGTGTGCCAGCCTCGCAACGCCTGC
Source organism: Myxococcales bacterium (assembly GCA_003142855.1). GTDB lineage: Bacteria > Myxococcota_A > Polyangia > Fen-1088 > Fen-1088 > Fen-1137. Next base: position 102,695 of record PLNW01000074.1, read on the forward strand.
GAGAATGCCCCGAGCAAGGATGGCAAGGTGGGCTTCGCGTGTTCGCGCTACATGCTGTTCAGCCCGGCCATGTTGCAGGCCGCAAAGGACGATGGTGCGCAGAATGGCTGGGACGCGAGCGCACCGCCCTTCCTCTACGCCGTGGCCGGACATGACACCAACACCGGTGGCATCGACCAAGGCATGACCGGCAGCCTGGCTTGCTGTGAGTGCTACCAGCTGATCTTCGACCAACCCTTCAACGAAGGGGGCCAGAACAATCAAGCCCCGGCGCCGGGGCCGCTCATTGTTCAGACCTTCAACATTGGTGCGACCACCGACAGCTTCGATCTCTACATGGGCGCCGGCGGGTTCGGGGCCTTCAATGCCTGCATGAACGGAACCATCCAGAGTTCAGCCGGATATGCGCTCTACGACGCGTATCCTACCGACGGCCAGCCCGGCAATGGCGGGGTGAAGTTTCGCAGCTACGATGAATGCCGATCAGGCGACCAGAAGATCAGCAACGCTGACGGCATCAACTCTGCGGCCTGCCAGACCAAGATCGCGGGACTGTGCAATCAAGTGAAGTCCGCCAAGGTGCCCGACCTCGCCTCGACCACAATTAATTCCTGCATCGAGAGCAACCAGGTGGGCACGCTCTACCATCAGAACTGGGCGGTCTATGCCAAGCGGGTGGCGTGCCCGGACAATCTGACGCGGGTCACCGGGTGCAAGCTAGCCGCCGAAGCCGGGCTGGCCAAGGTCGACGCCAACGTCACCACCGTGGATCAGGCCAAGGCCGCGGGATTTCTCAGCGGATACCACACCACCACGATGCAGGACTGCTGCATGCCAGCCTGCGCATGGACAGAGAAGATAGGCGGCAACGAGGGCATGAAGAAGGTCGATCCCCAGTTCACCAATTTCTATACCTGCGACGCCAATGACCAGCCCATGACCGAGTAGGCCGCCTTGCTGGCTGATCATGCAATTCAGCGGCCTAGCACAGCGTCCAGGATCACGGCGCCCATGACCATCACGGCGTAGTAGTTGATGGCGTGGAAGGCTTGGCGAAAACCCTGCTTGCCAGGGGCGCGAAGCGCGCGCCAGGCGACGAAGGTCAGCCAGGCACCGGCAGCGGCCAGACCCAGGCCTAAGAAGGGCGAGTTTGACAGTCCGAAAATGGGCAGAAGCAGCGCCGAGGCTGCCGCGGCTGCGGTCCACATGAAGGTCACACGCGACAGCGAACCCGCGCCCATGGCACGCACGAAGGTGGGAAAGTGGGCCTGCTCGTAGTCGCCGCTCACTCGCAAGGCCAGCAGCCAGAAGTGCGGCACTTGCCACATCAGCAGAAAGAACGAGAGCGCAAGGATGGGACCGCCGAGCGCACCGCCCGCGCAAACCCAGCCGATGGCCGGCGGGATGGCGCCGATGACCGATCCAGCCACCGGGGCCAACGAGCTGACGCGTTTCAAGTAGGTGTAGATGCCGTTGTACCAAAGTACGGCCAGCGCACCGAGCCCGGCAGCCAGGGCGCCACCAAGGAAGAAGAGCGAAGCCAGGGCGACAAGCGCCAGAATCGCAGACCACACCACCACGCTGAGGGGCGAAACCCTGCCCGTTGGAATCGGACGCAGGCGGGTGCGGTCCATCATCGCGTCCCACTTGTGCTCCTGCGCCTCGTTGAGTGCGCACGCAGCGCCAGCCAGGAGCAGGATCGTGCCCGCAGTGGGCACAAGCCGCCAGGTCAAGGCGTGGGTGAATGCCACAAAACCCGTCGCGGCCGACACCGTCGACATGATTGAGATGGGGAACTTGAATAGCTGGGCGAGATCGCGTCGGCTCACGGGATTGCGTCTCCGTTAGAGTGCTACGCCTAGTACTAGAGCCAACGATCCAACATTGTTTTTCATCATGCGATCCCTTGTTGAAACCGATCACACCTCCAAATGTCCGATAATCCCCGAACGGTCAACTGTGTCCCCATAGCCGAGGGAAAACAAGCGTCATTCTAGCGGGTTGCGCGCGTCGGGGGGTATCGAGTGATGCGACATACAGGTTGGTCATCGCCGGATCGGTGGCGACTGCCGTGCAATCGCGCCGGGCGGAAGCGAGAGCGGTAACGACGGAATCACCGATCAATCGTTGCCATGATCGAATCGGGGTAGCGCCGGCCCGAGAACTTTCCTGGCGCCGAGGCGTCGTCGAGAATCTTCATCTGCACGGGATTGAGCCGGATGGTCTCGGCGGCCAGATTCTCTTCCAGGTATTTGCGGCGCTTGGTACCGGGGATAGGCACGACGTCGTGGCCCTTGTGTAGCAACCAAGCCAGCGCAATCTGCCCAGGCTTCGCGTGATGGGCCGCAGCGATCTCGCGCACCATCTGCGCCGCCTTGACGTTGGCGTCGTAATTGGCGCCCTGATAGCGGGGATCGTTTCGTCGATAGTCACCCAGGGGATACTCCTCCGCGCGTTTCACCTCGCCGGTCAGAAAACCGCGACCCAGGGGACTGAAGGGCACCAGGCCGATGCCTAGCTCGCGCAGAACCGGGATGATGTCCGCCTCCAGATTTCGTTCCCACAGCGAGTATTCGCTCTGCAAGGCCGTTACAGGATGCACGGCATGGGCGCGGCGGATGTTGGCGACGCCGGCCTCGGAAAGACCGAAGAATCGCACCTTGCCATGCTGGACCAGATTGCTCACTGTGCCGGCCACGTCCTCGATGGGCACGGCCGGATCGATGCGGTGCTGGTACAGCAGGTCGATATGATCAGTGCCAAGCCGGCGCAAAGAACCCTCCACCGCCTCGCGGATATGCGCGGGCCGGCTGTCTCTTTCAGTGCCGACCTGCTTTCCGTTCTCGATACGAAAGCCGAACTTGGTCGCGATCACCACCTGGTCGCGCCGGCCCTTGAACGCGCGGCCCAGCAGTTCCTCGTTGGTGAACGGACCATAGACCTCGGCCGTATCGAAGAAATTGCATCCCAGGTCGATGGCGCGATGAAGGGTAGCGATCGATTCGCCGTCGTCGGCCGGGCCATAAGACTGGCTCATGCCCATGCAGCCAAGGCCAATCGTTGATACCTCAAGCCCCCGATTGCCAAGTCTGCGTCTGTTTGGAGTCATGGCTACCTTCCTATCATGGCGGATCTCCAAACAAGTGCAGAATCGATTCAACCAGAAGGTACTCATCACTGGCGGCGTCTCTGACGCGAGCACGGAACTATACGACCCCGCCAAAGGGACCTTCACAGCAACCGGCAGCATGAGCGTGGCGCGGGGAGGCCACACAGCGACGCTGCTGCCAAACGGAAAGGTGCTCATCGCCGGTGCAGGGGACTTCCCAAACATGCTCGCGCCCGCGGACCTGTACCAGTAGCCTGACCTTCGCAAGGAACTCAGGCTGCAGCAGCGGCACAGCCGCGTGGAGGCGCGGCCCGTCGCAATGGGAGCGCGTCCCCGTCAATGTAAAGACTTGATATACGCAACCAGGTCGGCGACGTCGTTGTCACTCAAGTCGGCCTTAGGCATTTGCGGCGCAAACCCTTTCACCACTTCCTTGGGAGGGTGATGAATGGAGCGCGCGAGGTAGTCCTCGTCGGCAGTCAATGTGACTTCCTTGCCTTCGGCGAGCACAGTGACCTGGCTGCCGAAGAGTCCCTTCCAGGTCGGACCCACCAACTTGCTGCCGTCGGTGGTGTGACAGGCCACACAGCCCTTGAGCTTGAAGATTCGTTCCCCGTGTGCCGGATCAGGCTCGCCGGTCACGCCGGTCTGGGACAACACGGGCGCATCGGCGGACTCGCCGAAGTACCACGCGGAAAAGTCGGCCTCGGGTATCACGCGCACCTTGGAAAGCATATACGAGTGATTGACCCCGCACATGACCGTGCACTCGATGTCGAAGTCGCCCAGCTGCTCAGCCTGGAACCAGGTGTAGTTGTTCTTGCCCGGCACCACGTCGGCCTTGACTCGAAAGGCCGGCACGTAGAAGCCGTGCAAGACGTCAAGTGACTTGAGGTCGAGCCGGACGGGCCGGCCTAGGGCGACATACAGCTCGCTGGTTTGCCGGCCGTTGGGATAGGTAAACGACCACGCCCACTGCCGAGCCGTAACCTGAATCACCATGGCATCGCGCGGAACCTCGCGCAGGTAGCGATAGTTGGTCCAGCCGTAATAGAACATGGTCAAGAACAACACCAAGGGAATCCCGGTCCACAGCAGCTCGAGCAAAGTGTGGCCGTGAATGTCCTCGGGCTTCCCGCCTCTGCCCCGGCGATAGTGAATCACCAGGTAGATCATCACGAAGGTGATGAACACCAGAAACGCTATGGTCAGCGCGGAAATGTAGAGAAAGACCGCGTCGACCTTGTCCGAAAAGCTTGAAGCACCGCCAAACATGGTTGCCTACCTAAACAGATAATCGGAGAAGGTGAGACCAATGAAAATGATCAACACGCCAATCGCCGCGGCGACCATGTACTTGAGCGCCGCGCTCTCGTACTTCAGGTGCATGAAATAGAAGAAAACCAAACTGGCTTTGGTAGGCGTGATGACCAGCAATCCCAGCAGGGCCAGATTCGGCCGGTGCGTGAGGCTGAGTCCGACCAGCAGCCCAGTCAAGACCACCAAAGCGATCCAGACCTTGATGAAGGTGGCGTAGCCGACGATGTGCGGCGGCTCGGCTCGGTGTTGCATGGTGAAACTCATAGGACTAGGCCGCGAGGTAGAAAAGCGGCAGCAGGAAGATCCAGATCACGTCGACCAGGTGCCAGTAAAGCCCCGTGTTCTCCAGTTTGATGAAATCGTCGTGGCGAATTCTGTCGCGCGCCAGGAACACCATCATGACTGACATCACCACCACCCCAATGGTCACGTGCAGACCATGGAGTCCGGTCATGCCAAAGTACAGCCCGAAGAACAGGCGCTCGCCTGGGGGCCGGGCCATCAGGTGCTCGGACCCGGGATAGAGGCCGTGGTGGAACTTGGCTTTCCACTCGAAGAACTTGTTCACCAAGAAGACCGCGCCCAGCAGCATGGTGCAGCCCAGGAAGATCATGGACTGACGCTTGCGCTGCAGGCGGATGGCCACGATGGACAGCACCATGCTCAAGCTGCTGGTGAGGAGCACGATTGTATTGATCACGCCGAGGGCGAGATTCAACTCGCCCGAGGCCTTGTGAAATTCGTGCGGGTGCATTGATCGATACATGCCATAGGCCACGAACAGACCGCCGAAAAGGATTAACTCTGTGAAAACGAATATCCACATGCCCAGCTTCGCGCCGCCATAGTCCCGATGCTCGCCGCCATGTTCGGCGACCAGGGGTTGGGCCGACACGCTCATCAGGCGGACTCCTTGGCCACGGGATTAAACGTGTAGGGCGGTTCGGTGATGACCGGCAACACGGCAAAGTTCTCTGTCGGCGGCGGTGAGGACACCGTCCACTCGAGGGTGACGCCGCCCCAGGGATTGGCAGGGATGGTCGTTTTGCGGAACAGGCCACGCACCAGATTGCCGACCATCAGCAGAAGACCGGTGACCAGGATCCAGGAACCGACGGTGGCCAAAATATGCCCGCTGTGGAATCTGGGCAAGTGATCGTAGTAGCGCCGGGGCATGCCTTGCAGGCCGAGAACTAGAAACGTGAAATACAGCAGGTTGAAGCCGACGAAGATCGGCACAAAGGCCACGATGGCCGCGCGTTCGTTGTACATACGGCCGAACATCTTGGGGTACCAGTAGTGCAGGGCCGCAAAGAACGCGAAGCCCGTGCCGCCAAACATTACGTAGTGAAAATGGCCGACAATGAAGTAGGTGTCGTGAACGTGCACATTGATGGCCAGCGCGCCCTGGAAAAGCCCGGTAAGACCGCCGATGCTGAAGAGGAAGATGAACGCCAGGGCGTACACCATGGGCGGGCGCAACTCGACCGAACCCTTATACAGGGTGGCGACCCAGTTGAAGACCTTGATGGCGCTGGGAATCGCCACCAGGAAGGTCAGCAGGGAGAAGATGATGATGGCGAAGTCGCTCAGGCCGCTGGTGAACATGTGGTGGGCCCACACCAGGGAGCCTAGCGCCGCGATGCCCATGCTGGAGATCACGATGGCCTTGTAGCCGAAGATGGTCCGGTGGGCGAAGGTCGGAATGATTTCCGATATCGCGCCCATGGCAGGCAGAATCATGATGTACACGGCGGGATGCGAATAGGTCCAGAACAGGTGTTGGTACAGGATGGGATCGCCGCCGATGCTGGGATCGAAGATACCCAGATGGAAAACCCGTTCCAGAATGACGAGCAAAAGGGTGATGCCTAGGATGGGCGTGGCCAGAACCTGCACCCAGGACGTCGCATACAGCGCCCAGGGAAAGAGCGGCATGCGCATCCAATTCATGCCTTTGGCGCGCAGGCGGTGGATGGTGGTAATGAAATTCAGTCCCGTGAGGATGGAGGAGAATCCGATGGTGAAGGCGCCCAACACCGCCATGGTCACGTTGGTACCGGTTCTCACGCTGTAGGGCACGTAGAACGACCAACCGGTGTCAGGGGGACCGCTGCCTGTGAACAAGGACGACAATGCAATGGCGGCGCCACTCATGAACAAATACCACGACAGCAGATTGATCCGCGGGAAGGCCACGTCCCTGGCACCGATCATGATGGGCAAGAAGAAATTCCCGAACGACGCGGCCAGGCCGGGAATGACGAACAGAAAGATCATGATCACTCCGTGCAGAGTGAACAGGGCGTTGTAGCTGGTGGGCTTCATGATGGTCGGGCCCATGGTCAGGTGCTCGAGACGCATGAACGCTCCCAGGGTCATGCCCACGAGGAAGAACGTCATCATGCTGCTGAGGTAAAGGATGGCGATGCGTTTGTGGTCCGTGGTCAGCAACCAGGACGCGATGCCCTTGCGTGCGTAGAAGCTGGGCTCGCTCGTCGGAGATTCAACGGCGGTGCTCACGAGGACTCCTTTGGATCGGATTTGCGCCTCCGCTTGCGCGTGACGCCCACCACAACGCCGAAGCCGACGGCCAGCACTATTGTGAAGGCCGCGGAGACCCGCGTGATGGCGAGCGAATAGCGCCGGCCGGCCGGGTCGTAGTTGAAGCAGAACTTGAGCAGGCGGGCGATGGTGGGGCCGGTGCGACCCTGCGCAGCCTCGGTGACAGCCATCTTCACGTCAAAGGGCAGAAAGGTGACCCCGTAAAGGTAGCGTGTCACCATGCCGGTCCCGGATAGCACCATGACGACGCCCGGGTGAACAAAGTCTTCGCCGGATTTGGCAAACTTGAAGCCAACCGCGTTGGCCAGTTGCTTGGTCGAGACAGGATCGCCGGTGAGAAATCGCCATGCCGTCGGCGGGAAGGCGGGACCGAGCTGCTTGATGTAGTTCTCCTTCTTGTGGCCGGCCAGCTCGGCATCGTCGCGCGGATCGAAACTGACAGTCAGGACTTGGAAGTCCTTGCCCGGGATCTGGTCAATCCTCTGCAGCATTTCGGCCACGCCATTGAGCAGCGGCGTGCACAGGCCAACGCAACGGAAGTAGTTCAGGGTCAGCAGGGTCGGCTTGTCGATCAAGTCGCGCAAGGAGACCCGATCGCCTTGCTCGTCGACGAGTTTGATGTCGAGCGGAATTGTCTGTCCCAGTTTCTCGTCGACACCCACGTCGAGGGCGGACTCAGGCGGCGCCTCGGCAAGCGCGGCGTGAGCGGCGGTTGTTGCCCAGAATCCCACCAGAATTGCCAGTTGCGACTTCATGGCTGCCTAGCCTCCTCCTTGGTACCGACAAGCGCACGCACGATTTCACGCCATTGCGCAGCGTCGAGTCCGGCCACCGCAGGAGCGAAGCCATTGTCGGGTGCGCCGGCCGCCCAGGCCCGAGCCACGGCGACCGGATCATTGCGATTGGCAGTGGCCGCCACCGTACGGGCCGCGCGCGTCGGATCCGCAATCGCCAAGCGGAGCAACTCGGCTGAAGCAGACTTGTCTTCAGCGGACGGTGCTTGCAACGGCGGCACGGTCACTTGCTCCTTCACCATCTTCTTGATGGCCAGGCTGACCGGGATGCGGTTGGGAATGTGGAAGCCCCTGGAGCGGAATTGATTCGCCAGTGCCTCCAACGCATTGAGATCCTCGGCCCCATGATCGAAGCTGCCCAATGAGCGAACAATGTGCACCAGGGCCATGCGGTCGGCCGGCATGATGAAGTCGAAGGCAGCCATGCCCGTGCCCTTGACGCCGGTCGAGATCGTGGTGAAGATGTCGGTGACGTGAAAGCCGCGCTTCCAGTCAGTGGGCTGTGTGAAATTGCGCGGTCTGGGATTGAGCGTTCCCGCAGCCGGGCCATTGCCCTGTCCGCTCTCGCCGTGGCATGAGCTGCAGTTCTGCTTGAACAGTACCTCGCCGCGGCCGAGCAGTTTCGGATTCGGCGTCATCACCGTGGCCGGATCCACAGGCGGTAAGTCGCGACCCTTGCTCGCCGGGGCCTCGGCCTGATCCAGCCAACCCACGCTGGCCGCGGCGGGCTGGTCCGAGGGCGGCCGCGCCAGCGGTCGTCGTTCGCGCACAAGCGCGGGGATGACGATGAGGCCAAAAAGCAGAAAGGTGACCGCGACACCTGAACCAATGGCAAAGCGATTGGCCAGCCCCTTAGCTTCACTGCCCCAGCCGGAAGGCCTGCCCTTCTCGTCGCTCACAGTTGCCACTCCAGCCCTTGAGCCAGCAGAGGATCGCCTACGGGCATGTCAGCGCCGTGGCCCATGGCGCGACGGATTTGTAGAAAGCCAAGGCCGAGGAAGAAGCACGCCATGGCCAACTCGGGCCAACCGAAAAGCGGCTTGGGCCCAAGCACGGGAAAAATGAGCCAGTACAGGTCGACGAAATGCCCCAGCAAGATCGAAAATGCGGCCAGACGCAGGGGAGCGGGATGCTTCTTCCCCACCGACCCGATGAGCAGAAAGAACGGCACGAAGAAGTGAAGCAACGGCAGCAGCAAGGCCACCGGCTGCCACGCGCCCTCGATGCGGTGTTTGAACCAGATCACCTCTTCGGGAAGGTTGGCGTACCAGATCAGCATGTACTGCGCGAAGCCGATGTAGGCGAAGAACACTGTAAAAGCCAGGCCCAGCGAGCCGAGGTTGTAGACGTGTTTGGTCTGGACTTCGGGCAAGCGGCCGCGGCTCTTGAGCGAGAGCACGCCCAGCACCATAGCGGCGATTCCCGCAATGAAGCTGCCGGCAAACAGGTACACACCGAACATGTCGCTGTACCACTCGGGCTCTAGTCCGGAAATCCAGTCGAACGCCAGAATGGTCACGCTGAAAAAGAAGACCACCATGAAAGGCGGCGCCAGCCGGCGTGCGCGTACAGTGAAGGCCGGATCCTTGCTTTCATCCTGGCGAAGCGAGCCGCGCACGTAGAAGGTGTAGAAGAGCATCCACACCGTGGCACAAACGGCCAGGCGAATGGCAAAGAAGGGGAGGTTCAACCACGCTGCTTTGGCGACCAAAATGGGATTGTGCGCGGCCTCGGGATACGTCCAGGGAAAGATCACCGGCACGCCGAAAAGGGCCACGAGCAGCAGCGGAACGGCCAAGGGAATTAGCGAGGCGAGCCGCTCGGGCACGCGCCGCATGGGCACGCTCCAGTGCGCGCCCACCAGGCGTTCGAGGGCGACCAAGAACAGATTGCCCAGCCCGAGGGTGAGCAGGAACAGGGTCCACACCAGCCAGTTGACCCAGAAGCGCTCGCGGGCGACGCTGACGTACACGCCGGCGGTTCCAGCCGCGCCCACCAGGGTCAAGGCGCCGAGGAGGTTGCGCACCAGCGAAGAACGAGGGGAGGCCGCAGTCATCGCAGATCCTCATCCTTGGCATTCTGCGCCCGTTGCAGAATCCGAATGTAGTGCACCACCGCCCAGCGATCATCCGGGTCCAAGTCCGCCGCGTAGCTGGGCATGGCGTTCTTGCCCAGCATGAGCACGCCAAAGTAGTGTCCGTCGGGGCGAGCGCGTATTTCGTTGGACAGGAAATTGCCGGGCTTGCCGCCATAGGCGCGCGAAAGCAGGGGCACGCCGTTGCCCACAAGGCCGTGGCAAATCGCGCAGTGGTCGTTGAAGACTTTGCGCCCGCGCTCGGCAATGGACTGGGTGAGCGGCAGCGGATTGCTCAGCAAAGTTCCTGCTTCTTCCGGGGTGGCAAAGGCCGGCGGCAAATGACCGCGTGCTACTGTTCCCGCGACCGCGGGCCGCATGCCGCGCCCGTCGACAAAGAACGCGCTTTCGCGAAACGCGTTCAGTTTGGGCTGATTGTGCATGTGGAGCATGGGCGGCACGATGGGAATCAGTTTCTCCGCGGCGTAGAGGCCGGCACCCGCGACCACGCAGGCTGCAACAATGACCGCGATGGTGCGTAGAAGCCCCACCAAGCTGAGCGGGCGATCCCAGGCGGGAACCGGCACGATCTCCACTGACTCGGCGCCATTGTCGATGAGCGCCTGGCGGGCCGCCTCGACGTCAAAGGCCGCGCTGCTGGCTTCAATGCTGAGCGCGAGCTTGTCGCGGGTGATGCCCTTGATGGCCTGGCTGTGCAAAACCGGGTGGCCAAAGAAAGGCAGCTTGTTGAACGCGAAGAGCATGGCCAGACCCGCGGTGAATGTGGCGAACAGGACCGTGACCTCGAACATCACCGGCACAAAGGCTTGCCACGAAAACAGGGCCTTTCCGCCGGTGACCAGGGGATAGTCCACCGCGCTCACCCATCCCTCGAAGAGCAAGGCCAGGCCAGCGCCAATCACGCCCATGAACATGACCAGCCGCCCCAGCGGGGACGGCGCCAGCCCGATCGCCCGATCGAGACCGTGCACAGGATAGGGCGTGTAGGCCTCGAGCCGGCCCAGCTGGCGCGGACGGATCTGCTTGGCAGCGTCGACGATCTTGTGCGCGTCGGAGAAGAGCCCCAGGACCGCGAAGGTGCCGCTGCTCATGGCTGCCTCTCTTTCTCCGCGGGCAGGCTGGCCTTCATCTCACTGGTCGCGATGACCGGCAAGACGCGGGCAAAGAGCAGCACCAGCGTGAAGAACAGGCCGAATGATCCGAGCAGGATGCCGAAATCGATCTTGGTGGGAATGTACTTGTGCCAGGACGACGGCAAGTAGTCCTGATGGAGCGAGATGACGATGATCACGAAGCGCTCCATCCACATGCCGAGAGTGACCGCCAGGGCGACAAAGATCATGGCTGGGATCGACCGGCGCATGCGGCGGAACCAGAATATCTGCGGGATGATGATGTTGCAGGTGATGGTGGTGATGCCGGCCCAGCCGTAGAACCCGCTGACGTAGTTCATGAAGGTGTGCTGGATGTAGGGATTGGCGCTGTACCAGGCCGTCCCGCCCTCCATGACGTACGCGTAGCCCATGATGCACGACATGGCCAGGATCAGCTTGTTCATCACGTCCAGATGATTGTCGGTGATGAGGTTCGACAGATTCATGGTCTTGCGCACGACGGTTAGCGCCATGACCACCATGGCGAACCCGGCGAAGATGGCGCCCGCCACAAAGTAGGGCGGGAAGATGGTCATGTGCCAGCCCGGCACCAAGGACACGGCGAAGTCGAAAGACACGACACTGTGAACGCTGATGACCAGGCCAGTGGCCAGACCGGCCAACAACAGATAGGCCTTGTCGTAGTGAACCCAATGCGAGGCCGCGCCCCTCCACCCCAGGCTGAGCACCGTGTAGATGCGCTTGCGCCACCCTTCGGCCGTGCGATCGCGCAGCGACGCGAAGTCAGGCACCAGTCCCAGATACCAATAGATCAGCGAAACCGAAAAGTAGGTGGTGACAGCGAAGACGTCCCAAATGAGCGGCGACCGGAAATTCACCCAAAGTGCCCGTTCATTGGGATACGGGAAGAGCCAGTAGGCGAACCAGGGACGGCCCGTGTGCAGCACCGGGAAAATGGCCGCGCAAATGACCGCGAAAATGGTCATAGCCTCGGCGAATCGGGCAATGGCGTTGCGCCAGCGCGCGCGCAGCAGAAACAAGATCGCGGAAATCAGCGTGCCCGCGTGGCCGATACCGACCCAGAACACGAAGTTGATAATGCCGAAGCCCCACGCCACCGGCCGGTTGTTTCCCCAAGTGCCGATGCCGTAGTAGAGCGTCCAGCAGATGCACAAGCCGCCAATGCCAAGAGCGGTCAGAGTGACCGCCAGGGCCACGTACCAGGCGCGCGGCGGCCTCTCGGCGGGAAAACGCAGGACCTGATCGTCGAGAGACCCCGGCGTGACTTTCCCTTGGAGAAGTTCCAGTGGTCGCAAGGCCTCGGGCAGGGAAGCGGTCGCGGCCTTCATTGTTCACCCTCGCCCGATGGATTCTTCAGGGCGGCCAGGTAGGTGATGGCTGGTTTGGTGCCCAGTTCTTCCAGCACATGGAAACCGCGGTTGTGGCGTGACAGCCTGGCCACCTCGCTTTCGGGGCTGTTGACGTCCCCGAACACGATGGCGCTGGCTGGACAGGCTGAGGCGCACGCCGGCACCACGTCTTTGTCGTCGAGGTGCCGTTTCTCGCGCTCGGCCACTTGTTCGGCGTTGCGAATGCGCTGCACGCAGAAGGTGCACTTTTCCATCACGCCGCGCGGACGAACCGTGACCTCGGGATTGAAGGCCAACTGCATCGACGCGGGCGTCTCGCCGGTGAAATCAAGGAAGTTGAAGCGTCTGACCTTGTAGGGGCAGTTGTTGGCGCAATAGCGAGTGCCCACGCAACGGTTGTAGGCCATCTGATTGATGCCGTCGGGGCTATGGTTGGTGGCCTGCACCGGGCACACGGGTTCGCAAGGGGCACTGTCACAGTGCTGGCACAGCATGGGCTGGTGGACCACGCGGGGCGAAGCCTCACCGCCTTGGTAGTAGCGGTCGACCCGCATCCAGTGCATGGCGCGGCCCTTGCGCACCTGCTCGGGCCCGACCACTGGGATGTTGTTTTCCGACTGGCAGGCCACCACGCAGGCGCCGCAGCCCACGCAGGACGAAAGGTCGATGGCCATGCCCCAACGCGGACCCTTCTGCTCCTGTTTGTCATAGAGCGACGGGAGTTCCGCGCGTTCGAGTTCTTGTTGGGGCCGCTTGGCGTACTCGGCCAGCGACCACAGGCGCGCAATGTCGCGGCCGTCCTGGGTGTCGTGATCTTGCGCCAGCGAAAGTTCCTGGCGGCCGCCGGTCGGCGTGACCGCATCGACGGGCGCGCTTCGTGCGCCGAGTGCCGACGCGAACGCCCAGGCGCGCGTGCCCACGCCCGCAGCCACGCTGCCCTGCCAGCGGCCATGGCCCAGGGTCATGCGCAGGACGCCTTGGGCCTGACCGGGCTGGCGCAAGATGGGCAGCGCAGGACCGCGTCCCAAGCTCACCATGTCGCCGTTCTTTAGATGCAGGCGATCGGCATCGGCCGGCGCCAGCGACAGGGGATTTCCCCACGAGGCTCGGCCGGTGGGATCCGGCATTTCCTGGAGCCATCCGTTGTTGGCATAGCGACCGTCGAAAAGTCGGGGGTCAGTGTCGAGAACCAGCTCGAAGCCGGCGGATGATGGCGTCTGGGCGGCGCGGGTCGCCGCTCGGGTGCAGGCCTGCCCGTCGAGCCGGCGGGCTGCAGGCGGCGCGGGCCGCCGTCGGTACAGGCCATCGTGCAGGCAGGTGTTCCAGAAACGCGCGAAAGAGATGGGGCCGTCCTTAGGCGCGACTTCGTCCTGCCAGCGTCGCTTGACAAGCTCGACGTAGCTTCTCGCCAGGGGGCGGCCCATCTCGGCCAGGCAGCGCAAGAAGACCTCCTCGCCCTGCACGGTATCGTAGAGCGGCGCCACCACCGGCTGCTGCAAGGTGAGCGCATCGCCGCTGGCTTCGAAATCGTTCCAACTTTCGAGCCAATGGTTGGTGGGCAGGACCAGATTGCACGCGGTCGCGGTTTCGTCCTTCAGCAGGCCCAGGCGAACCCGCAAGGGAACCTTGGCCATCGCGGCCCGCCAGGCGCTTCCCTCGGAGTCGCCGTCGGGAATGTCATAGGCGGGGTTCACGTCCCAGAACACTGCCACGCCGAACCTGCCCGCAGCCATGGCGTCGACCACAGTCTTGAATTCGTCGGGCGTGCTCAAGGCAGGCGCGCTTGGCGCGTGGTCGTCCGCGATTCCCAGCATGCGGTTCAAGATCAGGCAGGCGGCGTGGGCTTCGACCGAGGCTGCGGGACCGGCCAGGACCAGGGATCTGTCACCCGACGCGCACAGATCCTTCACCAGACGCTTGAATTCAGCCGCGAAGGGCTTGACCTCTGGCAAGCGGTCGAGAGCGAATGGTTCCAGTGCGGAGAGCGCCAGTCCCTCGGGTAACGCGCGTCCACCTTGCAGGTGAACAGCACGCACCAGAGCGAAGGCGATACGGGCCAATGCCGACGGCCGCATCGGGATGCGCACATCCGCCCTGCTTCCAGTCAGGCTCATGCCGCCCTCGATGGCGTAGAGACGGTTCATGGCGCCAGCCGAGGAAGCTGGTCGGCGCATGGATGAGAAGCCGGCAATCGCGGAAACCGTATCGCCGAGCGTTCCGATAAAATCGGCTTCCAGCGCGACGATGGTTTGCGCCTTGTCAAAGCGATGCTGGGGAAGTCGTTCCTCACCAAACAGCTCGCGCTGGGCCTGGCGCTCCTGATGGTCGGCCGCGGGCTCCCATGGGACGTAGAGCAAAGACGGCAAGGCCTTGGCCAAGTACACAATCAGCGCCTTGCGCGTCGGAGAAAGTACCGCCGGCGTCACCAGCACAATACCTTTGTGCTGGCTGCTCGCATCTTTGAGCGCGCGGGCGAGCTGCTCTACCGCTGCCTTCCAGGTGCCTGGCCGGCCGTCGATGAGCGGGGCGCGCACACGGTCGGGGTCGTATAGGCCGAGCAGGTCCGCGGTGGCGTGGAAACTGGTCTTACCCCGATAGAGCGGGTGTTCGGCGTTGCCTTCGACGTGAATCGGGCGGCCCTCGCGCGCTTTGACCAGCACTGGGTACGCCATCTCACCCTCTTGGAAAGTGCTGGCGTAGTAGTCGGCCACGCCGGGAACGATCTCTTCCTGCTTCTTGGTGTAGGGAACGACGGCCGCACGGTTCCGCGTCAGCTTGCAGCCTGCGCCGGTCGCCAGGGCGGCAGAGGCACCGAGCAGGGCCAGGAAGCGCCGGCGGGACAGACCGTCAGCTTCGCCGTCGGCGCCGAGCAGGGGCAGATGAAAGGAGTGGGTCTCTGGTTTCATCGGTGGCACGCGAAACAGTTGGTGGGTCCGGACGTGATCTTCGAACCTGCGGGCACGACCTCGTGCGCGTCGCGGTGGCAGGCAAGGCAATTCCCCATGCGCATGAGCATTTCGCGCGAGACTTGCTCCATGATTTGCACTTCCCCGTGGCAGCTCTGGCAGGCGATCTCCGCCCCGACGTGGGGCCGGTGATCGAAGTAGACGTGGTCGGGCAGGGTATAGATGCGCTGCCATTGAATGGGCTGGTTGGCCTTGAAGGCTGCGATCACGCGCTGGACTTCGGGTTTGTCGGTGCGAGTGACCGCATGACAGTTCATGCAGGTTTCCACTGCGGGAACCCCGGCGTGGCGCGAGCGCTCGGCACCCGTGTGGCAGTACAGGCAGGGAACGTGGTTGTCGCCGGCATGCAAGCGGTGGGAGAAGGCAATGGGCTGCGTCGGGGAATAGCCTCGCGCGAATCGGTCAGGCTCGGTGGCGTATCCAACGGCCAGCAGGGTCGACAAGACGGCAATCGCGCCCGTGGGCAGAACTATACGCCAGAAGCGGTCTTGTGGATGCACGCGGTCCTCGGGTCGGAGTCTATGTCAGATTCTGGGTGGAAGGGATCCTGCTTCAGCCCGGTGTCACGGCAGGTGAAAGAGCCTGTTGGATGCCCGAGGGCAGCCTGCCGCTTCCGGGAATCCCCTTGTCCCCACGGTGGCCCAGGGTAACATAAGCCTGGCAAAGGCATGGCGCTGCAGGCTGGCCGAGTTTTTGGCAACTACCGCATCGTCCGGCTGCTGGGCGAGGGCGGCTTCGGGGAAGTGTACCTGGCTGAGAACCCGCTGCTTGAACGTCGCGCGGCTGTGAAGGTTCTGCACACGGGGCTTGCCCAGGACCCGGAGTTGGTTCGGCGTTTTCTCAACGAAGCGCGGGCCGCCAGCGCCATCCGTCATCCCCACATCATCGAAGTGTTCGACGCTGGCATCACGCCGGAGGGCGCGCCCTACATCCTGATGGAGTTTCTCGAAGGGGCCTCTCTGCAGAAGCGCCTGGCGGACCAAGGGCGGCTCAGCCTCGACCTTGTGTTGGACATCGCACGCCAGGCGGGTTCGGCCCTGGGCGCGGCCCATGCCGCCGGCATCGTGCACCGTGATCTGAAGCCCGAGAACCTGTTCCTGATGCCCGACCCAAACCTGCCCGGCGCTGTGCGGGTGAAGATCCTGGATTTCGGCATCGCCAAGATCAAACGCAGCGCTGCTTCTGGGGGGACGTTGCGCACGCAGGCCGGGCTCATCATGGGCAGCCCAGCGTACATGTCGCCCGAGCAGTGCAAGGACAGCGCGGACGTGGATCTCCGGTCGGACGTCTACTCGTTCGCTGTGATCATCTATGAGGCGCTGGCGGGAAAACCGCCGTTTGTGGCGCCGTCTGCCACCGAGATCTTGGTCATGCAGCTCACCGCGAGCCCCACGCCGTTGTGCGAGGGGCTGGCTCATGTGCCGTCCTATGTGGAGGCGGCTGTCATGCGAGCCCTGGCCAAGGAGCGAGCCGCCCGCTTTGACAGCGTCGCAGCGTTTGTCAGTGCGCTACGTGGCGAAGGGGTCATAACCAAAGTTGGCTCGGCCGGATCGCCGGTGGCCGAGGCGAGCGCAGCGGCTGGGGCGCTGCCTTCGTCAGACGCCACCCCGACGGCTGGGGCTCCAGCCGTCACCACGTTTTCGCGGGCCACTGGTGAGATCGGGGTGGCAGCCAGCGACGAGGAGTTGCCGACAGTCGCGCGACATCGGCGCTGGCCTTTGCTGGCGCTTGGGGGACTGGCTGTGATGGGGCTTGCGCTCTTTCTGCTCGTGCGACCCAGCCACGGCCCCGCGCCACGAGATGCAACTGGCAGCACGGACGTTGCCATTCCGGCGGCTGCGCGCCCCGCAATCCCACAGCCACCGCCGCAGCAAGGCGGGGCTCCCGTTCCGGTCCTACTCGGTGCGCCTGATGCTGGCGCTGCGGCTGCCCCATCAGCCAGCGCACCGCCGATCGGAAGACCGTCCTCCGCAGCGTCGGCTGCAGCTCGGGCGGCATCAGCGGCCAAGCCATCACCTCCGGCCCCAGAGCGCCGACACCAGGTCAGCAAGAAGAAGGCTGACGACGAGTGGGAGCTGCACTAGTTAGAGTCTGTCGGGAAATTACGGGCCGCCCGCAGGGCC
>PLNW01000021.1 GCA_003142855.1 Myxococcales bacterium
ACATCGACTCGCAACTGCATTCATCGGCTTTCTTCTTGCTCGACGAGAACTTCTTGTTGCATCGCGATCGGGCCATGCAGTTGCTCACTCGAATGCGCGAACGGAACAAGTCGTGGGCGCTCTACGTCTTCTCGTCCGCGAACGCCATTGCGCAATACTCGATCGAGACCCTCGTGGAGTTGGGTGTGTCCTGGGTCTGGCTCGGGTTGGAATCACCGAGGTCGGACTACAAGAAGCTGGAGAACGCCGACACGGTCAAAATGGTCCAGTGTCTTCGTGAGCACGGCATCGCAACGATCGGATCCTCTATCATAGGCTTGCCGCACCATACGGTCGAAAACCTGCGGGAGGAGATCGAGTATGCCATCTCTCACGAGACGGATTTCCATCAGTTCATGCTCTACACGCCGATGCCGGGAACACCTCTCCATGAGAAGAGCCTGCGAGAAGGATCCCTGCTTCCCGAGGTTCCGTACGCGGACATCCATGGACAGTTCAAGTTCAACTTCCGGCATCCCAATATCTCACGGGACGAGTCCAAGCGGCTGCTTGATTGGGCATTTCGTCGCGACTACGAGAGCAACGGCCCCAGCGTCTACCGGCTATTCAAGACCATGCTCACCGGCTGGCGAAGATATTCGCAACACCCCGATCCCCGGGTGAGCCGCCGATTTCACCGGGAAAGGCTAGTATACAAACACATCATGGATGCGAGCCTTCGAGCGATGGAGTACAGGCTTGCGCTGGAAAACAGACCGTCTGCTCGCCAGCAGGTGAAGTCGCTCCGGCGGCAGATCAACGCCGAGTGCGGAGGAATAGGACGATGGATCGGCGCGACTGCGGTTCCCATCCTGTTCGGGGCCAACGTTCTCGAGCAGCTTCGTGTCGCTCGCGGCTGGACGTACGAACCGAAAGCGCGAATTGAGCGGCGCAATTGGGGAACCGCACCTATCGTTCGCTGAAGCGAAAATGGGGTCGTCCCAGAACATGAACACGTTGACCGCGAAGACCTTGTCGAAGCGGGCGCCGAAATCAGGAACATGATCTGCGAGCCGAGCAGGAGTTCCACCCTGCCGTCGCAGCTACACAGGAATCCTCGCCGGCCTCTGTGGGTCTGCATGACCGCGGGTGGCCGCGGCGGCTACGGATAGCTGGCGTGGGTTTCGGCGCCGATGCACGTGCCGAGGATCAACGGGGCGTCGTTGGCAGGTGCGGAGCAAGGGCGCGGGGTCAGCTTGACGTCGAACTTGGTGGGTTCCTCTTTCATGCAGTCGAACATATTTAGATCGGGGTTGGCCATGATGAGGTCGATGGTCGGACCCGCGATCGAGCTTTCGATTCGCTGATAGTCGGCGACGCGCATGGCGAGGCCGGCTTGCCGACAAGCGCGGCCGGTGCCACCATCCACGCCTTCCTCACCGGAACTTTCGCTGCCGGAGGCGCTCGCGGTCCCGTGGCTCATGGAGACCTCGATCGAATCGACGAAGTCGAGGCTGGTCGTGCTGGCCAAAGTGACGGAGGCCAAACGCACGTCGGCTGAGAGACCTGCGGCAGCACTTGGCAATTGGGCAAGGACGGAATTGCTAGAGCGGCGGTACGAGCGAGAGGGTCTCGGAGAGGCCCCACACGATCGGCATGGGCGCGGGAGCCTTGGGCGTCTTGTTCCACAGGCACTCGCGGACCGTCATCTGCTTGGCGCGCGTATCGATGGAGACCATCTCGAAGGAGAGCTGGGTTTCATCGGTGGCCGAGTAGTTGCCCTTCATCGGCGAATCGACCCGGATGGCGTGCAAAACGACATCCCCGTCTGGCCCGTTCCAGTCATAGTACTGCGTGTAGTTGGTGTGGCCGTGGAAATAGGCCACGACGTTCTTGTGGGCCTTCAGGAAGGTGGCGAATGCCCGTTGCTCGATGGTCGACGGTGCGTTGATGGTGGTGCCGTCGGCGAGTTGATCCACGAGGAGATTCTCGAATTTGTCGACGGTATTGATGTCGTGCAAACCGTTGGGGTTAATGAAGTGCTTGGAGTCGACGGCGGGCGGATCGTGCACGAAGATGAGCACGGGCGTGCGCGGGTTGACCGCCGCGAGGTCGTTCCCGAGCCACGCCCGCTCGCCGCTGTCGGGCCACATATTGAGGAACGCCATGTGGATGCCGCCGAGATCCTTCGAGTAGTGAATCTTGTCGGCGGCGTAGTTGTACGTGCTGGCGGTCAATGGCACGGCCGGATTCAGCATGAAGTTGTAGATCCCCGCCATCGACGTGGCGTCGGTGGTCGGCACCATGGGCGTGTAGTATCCGATGGCGTTGCTGACGTCGTGATTGCCCGGCGCAAGCCAGAGAGGCGCCCTGTTGCTGCTTTGATCGAAAAGGTTCAACCCATTGATGTAGTCGATCGAGAACTGTGCCCATGAGGCGGCGGCGCTTTGCACTTGGACATTGCTTACGACCTCCATGCGATTGGCGATGTCGCCCGTCTCGATGACCATGTCGATGGCCCCGACCGGGCTTCCCGCGCGCACGCCGCTGTCCGAGGGGAAGATTGTCCCCGGTAGGGTGTTCATTTCGGCGACCATGGCAGCGTTCACGATGTGGCTATCCACGTTGGTGCCGCCCCGGAAGGCGGTGCGCGTGATGCCGTAGTGCTGGTCCGAGGTGTAGACGAACTGGAAGACGGCGGGACCCGCTGGCGAGATAGTGAAGACCTGCGCTGTGGTCGCGCCCTGCGCGTCGGTTACGTTGACCGTGGCTTGCCAATCTCCCGTGGCGGTGTCGGGCGCGATCCACGCCACGCTGCTCGACGTCGCACTATCCGATTCACCCGAGAAAGTGCCGCCGTTCGCGGACCATTGGAAGGTCAAGGCAGTGCCTTCGGGATCCGAGGCGTCAACCAAGAGGTTGATGGTCTGGCCCGAATTGGCCGTGGTTGTGGACTGGACGTAGTCGACGATGACAGGCGCCTGGTTGACCGTGGGCTGGCCGATGGGCAGCGTGATGTCGCCGGTGGTGCTGCCGCCGCGGCCGTCGCTGACCGCTACGGTGAGCGTGCACGCACCCGTCTGACCGGCGGCGACCGTGAAGGTCGGGCCGGCCACATTGGTGGCGCTGAACGCGCCGGTGCAGGTGCTGGTCCAGGCGTAGGCGAGCGGATCATTGTCGGCATCCGAGGCCGTGACCGTAAGGGTGGTCGCGATGGCGGCGACCAAGTACCCATTGGGCGCCGCGGTCACGTTCGTGACCACCGGCCAGGTGTTCATGCTCACGGAAAGCTGGGCCTGGCCTTTGCCATTGGCGTTGTCGACATTGACCGCCACCGCGGCCGACACCGTGGCGCCGCGCTGGTCCGAGACCTTGATCGAGACGGTACACGAACCGCTGCTCGTCGGGGCCGTCCAGGTGGTACTCACGGCGGTCGCATTCGCGAAAGTGCCGCAGGTGGCCTGCCACTGGAAAGTGAGGGTGTCCTGCCTATTCGGATCGTGCGCCGCGACCTTAACCGACACCTGGGCGCCCGGCACCACGTTGGTCGCTCCGATGACTAGTGAATCGATAACCGGCACGGCATTCTCGAATGGGACGGGCGGGGTCGCTTGCTGGGCCGTGATGACGACCGCAACCGTCTGGCCGCTCGAGATGGTCACGTTGCTGACGGCACCCGTGTAAATGGGCGTGCCCGTGCCGTCCTTCGCAATCGCGGTAAACGTGTACCCGGTTCCAACCGGCAGACCGCCCAGAAGCCCGCCCCACTGGCTACCCTGAGGAAACAGCGAGGACGTCCTCGGCGCACCAAGCGCCGCGCCCGAAACCGTCACCGAGACCGAGACGACGTCGGACGAGGAGAGCGCCAGAACCTGCAATTCCGCTGCGCCGGATAGCGACCCGGGCAAGGTCGGGGCGCCGCACGCTGCAAGCGCGAGGCCGCAAAGGACGGCGGCGAAGTGGGCGAAGCGACGAGGGATGGTGAGTGTTCGATTCATGGCAGACTTCCCCTGTGTGTTGAGATGGCTGGCGGAGAATAGTGCCATCCGCGTGTTTCGTTGCTCCACGAAATAGAAAACGCTTTGCAACGATCATGAAACGCGGGAGGGCTGACGGACCTGCGCCACCGCTGCCCGACGCGTGGCAAAGGCGCGACGGGAAAGTGACCGAAACGGCGCGCGATTCTCTCGGGCCAGTGAACGGCGCACGCTCCGTTCACGGATTGGTTGAGAAACGCTTTCGATCTTCTTGCACAAACGTTCCACGCGCGCCACCCGCGCACCTCTATTGTCGCGACGATTCCCGATCGTATCCACACCAGAAAGGAACCATGACGATGACGATGAAATCCAAGTTTCTTCATACCTCGTCGCGCATATCGCAGTCCGCACGGCTCTTCGCCGGCGCACTCACCGTGGCCACGCTGATGATCGGCGGTTGTCATTCATCGGCCGATCCCATGGGGCAAGCGCAAGTTTCCGTTCTTGCCCTTTCGACCTCCGATGTAGCCAAGGTCAACCTCACCGTGACCGGCCCGGTGTTCTCCCAGCCCATGGTGTTCTCGCTATTCAAGCAAAGCAACCTGTGGGGCGGCCTGCTTGGCTGCCTTCCTGCCGGTGGCAATGCCACGTTCACGGCCAGCGCGTCCGACAATACCGGCGCGGAAATCTTCCATGGCCAGGCCACCAGCGTGACCATCGTGGCCGGCCAAATCGTGACCGTCGCGATCACCGCGCAGCAGACGAGCGCACCCACGCCCTTCAGCAACGCCACGCCCGTCATCGACGCGCTCGTGGTTTCGGCCACGGACGTGGTTCCGGGTGCCGTGGTGCAACTGCAAGCAACCGCGCACGACCCGAATCCTGGCGACACCACAACGTACTTGTGGACCGCGGCGGCTGGGACGCTGTCGGCCACCAACACGCCAAACCTGAGTTGGACCGCGCCCGCGAGCGAAGGCAGCTACGAACTCGACATCAAGGTGACGGACAATCACGGCGCCTCGGCCACGACCTCGGTAACCATCCACGTGGCCAACGCCAACGGCAAGGGTCAGGCCGCGGTCACGGTGCAGCTCAACCAGTGGCCGGTCGTGAACCAAGTCACCGCGACCCCGGCCCGGGTCGTGCTTGGCCAGCCCACCGCGCTTGCCGCGTCCGCCGTCGATGGCGACAACGATCCGCTTGCCTACGCGTGGACCAGTTCCTGCGCCGGCACCTTCAGCAACACGACCGCGTCGCCTTCCTTCATGCTCTCGGGTCAGCCGAGCACGTCCGCCTGCACCTTGACCGTCACGGTCAGCGACGGCCGCGGCGGCAGCACCACCGGCGACCTCACGGTTCCGGTTGGTATTCCCACCGTGAACCAGGCGCCCGTTGTTCTCTTGACGGTCCAGTCCACCGCTTCAGCGCATCCTGGCCAAACCATCACCTTGCAGGCGAGCGCGGCGGATCCCGAGGGTGGCGCTCTCACGTTTGCCTGGTCCCCGCCGGCCGGTGTCGTGGGCACGCAGGTTGACGACGCCAGTGGCTCGACCTTCACCTTCACCGCGCCGTCTGGCAGCAGCCCGACCTGGACGGTGACGTTCACCGCAACGGATGGGCTCGGTGCAGCCTCACACCAGGACTTCTCGATCGCCAACCTCGGTCCAATCAACTTTGCCATCATCAGTGACGCCCATTTGCACGACGACGCCACCCTGGGCGCAAGCGGACCAGATTTCGAGGCCTACCTGGCCCAGGATCGCAAGATGATCGCCCAAAGCCAGGAGACCCTGGATGCGACCCTGGCCGACCTAGCGGCCAAGAAACCTGAGTTCTTGCTCATCTCAGGCGACCTGACCAAGGATGGCGAAAAGGTGAACCACCAGCTGATGGCCTCAAAACTGGCCGCGCTGAGCGCGCTCGGGATCCCGACTTTCGTCATCCCCGGCAACCATGACATCAACAATCCCGATGCGGTCAGCTACCTGACCTCGCCGCCGACGCCGGTGGATCGAGTGAGTCCCGCGGATTTCAAACAAATCTACGCGGACTTTGGTTACAGCGCCGCTCTCTACCAGGATCCCAACTCCTTGAGTTATGTCGCCGAACCCGTTCCGGGACTCTGGCTCTTCGCCATCGATTCGTGCGAATACGCCGACAACCTCGCGCTCGGCACGCCCGTCACCGGGGGGAGTCTTTCCCAGTCCACCCAGAACTGGATCACGGGGCTGCTTCAGACCGCCAAGCTCCAGGGCAAGGTCGTTATCGGTATGATGCACCATGGAATCGTCGAGCACTACGTGGGCGAGTCGCAACAGTTCCCGGACTACGTGCTGACGGACTACAAGACGGTGGGCAAGCGCCTGTCCGATGCGGGCATGAACTTGATCTTCACCGGCCATTTCCACGCCAACGATATCGTCCTGAAGGACTTTGGCACCTCGAAGCTCTATGACTGCGAAACCGGTTCGCTGGTCACCGCGCCCACTCCCTACCGCTTCGTGAACTTGGACATGCCCGCTCGAAGCTACCAGATCACGACGTCCCACGTGCTCAGCATCCCCTCGCACCCCACGGACTTCGTGAGCTTCGAGAACAGTTTTCTCCAGAATGGCCTCATCGGCATCTCGACTTACCAGCTCACCCATGCCCCCTACAACTTGAATGCGGCCACCGCCTCGTCGATCGCTCCCCTTGTGGCGGTTTCGATGATGGCCCATTACGCGGGTGACGAAACCCTGACCGATGCCACCCTCGCTGGCACGCTCTACGGAATGGCGGCCAGCGCGGACCCCGCAACCCAGATGCTTGGCATGGGGCTGCTGTCTCTTTGGAACGATCCGCCGCCGCCCGACAACAATGTGACCCTCACCGTGAACTGACCTGCGAAAGGGGGCCCCCGACTGGTCGGGGGCCCGCTGGCCAAAGAGCGGCTCACCCTCCTGCCCAGTAGTGATGGGTCATTGGCGAGCGGCGGGCGGCGGTGCGAAGTTGCGTGCGCTCCTTCAAAAAGTCCCTGAAGGCACCTCCCCCGGGACATCCTGCCGGAAAGCACGGGACGCAGAAGACTGGGTGAACTGATCAAGGCGACCTTAGCAGGGACGCGATGGGCTAGATTATGCCTCGTGGTCGAGACAGCCCCTTGCAGAAGACCCTCCCCCGGGCAGGCCGCGGTCCTCGCAATGGCCCAGGGAGCCGCCCGTACTATGAGCGACGCAGGCATGCCTCCGCACGAAGTGATGGA
>PLNW01000010.1 GCA_003142855.1 Myxococcales bacterium
TCGATCTGGCAGGTCGACGAGCAACCGTCGCCGCTTTGGATGTTCCTGTCATCACACTGCTCACCCGGGTCCAGCACCCCGTTGCCGCAATCACTAGAACTGTCCAGATCACCTGCATCCGCCCCACCAACAACAGTAACTCCATCTTTGCCTGTGCCTTCCGAGGTGTCTGGTTGGGCGTATTGGGGTCCGTCGGGGAATGGGGTGACCAGGTCGTTTGCGCCGCCGTCCACGCTTCCCGCATCGGCCGTTCCGGCAACAGCGAGTACATCCGCAGCTGTGGCAGCCGCCGCGTCACTGCTCGCCACGCCGCCCGTTGCAGTTGGACCGTCGCTTCCAGTGGCACCGCCTGTGCCAGGGAGTGCCCGCAGTTGACTGGCATCATACGAGCAGCCGCCTGTGGCGAAAACCGATCCGAGAACGAACGTCACGAGGAATTGTGTCCAGTGCCAAGATGACATCTTCATAGTCAGAACTCCATTCTTGCCAGGACGCCCGTCGCGCCGCCTGCCACTGGCGTCACCGTCACGGGCCGGCCCTCGAAGTAGAACAGCGCTCCCGTCGTCACAGCCGCCGCTGCAGTCAGCCCCCAGAGCACGTTGGCCGCAGTCTGGCGCGAGTTGAGCGTGTCGAGCTGACTCTGGGTGCAGCCGGGTCGTGCCGGGTTGCCGGCGCCGCACGAGCTGCGCAGGCTGTCGAACCTGGAGTCCATGAGCAGCCCGGCGCTGATCGCGCC
Organism: Myxococcales bacterium; assembly: GCA_003142855.1. Classification (GTDB taxonomy): domain Bacteria; phylum Myxococcota_A; class Polyangia; order Fen-1088; family Fen-1088; genus Fen-1137. The sequence goes on from PLNW01000010.1 coordinate 737, forward strand.
CACGGCCAACAACACGGTCGAGCCGGCCGCCACCCATGTCCATCTTCTGCCCAGCCACCAACCCTCGTTCGCCTCGCTGGACGGTGCCGTAGCTTGGACGTCGGAGTTGGGAACAGCTTTGGGCGCCGAGGCGACCAGGGAGGCCGCCAGAGGGCGGAGCTGCAATGTCACCGTGCTCACCGAACCCGCCGTCACGTCCGCGTCCTCGATCGCAGGCGCCGCGCTCGCATGCTTGGCCGTGACCTGGTGGCGGCCCGGGGTGGCCCAAATCAGATCGGGGAGCGGTACCACGCCCACGTATTTTCCATCGAGACCTATCTCCGCGCCGGCCGTCTCGCAGTCGATCTGGATGCGCCCCAGCTTCCTTTGCAACTCAGCCACTGACTTGCGCACATCAGCTACCGTCTCTGACGACGCATCAGCGGCGCCTGCCAAGAACTTCTCAAACGCCTCAATAGCCTCCACCGGGCGTCCAAGATCGCGATTGGCTTGGGCGATGTTGAACATCAGCTTCGGCGACGGATAGGCGGCGTAGGCCGCGTTGAACTTTTCCAGCGCCCCAGCGACGTCGCCTTGCTGGTACAGCTTGGTGCCCTGGCCCAGCAGTGTCTGCGCCTGTGCCTTGGCCTGTGGATCTCCGGTCGGCGGCGAGGCCTGCGCGAGAATCGCGAGCAGGATGAGGCAGGTTGCGTGCATGGTCACAGCTCCTCGTACAGTTTCTTCTTGGCCTTGCGTCGGGGAGTAATGGTTTGCTTGGGCTTTTGGGACTCCCCGTCGGTAAAGGGCTTGGGCTTGGTGGGGTGCCAATCGCCGAAGGGGTCCACCCACTTCTGCTGCCTTGGTCGGGCGGATCTGTGCGCGGTTTGCGCTGTCTTGGCTTCTGTGGGTTCCGGCGCAACCACCGGAGGTGCCGGCGGCTGCGGTAGTGGTGTAGCCACAGGCTGGGCGACACTTGTTGCTGCTGGTCTTGGTGCAGGACTCGAACGGAACAACAAGAACGCCCCGAGCAGAAGAAGCACCCCGGCCCCTGCGACGATGGCGTAGATCGGCTTGATCCGCCCCAACTGCCCCATCGCTGACCGCACCCACCCTCTCACGCTAGCGATGATGGCTTGAAACGAACTGACGCTGGTCTGCGATACACCTGCCTCGACCTTGCGTGCATCCCGTGGCGATGAGCCAGCGGGTTGCATGCGCACGGGTGTCAGCGGAACCTGCGTCGCGCTGTACCCGATGGTTGGACTTGTTGGCGGCGCGATCGATGACACCATCACCGGCGCCGGTGTCGCATCGGCGGGCCGGCCAAACGCGGCGGCTTCAAGCTCCCGCGCGAATTCTCGCATCGACGAGAACCGTTCCGTTGGCTTCTTGCGCAGCGCTCGCCGCAACGCCGTCTCCACCGCCGGCGGCAGGCCAGGCACCCGTGTCGCGAGCGGGTGCGGGGCCAGATTGATGATCTGGTACAAGAGCGCGGCCGTCTCGTCAGCCACGAACGGGCATCGGCCGAGCAGCATCTCCCACGCGATGCAGGCCAGCGCCCACTGGTCAGTGCGATGATCGATGTCGTCAATCATGCCGGTGGCCTGCTCGGGCGACATATAATTCGGCGTGCCCATCACCGCCGACGCGCTCGTCAGTTGCGTCCGCGCCGCCTTCATCTTTGAAATCCCGAAGTCGAGCACCTTCACGAAATCGGGCTCGCCCGGAACCTGCACCAAGAAAACGTTCCCGGGTTTGAGATCGCGGTGAACGACGCCTTGGTCGTGAGCGGCATTCAACGCGGAGGCAACCTGTCTGATCACGTGGACAGTGGTTTCGATCGGCAGGCGACCCACGCGGCGCAGACGATGGTCGAGATCTTCACCTTCGAGGTACTCCATGACCAAGTAGGGCTCGCCGGATTCCGCCTGCCCGAAGTCGATGACGGTGACAAGGTGCGGGTGCCCGAGATGTGACGTGATCTCAGCCTCGCGGTGGAACCGCGCCAGGGCTTCGCGGTTGGCGGCCAGGTCGCGAGCCATCAGCTTGATCGCCACGCGCTTGTTGAGCCTGAGCTGGACGCCCTCGTACACGGCGCCCATGCCGCCCTCGCCGAGCAGCCGCGTGATGCGGTACGCGCCCTCCAGCACCGTGCCCACCAGGGCGTCCATGCGAGGCTCAGGCTGCACGGCCAATACGCTCCTGCGGAGATCCCTTCATCCACATGATTCGGCCCAGGTGCGGAGCCTCCGAAGCTTGACTTGGTGCAGTCGCGGACTCTTGATGACTGATTCCATCGACCTCCTTGGGCGCATCTCCAGGTGCCTGGCTAGGCTGCGCCATCGTTGCAACACTAGGCTATAGACGGGTGTTTCGTCAAGACGCGCCAGCGAAACTGGGGCACCTTGGGTGCCCGCATTCTCGACGCAGAAGACGTGATCGCCGATGTTGGCAGGCGAGTGGCCGAGCTGCGTGCGCAAAAGGGTTTGACCCAGCAGGCCCTGGCCGAGGAACTGGGGCTGTCCTGGAAATACCTTCAACAAGTCGAACTCGGGCTGGAGAACTTGACCCTCAAGAGCCTGGTGCGGTTGTCCAACGCGCTTGGAGCGACGCCGGTCGACCTTTTCAGCGCCCCCGTCTCTCGAAAGAGAAGGCCGGGCCGCCCGAGAAAGCGCCCGACTTCTGGCTGAGGTGCAGGCCGAGCGTCCGCTGACCGGCACCTGCCAGCATTCTCGTCGAGTGTGTCGACCCTGTCCTCGCCTCGGCCGGGCGGGGCTTCCTCCGTCCTCGTTGAATGGGGCAGCATCAACCACCCGCCTTCCGTGGCGCTCGGAAGCAGGTTCGGTCCGGTGACGGGCCGAAGACGCGCTCGCCGTCGAGCGCCCTGAAGACCTTGAACCTCTCCGAGGGCAGCTCCAGCACGCCGAACGTCGCCGGCCGGAACTCGTCGGGCACCATGAGCGGACCGGCCTGCCTGTAGATGTAGGCTTTCCCGCAGCAGGCGCCGGGGTTCAGAATCCTGCCGGGCGGGCCGTTCACGACCAGCTCGAACTCCACGTGCGTGTGCCCCACTATCAGGACGTCGGCATGAGATTGCTCAAGCAGGCGGTGCCGCAGCTCAGGGCCGGTCTCTTCCTTCCTTATTCCCTCCATGTCGCTGCCCGGCCGGGCGTGCCACATCGCCACGCGAACGCCCTCCAGCTCTCCCTCCCAATGCGTATGCAGGGTGGCCAGCCAGGCGAAGGCCTCCCGCGAAAGGTCGATGCCGCCGCCGACATAGTCGGCAATGTTGCAGGGCTCGAAGAAACTGCGCACGTCCTTCCGCCGACGGCGGCGCTCAAGCGCCCATTTTTCGTGATTTCCGCGAATGCAGATCAGGCCCTTCTCGGATTTGAGCCTCTGGATCACCTCCTCGCCGAACGGCTCCATCTCGATCAGATCTCCGGTGCAGAGGATCGGGTCGCAGCCCATCTGGTGGAGACGGGCCAGGGCGGCGTCGAGGGCGACAATGTCGCCGTGGACGTCGGCCAGCACACCGACGAGCTTAGACAAGCTGTATCCCCTCGGCGGCTGCCGCGTGATGAGGGGTG
>PLNW01000115.1:0-12315 GCA_003142855.1 Myxococcales bacterium
CCGTAGTGAACGCTCTGGTGTGGCCGTCGCCGAGCCCTTCCAGCATCCCGTTGACCGCGCCATAAAGCGCGGCCTCATCCGGCGCCGCGGTGGCCTTGGGCCCATACGTTACGGCAGCGGCCCGCCAATCGACACCGTGAAAACTTGGATCGTAGTATTTCCGGTCCAACGTGAACCAGACCGAGTCAAAGAGCCGGAGATTGCGCTCCACCCGGACCGCCTGGTCCGCCGTCAGCCCAACCAAGCTTGCCCGCGGCGCGGGCGACACCGGGGTCACGCAACCCGCCAGCAGCAGGAGCGCGGCAAGAGCGACCAGGATCCTGAAAGGCAGCGTATGCTGTGTGGCCGCGAGCGCCAGCGAGTGGGTCTTCGATTGGGTATCCACTCGCTGGCGCTCGCAGCTACTCCCCTTTTTGCTCTGCGTTGTCATCAACCAAAAGGTGGAGCGCGTTGTCCCCAACGCGCCCAGAGCGTCTTGCGGAGAAGCCGCTCCACCTTGACTGCATGCCTCCGACTCAGCGCGTCCTGGGGACAAGCCGCTCCACCGTTGGGAAGATGTTCGCTGCACAGGATTTGCCGGCAGATCTTGCGACGACGCATGCCCTCAGACTTCAACCAGGTCCTTCTCGACCTTGAGGTTGGAGATGATGAATTCCTGGCGCTCGGGGGTGTTTTTTCCCATGAAGAACGAGAGCAATTCGTCACTGCTGTGCAGGTGGGCGAGCGTCACAGGATCGAGCCGGAGGCCGGCGCCGATGAAATCCTTGAACTCCTCAGGCGAAACTTCGCCCAGACCCTTGAAGCGCGTGATCTCCGCAGCGGCGCCGAATTTCGTCACCGCCGCCTTTTTTTCCCCGTCCGAATAGCAATAGACAGTCTCCTTCTTGTTGCGTACGCGGAACAGCGGCGTGTCGAGGATGAACAGGTGGCCGCCCGCCATGAGCTCCGGGAAATACTGCAGAAAGAACGAAATCAGCAATAACCGGATGTGCATGCCGTCCACGTCGGCGTCCGTGGCGATCACGATGCGCGCGTAGCGCAGGCCGTCGAGCCCCTCCTCGATGTTGAGCGCCGACTGGAGCAGGTGGAATTCCTCGTTCTCATAGATCACCTTCTTGGACAGACCGTAGGTGTTGAGCGGCTTGCCCTTGAGGGCGAAAACCGCCTGGGTCTGCACGTCGCGGCAGGCGGTGAGCGAGCCGGAGGCGGAGTCACCCTCGACAATAAACAGCGTGCTTTCCTCGGCCCGATCCGCCCGATCGCCGAGGTGGAGGCGGCAATCGCGCAGCTTGCGGTTGTGCAGCGACGCTTTCTTGGCGCGCTCGCGGGCGAGGCTGCGGATGCCGGCGAGTTCCTTGCGTTCCCGTTCGTTGTCTTCGAGCTTGCCCTTGAGCGCATCGGCCGCCTCGCGATTGCGCTGCAACCAGGCGTCAAGGGCCTGCTGGACGAAGGTGCCGATGAACTGGCGGACCGGCGGGCCACCGGGCGCCATTTCGGCAGACCCCAGCTTGGTCTTGGTCTGCGACTCAAACACCGGCTCGACGACACGGACCGATATCGCGGCGACAATCGACTGGCGTACATCGGCGGCATCGAAGTCTTTCTTGTAGAAGTTCCGCAACACCTCGACCACGGCCTCGCGGAAAGCCTGCTGGTGGGTGCCGCCCATCGTGGTATGCTGTCCGTTGACGAAAGAGTAGTATTCCTCGCCATAGTGCGAACCGTGGGTAAACGCGATTTCGATGTCCTCACCCTCGAGGTGGATGATGGGATAGAGGATGTCGCCGCTGAGGTTCTTCTCGAGCAGGTCCTTGAGCCCTTGCTCGGACTTGAACGGCTTGCCGTCGAAAGTCAGCGTTAGTCCACGGTTGAGAAACGCGTACTTCCAGAGCAGATCCTCGACGAACTCAGGGTGGAACCGGAAGTCCTGCCCGAACAGCTCTTCGTCCGGCGTAAACTCGATGAGGGTTCCATTGCGCTCGTCGGTCTTCGTGATCTTGCAGTCTTTTTTAAGCCGGCCGCGCTCAAACTCGACCACCTTGGTCTGGCCGTCGCGAACGGCCTGGGCGCGGTAGCCGGACGAGAGCGCATTGACCGCTTTCTGGCCGATGCCGTTCAGGCCGACGGCCTTCTTGAAGGACTCCGAATCGTACTTGGCGCCGGTGTTGATGACCGACACGCACTCGAGGACCTTGCCCAAGGGTATCCCCCGGCCGTAATCGCGCACCCGGACCGTGCGCTCGTTGAGTTCGACCTCAATCTTCTTGCCGCAGCCCATGGTGAATTCGTCGACCGAGTTGTCGATCGTCTCCTTCAGGAGCACGTAGATGCCGTCCTCGCCGTGGCTGCCGTTCCCCAGGCGTCCGATGTACATGCCCGGGCGCAACCGGATGTGCTCGGTCGAGGAGAGGGTCTTGATGCTCGCTTCGTTGTAGCTGTTGTTGGGCATGATTTCGTGCTCGAAAAATAGAGAGGGGGGTCGGCCGGCAGTGACAAGCGCAATCCGGAAGGGGTGGGACCACAATTCCACGCCGTCACTTGTCGGACCGCAGAATCCGTGTTCATTACACCAATGCGGCACGCCGTTCCTTACCGTTTGATCATGATCGTCCTGCTCGCGGCCACGACCGGGATGTCGGCCGAAACCAGTGCCAATGACACCATGAAATCCTCCCAGCCTTCCACCAGCGCATCCTGCGCTGTCTCGGGCGAGAAATCCGCGTGCGGTCTCCCCTCCCAGGTCGTGATCGACATGAGCAAGACCCGGGTGCAACACACTGAGGCCGAATGGCAGGCATTGCTCACTCCCGAACAATACCGCGTCGCTCGAAAACAGGGCACCGAACCGCAGTTTCGCAATGCGTATTGGGACAATCACCAGGACGGGGTCTATTTTTCGGTCTGCAGCGACACGCCGCTATTCGATAGCCGCGACAAATTCGAAAGCGGCACTGGCTGGCCTAGTTTTACCAAGCCGATGGAACCGAAATTCGTCGGCGCGCAGACTGATACGAGCTTTGGGATGACCCGCACCGAGGTGAACTGCGCGGTTGACGGAGCGCATCTCGGCCATGTTTTCGACGACGGTCCCGCTCCCACCGGGTTGCGCTATTGCATCAACTCCGCCTCCCTGCGTTTCATGCCCCGGAAAGAATATGAGGCGTGGGTGAAACTACACGAGGCGCCACCAATCGCGGATACGCCAAAGGGCTGAGCGCGATTGAGACCGTGTAGGAGTCTGCTTGCAGGCGACTCAACCAACGAGATCGCCTGCAAGCAGGCTCCTACACAGATCACCCAGAACGAAGAAGCTGCGGCAAGGCCGGGAGACGGCATGCCTCTTTCCTCTTCATTTCTCCATCTTCAATCGCGTCACGCGGGTTGACTGCCGGTGTCGGTTCAACCAAGGCTTTCCTCATGGCCGACGTCACCCTCACCTATTACCTCGAAGTGCTTTCGTCCTGGTGCCATTGGGCCGAGCCCGCTTGGGCCGATCTCAGGGCCCGCTATGACGGCCGCGTGCAGTTTGCCTGGAAGATCGCCCTGATGAATCCGGGCGACTTCCCGGTGTCGCGTGCCCAGTGCAAGTGGTTCTACCGCCGCAGCGGAACGATCATGCGCTCTCCGTATATGCTCAATCCGGGCTGGCTCGAACCGGAGCGACAGGGAAACTATCAGGCCCCCAATCTGGTCGCTGAGGCAGGCCGCGATTTTGGCTTCTCTGATGATCGCCTCCGGCACGCCCTGACCCACGCCGGCACGCAGGAGGGGCGCAAGATCGGAGACCTGGCCGAGGCCGTCGCGGTGGCGGCCGCCGCCACCGGTCTGGATCCGGCCGAGCTCCGCGCCAAGGCGAAATCCCCGGAAGTCCGCGCGCGGGTCGATGCTTCGACAGCAGAATTCCTCTCCCATCAAATCACCCAACGACCGGCATTCGTGCTCACGGATGTGATCGGAGACAAGGTGGTATTCTCCGGTCTGGTGCGCGCCGAACCCGTGGCCGCGGCGATCGAGGCGATGCTCGCCGATTCGGCAGCCTACGCTGCGCATGCCGCCCATTTTGGAAAGCCCCCGGCCGAGTGACCCGGCTGCCGGTTTTGGAATGATGAAAAAACTATTCCTGCTGCTCGGAATCGCCGCCCTGCTGGCCGTCGCGTCGCTGGTCGCGGTTGACTATTTTCTCGGCTCGATTGTCCGGGCCGGGGTCAACCGCTATGGCCCTCCGCTGACCAAAACCAGGGTCGAACTAGCCGGTGCCGAAATCTCACCGCTCACGGGCAGCGGAACCATCCGGGGGCTGGTCATTGGCAATCCGCCCGGCTGGCACTCCGACCGGGCCGTCTACCTCGGTCAGGCGCATCTCTCCATCGAACCCTTCTCCCTGTTCGGCGATCACGTCATCGTCAAAGACATCCTCATCGACCAGCCCGAGTTTGTCTACGAAACCCGGATCATCAGCAGCAACCTCAAGGATTTGCTCAAAAACATTGAAGCGTCCACGAGCGACGGCAGCCAGGGCGTCGAACCGGCAAAGACCAACTCCGGCCGGCCGAGGAGATTCGAAGTCAAACGATTCCGACTGCAAAACGCCCGGGTGACCATCGGAGTCGGGGCGGCTGCGATCACGGTGCCGATGCCAACGATCATCATCAACGATCTGGGCACCAAGGAGGGCGGGATCACCGCCAACCAGCTCACGGCGGCCGTCATGGAAAGGGTCCTGCGGCAGGTGCTGCTCACGGCGGCCAACGCCATTGGCAAAGCGAGCAAATCGGCCGGCTCGGCGGCGACGGACACCACCATCGACGCCGCGAAACGAGCAGTGGAAGATCTGAAGAAACTCTTTGGTGGGAAGAACTGATGGCCTGCGGACGGCGGCAAACCCCGTCGTCTCATCTTTCAAAACCATGGAACTCAAGTGGCGGCTGGCGCATGTTCGCGGCTATCTTGGCCTCGGAATGATCGAAGACGCGTCAACCGAACTGGACCAGGTGCCACCGGAAACGGCGCAGGATACGGATGTGCTATCCCTGCGCGCCCTCATTCTGCACGAGCAGGAAAAATGGCCGATGCTGGTGAAGGTCGCCAGCGAGCTCGTGTCGCGCCAGCCACTGGAGGCGGGCTGGTGGGTGACCTGGGCATATGCAACGCGGCGGAGCCAGTCGCTCGCAGCGGCCGAAGCCATTCTCGTCGAAAGTGAACGCACGCATCCCGCCGAAGCGACCATCCAGTTCAATCTGGGCTGTTATGCGTGCCAGCGGGACGATCTCCTCGAGGCGCGCCTCCGCGTCGACCGGGCGATCGCCCTGGATCCTTCTTTCCGGGATGCCGCTGCGAGTGACCCCGACCTCGCGCCGCTCCGGGCAGCCGGGTACGATGCCCATTCAGGATGAGGACCCGGCGGGCGGGCGATAAAGGCAGGTCGTGCATGAGCTTGTTGGCATGCGAGCCAGCTCATCGCCTGTCAAAAGGCTCTTACCCCTTCATGGAGGAAGCCTGATCAGGAACGATGCATGAGGTAGAGCGTCGTGTCCACAAGGCGTCTATGCGCGTTGGGGACAACGCGCGCCACCTTCTGGCCGGCGCCAGCTCCGGGCCAAGCCGCAGCCGAGCTCCTTGGATTCAGCCTCAGCCGACCTTGGGCAGATGGGTCAACGCCTCGGCGATCTTCTCTTCCGGATGCTCGTAATCTTCGAGGTCGCCGGCGAGATGGGCGTCGTAAGCCGACATGTCGAAATGGCCGTGTCCGCTATAATTGAATACGATGCACTTCCCGTCGTTCTTTCGCGCCTCGTCGATCGCGGCCCGGATCGCATGGGACGTCTCGGGCGCCGGGATGAAGCCCTCCGTGCGCGCAAACTGCAACGCCCCTTCGAACACCGCGTTCTGGGTGTAGGCCTTGGACTCAATGACTCCGAGGTTGGCCAGATGCGCCACGATCGGCGCCGTCCCGTGGTAACGCAGGCCGCCGGCGTGGATGCCCTCCGGGACAAACGTGTGCCCGAGAGTGTACATCTTGACGAGCGGCGCGAGCTTGGCGGTGTCGCCGTAGTCGTAGGCGTAAACCCCTTTCGTGAGTGAGGGACAGGCGGAAGGTTCGACCGCGATAATGCGGAGCTTCGGATTCGCGAGCTTTTCGGGCAGGAACGGCAGGCTGAAGCCGCCGAAATTACTGCCGCCGCCGACACAGGCGATCAGCACGTCGGGGGTTTCGCCGATCAGCTCCAGCTGGCGCTTTGTCTCCAAACCGATGACGCTCTGATGGAGGATCACGTGATTGAGCACGCTGCCGAGAGTGTATTTCGTGTCGTCATGCGTGGCGGCGTCCTCGACCGCCTCGGAGATCGCGATGCCCAGGCTGCCGGGCGTTTCGGGATCAGCTGCGAGGATGGCCCGGCCGGAGGCGGTGCGATCCGAAGGGGAAGGGAAAACTTCACCACCCCAGATATGCATGAGCGAGCGGCGATAGGGCTTCTGGTAGTAGCTCGATTTCACCATGTAGATCGTGCAGGCGAGACCAAAAAGCTGGCAAGCAAACGCCATCGAGGAGCCCCACTGCCCGGCGCCCGTCTCGGTGCTCAGGCGTCGCACGCCCTCCTTCTTATTGTAATAGGCTTGGGCGAGCGCGGTGTTGAGCTTGTGGCTGCCAGCCGGGCTGACGCTCTCATTCTTGAAATAGATCCGGCACGAGGTCTTGAGGGCCTTTTCAAGCCGCACGGCGCGGATCAGCGGAGTGGGGCGCCAGATCTTGTAGAGAGCGCGCACCTCTTCCGGAATGGGAATCCAGCGCTCCGGGCTCATTTCCTGCTCGATCAGCGCCATGGGGAAGATCGGAGCCAGATCCTCCGGCTTCAGCGGCTGGCCGGTTCCGGGATGCAGCGGAGGCGGGAGCGGCTTGGGGAGATCGGCCAGAACATTGTACCACGACACGGGAATTTCGCTCTGGGGTAGGTCGACGCGTTCTTGGTCCATAAAATGAGGCCCTCATCGCTAGGAGAATCCGGCGGCTGAATCCATCCTTTTCGTGGCAGAATCGATGGACCAGGGGCGGTGGAAAACGCCCCCGCCGCATTTGACCGGCCAGGGGGCTTCCTCGCCCGCCCATTCCGGCACGAAGAAAACGTCGCTGATGGTGAATTGCGTTGAAATCGGCCCTGCCTGAGATTCAATTCAAGTCGTAATCTGAGCCCTACCTCCCCCTGCCCTGACTGAGACGACCATCCTTCAGATTACGCTGCTTCATTAGTTGGATTGCTGGCCGGCCGATCGCCGCAATCCGATCACCAACCAAAGCGATTTAAGGGTTTCCCGCCAAGAAAAGTTCGTCGTGCGCGGACGCCGCCGTCCCATTGAGGCGACCCTGACTCGTGTCGATCGAAATGCCGAAAGAACACCCCAGATCCATGAGACCCCTCGAAAAATCAATTGAAGTCTATGTGGGAGAAGATGGCGAAGTATGTATTGCGCATGTCGACATGAGCGAGGATTGCTCCGTCGCGATCCCGCCTGAACAAGTCGACCTCTTGATCGAATGGCTGAAGAAGAAGCGGACCGAAGCGATCAAGTTCAAGAAGTCGCTGGCGGTTTCGAAATGACAGCGGGAAGAGGATCGTGCCCTCCTCATCGCGTCTGATTGCTTTGCCGTTTGGGCTGAGCGGTAGGAATCCTACATGGTTCTGGGTCCGATGGTGAAAGCAGGTCGCCGGATTGCATCGTTTCAGGCACAGCAAGGATCCGCGGAAAATCGAAGGAACCGATTGACCCGTTTCAGCGTCTCTTTGGACATGCCCATCCTTCGCCGCGCGATCAGTTACTCGAGGCTGGTTTTCTGGGGAGGACTGATGGCAGTTGCCGCCGCCGCGGGTTGGGCGGAGGACGTGCGCTTTTCGCAGCAACTCACGGCCGCCGAGCGGACCGAGCTCGGGCTTCCGCAATTGTCCACCGATCAACTGGCCGTGCTCGACGCCTTGATTCGGATCGATGAGAAATGTTTTGCGGGACCGGGCGCCACTCCCCCTGTGCCAGCGCGTTTTTCCCAGCGGATCTCCAGCGAGGATCGCAAGAACGCGGGTCTCGAATTGGTCAACAAAGCTCAGTTGGAGCGGCTCGATGCACTCGTCGCGCGCAGGGAATTTGGCAACGTGCTCGATGCCGCTTCCGCCTCAACTGCCGGCACCGCGCTGCAGCCCGATTTAAGGCGTCCCGGCCTGGAAATTCACGGGACGATCTCCTTCATGTTTGGCGGGGGCAGCGGAGGTCGCAGCGAGCAAGGCACCGCAATGGCGCTGGAGGTTGACGATCCCGCGCACAATTTTTCGGCGTTCATCGATTACGAACAGATGCATGGCAAAGGTCCGCTCCTGGGCCGCGGCGGCTACGGCTATCCCTATTATCGCGACTCGGTCGACGGTCTACTGCAGCCGGGACATTGATCCGGCACGGCGGGTTCGCGGGCACACAGGACGCTCGCCTGGCGCCATCCGGCTGGGTGCTCAAGGCCCAACAACAGAAAGGCCCGAGCCTCCTGTTCGGAGGACTCGGGCCATAACCCGGCAACGACCTACTCTCGCGGGACCTAACGTCCAACTACCATTGGCGGCTGAGGGCTTAACGGCCGTGTTCGGGATGGGAACGGGTGGGACCCCTCGCCTATAATCACCGGGAAGTGAAGCCCCGCCGCAGTGGCGGGGCAATTGCTGTAAAGTTCAGGTGCTGTAAGGAGGTGAAATAAACGCCCGGAAGAATAGAGGCTGCATAAACCGGCAAGGTCATTAGTAGCAGTAAGCTGAACATGTTACCACGCTTGCACTTCTGCCCTATCAACCAGGTGGTCTACCTGGACCTTGCACTGTCTTGCGACAGATTGAGACCTTATCTTGGAACGGGCTTGGCGCTTAGATGCTTTCAGCGCTTATCCCTTCCGCACATAGCTACCCGGCGCTGCCACTGACGTGACAACCGGAACACCAGAGGTGCGTCATTCTCGGTCCTCTCGTACTAGAGAATGAACCCCTCAAGTCTCAAACGCCCACAGCGGATAGAGGACCGAACTGTCTCACGACGTTCTGAACCCAGCTCGCGTACCACTTTAATCGGCGAACAGCCGAACCCTTGGGACCTTCTCCAGCCCCAGGATGTGATGAGCCGACATCGAGGTGCCAAACCGCGCCGTCGCTATGAACGCTTGGGCGCGATCAGCCTGTTATCCCTAGCGTACCTTTTGTCCTATGAGCGATGGCGATTCCACATTCAACCACCGGATCACTTGAGCCTGCTTTCGCAACTGCTCGACTTGTATGTCTCACAGTAAAGCTTCCTTATACTCATGCGCTCTATAGCCCGATTACCGACCGGGCTGAGGAAACCTTCGCAAACCTCCGTTACTCTTTGGGAGGATTCCGCCCCAGAAAAACTGACCTGCTATCACTGTCCCACGGCCGGTTAACGGCACGAGGTTAGACACCTAACTTACAAAGAGTGGTATTTCATATTTCGACTCAGCTCCACCCTGGGGCAAAGCTTCGAAGTCTCCCACCTATTCTACGCATTGAAAATCAAGTGCCAATAACAGCTTACAGTAAAGGTGCATAGGGTCTTTCCGTCCTGCTGCGGGTAGGCGGCATCTTCACCGCCACTACAATTTCACTGGGCCTCTCTCCGAGACAGTCATCAACTCGTTACACGATTCGTGCGGGTCGGAACTTACCNNAGTTACGGCCGACATTCACGGGGGCTTAGACCCGGAGCTTGCACCCCAGGTTTTCACCTTTCCGCATTGGTCACGTGTCACTCCCTATACGTCGTCTTGCGACTTAGCAGAGAGCTGTGTTTTTGCTAAACAGTCGGTTGATGCGCTTTGTTGCAGCCCCTCGCGGGGCACCCCTTATAGCTAACATACGGGGTCAATTTGCCGAGTTCCTTAGAGAGATTTAACCCACGCGCCTTAGAATACTCATCTATTCCACCTGTGTCGGTTTACGGTACGGGCACCCTGCTGACTAGCCACGAAGCTTTTCCTGGAAGCAGAGCATCACTTGCATTGTCTCGGCCGTAGCCTCAACTATCCGTCACCTTTCAGCCTTAATGTCCGGTATTTTAGCCCCGGACAGCCTACGGGCTTGGAAGAGAATCAACACCTCTCGCAAGTTAGCTTTCTCCGTCACTTCGTGGGTCAAACGTCAACAAGGCGGTACTGGAATATTGAACCAGTTGTGCATCGACTACTCCTTACGGCCTCGTCTTAGCTCCCGACTAACCCTGGGCGGACGAGCCTTCCCCAGGAAACCTTGGAATTGAGGCGAGCCGGATTTAAACCGGCTTTATCGTTACTTATGTCTGCATTCTCACTTCCGAGCGCTCCATGGTCGGTTACCCCTTCCACTTCGCTGCACTCAGAACGCTTTCCTACCACTCCAGCTTGCGCCAGAGTCCATAGCTTCGGTATACGGCTTGAGTCCCGATCATTTTCGGCGCAACTCCGCTCGATGGGTCAGCTGTTACGCACTGTTTAAATGATGGCTGCCTCTAAGCCAACATCCCCATTGTCTGAGCAGAATCACATCCTTTTTCACTGAGCCGTATTTTGGGACCTTAACCGATGGTTTGGACTATTCTCCTCTCGACTATGAAGCTTATCCCCCACAGTCTGACTGCCGGACTTCACCCCGTGGTATTCGGAGTTTAATTAAGTTCAGTACCCCGGTAGGGGCCCTAGCTTATTTAGTGCTCTACCTCCACGGGTCAGCATCCGACGCTATACCCAAATATATTTCGGAAAGAACCAGCTATCAGGGGGTTTGATTAGTCTTTCGCTCCTAACCACAACTCATCTCACAACTTCTCAAGGTTGAAGAGTTCGGACCTCCACTTCGTTTTACCGAAGTTTCATCCTGGTCATGGTTAGATCACCTCCCCTTCGGGTCTATTGCCAGCAACTGGACGCCCTGTTAGGACTCGCTTTCGCTGCGCCTGCGCCGCTGGGCGGCTTAGGCTTGCTACGGGCAATAACTCGCAGACTCATTATACAAAAGGCAGGCCGTCACCCCACAAGGGGGCTCCGACTGACTTGTTAGCCGTTGATTTCAGTTACTATTTCACTCCCCTAGCAGGGGTGCTTTTCACCTTTCCCTCGCGGTACTAGTTCACTATCGGTCGTCATCGAGTATTTAGCCTTACGCCGTGGTCGGCGCGGTTTCACACCGGGTTTCACGTGTCCGGTGCTACTCAGGATACCACTAGGTCGGCTTTCGTTTTCAATTACGGGGCTATCACCCTCTATGGCCCGACTTTCCAGACGGTTCTTCTAACTATTGCCTTCCACATCGTGGTCCTACTACCCCAGCAGGATAAATCCCGCTGGTTTGGGCTGTTCCGCTTTCGCTCGCCACTACTGACGGAATCGATTCTCTTTATTTTCCTGCGGATACTGAGATGTTTCACTTCTCCGCGTTTCGCTCTACCGGTCCTATGAATTCAGACCGGAGTGACACCGAATTACCGGTGCCGGGTTTCCCCATTCGGATATCTCCGGATCAAAGCGTGTGTGCCGCTCCCCGAAGCTTTTCGCAGCTTGCTGCGTCCTTCATCGCCTGATGACGCCAAGGCATCCATCAACGGCTGTAACTGGTTTATACAGACGCTCTATTATTCTAGGCGTTTATTTTACCCACTTACAGACCTGAACTTTCAAAGAACAAAATTATTATTCCCCTTCGTCGTCTCCTGCAACCGACCGGCCCTGTCCTCCTCCGCCAAGCCTCAGCCGGGTGGCTGTGCCATCCGGGGCCCCAGGCGGGTTGAGGATGGTGGGCCCAGATGGACTTGAACCATCGACCCCGCGCTTATCAAGCGCGTGCTCTAACCAACTGAGCTATGAGCCCAAAGTTGGAGAAGGTGGCCAAACGTCCCATGGGGCGTTCAACTCACTGGTGGAGCCGGCCGGATTTGAACCGGCGACCCCCTGCTTGCAAAGCAGGTGCTCTGCCAACTGAGCTACGACCCCGGGATTGGGTGCAGTGACTGAAAAAGAACGGTATTCTCAAGATTTACTTTGTGCGATCAACTGGAACCCAGACCAACGAATCTCAGCTTTTAAGGGCTGAAACCCCTTGATCCTTCGACCATCGGCGCGGCAGCGGGTGCTGCTTTGCCGTCTCCTTAGAAAGGAGGTGATCCAACCGCAGGTTCCCCTACGGTTACCTTGTTACGACTTCGTCCCAATCACCAGCCTCACCTTAGGGCGTCGCTTCCATTGCTGGTTGGCAAACGCACTTCGGGCGAAACCGGCTTTCATGACGTGACGGGCGGTGTGTACAA
>PLNW01000115.1:12396-85006 GCA_003142855.1 Myxococcales bacterium
ACATCTCACGACACGAGCTGACGACAGCCATGCAGCACCTGTGCACCGGTCCCGAAGGAAAGGCGCCTTTCAGCGCCGGTCCAGTGCATGTCAAGGCCTGGTAAGGTTCTTCGCGTTGCATCGAATTGAGCCACATGCTCCACCGCTTGTGCGGGCCCCCGTCAATTCCTTTGAGTTTTAGCCTTGCGGCCGTACTCCCCAGGCGGGATGCTTAACGCGTTAGCTACGACGCCTCCGGGGTCAATACCAGAAACATCTAGCATCCATCGTTTACGGCGTGGACTACCAGGGTATCTAATCCTGTTTGCTCCCCACGCTTTCGCACCTCAGCGTCAGTCTCGAACCAGGTCGCCGCCTTCGCCGCCGGTGTTCCTCCCGATATCTACGAATTTCACCTCTACACCGGGAATTCCGCGACCCTCTTTCGTACTCAAGCTATTCAGTTTCGGATGCACTTCCTCAGTTAAGCCGAGGGATTTCACATCCGACTTAGATAGCCGCCTACGTGCGCTTTACGCCCAATGATTCCGAGCAACGTTTGCACCCCATGTATTACCGCGGCTGCTGGCACATGGTTAGCCGGTGCTTGCTAAGGAGGTACCGTCAGGGCCCGGACGTATTAGGTCCGTGCTTGTTCGTCTCTCCCCACAGAGCTTTACGACCCGAAGGCCTTCATCACTCACGCGGCGTGGCTGGGTCAGGCTTTCGCCCATTGCCCAATATTCCCCACTGCTGCCTCCCGTAGGAGTCTGGGCCGTGTCGCAGTCCCAGTGTGGCTGATCATCCTCTCAGACCAGCTANNCGTTACCTCACCAACTAGCTGATGGGCCGCGGGTTCATCTTCCGGTGACAGCTTCCAAGGAGAGGCCATCTTTCCCGACAGGGACCGGAGTCCCCGCCGACGTATGTGGTATTAGCAGTCCGTTAGGTCTGTTGTCCCACGCCGAAAGGTAGATTACCCACGTGTTACGCACCCGTCCGCCACTTTACTAGAGGAGTTGCCCCCTCATTCTCGTTCGACTTGCATGTGTTAAGCCCGCCGCTAACGTTCGCTCTGAGCCAGGATCAAACTCTCCAGTTAAATTCTCACACACGGCCTTTCGACCGCATGTAGTAACTGATTCGATCCTTCGGAGATCTTGCGATCTCCGCGTTGCATTCTCGTATCACTCAAAGTTTCGGGGCCGAATCCGCTCGTCCCTTTTGAGGACAAGGGAATCGGCATTTCTTCTCAGTTTGCTATTCAGCTTTCAAAGACCGAACGGCCCTCCCGCTGGAAGCCGACCACCGGCTCCCCGGAGAGGGGATGGGAAGATTATGTATCCGCGGGCAAAAGTCAAACAAAAACGCCAAGACGCGCCTCGTCGGCGCCGACGACCCCCTACCTCTTGCCCGTGAGGAGATGCGCCGCTTCTTTGGCGTGATAGGTCACGACCAAATCAGCACCCGCCCTCCGTATGGAGATCAGAGTTTCCATCATGGATCGGTCGTAGTCAAGGAGCCCTTTTTGCCCCGCGAGCTTGAGCATCGCGTATTCGCCTGACACGTTGTAGGCAGCGACCGGCACGTCGAACTCGCGGCGCACTTCGCTGATGACGTCAAGGCAAGGAAGCGCGGGCTTGACCATGACGATGTCCGCACCCTCTTCCACGTCGAGGGCCACCTCGCGTATCGCCTCACGGATATTCGCCACATCCATCTGATAGCCACGGCGGTCGCCGAACGACGGCGCCGAAGCAACCGCCTCGCGGAAGGGTCCGTAGAAGGCCGACGCGTATTTGGCCGCGTAGGACAGTAGGATGACGTCTTGCTGCTCGGCCTCGTCCAGGGTTTCGCGCAAGAAACCGATCATCCCGTCCATCATCCCTGAGGGGGCGACGATGTCCGCGCCCGCCTGTGCCTGGGCCATCGCCGCCCTGCCCAGGTTTTCCAGAGTGGCGTCGTTGTCCACCATGCTCTGGTCTCCCTTCTTTTCCAGGATCACGCCGCAGTGGCCGTGGGTCGTGTACTCGCAGAAGCAGCAGTCAGCGGCCACCGCGAGATCAGGTACAGCCTTCTTGATGGCGCGAATGGCACGCTGGACGATGCCCTCCGGGTGCCAGGCCTCGCTTCCCACGGCATCCTTTCGCTCGGGCAGACCAAACAGCATCACCGCCGGAATGCCAAGGTTGGCGACAGCCTCGGCCTCACGGGCAAGCTGGTCGACGGAGAAGTGGAATTGTCCGGGCAGCGCCGCGATCTCGCGGTGCACGCCCTTGCCAGGACACACGAAGAGCGGAAAGACCAGGTTGTCGACGGAGAGCGTGGTCTCACGAACCATTCGACGCAGGGCCTCGCTACGGCGCAGTCGCCGGGGCCGGTTTTCTGGGAACGACATGCTAGTGGTCTCCTTTGGGTGAGCGTACGCGGACGATAGCCGAAATGAGCGCATCGATGTTGGGCTCCTCGGCCACCACAGGCGAGAGACCACAACGAACTGCCTCTGCGGCTGTGCTGGGCCCTATGACCGCGACGGTCTTGTTCGCAAGGACGCCGGGGCCGTGCGTCCCCACAAACGCGCGCAGCGCCGATGGGCTGGCGAAAGTTGCGACGTCAAACGCCGGTGGAGGTGGCAAGGGATCGAGAGGAACCGTCTGGTAGGCGGCGACCACGTCGACCTGGCAGCCTTGGTCGCGCAGGGCCTGTGTGAGCGCATCGCGTCCCGCAAGCGCCTGCGGGAAGAGGAAGCGGGCGCTGTTTCCGAGGCTGCGGAAGGCGTCGATCAGGCCATCCTGGCGTTGGTCCGAGGGCACGAGATCGACTCGGACACCGGCCTTCTCGAGCGCGCGTGCGGTTTCTGCGCCCACAGCGGCGACTCGTGGGCGAGCCGACCCAGTCGGAAAACGGCCGCCCTCCATGCGTGAAGCGGTGAACAGCACCGCCGTCTTGCTGGTGAAGATGATCCAGTCGTAGCACCCAACCTGCCGGAGCGCCCGATCGAGTGGCTCCCATGAAGGCGGCGGCCGCACCTCGATCGTCGGATAGGAAACCACGCGGGCACCCGCCGCCGACAGCGCCGCCGCCCATGTGTCGGCCTCGGCGCGCGCCGGCCGAGTCACGAGCACGCGGCTCCCTTCAAGCAAGAGCGGTGACATGACAGAGACTCCGAGGTGGGAGCCCCTTCCTACTCTTCCAGCTCGACATTCCAGTACGATGCATTGGCGAGGTCGAGGAAGGGTAGCCATTCGCGGTAGCGCACGCCATCTCCGGTGGTGCGAAAAGTCGGGGTCCAGCGGGGTCGAGTCGGCGCGCGGAGAAGATGCATCTTGGCCTGGTCGGGAGTCCGCGCACCCTTGGCCAGATTGCAGTCCACGCAGCAACAGACGACATTCTCCCAGGTGGTGCGACCGCCCTGGGATCGGGGCTTGACGTGGTCCAGATTCAAGTCTGAACGCGCAAGCTGCCGGCCGCAGTACTGACAGGTATTGGCATCGCGCGTGTAGATGTTGTGGCGTGAAAATCGGACTTTGGCCTTGGGGATGCGATCATACAGCTGCAACATGATCACACGCGGGACGCGGATGGCGCGATCGACGGTGTGAATGACATCATCGCCCGTCTCGGCCGAGAGCTGCGACCAGCTCGCGAAGTCGAGCACCCGGAACTGCCGGTCGATGGCCTGAGCCGCGCCCAGGTAGAGCAAGGTGAAGGCCCGCCTCACGTTGGTGACGTGGATGGGCTGGAAGCTCCGGTTGAGGACCAGGACAGATGAGTTGATCACGATGCGCCTTCTCTGGTGCTACGCACCGCGATTGCGTTCAGTGCTCCTGTCTGGGGCGACGGCAAAAATCGGCCATTCATTCCCTGTTCGCCGCGCTGCCGCGAGGCGTCGATGGGGGGGCTCGACCGCCGGAGCGGCCGCGCATCGCTGGCCGCGCTCATGGGCTTTGATGCTAACAGAGCGAAGCCGGGACGGCAAAGGCTGTAAAATGCCAGGGCCTTGAACACCCAGACCCTATCCGCCCTGGTAGCCGCCATCGTCAGCTTGGCGATCGGTGGTGCCGTTCTTCTGCGTGAGCCACGACGAGCGGTTCACGTTCTCTTCGCGACGTTCGCTTTCAACATCGCGGTCGAGAAGCTCCTGTCTTTCTTTTCCACCGGCGCGGCCGAGCCTGATTCGTTTCTCAAGTGGGCCGTCATGGCCGCCACGGTGTCGCTTCCTGCGACCGCGCAGCGGTTCTTCCAGGCTTTCTTGGGCGACGAGGCCGGCCCGCCGCCGCTCTCGCGCACCACCGTGGTGGGCGCGGGATTGCTCTACTCGGCGCTGCTGCTCAGCCGCTTTCTCGCGACGCCTATCCACACGGGCCCGTGGTTTCACGCGGCCCTGGTCATCTATGTCTTCGTCGGGCTCTATCTGTCCGTCTACTACCTCTACCGTCGCTACCGGGGCACGCCGTCGCGGGTCGAGAAGATCCGGCTCCTCTACCTTCTCATCGGCGGCGTGGCGACGGTGACCGCAGCCTTGCTCGATCTCATTCCCGGGGCGCCGTCGTTCGGAAACATCTTCATCACCATCTACCTGTATTTCCTATCGCAGACCCTGGCCCGCTATCGCTTGCTCGACCTCAACGAGCTGCTCGGCCGTATGGTGGTGCTGGCCACTCTGGTCATGATCGCCACGGTCATCTACGGCCTGCTCTTGGTGAAGTGGGTCGAGCTCGACGAGCTGGGGGTGTTCTTTCTCAATGCTTTGGTGGCATCGACCGCGATCATTATCGTGTTCGAGCCTTTGCGCACGCGCCTGGAGCGCGTGGTGAATCGCTGGATGTTTCAGGAGAAGTACGAGCTGTTCCGGCGCATCGAAACCCTGCGCACGGATTTGATGAACGTCATCGACGTGCGCGATCTGGTGCCGCGCGTGCTGTCTGCCTTGGAGGCTTCCCGGCGGGTCACCCACGCCTCGCTCTACACCGTCGACCCCGACGGCTCCGCCTATGAGCTGGCCGGGCATGTGGGACCGCGACCCGAGGCTCGTTTGGACGCGGTTGCCTATCGTGCCTTTCTCGAGAGGCTGCGCCGCGCGGGCGTGGTGTCCATCGAGGGACTCGAGCGAGAGCTGGCGGCCCTGCGCAACACACAGAGCGAGGAGCGCGAGAGCCTGCTGCTCATGGTGCGAGCGCTGGAGCTGCTCAACGGTTCGGTCGTGCTGGCCGTGATCGGCGAGGAGCAACTGCTGGGCATGCTGGTGCTGCGCGATGAGCGCTTGCGCGAGGCCTATTCCTCGGAGGAGATCGAGTTGTTTCGCGGGGTGGCCGCCTCCATTGGGGTCACCTTGCAGAACTCGCAAGTGTACGAGCGCATGAAGGAGCGCGATCGCTTGGCGGCGCTGGGCCAGATGGCGGCCGGCCTGGCTCACGAGATCCGCAACCCGCTGGGATCGATCAAAGGCGCCGCCCAGTTTCTGCAACCAACCGGGTCGCAGCCGGCTGACGCCGCTGGCACACGCGAGTTCCTGGGTATCATCGTCGAGGAAGTCGATCGGCTGAACAAGATCGTGTCGCAGTTTCTCGACTACGCCCGGCCGTATCGTGGCGACCAGAGTCCGCTCGACGTCAACGATGTGGTTCGCAAGACGCTGCACCTCATCGAGAAGGAACGCAGCGCCGGCGTGGACATCTCGACCAGCTTCATCGATGGACTTCCCCCGGTGCGGGCCGATGCTCAGCAACTGCGGCAGGTGTTTCTCAACCTGACGTTCAACGCGCTCGAGGCCATGCCCCAGGGTGGCAGGCTGCACGTGTCGACCAGCCTCCGCCGATCCACGCGCCGGGGCGCAGCGGCCGCCTTCTTGGAGATTCGCTTCCGGGACACAGGCGTGGGCATCCCGGCCGGGGATCAGCGCAACCTCTTCATTCCATTCTTCACGACCAAGGAACGGGGCACGGGGTTGGGCCTGTCCATCAGCCAGCGCATCATTGAGAACCACGGTGGAACCATTGAGGTGCGTTCGCAGTCGGGCGCCGGATCGACCTTTTCCGTGCTCTTGCCGGTGGAGGCCGATGCCTATGCCTCCTACGCAGAAGCGAAAAAGGGCCCACCGCCCCTACCGGGGTCAGGCCCCATCCCGCTGACGCCGCCCGTGGTCATTCCGTCGGCCCCGTCCCTTGCGGCATCGCCGCCGGTGCCCTCCGGGCTGAAATGAGCTAACGTCAGGCCGTGGCCGCCAACCAGACAGAAGCCAAGCGCGTTCTCATCGCGGACGACGAAATCAACATGCGCCGCGTGCTCGAGGCACTCCTGCGACGCGATGGCTACGACGTGGTGACGGCAGCCAACGGGAACGAGGCGCTGGCCAACATGGGTCGCGGCATCAACATGGTCATCACCGACCTCAAGATGCCCGGTCTGGACGGCATGGGTCTTCTGCGCAAGCTCTCGGTCGAATACCCCGATGTTCCGGTGGTCATGATCACCGCCCATGGGTCAGTGGAAAACGCGGTCGAGGCGGTCAAGCTGGGCGCCTTTGACTACTTGGAAAAGCCTTTTGACCAGGAGCAGATTCACCAGATCGTCGCCAAAGCGATGCTCACGCACACGCTCGCGCGTCGCGATGCCCGGCCCGTGGATACCACCGTGCACGGGCGCTTCCGTCTGGTGGGCGACTCGCCCGCGATTCGCCAGCTCTACGCCGTGGTCGAGAAGGTCGCCGACACGCCTTCGACGGTGCTCATCACAGGCGAGTCGGGCACAGGCAAGGAGCTGGTGGCGCGGGCGCTGCACGACAATTCTTCGCGGCGCGCGGGGCCGTTCATCAAGATCAACTGCGCGGCCATTCCCAAGACCCTGATGGAGTCCGAGCTTTTCGGCTACGAGAAGGGGGCGTTCACCGGCGCGGTCGGTTCCAAGCCGGGCCGTTTCGAGCTGGCCCACGGCGGCACGCTGTTTCTCGACGAGATCGGCGAGATTCCCGTGGAGATGCAGGTCAAGTTGTTGCGCGTCCTGCAGGAGTCGGAGTTCGAGCGCGTGGGCGGGATCAAGACCATCAAGGTCGATGTGCGCCTGCTGACCGCGACCAACCGAGATCTCGCGGTCGAGATCGCCGGCGGCGGCTTCCGCGATGACCTTTACTACCGGCTCAACGTCGTGCCTATCCACTTGCCCGCCTTGCGCGAGAGGCGCCAGGACATCCCCCTGCTGGTGGACCACTTCATCGCGCGCTTCAACGAGCGACTGAAGAAGCAAATCACGGGTGCCGAGCCCGCGGCGGTGGAACGGCTGGTGGCGCACAACTGGCCCGGAAACATTCGCGAGCTGGAGAACGTGATCGAGCGAACCATCCTCTTCTGTGAAGGGCCGCGGATTCGTCTTGAGGACTTGCCTGCCGACCTGGGTGGAGCAACCCTGCGGCCGTCGCAACCCGATCTCCCGGTGGTGGTATCCGCGCCTCCAGCGGCGAGCCCGCCGCCCTCCGCCGCGCCACCCGTGGGCGAGGAGGTGGGCTCTCTCAAGGAAGCGGTACGCGTGGAAACCGAACGCGTCGAGCGCGATCTGATCCAACGCGCCTTGGACGAGACCGGAGGGAACGTGACCCAGGCCGCGCGCAAGCTGCAGATTTCGAGAAAGAGCCTGCAGACCAAGATGAAGGAGCTGGGGTTGCGCGATCGCGAGTAGCTGGCTCGGGGCAGCCCTTCATCGGCCGCCAGGCCACGGCCGGCGAGCCACCCGAAGGACAAGGCGAGAGCCGAAAGCGCCGTGCGCGTCGTGCAACTGTCTGCGATCACACACAGCTCATGTCTGCGCACACGGTTTGCGTTGCATCCGCTCGTTGATCGCGCACGCGATCATCGCGACGACCAATTGGAGTGTTGCCGGCAGAATTGGTCGCCACTGGCGCGAAGGCAGATCTACCCCCTCTCCGTTCGCAATCCTTTCCGCACCTTCTTGATGCGCTCGAAGTCTTCGTCGTTGTGGAGCAGAGTGGCCTTGGCCTCAATGGCATGTGCGGCGATTAGGCAATCCACGCTGCTTCGCACGGTCAGCCCGCGGCGGCGGCAATCGAAAAAGATGCGTGCTGCTTCCCAAGGCGGCGCCGTGAGGTCCACTGGCACGGCGAGGTGTTGCAGGGACAGATGCTCCCGCAAGATCTCGCACTCCTTCTCGTCGCGTGCGCCCTGCATAACCTCCTGGCAGCACAGAATGGGGATTGCGAATGGGGTGTCGCTCGCCTCGATACTGGCGAGCATTTCGACGGCGGGGGTACTCCTTCCGCGTAGGACCCCGCACTCTCGCTCAGGAGCGGTGCCAGAGAATGGAAAAGCCCACGATCCACACGTCGTCGTCTGCGGTGCCCCACACGCCCATCGGGGTGGCGCTGAACCCGCCGCTCGGCGGCAGACGCTCGCACCCGGTGGTCTGTGTGAGGAGGGCGCCGTCAAGCTCGACGTCGATGGCGCGGCAGACGTGCTGGTCATACGGCGAATCGGGGTTGACGTAGCCGCTGCCGTCCTCGAGGAGATAGCTGGTCCCGGCCGGCGAGACCCAGACGTCGGAGATCGTGAAGTCGTAGTCGTTGTCGTTTACGGCTACGGCCGTGGTGCCCGACCTCGACCAGGAAGCGCCGTGATCGGTCGTGTGGGCCACCGAGCCGCAGTCGCCGGCGGCGTATACGGTCGCGCCGTCGGGGGTGCCGGACACGTGCCGCAGCAGGCACGCTGTGGCCGCGTCCGCGACGGTCTGCCAGCTCGCCCCGCCATCGGACGAGTGCAAGACCACCCCCGCGTAGGTTGTCGTGGCGTCGGCGCCGCCGTCGGGTGCCGTGCCACCGTCGGGCGCGTTGGCGCCAGCGTCGCCGTCGCCCGCGGTCGCAACGCCGCCCACGACATAAAGGTCGTTGCTGGCGGAGCCCCAGATGCCGAACAACACCATCCGCGGGTCCGAAAACAGGGCCGTCCAGTGCGCGCCGCCGTCGGCGGTGCCGAGGATCTCGCCGTCCTCCGTCGTGACGAGCACGCGATCCCGATCGATGGGCCACACCCCAAGGAGCGAGCTCGACGTGCCGACTTCCACCCGCTGCCAGGATTGTCCGCGATCAGTCGTGTGCATCAGAACACCCGACGTGGGTGACGTTCTTCCGGCCACCCAGACGTCGTCGGCCGCGCTCGCCCCGATCGAATAGAACCTCGGATACTGGATCGTGGCCCCGACGCTGGCCGGCGCGACGCTGACATCGACCCAGGTGCGAGCCGCGTCGGCGGTTCGCAGGATCGTCCCGTCGTCACCCGCCAGGTAGAGATCGGTGCCCACGCCATGGACTGCCCAGAGCTGCGTTGGCGTCGGCGGGTCCAGCACGGACCATTCGTCGGCCGCCCCGGCATCGTTGAGGCCGCCGGCATCGTTCAGGCCGCCCGTGCCACGGGAACGGGAACAGGCACTGGCGGCGATCGCCGCCCAGAGCGCGAACACTATCGCCGCACGGGAGGGATTCAGCGCAATCATCCTTTCGATGATACACGCTTTTCGTGGAACATAAGGCAAACAAGCGCGCCGACGCGCTAGCGGTTCCAGAGTCTTGCAGGATGTTCTCGCGAGGGTGGTTCCAGAGTCTTCCAGGACGTTCTCGCGAACGTCGATTGGCGGCGGCTGGAAGCACCAATGTAGGGGCCGGCGACGCACGAAGGCCATGGGTGGGGAGCCGGGGAAGGCTTCGCAGGGTCAGCCATGACGTGAAGGGAGCCCCGTGACTTCCCGAATTTCGATACGTCTGCGAGGTCCGGGCAGACGCATCCTTCGCTGAGTCTTCAGGTGGCTTGGCCGCTGCGCACCGGCAGCCGTCCCCGCTCAGGCCGGGGCGTTGAAGGGCAACGCCGGCGGGAAAGACCACAAGGGGAACATCTCCACGAATGCGGCCGCACGTTTCTTCAGCCGCTCGGCACCAGCTCGGAACGCGTCGACGAACGCGCGATACTTCGCGCGAAACTCCATCTCCGTCTTCTTGTCCGACGCATGGACAAAGGGAGCTGGGCTGCGATCGGTCGTTGCTGGCCGCGAATGTGGATCCTGCTTGAGAATCGCGGCCACCCCCATGGGTGTGCGTCCTTTGGCCAGATTCACTGCCTTGGCCTGCTCTTCGATGTCCTTCACCATCCGCCGGATCTCGGCTTGGTGCTGGCTTCTGGTCAGGTGCTGCAAGCATGGCAGCTGGGTCAGCTTGACGTCGTAGCTGGTGGCGAACTGCCTGGCCAGCACAGTCTCGCCCCGTTGCCTGGCTTTGTACTCGGCTCCTCTGTCGAACCAAGTTCCGCGCAGCATTTCACCCCTGCCAAGGGCAGCGATGCAGTTTGCGCCTGGCCACGAGCCCGGGCCGTCGTCCACGAGTCCTTCCTTCGCGCCGTGGGCGAGCACGTAGCGCAGCCGCGCCAAGGCGGCTTGGTCGTCGGCGATGACGATGGAACGGTACCGTCGCGACCACAGCTGTTCAGGCCACCGGTGCAATCGTCCGGCTTCTTTGGCGATGTTGGTACTCACGAACTGCATGAACCTGGCGAGTTTTTCGGAACTGGTGGGCGACAAGATGTAGTGCGCATGGGTCGAGGTCACGACGAAGGCGTGGATGACCATGCCGTAGCGGTCCTGGGCCCGGCCGATGATGCCGAGGATCAGGTCATTCAGCTCAGGCGATGGCCTGAGCAGCAGCCTGCCTTGCAGGGTGCGGGTGGTGATCTCAACCAGGCCATTTTCGGGGACGAAGCGCAGCGGTCGTGGCATGCGTGGTTTTCGGCAACGACGAAAGAAAGTTGTGGACCATCCCGCGTCCGCCGCCCTCTGGGATCTCAAGAAGACCTCAAGCAGCTCTCAAGAAGTGTCTGGCACCAGCCGTACGTGCGCGTGTCGCCGCCAGCGTGGCCAGCGGTTGCGGAAGACAAGCCAGAGCACAAGCAGCAGCCCCGCGCTGCTGACACAGATCCCGATCCTGAGCCCAGGAGCGGAATAGTGGAACACCACTTCGTGGTCCCCGGGAGGGACCGCGACTGCCCGGAACAGGGCGAATGCACGTTGAATCGGCGCATCGATTCCGTCGCAGGTTGCTCTCCATCCCTTGTCGTATGTGTCCAACAAGACCAGCGTCCCGCCGCCACCTGCGGTCTTGACGTGCACTTCAGTGTACGAAGGGTCAGATACCGTTGCACTGCCGCCGGAACCCGGAGCCGATTCCTTCCCTTCCAGGAGCGCGGTCGCGCGCAGGTCAAGCCCCGGGGTGCCCAGTGCGTTGTATATGGCTGCCGCGGAAAGCGCGCGTGACGTCGGCGTGACAAAGGCGCGGGGCAGAGGTCCGGGGAAGGGACGTACAAGCGCGACACCTTCTCGGCAGTAGACATAGACTGCAGCGCCAAACAAGCGCACGGCAAACGCGAGCCCGGCCTTCCTGGCTGCGTCCCACGCACGAATCTTGTCGCTTCTTTCGGCTCCCGTGTATCCGAGCGTGTCTGCGACGCCGAAGCGGGTCAGTATGTTGGGCTTGCCGGTGGCCCAGTGGTGTGCGCGCACCCGATCGATCAGCGTAGCGCCGGATTCACTCCCGGAATATCCACAGGTTGCGTCTTCAAGATAGTAGCGCCCGGTCGAACCGGGTGGGGTGGCAGCCCGGATCTCGGCCGCTAGCTCGGGCGGTCGGGCCAAGAAGCTGCCGGGGCCGTAGGACAGAAGCCTGCTTCCGACCGCAAACCCGTCGACGACGAGGATGCATAGTGCCGCCGGCAGCAGCAGCCGCGGCCGGCGCTCGGAGAGCCAGAGAAGCAGAGCCACGACAAGCGCGATCGACGCAACATGGGCGAGCGAGACGACCAGTTCTCCCAGTGCGTACGCGACGCTCAAGTTGGCATCACTGCGTGCCAGCCCGTCAGCGATCAAGGGAGCCAGCTTTTCCCTGCCAGCCCACGCCGCACCCGCCAGCACGCCGAACAGCACGGCCAGGCTGAGCGAGGCCCAGCGCAAGCCGAGGCGTAACTGGGGGCGCTCCGTGATAAGCCCAAGCCCGCGGCCGGCCAGGATTGCGAGCGCGAATGTCGGGACAAGAGCGTATTTCTCCGTATAGCGAAAGAACTTCACGCCCGGCACGAAGTCATACGCGAGCTTGTAGAGCGGCAGGTGTTGGCCGGCAGCAAGGCCAAGCGCCAGCAATCCAAGCCCACCCAGAGTCAGCGACATCCGATCTCGGCGGCCGAGCACGGCGACTCCGGCACACAGCAATACCAGCGGTCCCAGGTAGAGTCCGGGCGCCCAGGGCACGTGGTGAATCCCGTCGAGCAGCCCGCCGCTCCACTGACCGTTGTCCGGGTAGGCCAGGCCGAAGGGCATGGGTGCGATGAACTCGATCCAGCGCAACGGGTGCAAGAACCATGTCGACGAGTCCGCCGGCGAGACGCCGTGCGTACGCATGGTCGTGGTGAAAAAGTGAGCGGACGGTAGGAGTTGCGCGGCGCCACCTGCGATTCCAAGCCCGACCGCTCCTGCAAGCGCCATGAGCGCGGGCCGGTTGAGGGGTGAAAGCGCGACGGACAGCACCAGAGCAAAGCCAAGCGCCTGGGGTTCACCGTTCAAGAGCATCGCCGTGACGATGAGTGCGGCGACAGCGATGGCACGCGGGCGCCGGGTCGCGGCCGCGCTGGTGAGCGTTGCAACTGCGAGTGGCAATAGCGCCGCCGAGGCAAGGTAATAGTGGCTGCCGTGCATGCTGAGCAGGTAGCCGCTGCTCACATAGATGCTGGCTGTTGCCGCGGCTGCCGCAGGTGAGAACTCGCGATCTCGCGCCAGCCAGTAGGCGCCTATACCAGCGATTGGCAGGTGCATGAGCACGAACAGCGTCTCTGCCCGCTCCGGCGCCAGCAGGTGATACACGAGATTGGGCGGATAGAAAACGCCCACACCCGGCTCGGCTAGGTGAGGCACCCCCCCGAACACGAGCGACGTCCATTCAGGCAGACGTCCTTTGGCCAGTTCCGCGGCATTGAAGATTTGCTGCGGGATCATGAAATGCGTGAGGTCGCGGAAAAGCAGCACCTCTCCAGCAAAAAATGGAAGAGCATAAAGGAGTGGCAGCAGGACAACCGGGATGAGATAGGGGCGACGGCTCAACCCCGAGAGCAGCGCGTGCAGCCTTGGATTGAGCGGTCGGAGCAAGGCTTCAATCATCCCCGCAGCATCACGCCGCGAACTGCCTCAGATGGAAATGATTCGTCAGTTGCATCGCGCCTGCGTTCCGGCAGAGGGAACATGGTTGACGTGGGCATGGTAGGAGGAACAAGCCCACTCTCCCTCATCACATATCGCATCCGCAACTCATGATACCCAAGCAGCCCCCTGCTTGTGGTATCGTCGAAGCCGCACCGTGCGAGGGACTGCTCCACTCCCCATTGGCCTTCTGGCCCTTGTGTTGGTCGGCCTGGCCGAACCGGCCCAGGCCGCCGAGGAAACTCGTGTGGTGACAGGACGCCTTCCCGCCCATGAATGGATGGACTGGACCGCCTCGCTCAGCTACCTGCACGAGCACGAGCAAGGAGCCCTCAACCGCGAGTATGAGGCGCAGGATACCGGGGGCCAAATCGGGCTGGTGAGCGACCTCGTCTACCGACGCAGTCGGGACGTCATGCAGCTTCGCGGTGAGGCGGGACTGTTTAAGGATCTGAGTCTCTTCACGGTTCTGTCCTTCGTGCTAGCGGACCAGCGCTCGCTCGACTTCGACCAGGGCAACAACTGCGCGTCTCAACCCAACGGCTGCGTGGATGCGACCAACTCGACCACCTTGCGCGATGGCATTCTTCCCGGGTACGGAACCCAAACTCCGTCAACCACCGTGTTCCGCGGTCCCACGCGACGTGGTTTTGAGTATTGGGGCCTGGGGGCAAACTGGGCGGTGTTCAACCAAGCCCGGGACGACACCAAGCCCACCTGGATCCTGCATTTCGAGACGCGCCTTTCCCTGGCCGAAGACATGCGCTTCGATCCGGCCGCGCCCACCAAGAACACGGGCGTGGGTCTGGGCTACCACCAGTTCATCCTGTCCACGTTTTTCTCGCGGCGTTTCGGTCCGCTGGAACCGTACTCGGGGGCTTGGGCCGTGCTGCCGGTGCTGACGTCGGGCAGCCCCTTTTCCGCGCCTGGGGTGAGCGGCGGGGCGCAGAAGCGCCTCGGCTTTGAAACCGGCTTGGAAGCGACCTTGTGGCACGACCAGCAGGCCCACCACCGCGTGGCCTACGAGCTGCGCGGCCAGGCGGAATTGCGCCTGGACGGTCTGGAGCAGAGCCCCATGTGGGAAGCGCTGTCCGGCGATTCGAGTTGCGGCCCCAACAATACGGCCGCCTGCCGGCCCGGCGTGGACCAGGACAACAACGGGGTCTGGCGCCCCAATCCCGGGGTCACGCACAGCCCGAGCTACGTCCAGATGGGTGGTGACACGGGCATCATCATTCAAGTCGGGCCGCACGCACGCTTGCGCAGTCTCTTCGGCCTGTACTGGCAGCAGTCGCACGATCTCACGGACGGCTCGTCTGGCAACGCCGTGTACGATGTGCCCGGCCGGCGCTATCGCATCGAGAACGCGTACTCTTGGCGGCTCTTGATCGACGGCGGCGTGGTTTTCTAGCCTCCGCCTCCCCCCACTACTCGCGCGCCCGCAAATCCAGCACCAGCCGATAGGTCTCTCGCCGCGGGCGGCCGGTTTCGCTGGCCAGGGCGTCGGCCGCATCACGCGCCGACAGGCCCGAGGCCAGGAGAGCGCGTGCGCGCGCGCGAATCTCCTCGTCGCATTGCCCGTCGCCTTCGCGTGCTTCCTCGGACGCGCCGCCCACCACCAGGGTCACTTCACCCAGCGGACGCTCGCTGGCGTAGCGCTCCGCCAGCTCGGCCAGGGTGCCGCGCACGAATTCTTCGTGGGTCTTGGTCAGCTCGCGCGCCACACAGGCAGGCCGGGCTTTGCCCAGGACGGCGACCAGGTCAGCCAGTGTCGCTGCGACTCGATGGGGCGATTCGAAGAAGACCAACGTGGCAGGAAGAGAAGCAAGTTGAGCGAGCAGGCCCTGGCGCGCGCCGGTCTTGCGCGGGGGAAACCCCACGAAGAAGAAGCGATCAGTGGGCAGGCCGGAGCCCACCAGCGCGGCCAGCACCGCCGAGGGCCCTGGCACGGGCACCACCCGCGCGCCCGCGGCAACGGCCGCGCGCACGACCCGGTAGCCCGGATCGGACACCGTGGGCGTTCCCGCCTCGGAGAGCAGCGCAATGCTCGCGCCCGTGCGCAGCAAGGCCGCGGCTTGCGCGGCACGCGCCGGCTCGTTGGCATCG
Source organism: Myxococcales bacterium (assembly GCA_003142855.1). Lineage (GTDB taxonomy): Bacteria > Myxococcota_A > Polyangia > Fen-1088 > Fen-1088 > Fen-1137. The sequence continues at coordinate 27,709 of PLNW01000115.1, forward strand.
AAGCACGACTGCGTGCGACGGCCAATCCCGTGCCCGTCCAGCAGCTTGCGCGCCGAGCGGGTATCTTCGGCCAGAACCAGATCGGCGGTGCGCAGGGTTTCCAGGGCGCGCGGTGACAGATCCTGGGCATTGCCGATAGGCGAAGCCACCACATAGAGCGTGCCAGCGTGAGATTCGGTCAACAGCCTGTTCCTCGCATGCGCCCGTCCGCCAAGCAGGGCGGCCGGGAGACGGTGCGAATCCTCTCACGACGGCGTGGTTGTGTCTTGCTATGATTCGCCCACAAGATGGATCTCATCGATGATCCAAGTTCGACTTCTCCGACACAACCGGAGTCATTCATGCGACGTGCACGCAAGAGCCTTGTCTTACTGGGGGCCTCGGCCCTCGCCCTGTTTCTCACCATTCAGCTCCGCGGCGATGACATTCGGCTGGCCACCAATGTCTCTCTGTCCGCCCCGGTTCGGGCCGGGAATTCGACCTACGATCTCGCGCAGGCCCAGATCTTCACCAAGGCGCTGTACTACGTAAACAACCAGTACTTCGACAAGACGCGGCTCGATCCCAGGCGCATGCTGGTGGGCGCGCTGGACTTCTTGCAGCGGGACGTGCCGGAAATTCTGGTCGACCGATTTCCCGAGCAGGACCCCAAGCAGGTCACGGTGCGAGTCAACGGCGAGCAGAAGACATTTCCCGTCGAGCGGGTGGACTCACCCTGGACCCTGCGCAGCACCTTGCAGGACATCTTTCGTTTCATCCAGCCGCGCTTGCAACCTGTGGCCGCCAAAGATGTGGCCCGCCACCTGGTCGAGATCGAGATGACCGCCACCAATGGCATGCTCTACACATTGGATCCGCACTCGGTCCTGCTCGACGTGGACAGCTACAAGGACATGCGCACCACCACCCAGGGCAAGTTCGGCGGGCTGGGCATTGTCATCGAGATGGACCGCAAGGGGCGCATCCTAGTCAAGAAGCCCATGCCGGACACCCCGGCCATGCGCGCCGGCCTGCGGGCCAAAGACCACATCGTTCGCATCAACAGCGAGTCCACCATCAACATGACGCTGCAAGAGGCGGTGGATCGGCTGCGCGGCGAGGTGGGTGCACCAGTGGACGTCTACATCGAGCGGGCCAGCGCGCCGGCGGCCAAGAAGTTCACCATTGTCCGCGACTTCATCCACCCGCCGGCCATCGACCCGGCGCCGCGCGTGCTGACGGTTCCGGCGTCGGCTGGGCAGCCCGCTGCCAAGATTGGCTACTTCCGCGTGATCAGCTTCTCGGCCAACACCGAGAGCGACCTCAACCGGGCTCTGGCCATGTTTGAGCGGGAGAAGGTCAAGGGCATCATTATGGATCTGCGGGGCAATCCTGGTGGACTGTACGACCAGGCCCAGAAGGTGGCCGACGCCTTCATCGAGTCAGGGGTTCTCGTGTCCATGGTCGGCGTGGGCGGGGCACAGCGCAAGGACGAGCACGCCACTCGCAACGGCGACACCAAGGTCCCGCTGGCGGTTCTGGTCAGCCAGAACTCGGCCAGCGCCTCTGAGATCGTGGCCGGCGCCATCAAGAACCTCGATCGCGGCGTGATCATTGGCGAGACCACCTTCGGCAAGGGCTCGGTGCAAATGCTGTTCGACATCCCGTCGCCCGTGCCTTTCGGCGACAAGCCCGAGGACGACAAGCTGGGACTCAAGCTGACAACGGCGCAGTACCTGACCCCCGGGGATATCTCCATCCAGGGCGTGGGCGTGACGCCCGATGTGGAGCTGGTGCGCATGCGGGTAGAAAAGAAGAACGACGAGGCGTGGATCAATCTGCAAAGTTCCACGCGGCGGCGACAGGAATCGGACTACGAGTGGCACCTGGTGAGCCCGAGTGTGCGCAAGGGCACCAAGCCCGAGGAGATCGTCTCGTACCTCTATGTGCCCTCAGCCGCTGAATTGCGACGCAAGGTGGATCCGGACGAGATCGAGGTCGATTCGCCCGACGACGAAGAAAACGACAGCGCAGAACCCGAAGAGGATCGCATCGATTTTCCCATCACGCTGGCTCGCGACCTGCTCGCTCAGGCGCGCACCACGCGGCGGCTGGACCTGGTGAGCGCGAGCAAGACCCTCCTCGACAAGGTTCGCGCCGACGAGGACAAGCACCTTTCGGCCGCGCTGGAGAAGCTGGGCGTGGACTGGAACGCCGGCCCAGGCAACCAAGGGCCAGGCGAAATCCAGGTTACTCTGGCAGCGGCCACGGGCGAGGCCCAGGTGAAGGCGGGCAACACCATCAAGATCCGAGGCACCGTGAAGAACGTGGGCACCACCACCGTCTACCGGGTGCGCGCGATACTGAAGAGCGACAACCCGCTCTTCGACGAAAACGAAATGGTCTTTGGCAGAATCGCCCCGGGCGGCAGCAAGACGTACGACCTGACCGTGAGAGCCCCCAAGAGCAGCCTCACGCGTACCGATGTGATTCAGGCCGACATGTCGGGGCAGGGGACGCTCACCGCCAACAGCCCCGAGATGACTCTGCACATCGAGGGCAAGGCGCACCCGCTCTTCGCCTACAGCTACCAGACTATCGACGATGTGGTCGGGAATCGCGACGGCCAGGTGCAACGGGGTGAGCGCGTGCGCACGCTGGTGAAGGTGAAGAACATTGGACAGGGCACGGCCTTGCGGACCGAGGCCATCTTGCGCAACGGTTCCGGGCAGGAAGGGATTTTGATCAGCGCCGGTCGCTTCGAAACCAAGGATCTGGCGCCAGGAGCCAGCCGCACCTTCACCTTCGTCTACGAGGTCGGGTCGGATTTTCGCGGGGACGAGTACCAGCTTGATCTGGTGGTGGCAGACACGGTCCTCGGGGAATCGGTGAGCGACAAGATCAAGGTCAAGCTGGCGCCGGCTGGCCCCGCCCCTGCGGCTGAGGACCAGCCCGTGACCATCACGCGTTCCGAGGCGGCTTTGCGCGAAGCCCCCGCCGACCAGGCGCTGGTCGTGGGTCATGCCCCGAAGGGAACGGTGTGGAAGAGCACCGGCCGCATCGCTGCCTATCAACGGGTGGAGATCGAGAGCGGCCGGCCAGCCTTCGTGGCCAGCGCGGATGTCGCGCCGGGCGGTGCCGTGCACGGCAGCTTCGTCCCCGAGTGGCAGGTGACTCCGCCGGTGCTGACTGTGAGCGCGCCCCCAGTGGTGCCAGGAAACACCGTGCGCATCAAGGCGACAGCCTCGGACGACAACGGGGTCAAGGACGTCTACATCCGCGTGTGGAACCGCGACTCCAAGCTGCCACCCAAGAAGGTCTTCTACTTGCCCAACAGGGGCGACAAGACCCATGTGGCCTTCGAGACCGATGTGCCGCTGTGGCCGGGCAGCAACCTGGTCCAGGTCTTCGCCCGCGAGACCAACGAGATCCAGTCGGTGCAGACCGTGGTGGTGCTCGACCGGGGCGCACCCGCCGTGGTGCAAAAGACCGGCCACCCCGCAGCTCAACCCGCGAAGTGAAAGGCGGACGGTGGGATCTTCCGGACGGCCATGCGTCGCCGTCTCGATGAACTCGCACCCTTGATTGCCTGTATAACGACGCCGTGGAAATCGCCGAAATGTCCGAGACCCCACACGAACTTTCACCTTGCGCGCGCTTGGGCGAAGCCCTGACCCGCGGACTCAACCCAAGTCAGGTCGAGGCGGTGACCTATCCCTCGGCGCCGCTGCTGGTGATCGCCGGCGCCGGCTCGGGCAAGACCCGCGTGATCACATGCCGGCTGGCTCGTTTTCTGGCTGAAGGGGCCGACCCGCATCGCGTGCTGGCCGTGACCTTCACCAACAAGGCCGCGCGCGAGATGAAAGAACGCGTGGCGCGCCTGCTCGGCCGCGAAGGCAGCAGCCTGCCGGGCATGTGGCTGGGCACCTTCCACGGCCTGTCGGCGCGGCTCTTGCGCCTGTACGGGGAGGCGGTGGGCATTCGCAAGGATTTCGTGATCTACGACGCGGACGATCAGCGCCGCCTCATCGCTCGCGTGCTCAAAGATCTGAACATTTCCGAGAAGACCTTCCCCGTGCGGCTGGTGGTGGCCATCATCGATCGCTCCCAGAATCAGGGGATCAGCGCGGCCAACTTCGCGGTGGCAAGCCCTCTGGACGAGGTCCTCGCCAAGGCCTACCGCAGCTACGAGGAGCGATTGGCCGCGGCCAACGCGGTGGACTTCGGCGGTCTTCTGCTCTGGGCCTTGCGTCTGGGCAGCGCCGAGAGTGCGGCGGCACCTGCGCTGGCGGAGCGTTTCGATCACGTTCTGGTCGACGAGTTCCAGGACACCAACAGCGTGCAGTACCGCCTGGTGCGCTTCCTCTCGCACCGCACACGCAGCATCACGGTGGTGGGTGACGAGGATCAGTCCATCTACGGCTGGCGAGGGGCCGACATCCGCAACATCCTCGACTTCGAGCGTGACCATCCCGGCGCTGGGGTGATCAAACTGGAGCAGAACTATCGCTCGACGGGAAACATCTTGCGCGCGGCCAATGCCGTGATTGCGCCCAACACCGAGCGTCGGCCCAAGCGGCTCTTCACCGAGGCAAGCGCCGGAGATCCGGTCGTGGTGTTCGAGGGTGAGACGGAACGCGAGGAAGCCGAGTACGTGGCCTCGACCGTGCAAGCCGGGCTGGACCAGGGAGCGGCGCCGCGGGATTTCGCGGTTTTCTACCGGACCAACGGACAGTCGCGCGTGCTGGAGGAAGCCCTGCGCACGCACAACCTGCCCTACGTGGTGGTGGGGGGCACGCGTTTCTATGACCGCGCCGAAATCAAAGACCTGATCGCGTACCTGCGCGTCCTGCAGAATCCCGACGACACCGTGGGCCTGGCCCGCATCATCAATGTGCCGACGCGCGGGATTGGCAACACCACGGTGGATCGCCTGTCGGCCCTGGCGCTCGACCGAGGAATCGGGCTGCACGCAGCCCTGGAGATCGCTGCTGTCGAGCACGATGTCTTGGGCCAGGGGCCGCGCCACAAGGTGGCGGCCTTTTGCGAGCTTCTCACATCTCTGCGCGCGGCCAAGGAGTCGCTGACGCCCGCGGAACTCGCAGAGAAGGTTCTGGAAGACTCGGGCTATCGCGATCAGCTGGCGGCGGAAAACACCATCGAGGCCGAAGGCCGCCTGGAGAACTTGATGGAGTTGGTGGCGCAGATGCGCGAGTACGAGCGCGAGGCCGAGGAGCCCAGCCTGGCTGACTTCCTGGAACGCATCACCTTGGCTTCCGACGTGGACAGCTACGATCCCGAGAAGGGTGCGGTCGCCTTGATGACCGTGCACACGGCCAAGGGCCTGGAGTTTCCCGAGGTGCTGGTGGTCGGCCTGGAGGAGGGCGTGTTCCCCCACCAGCGCAGCATCGACGACGACACCGCCGTCCAGGAAGAACGCCGCCTGTGCTATGTGGCGCTCACGCGCGCGATGAAGCGTCTCCACCTGTGTCGCGTGCGCTGGCGCCGGCTGTCGGGCCAGCAACTGGGCGGCGTGCCCAGTCGCTTCTTGCGCGATCTGCCGGCCGAGGTGATCGACCATGTGATCGCAGCGCGTCCCGCGTACCACGACCAGAAAACCCAAGGGGCTGGCCCCTGGCAGGGTCGCTGGAACCGAGGCGAGCTGAGCGGGCTGGCACGTGGCCGGGGTCCTGCTCGGCCGGCGCCCGCGGCCCAGTCGGGAACCATCACCCGGCACTACGACCCCGGCATGGCGCGCGGAGAAGAGGGCGAGCTGGGCCTGCGCGTGGGCGGAAAGTTGAGACACGCGAAATTCGGGGTGGGCGAGGTGCGCGCCTGGCAGTCGGTGGGCGATGATTTCAAGGTAACCGTTCGCTTCACCAGCGTGGGCGTGAAGACGGTGATGGCGAAATTCCTACAGAGACTTTGATCGGGGTGACCGCTATGGCATCAGCAAAACTTGAGACGAACCGGCAGATGGTCGAGGCGGCTTTCATGTGCGATTTCGTGCGCGTGCGCGAATTGCTGGCTGCAGGCGCCGACCCCAACGTGCGCGACGACGAGGGCCGCGCGCCCCTGCACCAGGCGGTGCTGGGCAACAGCGTCGGTCTGGTCGGGCTTCTCTTGGAGGCCAAGGCGAACGTCAACGCGGCTGACCAGCATGGTTGGACGCCGTTGCACTTCGCCGCCCAGGAATACCTGCCCGAGATCGCGCGCATCTTGCTGGCCAAGGGAGCCGACCCCAACGCCCGCGACGACGAGGGTTGCTCGGTTCTCTGGCGCGCGGTCTTCGCAGCGGCCGGCTGCTTCGACCTGGTTCGTCTTCTGAGCAAGAGCGGCGCCCGCGATGATCTGGCGAACCTCGAAGGCGTGACCCCGCGGGCGTTGGCGGAACGGCTGGGCTTCACGGTCTTCACCGCGAGCTGAACTCAGCCGCCTGTGCCATCACCGGCATTGCGACAGCAGCACGGTCAGTTGTTGGTGAGTTGGTAGACCTCGCTGCCAGCCAGCAAGAAGCCGCCAACCCCGTAGTCGTCGAAGTTGGCGAGCCTGGTGGCACTCAAGGGCCCAGGAGCCTGCGTGTCTTCGGTGCAGGGACGATCACCCGTGGATTGCGTGTAGCCGAGTAGGCCGCTCGACTGAAGCGCGACGGTCGACAGGCCGTTCCAGGCTTTCTGCAGAGGCGAGCCATAGGTCGCCGAATCGAGCAGTCCCTTGCGAATGCCCCAGGCCAGGCCGTAGGTGAAAAAGTCTGTTCCGCTGGTTTCCGGCCCATCGTCGCCGGTCATGCCGATGGTTGCGCAGTGGGTGGGATCCATGAGGCTCTCATTCCAGAAACCGTCGGTGCGCTGGATGGCGATCAGCGCCTTCATTTGGGCCTGGAAATCCGCGACGTAGGTGGCCCGATGCGAATCAGTGGTGGGCAGGATGTCGAGAACCCGCACAAGAGCTGCCGTGACCCAGCCATCGCCGCGCGACCAGTAGAGGCCCTTGCCATTCGGGGCCACGTAGTATGCGTCGGTGGTGCTGGCCGGTATGGCGTTGTTGATGGCTGCCGTCATCGGCGTCGCGGTGCCGCCACTCGGTGTGTAGTGCAAGTCGCGGAACCACAGCCCGTCGGTCGCGTTCCACAAGCCCCCGCCTTCCTTGGTGCGGGCGTCGTTGTACATGAGCCACATGCCGTCGAAATACGAAGTGTCGTTGTTCAGGACTCCCAGCTTCGCATAGCTGGGCATGGACATATGGATGGCGTCGATCCACCACCACTCGTTCGAGCTGGTGACGCCGCTCGAAATCACACCTTTGATGCTGGCCGTGATGGCTGTCAGGCGACTGGCTTGCGTGTCCCCGCGGGCCACGCCAATATTGTAGATGTCGATGTACGACTGGCCGCAAGCCTCATTGTCCGGATTGTCCGATGTTGTGGCTGGTGCAGTCACGTTGGCCATGGCCCAGGAATGCGAGTCACCCCACTTCACGGCGTAGGTGTAGTAGCTGGTCTTCTTGGTCTCGTCGGTTTCCACGTTGTAGAGCGCGTTGAGCCCTTCGTGGTACGCAGCCCGGGTCCAGAGATTGCTGGGCCTGGACTTGTCCGTGACGATGGCCGCCCCGGGATCCGGGTGTTTGTTCATGAACCAGTCGTTCGCGCTTCGCATAGACGCCAGCACCGCCGAACGGGCCGGCAAGCCCGTGATCGTGATGCCGCCCCCAGTGCTGGCCGCACCACCCGAGCTGGTCGTGCCGCCTGAGCTGCCACCGGCTGGGGTGGAACCACCCGTCTTGGTTGTGCCGCCTGACGTTGCTACGCCACCTGACGTGGCCACACCGCCTGTCGTCGTGGTGCCGCCCACGGTGGTTGTGCCGCCCGCTTTCGTTGTTCCGCCCGAAACGGTTGTGCCGCCAGGACTGGCCGTCGTCCCACCAACACTGGTCGTCGTCCCGCCAACACTGGTCGTCGTCCCACCAACACTGGTCGTCGTCCCACCAACACTGGTCGTCGTCCCGCCAGGACTGGTCGTCGTCCCGCCAACACTGGTCGTCGTCCCGCCAACACTGGTTGTCGTCCCGCCAACACTGGTCGTCGTCCCGCCAGGGCTAGTCGAAGAGGCCACAGCACCCGCACCACCGGGACTGGGGGTACTGGTACTTCCGCCTGAGCTGGCCGGGGCCGTGCTGGCGCCGCCGCTTGCTACCCCGCCGTGCCCTCCAGTGGTCGATGAGCTTGAGCATGCCGCCAGCGTGACGGCCGCGGACAGCAGGAGCGCCCGATGCCAGTGGGTCTGAAGACAATTGATGGTCATGATTTCTCCTCACCGCATTTCTGAAGAATGTTCACGCGCGAACCAAGGCTTCCGCTTCTTATCGCATCAATATCGAGCCCGGACAAACGAGCATTGTACACGAATTCAAGGCCAGATTGCACGGTGGGGCTTCACACCGTATCGCATCTCGCCTACGGTCAATCGCAGGCCACACTCACACCCGAAACAGATCGGTGCTCAGGTACTTCTCGCCCCGGTCGGGGAAAATGGTCACGATCACGCCAAACCGTGGCAGGTCGGACATGGCGTGGGCTACTCTGGCGGGCAAGGATCGTCGAGCACCGTCCAGATTTCAAGCCGAACCGGGTCGGTAATCGAAGAACCCGCGTCGCTTGATGACCGCCGCGATTTCCGGGGGCACCATGTCCTCCCAGCTCGCGTCGCCAACCTGGATGCGGCGGAGCACCTCGGGCGTGAAGATATGGAGGATGTGGGGATTGTAGTTCTCCAGCTGCACGATGGAGCCGCGCTCCACCACATACCCGAAGAGCTTGCGCAGCTCGGGGGCCACCTCCAAGTTCGACACGGTGTTGAGTTTGTGGCTGGCCGGATCGAGCCAGGGATACACATAGATGCTCAGGTTCTTCTGGAAGAGCTGTCCGAACGCTTCCAAGATGCCGCCGCCCAGATTGGCGTAGTACTTTTCGTCGAGCAGCGGGATAAGACTGCCCGCGCCCAAGACAATCGCAATGGCCTCCGGGGTGCAGCGACGCAGGTAAGTGGCCAGGCGGTAGTACTCGAAGTAGTCCGAGATGAGCACCGTCTTGCTCGCCGCCGCCAGCACATCGGCGCGCGCCAGGAAATCTCGCGGATCAACCTCACCCTCCTCGGTGAGCAGGTTGCGCATGGTGATCTCGGCCAGTTCGACGATGGCGTCCTCGGGCTCGCCCAGGGCCCGGGCAAACGTTGCGCGCGCGGAATCCAACATGTCGATATTGACTTTGGTCACGGGCCGGAAGGTGCCGCGCTCCACCAGCACGGGCTTTCTGTGCAGAACCTCGCTGGGCTGCAGCACCTCACCCTTGGCGCTGAACATGGCCGCCTGGGACAGCCCGAGCTGCACCAGCTTCAGGCTCATCAGGCGATTGTCGACGTGATGAAACTCGATGCCCGAGAATTCGATCATGTCGATCTCGATGCGCTGGGTGGACAGGTTGTCGAGCAACGACTCGACCAGCAGCTCGGGCTCGTGGTGCAGGAAAAAGGCGCCGTAGAGCAGGTTCACGCCCACCACGCCCAGGGCTTCCTGCTGCAGTTGCGCTTCCCCGTCCAGCATGCGCACATGCAGGACGATCTGGCTCTCCTGCTCGCGAGGATGGCTCTGGAACTTGAGCCCCATCCAGCCGTGGCAGTCCTTGTCGTTGCGGAAGCTCTTGGCCGCCACCGTGTCGGCGAACACGAAGAACGCGGTGGTGTCGCCGCGGGCCGTGTTCAGACGGGTCAGGTTCTTTTCGTGCTCGTAGTCGAGCATGCGCTGCAACCGCTCGCGCGACACGTAGCGCTCAGTGTGGCCGTAGATCGCGTCGCTGACTGCCATATCGTACGCCGAGGTGCTCTTGGCGATGGTGCCGGCCGCGCCGCCCACCCGAAAGAACCAGCGCGCCACCTCCTGACCCGCACCGATCTCGGCGAACGTTCCATAGCGGCGCTCGTCAAGATTGATGTAGAGCGCCTTGCGGTGGGTATCGAGCCGGTCGGCGCTCTGAGAATTGCGGGGAGTCGCAGCCATGGCCTTTGCCAATCTCAGGCTACCATGTTCATGGGCCAGGCCCACGGACCAGACGTGCCAGTAATTCGCGCACCCATCGGGATGGCGCTAGCATCCTACACAATGGAACCGCTGCTCGAGCTTTTTCGCCAGCACCTGGGCAGCGAGAAACGTTCCTCGGCCCATACCTTGCGGGCCTACCTGGGCGATCTCGATGAGCTGTTCGCCCACGCCCGCAGCTTGAGGGCAGGGGATGCCGCGCAAGCCCTGACCCCCGGGGATCTGTCCACGTCGGTTTGTCGCTCGTATCTGGCCAGTCTGCACGGCCGCAACGATCCCGCCACCGTGGGCCGCAAGCTGTCGGCCATGAAGACTTTCTTCCGGCTGCTGGTGCGACGCAAGCTGCTTGCAGGCAGTCCCGTGGCGGGCCTGCGCGGACCCAAGCGCCGGCCCCACTTGCCCGCCTTTCTGGGCAAGGACGAGGCTTCGCGTTTGCTCGAATCGACTGGCGACGACGCTGTCCAGGCCACTGAGTGCGCACGCGACCAGGCGCTCTTGGAAGTGTTGTACGGCTCGGGCTTGCGCATCTCGGAGGCCTGTCACCTGGACCTGGATGACGTTGTCCCGGATGGCGCCGGCGCGCGCATCACGGTCCGCCAGGGCAAGGGCCGCAAGGACCGCATCGTGCCGCTTGGATCCAAAGGCTGGGATGCGATCCAAGCCTACCTGCCCCTGCGCGCCACCTTGCTCGCGGGCCATGCGGCGGGGCCGGTCGACAGCCAGGCTCTGTTCCTGTCGCGGCGGGCCCGCCGCCTGGGTGATCGCGAGGCGCGCCGCAAGTTGGATCGGCGTGAGCTTGTCACTGGCGTCCGTCGCGTCTCACCCCATGCCCTGCGCCACAGTTTCGCCACGCACCTCCTGGGCGAAGGCGCCGATCTTCGCTCCATCCAGGAGCTGCTCGGCCATGCCAGCCTGCGCACCACCCAGCGCTATGCTCAAGTCGACATTGATCACCTGATGGCCGTCTACGATCGCTCCCACCCTCGCGCGCTGCTGAAAACGCGGTAACCCGCGGCAGCAACGGCGACGGGAGAATCCGACACAGTAGTGCTAGTCTGGGTGCCATGAGGCCACGATTCAGATGGGAACCCTCAAAGGGTTCCCAAACCCTCCCGCGATGGTGCGCGGCCGGCGAAGCCGGCCGGCTCCCCACGCGACAATTCCACTCCACGACGGTCTTGGTCGTGCGCCGCAACGGTAAGGTCGTGATAGCCGGCGACGGACAGGTCACCCTGGGCCAGACCGTGGTCAAGGCGACGGCACGCAAGCTGCGCCGCCTGGACGACGGGCGCATCCTGGCCGGGTTCGCTGGTTCAGCTGCCGACGGGCTGACCCTGTTCGAGAAATTTGAGACCAAGCTCAAGGAGGCAAACGGAAACTTGCTGCGCGCCTCGGTCGAGTTGGCCAAGGACTGGCGCACCGACCGCGTGCTACGCCGTCTGGAGGCGCTGCTGCTGGTGGCCGATCGAGAGAAGATCCTGATGCTCTCGGGAACCGGCGACATCATCGAGCCGGACTGCGACACCGCCGCGGTGGGCTCGGGCGGTCCTTACGCCGTGGCCGCGGCGCGCGCCCTATTGGCCGACACGCAGCTTTCGGCGCGCGAGATCGCCGAGCGCAGCCTGCGCATCGCCGCCGACATCTGCATCTACACCAACACCAACTTCGCCTTCGAGGAGCTCTAGTGGCCAGTCCCAGCAAACGCCCCGAGGCGCTCACCCCGCGGGCCATCGTCGAGGAACTCGATCGCTACATCGTCGGCCAGCGCGAGGCCAAGCGCGCTGTGGCCGTGGCCCTGCGCAATCGCTGGCGCCGGCAGCAGGTGCCGCCGCCCATGCGCGACGAGATCTCGCCCAAGAACATCATGCTCATCGGCCCCACCGGCGTGGGCAAGACCGAGATCGCGCGCCGCCTGGCCAAGTTGGCGGGCGCCCCCTTCGTGAAGGTCGAGGCGTCCAAGTTCACCGAGGTGGGCTACGTGGGCCGCGACGTGGATTCCATGGTGCGCGACTTAGCCGAGACCGCCGTGTCCATGCTGCGTGAAGAAGAGCGCGAGCGTGCGCGGCCACGTGCCCGGGAGAATGCCGAGGAGCGCCTGCTCGACGTACTGCTGCCGCCGGCGCGGCCGCAGCGCCCAGCCACGGCATCCCTGGCCGGCGCGCCCGCAGCGCCCGAGGAAGGTCCCGCCACGCCTGCGGCGGCCAGCAGCACGCGCGAAAACCTGCGCCTCCTCTTGCACGAAGGCAAGCTTGACGACAGGTCCGTCGAGATCGACACCAGCGACACGCCCCAGTCGTTCATCGATGTGTTTTCCGGCACCGGCATGGAGGAGATGGTTGTCAACCTGCAGTCAATGTTCCCCCAATCCAAGCGCACCAAGCGACGGCGACTGAGCATTCCTGAGGCGCTGGAAGCCTTGACCGAGGAAGAAGCCGCCAAGCTCATCGACATGGAGCGCGTCACCAAAGAAGCCGTCCGGCGCGCCGAGCAGGATGGCATCATCTTCATCGACGAGCTGGACAAGGTGGCGGGCCGCGAGGCCGGTGGTCATGGGCCCGATGTGTCGCGCGAGGGCGTGCAGCGCGATCTCTTGCCCATCGTGGAGGGATCCACGGTGTCGACCAAGTACGGCCCGCTCAAGACCGACCACGTGCTCTTCATCGCGGCCGGCGCTTTCCACGTGGCCAAGCCCAAGGATCTCATTCCCGAGCTGCAGGGCCGCTTCCCCATCCGGGTGGAACTGGACTCGCTGACCGACGCGGACTTCGTGCGCATTCTCACCGAGCCCGAGAACGCCCTGACCAAGCAGTACACCGCCCTGCTCGCCACCGAAAAGATCCATCTCGACATTCAGGCCGATGCCATCGCCGAGATCGCGCGCATCGCCGCCGAGGTCAACGCCCGCATGGAGAACATCGGCGCGCGCCGGCTGCATACCGTGATGGAGCGACTGCTCGACGAACTGGCCTTTGAGGCGCCCGAACTGGGCGAGCGCACCATCCCCATAACGGCTGCCTACGTCCGTGAACGGCTGCAAGGGATCCTCAAAGACGAGGATCTGTCACAGTACGTGTTGTAGCGGTCTGCGTTCTGCTTTCCCCTCGGCGGCTCCAGCCTGACGGTGTTTGTGTCAGGCAAGCGGCATGTGCGACCTTTCCCCACTGTGGTGCCACCAGCCCACCCGCGACGAGCACGCAATTGCCCAACGGAACTTGCTACAATTAGGATGGACATAAACCATTGGGCATGGGTCCGAATGGCTTGCCCCGCAGTTGAGAGGCACCCTCCAATGACAAGAGAACGCATTGCTCATCCAGTGACCAGTGGTCTGTCCGCAGGCCAGCTTGTCGGTTTCGGCGTCGCTGCAGTTTTGGCGCTCGCAGGCATTGGCTGCAGCGGTGCTACTGTCGGTGGAGTCAGTGGAGGCGGTGGGGCTGGCGTTGATCCAAGTGCTGGTGCCCAGGCCGGAGCAGGCGGTAGCGCCCCCGCCATTATCTCGACCGGCGCCACCGGTGGCGCCGGCAGCTCGGCCGCCGGTGGAGCCACCAATGTGTGCAATGCCCAGAGCACCTTGGGCTGCAAGGCCGAGATACCTCCGGGCTGCGGCGATGGGATCAACCAGCCACCCGAGGAATGCGACGACGGGAACATGCTTCCCGGCGATGGTTGCAATGGCGTTTGCAAGGTCGAGCCCCACTGGCAATGTCCCCCCGCGGGGGCCTGCCACCGACTGGTCGTCTGCGGCGACAAAGTCGTCGGCGCGGGCGAGGTGTGCGACGACGGCAACACCCTCGACAACGATGGCTGCAATTCCACCTGCACGGTTCAGGACGCCCGCTACAAGTGTATCCCCGGACAACCCTGCACCCTCATTTCCCAGTGTGGCAACAAGCGCATCGAAGCGGGCGAGAAGTGCGACGACGGTAACTCCAACAGCGGCGATGGCTGCTCCAGCACTTGTCAACTCGAAGCCGGGTGGGTCTGCCTGGTACCGGGCACGGCCTGCAAGCAGGCTCCTCGCTGCGGCGATGGCATCGTCCAGCTTTCGCTGGGCGAAGTGTGCGACGACGGCAACCAGAAGGACAACGACGGTTGTTCCGCAGACTGCAAGACCAAGGGTCCGGGGTGTGTCTGCACACCGGGGCAACTGTGCAAGTGCCCGACTGTCAAGTGCGGCAACGGCACTATCGAAGGCAGCGAGCAGTGCGACGACGGAAACACCAAGCCTGGCGATGGCTGCTCGGGGACCTGCCAGATCGAGACAGGGTATGCCTGTCCCTTCACCAATGCCCCCTGTGTACCGGATTGTGGCGACGGCATTGTGCTCAAACCCATGGAGCAATGCGATCCCGCCGTGCCGGGGACCCACGTGGCCGACGCCTGTTCGAGCACCTGCAAATTCAACCCAGGCTGGGCCTGCAGCGGCGATCCCCCAAACAACTGCCACCAGACGGTGTGTGGTGACGGCAAGGTCGAGGGCTCCGAGGGCTGCGATGACGGCAACACCCTGCCCAACGACGGTTGTTCACCCACCTGCCACGCGGAGCCGAATTGCAGCTCGGCCACGGGCACGTGCACCTCGAAGTGCGGGGACGGATTGGTCGTCAACGAAGGCTGCGACGATGGCAACACCAACAACGGCGACGGCTGCTCGTCGACTTGCACAGTAGAGCCCGGCTACCAGTGCGCTCAGCCCGATTCCACCGCTGCCACCATGACCGTGCCGGTCACCTACCGCGACTTCCTCCTGGGCGGCGATTTCTACGCGGCCACCATCTCGGGCAGCAACCTGGCCGTGACCGGCCTGGTTCAGGGCACGCTCGACAGCGAAGGCAAACCGGTCCTCTCGCCGACCGCGCCGGCTACCGGGCACATCACCAGTGCGGCCAGCTTCAGCCAGTGGTACCGGGACACGAAGGGGACCAACACCACCTACGTTTCGAAACTCCTTCTGCACAACAACGGCAATGGCGGCTTTGTGAACTGGTGGAAGGAGAACCAACAATGGATGTCCTATTCCAATATTCGCTGGTGTTCGGACGGAACGTGCGCCAACTGCAACGCTCCGCCGTACGTCAATGACGGCACAATGCAGTGCTTTGCCTTGTGCACGCCCTGGGGCACCACCAACACAAATTCCTGCGTGGCCAGCACGTCGCTGGTCCCCGGGAACCCACTCTTTTTCCCCGTCGACAACATAGCGGGCATGATCACGCCGACCTCCGCCTATGCGGGCGCCCAGACCCCGCCCATGTACAGCAGCAACTGGACCAATGAACCAGGGACGCCGCAGCCCTTGCACAACTTCAGCTTCACCAGCGAGGTGCGCTACTGGTTCAGCTATTCGACGAGCAAGCAATACACGCTCGATTTCACAGGTGACGATGATGTCTGGGTCTTCGTCAATCGCAAGCTGGCGGTGGACTTGGGGGGCATTCACACCCCGGTCGAGGGACAGATCGTGCTCAACGCCACCGGTGGCGGGACTGTCACTGTCACCCCGACGGAGGGCGCCGCCTGCACCACCCAGGGCGTTATCTCGACCTGCACGTCCACCAAGAGTAAGGTCGATCTGGGCATGGTGAACAACGGGGTCTACGAGATCGTCGTGTTCCAGGCGGAACGATGTTGGTATGGCTCGACCTACAAACTCACCCTGAGCGGCTTCAACGATCTGCCGAGTGCCTGCGGGCCCATCTGCGGCGACGGTGTCGTGGCGCCCGGTGAGCAATGCGACAATGGAAAAGACAACCTGGGCGGCTACAATCAATGTGGCTCGAATTGTTTGCTCGGGCCCTATTGCGGCGACGGGAAGGTGGAACCTGGCAAGGAAGACTGCGACAACGGCAAGAACGACGACGTCTACGGCGCCACCTCCGGCTGCGGTCCTGATTGCAAGCTGCCGGCCCGCTGTGGTGACAGCATCGTGCAGACTCAGTTCGACGAGGAATGCGACGATGGTTCTAGCAACCTAACCACCACAGACCCCAACGCCGGCTACGGCGGCTGCCTGGCAAACTGCCAGCGCGGCGCCTACTGTGGCGACGGCATCGTCAATGGCACGGAGGCGTGCGACGACGGCGTCAATGACGGCACCTACGGAACCTGCAACCCCGACTGCAGTCTGGCTCCCAGGTGCGGCGACGGCCAGGTTCAGACGGACTACGGGGAAGAATGCGAACCGGTTATGACAAACGATCCCAATTGCACGGACGCGTGCCGTCTGCCAGGTGGGTGCGGCGACGGCATCATCGAGCCGCCCGAAGAATGTGACGACGGGGCGGTCAACAACAACGGCGATTACGGTGGCTGCGCCCCGAGCTGCGTCTACGCCCCTCACTGCGGCGACGGCATCGTGAATGGAAACGAGGAGTGCGACGACGTCAAGAACGACGGCTCGTACGGTGGCTGCACTCCGCAATGCAAGCTGGGTCCCCACTGCGGCGATGGCACCGTGAATGGTCCCGAGGAATGCGACGATGGCCCTAAGAACGACGTGGATGGCATCTGCTCGGCGTCGTGCAAGAAGATCATCTGGCAAAACAATTAAACCAGCTCCTCGCGCGTTGAGCGCAGGACGAGCTAAGCTCCTGCTTGGGTACGAGCGATGTCGTTCGCGGGCACTGATCGGTTCAAGGTCATCCGTCTCCTGGGCAGCGGGAGCATGGGAACCGTGTATCTGGTCTTCGATCGGCAATTGGGCGCGGAGGTGGCCCTCAAACTGCTGGACCTGTGCGACGGAATGGACCTGTACCGCTTCAAGAGCGAGTTCCGTTCACTGGCCGACATCAAGCACCCCAACCTGGCGACGCTGCATGAACTGATCTGCGAGGGGCCACTGTGGTTCTTCACCATGGAATACGTGGCGGGTGTGCCCTTCGACATTCATCTGCTGGGTCCGGCTGCGGCGGGTAGCGCGCCGATGCCGTCCGATCTGTCAGACCGGGACACCCTGCGTCCCCGCAATCCCGCGCCGCCGTCGTTTCGCCCGCAACCTGATCGCCAGCGCCTGCGCAGGGCTCTGCAGCAGCTCTGCGCGGGGGTGGACGCCATGCACGGGTTCGGCCGCATCCACTGCGATCTCAAGCCATCCAACGTGTTGGTGACAGCGCAGGACCGGGTGGTATTGCTGGATTTCGGCCTGACCAGGCCGACCGGAACGCGGTCGCTCAGGGACGACGGGCTGGTGGGAACCCCAGCCTACATGGCGCCCGAGCAGGCCAAAGACGGGCCGTCGCAGCCCGCCGCCGACTGGTACGCCGTGGGCGCCATGCTGTACGAGGTGCTGACCGGCCGCTTGCCCCACAACGGAAGTCTGATCGAGATTCTGCTCAAGAAGCAGAGCGAGGATCCGCCCGCACCCGTCGAGGTGAACCCGTTGGCTGATCCCGAACTGAGCCGGCTGTGCGTGCAGCTTCTGCGGCGCGATCCGGCCCAGCGGCCCAGCCGTGGGGAAATCCTGGCCCAGCTCGGGGCCGGCATTACGCCCGAGCCCGTGTCCGAGGCGAAGAGTGATCCGGTCCGTGTGGGCGCCCCGGTGTTCATCGGCCGCAAAGCGGAGTTGCAGGCCCTGCGTCTTGGCTACGGCAGCGCGTGCAGCGGCACCCTCGCTCTGGTGCTGGTCGAGGGTGCGTCGGGCATCGGCAAGACCGCGCTGGTCGAGCGCTTTCTGGATCAGCTCACAGCCGGCGCCGATCCGTCTCGCAAGCCTCTTGTCCTGCGCGGCCGCTGCCACGAGCGCGAGACACTGCCCTTCAAGGCCTTCGACAGCATCGTGGATGGGCTCAGCGCCAGTCTGGCCAGCCTGGGCGCTGGCGATGTTGCGCAGATTCTGCCCGCAGGGGCGGCGTACCTGTCCGAGATCTTCCCGGTGCTGTGCCGGCTGGATCGGCTGGAACGCGCGCGCGACTGGCTGCCCAAAGTGCACGACGCGACGGAACTGCGCAACCGGGCCTTTGCCGGCTTTCACGAACTACTGAGGCGCCTGGCGCAGCGACAACCGGTGGTGGCTTTCATCGACGATCTGCAGTGGGCTGATCGCGACAGCTTCGCACTCTTGCAGACGCTGCTGCGCAACCCCAGCGTGCCTGGCCTGATGCTGATGGCCACCTGCCGGCCGGTCTCCCACGACAGTGTGCTGGCGGCGGCGCTGCGCGAGATCGCCGCCCATCCCGCGGTGATGCGTGTGGAGGTGGGCCCACTGTCGCCCGAGGCGGCCTCGGCCCTGGTGGATCGTCTGGCCGACTTGGGCGAGCTTGACCAGCCAGTCAAGCAGCGCCTGGCCGAGGCGGTGGTGCAGGAGGCGGGAGGCAACCCGCTGTTCACGCTGGAGCTGATGCGCTACCTGTGCGACGTGGTGTCGGCGCGGGGCGAGCCTGCCGACCTCAGCACGGGAAGCACCGTGAGCCTGGACGCCCTGATCCTGGGACGCCTGCGCACCTTGCCCGCGGAAAGCCAAAGCCTGCTCGAGGTCATCACAGTGGCAGGCGATCCGCTGCCGCGGAAGGCATTGGCCGATGCCGCCAGCGTACCACTCGGATGCGAGGGCTGGGAGCGCGGCATCTCGGCGCTGGCGCAGGCCCGCTTGATCCGACGCAGCGGCGGACAGGGATCGGACTTGGTCGAGCCCTATCACGACCGCATCGGCGAGGCGGTGCTGGCCAGCCTGGACGCGACGACGCTGCGCCGGCTGCGCACCAGCATCGCGCACGCCATGGAAAAATGGGGCCGCGAGCGCACCGACATGCTGGCTCGTTACTGGCTGGAGGCCGACGACCACGAGCGCGCCAAGTACTACGCGCGCGAGGCGGCGATCCAGGCACGCACCAAGCTGGCCTTCGATCGCGCCGCGCAGCTGTACCAGACTGCGGCGGCACTAGAGTCGAACCAGGACGCGAAGCGCGAGCTCCTGCGCGCCCTGGGTGACTGCCAGGCCTGCAATGGCCTCCCCTCGCTGGCCGCCGAAGCATACCAGCAAGCCGCCACCCTGAGCGAGCCCGAACTGGCGCCGCGTTTGCGCCACCTGGCGGCCGAGCAGCTTCTGCGCGGAGGCCATATCGTGCGCGGCTTGGAGATCCTGGGCGAGGTGCTGGAGCAGGCCGGCCTGCGCCTGGCGGGTGGTCCGCGGCGCGCCCTGCTGGCAGTGACCGGACGCCTGCTGTGGCTGCGCGTGCGCGGAATCAAGTTCAAGGAACGGCCGCCAGCCAGCATCCCGGTCGAGCAGGCCCGCTTGCTCGACCTGCTGTGGTCGGTGAATACCGGCCTGGGTGTGGTGGACACCCTACGCGCCGACGATTTCTTGCTGCGCTTTCTCCTGCTCGCGCTCAAGGCTGGGGACATCCGGCGCGTGGCGCAGGGACTGGGCGTGTTGGCAGGGCAGCTCGCGGCGTTGGGTCGCTCGCACCTGGACTGGGCCGTTCGCTTGGTGTCGCAGGCCGAGGTGCTGGCGCGCCGATCATCCGACGCGCCCACCATTGGGTTGGCGCGCATGTGCAAGGCCATGGTGCGCTACTTCGCGGGCGAGTTCGACGCCGTGGCCAACGAACTCGCCGCGGTCGAGCAGTACCTGCTCACCCACTGTCTCAACGTGGGCTGGGAGCTAGCCACCACGCGCTCGTTCGCGTGCTTCTCGCTGCGGCTCTCGGGCCGGCTGCGCGAGCTGGGCGAATGCTTTGATCGCTACACCGCAGACGCCGATCGCACCGGCGACCGCTACCTGGCCACCAACCTGCGCACCTACCAGTCCATCGTCTGGCTCATCCGCGGCGATCCCGAGCGCGCCGCGCGCGACATCGAGGGTGTGCTGGATTCTTGGCCGCGCGATCTGTATCACGTGCAGCACTTCTTCCACCTGTACGCGCGCTGTGAACAGGCGCTGTACGGCGGTCGGCCTGACCAGGCCAGGGCCGCGATCGAGGCTGAGCGAGACCGGCTGGCTGGCTCCGCGCTGTTGAAGATCAGCGGAATCCGCATCGAGCACGCCTGGATCTCGGGCCGCGTGGCGCTGGCCATGGCCGAGAGATTGCCGGTGCAAGAGCGCGCCCCGCTCCTGCGCCAGGCCCGCCGGCACGCGCGCGTGCTGGCCCGGGCCGAGCACCAGACCGGTGTCGCCATGGGTGCCCTGCTGGAGGCCGGCCTCTGCTCGCTGCAAGCGTCGCCCTCGCGTGCCGCGACCGTGGTCGCGCTGGAACGGGCCGTGGCTACCGCTGAGGCCGCAGGCGCGCTCCTGCTGGCCGAGTCGGGCCGCCGCTGGCTGGGAGAACTGTACGACAACCCCGAGGGCATAAAGCTACAGGACATTTCTCGGCGCTGGATGACCAGGCAGGGCGTGCAGGATCCCGATCGCATCGCTCACCTCATCGCACCCGGGTTCGCGCCCCCGTCCGGTTGACGTCACTTCCCTGGCTCCCCCAACCCCCTGCCCCGGATTCCGTAGCCACTGCTAGTGCTTCTTGTTCTGCGCTTTGGGAGGCGGGGGTGCGGGCCGCGCGGCCTTCTGGTTGCTGACGGGCGCGGCGTGTGCCGGGCTGGTCGGTGGGGGAGGGGCCGCCGTTGGCCCATGCGGAGGGGGGGCGGCCGGGCCCGGGGCGGCGTGCCCGCTCCCAGCTTGATGCACAGGTGGTGGTGGCGGACTGCCATACACGGCCCCGGAATGGTGGCCAGGCGCTGGTGGCGGGCTGGCATACACGGCCCCAGCGCGATGACCAGGAGCCGGCGGTGGGGCCCCACGATACGCAGCCGCTGGCCGCGCATAGTAGTAGTCGCGACGACCCTGGTGATCGTTCCAGTACCCACGCTGATAGACGTAGCGCCCGTTGACCATCTCGTAGCGAGGCCCCACGTAGAAGTAGCCAGGACGCGCAGGCGCCCAATACCCGCCAATCCAGAACCAGTCTGCGCCCGTCCAGTCCCAGTAGCCCGGAACCCAAGCGTAGCCTGGTCCCGGTGCCGGCGACGCATACTCCATGGTTGGCGGAGGCGGCTGGCCAGGCACATACACCTGCGCGTCGGCTTCGACGTACGCAGGAGGGGGCGGGCCAGGTGGCGGCGCTTCTGGAGGACCCGACTCAATGGGAACTGTGGCAGTCCAGGTGCCGTAGCAGCCGGCACCGGCCAGACCGGCGAAGATAAGCAAGCAGGGAAACGCGCGCTTCATGCTGTCCTCCATAGATATGACTGCTCAGGCTAGTCCTGCATTCACCGGGGAGCAATGACTGTGATTGCGCAGGCTACGCGCGGTGCGCCGCCCGCGGTGGCAACGGCGCCGCGATAATGTCTTCGCGCGGGCCGCCCTTGACCATCAGGGAGGGGCCGATTACAACCGGCGTGAATCATGGGCTCCTCGACCTCGCGTGAGACGATTTTTTCCGGCATCCAGCCCTCGGGTGAATTGCACCTGGGAAACTACCTAGGGGCCGTGCGCAACTGGGTGGCGCTCCAGGACAACTACCGCTGCTTCTTCTGCGTGGTTGACTACCACGCCATTACCCAGCCATTCGAGCCCGGCGAAATGCAGCGTCGGGTGCGCGACATGGCCGCGGACCTTCTGGCCTGTGGCATCGATCCCGCGAAGTCGACCCTCTTCGTGCAGTCTGCGGTTCCCGAGCACACGGAATTGGCCTGGGCGCTTTCCGCGGTCACGCCTCATGGCGAGCTCGGGCGCATGACCCAGTTCAAGGAGAAGTCTGAGAAAAATCCGGACAACATCAACGCCGGGATCTTCACCTACCCTGTCCTGCAGGCCGCAGACATCCTCATCTACGGGGCCACGCGCGTGCCCGTGGGCGAGGACCAGCGCCAACACCTGGAGCTGGCGCGCGAGATCGTGCGCAAATGGAACGCGCGTTTCGGCCAGACCTTCGTCGAGCCGGAAGCGCTGTTTTCGTCCACGCCGAAGATTCTCGGCCTCGACGGTCAAGCCAAGATGTCGAAGAGCCTGGGCAACACCATTTCCCTGCGCGAGAGCGACGAGGCAGCCTGGGAAAAGTTGCGCACCGCCGCCACCGATCCCGCGCGCAAGCGGCGCACGGATCCCGGCGACCCCGACAAGTGCAACATCTTCACCCTGCACAAGTTCTTCTCATCGGCTGAGCGGCAAGCTGAGGTGCGCGCGGGCTGCACGACGGCCGGAATTGGCTGCATCGACTGCAAGAAGTGGCTCTTCGAGGGCGTGATGTCGGACCTGCACCGCATCCGCGCGCGACGCGAGGAACTTCTGGCCGCGCCCCAAGCGGTTGACACCATATTGGCCGAGGGCGCGCGGCGCGCCCGCGTCGTGGCCGCGGACACCATGGCGCGCGTGCGCCAGTGCCTGGGCATCACGGGCCCCAAGGACTGACCCTCTTCGATGTCGCGAGCCGCGCTCTCCCTTGTCTTCCTGCTGCTCGCGGGCTGTTCCGGGGGCGATGGGCCGGAGAACCCTGAGGGCGCCGCGCGCCTGTTCATCGCCGCGGCTCGCACCGGCGATCGCGGCAGTGTATTCCAGCGCCTGGGGCCTGCCACCAGGGCTCACATCGAAGCCTTGCAGAGCACCAGCCATCGCCTGAGCGGCCGCATGATGATGAAGGCCGAGGATTTCCTGTCTGTGGGCTGGGCGCCGCCGGCCTGGGAGCCGGCTGGGACGCGCCTTCTGCGCCGCGACCGGGACAGCGCCGAGGTCGAGGTCTATTCAGCCACCGGCGATCGCCACGCCCTGATGCTGGCCCGCGAGGGCCGCGAATGGAAGATCGAACTGCCGGGGCGGTAGCCCAAGTCGCGTGGGGAGCCCGACGGCTTCGCCGGCGGCGTACCATCGCGGGAGGGTTTGGGAACCCTTCGAGGGTTCCCATGTCAACGTCAGCTACTTCCGGGGATTCTCGCGAACTAGAGTCTGTTCGATTTCTTCGATATCCGCGTCTGACACAACGATTTCCAGGTCGCTGAAATCGGGCATCTTGTCGCTGGCGTCGCTCGCGTCGCGCACCAGATCCCGCGGCGGAGCACGCCGATCGCCGACGCGCCTCTCGCGCGGGAAGATGCGGCCATCAGGACTTCTGTCGCGACGTTCGATCTTGCGGCGATCGCGACGCAGCGACCTGCGCAGCTCGTCCAGCGTGAGCGGGAGGTCAGCCATCTTGAGCACACGCGCCGCGCACAGGTGACAAAGTGAAACCGAGCGCCCGCACAGTTCGACCAGGCGCAGATTCTCCCGCCGGCGATCGGTGCACAGGGCGCACAGGGCGCCCCGCGGGACCGGCCGCATCTCGGCCCATTTCATGTAGCACGCCCAGCACCGACCTCGACGCAACTCGGTAACCTGGGCGCCACAGGCATTGCAGGGAATAGTGGCTCTCTCGACCTCGACGCTCATCCCAGTTGGATACCGCCAGCCGAAAAGTTGGGCAAGTTTTTTACGGCTGCGGCCGGACTACCGAACAAAGCAGTTCACCGGCGAAATAGTGGGTGGACGGCGGATCGTCGGGCAACTTGACCCGCAAAAACGTGTTCAAAATGAGCGCGCCATCGCGCCGGGTGTGCGGCTGGCGAGGATCGACGTAGCTGCGCCGGGCACTGCCGTCGCGCCATTCGCGAAACACGAGTCGGCCATCACTGTCGGCCAGATCGACCAAGCCCGTGTGACCGCCACAGCCTGACCCGCCGCCCATGTCGAAGAAAAGCACATCGCCAGCCCGTGCTTCGCTGGCTGGGATCTCGGGATACTGCGAGTGCAGAAACTGATAGAGAGAGCCGGGCGTACCGTCGGTGCCAAAGCGGATTCCGCGCTCGTGCAGAGACCGCTCCACCACGCCGACGGCGGTGTTCGAGTGCTCGAGCAAGGCCCGTCGTTTTCGGGCGGACAGCGGCGGACCGCTCGACGACGCGCGCACAACGGGCGGCTGGACTTGCCAGGTTTCCGTCGGGGTGGTTGCGCAGCCGCCGGCTGCCACCAGGCCGACAAAGAGGGCTTTTCTGAAATTGCGCAGCGTCATACTCACGATGATACTACATGTAGGATAAGTGCCTACTTTTGTGAATAGGCCAAGTTTACTACAGCGCAGCAATGAGCTGCCGCTTGAGCTCGTCCAGGGCGATTCCTTGGATCAGGGCCTGGCCTGCGCGCGGCACCAGAACGAATCGGACGGCGTCCGACACGCGCTTCTTGTCGACTTCCATGCGGTCGAGCACGTCCGCGGCGAGCCGGTGCTTCACGTCCACTGGCAAACCCAGGCGCGCCAGCAGCGCGGTCATGCGCGTAAGCAACGCGGGCTCGGTCACGCCGCGAGCGACACCCAATGCCAAGGCGGCGATCATCCCGAGCGATACCGCCTCGCCGTGCAGAAGTTGGAATCCGGATGCGGCCTCGATGGCGTGGCCAACGGTGTGGCCGAAGTTGAGGATCGCGCGCCGTCCGCTCTCTCGCTCGTCGGCAACCACCACGTCCACCTTGACCCGCACTGCAGCCTCGATGACTTTCGCCAGCGTTTCCGCTGGCACGGCCGCGCCGGCCTGCGCCTCCAGCGTGTCGAGCAGAGCTGCATCGGCGATGAGCCCGGCCTTGACCACCTCGGCCATTCCGGCCGCGATCTCGCGGCTGGGCAGGGAATCGAGGAAACCCAGATCAGCCACCACGGCCCGCGGTTGATGAAAAGCTCCGACCAGATTCTTGCCCGCGGCGATGTCCACCCCGGTCTTCCCGCCCACCGAAGCATCCACCATGGCCAGAAGGGTGGTGGGAAAAGTGGCGTATGCGACCCCGCGCAGATAAATCGCAGCGGCAAAGCCGGTGTGGTCACTGGTGGCGCCACCCCCGATGCCCAGCAGAGCAGCGCCCCGGTCATAGCCGTTGTCGGCCAGCCAATCGCAGGTCTTTTCGATGGCCGCCAGGGTCTTGCAAGATTCGCCGGCTGGAAGATCCAGGCGCCGGACGCGGGGCAGGCGTGCTGCCAATGCCTCGACCAGCGGCTGCACGCGCGCCGAGACCTGGCCGAGCCGGCTGTCCACCAGCACGGCCACTCCGGTGGGCTTACCCAGTGCCGTGGCGATCTTCTGTGCCATGTCCGTCGCGCCTGCGGGCGCGATGCAGACCTGGTAGCTCCTTGGGCCCAGCGGAACCGAGATGGTGGTCACATCCATCCGACTAGCACTGCCTGGCCGCAGGGGGCAAGCGCCGCTTTGGGGGCCTTCACGGCGGAGGCAGGCAAGAGCTGCCCTGGCCACTGACGTTTGCCTGATGGGCGGGCTCGCCCTTGCGCGGCGGGGGCCGTAGACCGGGGACAGGCCGTGGCTGAGGCCGAGCCGGTTGCTCAGGGGCGGGCGGCGCTACCACCGGCGATGGCGGGCGGATGATCTTCTGGGCCGTGGTGGGTCCGTTCACCGCCAGGTGAATGCGCAGGTGCCGCACCATCTTGCGACCGATGCCTTTGATGCGCGCCAGTTCCTCGACGGTGCGGAAGGGGTGCTTGTGGCGATAGGCCAGGATGTTGCGAATGCGTGCGGGCCCGATGCCGGTCAAGAGACGCAGTTCCTCGGGCGAGGCGGTGTTAACGTTGACCACACCCTCCAAAGTGGCCTTCTGCGCCCGAGCTGGCGGGGCCAGACCGAGCATGCACATGAGGGTGAGCACGCAACTGCGCGACATGTCCTAGTTGTCGGACTCCGTGCGAAGAAGTTGCTATCCGAAGAAACTTTCGTGCAGGACCTCTGAAAACAAGTTGCACAGGGCATGGAAGACGGCGGCCGGGGCCAACGATCCGGTTCGCTGTCGCATCCACCCGAAGACCAGGGCCGGGACCATGACCGCCAGGCGCGCGGGCTGGAAATCCACCAAAAAATGGCCCAGGCCAAAAAGCAGACTGGAAACCAGCAAAGGCCAGCCCACAGAAGCGCCCCACAGGCGCTGTCGCGAGGGCCAGCGTTCTTCCAACCGCGACATCAGGTAGCCGCGAAAGAAGAGTTCCTCGGGCAGGGCCACCACCAGGAGCTGCGAGAGAGCCATCAGCACAAAACCCGGGGGAAGCTGCAAGGAGAAGCCGCGCAGCCCTTTCCAGCCCGGACAAATCGGCGAGAGGACGTCCGTGAGACGCTGGGCCCAGGCGGGCGCGCTGCCCGGACAAAGCAGACCGTAGTAGAGGAGAAAGCCTCCCAGAAAAAGTGGCCAGGTGCAGGCCAGCGCCAGGGCCAGGATGCGCAGGTTCAACTTGACCGGCGCCATGCCAAGACCTGCTGCCCGATAGTCGAAGGGCCGGCCGGAAAAGCGAGCCGCGTACGAAGGCCCGAGCAAAAAGATCAGGGCAATGGCGCCGTGGAGAACCTCGCCCACAAAGGACACACCGCGCGCCAGCCAGAACAGGCCCGCGGCCATACCGGTCGCCACCAGGAAGGTCACCACGGGCTCGACCAGCCCGGCATGCCTTCTGGTTGCCGTGTCTACGTGGCTTGTCACCACAGGCAGCGCAGGTTGTCCAGGGCTGCCAGCGCTCGGCCGGCCTGGGCGGTGACGCTGGTCAGTTGATCCGGGGCGGCGATGTCGATGCAGGGTTGCGGCTGCCGCAAACTCACTAACAAGCCGCCCAGCTGTGCTTCGATGTCAGTGAGCAGCTTGCGACTCCGCCGCAAGGCCGCCACGGTCCGAGGGATCGTTAACATGGGAACCCTGGGAGGGTTCGCTCTGCCCTTCGGCCCTCCACGCCCACCCCCACCCCACTCGCTTCCCCCTTCGGGGACTTCGGCACCTGCACCCTCCCCACCACACCCGCTCGCTACGCTCGCGCCCTCGCGCTCGGCCTCGCCAAACCCTCCCGCGATGGTCCGCAGGCCAGCAGGCCGTGAGCAAAGCTCGCCGGCTCCCCACGCGACTAGCCGAGACTGTTCGGGCAGAATACGACGCCCTTGCCGGGCGATCACTCGTCGTGCAGGCCGCATGTTGCGAGTGTGTAGGCGGTCCGGATTATGTCAACTTTCCCGGTCGGCCACGCTCTAGCTGTTCCCGCGGACCTGATCTTCGTCGTCGCTCAAGTAGGCGAAGGTCCGTACCAGAACCTTGATCTGTTCGCGTTGCGCCGGCGTCAGGTCCACGAACTGGATTCCCATGCCGGGGTTGATGCTGTCGTGCTTGCGCGGCGGGTTGACCCAGATGACCCGTCCCTCGACATCGATCTGCGGGCCGCCGCCCGGTGGCAGGAAGTGCAAGTTCAGCAGGGTGCCGGGCGGATGGGGATTGACGGTCTGGATGAAAATTCCCATGGCGGACAGGTCGGTGATGTAGGCAAAGAGGAACGTGTTGTCGCAACGGTAGTCCACTTCCATGGACACCAGCACGCGCTGGTGCTCACGCCGTTCACGCCCAGTGCGCCGCTCGCTGCCGACCGGCACGACACGCTTGCGACGGTCCTTGGTGGGCATGCCTACTTGATCTCGATGGTTCCCAGTCGCGCCCGGTCGCCGCCGTCGTTAGAGCCGGCGGTGATCTTGAGGCGCTTGCCTTCGCCTCCGGGCCAGAAGCCGACGAACAGGGTGTAGCTTCCCGCGGGAGTGGTCATGAGCGGGACTTCCACGTCGTAGGTGTCGCGAATGTACTCGCCGGGCAGCCAGTAGTCGGTGGCAAACGTACCGTTGAGCGGGAGGTGGTCCCCGATGACCCGCGGCTCGCCGGGAATATCGAAGTGCACGAAGATGTGGAATCCTCCCGGGGGCTTCTTGTGCACGCGGAAGAAAAGCGACAAGGGAATGGTGCCGGGCCGGCGTACCACGGTCGGAAACTCGGCGCCCACCAGTTCGATAGCATTGGCGAAGGTGACACTGGCCGGAACCCGCCACCGCCAGGGCGGCTTGGGGTCGAACCACTCGTAGCGCGATGGCTCAGTGGCGCCGGGCTCGAACACCGGCTCGGGCGTCCGCGCCGCCATCCAGACATCCTGTTTCAGCGGATTGCTGTCGTGCTCGCCTTGCTCCAGACGGTTCGACAGCAAGAGGAAGCGCGATGAGCGCGCGTCCACCACGACGTAGGCCACCCGCGCGGACTTGAGTGCCGCATCCAAGGCCGCCAGCTCGTTGCCAGGCACCAGCGCGAAGACACGTTCGCCCCCTTGCAGAAACTCGACCACGCGGTTCTGCGTGGGCAGATCCGTCATCTCGCGCTGGCTGTAGAATTTCGCCCCTCCGCCCTCGACCTTGTACCGGCCGATGGGCTCGCCGTGCCGGGCCAGACGCGCATACGATTCCAAGGGCGGCTTGAACGAAAGATCGCCGGAGAGCTTGGGCACGATCACCTGGCTCAGCATCAAGGCAAAGAAAACGGCCACCAAAACCGCGGCCTGGATACCCCAGCGCCCGACCTCGACCACGGCTCTTTCCAACCATCGGTGCCATCGCCGCGCATTTCCCAGGTCGCGCAGAGCCACGCGTCCCAGGGCTCGCCCTCGGGTGGCCAGCCCCGTGTACAGGCCAGCGCCAACCAACAGACCGGTGCCGATGAAGAGCGACGCCAGCTTGAGTTTGGCCGGCCACTGGACCTTGTTGAGGATGTGCGCCGACACCAAATCCTCGGGCACCAGCACCAGATCGCGCGCGACCACCATGGTCCCGGTCGCCACCAGCAATCCCAGTACGGGCTCGGTGCGGTCGCCTTCGAGCGCCTCGTCGAGCAGGGCACCGATAGCCAGCGCCACTGGCGCCAGGGCGCAGAAGCGCGCTTCGCCGCACATGAGCACGAACACCGTGGAAAGGGTGAAGCCGAACGCCGCGAAGATGAGGAGATAGAGTTGGCCAAAGGCCAGTCGATCGCCGTCCGACTCGTCACCCCCGCCTAGACGGATGAGCGGCCGGCCCAGCGCAAAGATGGCCAGAGCGCTCCAGGGGAACAAGCCGAAGCCGAGCTGCCGAATGATGGTGTCGAAGGTCACGCTGGGAGCCCCGCCGCGCGGAACCCCACCGAGCAGCAAGGAGTACTGACCGGCCACATTGGCCTTGGTCATGGTGAGCAGGACAAGCAGCGCCCCGAGCAAGGCGGCCACAAGCAGCGCGACGCCGCCCTGCACGCCCGGTGAACGTAGGCTGGTGCCCAGGCTCGTGCCAGCGGGCAGGTGAGCTCCCCAACCGGGCGAGGTGAGCTTGCTGGCCGCTGGATCATCAGCCGGCCGCGGCCGCAGACCCCACCCCGCCAGGATGGCAAAGCTGAACGCCAGGCAGGGCAATGCCACGCCCAGAAGAGCTCCGCCCGAGAGAAGGCCGATCAACAGGCCGACGCCAGCCACCAGCAGATCGCGCCACCGGCGCACGCCTTGGGCCGGCCAGGCGTAGCGGCCAAGCCCGCCCATGGCCAACGCCAGCCCGGCCACCAGTGGCATGTCCGAAGTGAGCTGGCGCGCTTGCAGCACGAACAGGGGCATCGAGCCGAGCGCCAGGGCGCCGAGCAAGGCCGCTCGGCGACGGAAAAGGCCGAGGCCTGCCCAATACACCCCGAGGATGGCCAGGATGCCGAACAAGGCATCGGAGATGCGGCCGCCGAACTCGCCCACGCCGAAAACCCGCATGCCGAGTGCATTGGCGGCCAAGTCGAGCGGCGGCTCGGCGGTGAAACGACGGCCGACCGTCACGTCGAAGAGATTGTCCGAATGGGCAATGTCACGCGCGCGCTCCGCCAGCTTGAGTTCCCACGGGTCCCAGAACCCGAACGAACCCAGGCGGGGCAGGATCAAGGCAAACGCGAAGAGCGCCACCCACCAGCCGGGTGGAACCCGGCGCAGTCTTTCCACGAAGCTCATGGCTCTATTGTTTTCGGGGCTGACCTTTACAGCGGGCGCACTCTAGCAGCGGGGCGGAACAAAGGCTATTCCTGCGAACCAGCGCGCACGAGACAGGTTTCGCCGTGTCCCAGGACGGCGAGCTGGTCCGAGATGCCGCGGTCGGCGCAGATCTGTCTGAGCCAACGCAGGGGCTCGCCGAGCGGCTCGTAACCGAGCGGGAAAGATCCGTACCCGACGGGCACGAGCAGCTTGGCCCCAAGATCTGTGAAGGCTTGCACGGCGTCGAGCGGCGACATGTTGATCGCCCGCAAGGCTGGTGGCTGGTATCCGGCCACGGGCAGAAGCGCCACGTCCGGGTGCAAGCGCCGACCGATCTCCTCGAAGCCAGAAAAATAGGCGGTGCCGCCCGCGAAGTACACGCTGGCCCCGGCCGAGCGCACGATGTACCCGCAGGCGCCGCGCCAGGCCGAGTCGAAAAGCCCGCGGCCGCCCTCGTGACGCGCGGCCACGGCAGTCACCTCGACGTCCGCGTACTCGAAACTCTGGCCCGGCGCCAACTCGATCACGCGAGCGAAGCCCAGTCCGTCTACCAAGGACGCGCAGCGGGGCGGAACCAGCACAGCTGCCCGGCCCTTCAGGCGTCGCAAGCTGGTCAGGTCCAGGCGATCCCGGTGGGCGTGCGAGATGAGGATCACGTTCAGGTCGGCCGCATCAGCGGGATGCAGGCAGGCCCCTTCCGCTCGGCGCAGGCCAAGGAAGAAATCACCGAGATACGGGTCGGTCAGCACGCGCGCCAGTGGGGTCGTGAGCATGACCGTGGCGTGCCCAACAAACGTGACCGCGATCTGCCCCGGCCCTGGATGCCCCACCCGCCGCGGCTCGGACCTGCGCGGGGCAGTGACCAGTTGTCGAGCCGCGGTACGCAGGAAACGCAGCGACAGGGCTAGGCCGAGCGTCGATTGCCAAAGGCCCCGCGTCCGGCGCCGGTGCTGGTGGTCCAGCTCCTTGGCCCGTTCCATCACGCGGCGTTGCCAGTCCTGGTCCGCTGAAAGGGGCATGTGCATGGATTAGGACCCGCAAGAGCGAGGCCCGTCAACTTCCAGCCACTACGTACTTGTTCTTGCGGTCCTTCGTGCATAGGCTAGACGGAGCCGTTTCTCTTCGAGCGCCATCCCACCTCCGAATGTCCAATAACGCCTAATCCGTCAACTACGTCCCAGTATTCGCGGCGAACGTGGGACGGGATGGTGTAGCGAATAGGTCGGGGGTGGTTCGCATGCCCTTGGGCGGCTGATAAGAATCCGAGTTCGCAAACTTCATCGCAAGGGGATCTTGTGGAACGAATCATTCGAAACGCAAAATTGCGTCTGCTCAAGATGCACTTTGAAAGTGGCGTTGGGCACTTGGGGGGGAATTTGTCTTCGCTGGATCTCCTGCTGACTCTGTATCACCGCGTGTTGCGAAGCGAAGATCAATTCGTCCTTTCCAAGGGGCACGCTGCGGGTGCGCTCTATGTCACGTTGTGGTCCACGGGCAAACTAAGCGATGATCGCCTGCGGGAATTCCACAAGGACCATACACATTTGGCCGGACACCCAGTCCCCAATGGACTGCCGGAGATATCGTTCGCCACTGGAAGTTTGGGGCACGGCTTGGGCCTGGCGGCCGGGGTGGCGTTGGGAAAAAGGCTTCAGGGCCAGCCTGGGCGTGTGTTCTGCCTGACGTCCGATGGGGACTGGAATGAAGGGTCGACGTGGGAAGCGTTGACCTTCCTTTCACACCATCGCCTCGTGAACCTCACGCCGATCATCGATCTCAATGGGCTACAAGGGTTCGGCGCCACCGCCGACATCGCGAACCTGTATTCCTTGCCACAGAAGCTGCGCGAGTTTGGCCTGACGGTCCTGGAGATCAACGGTCACGATCCCGGAGCCATTCTGTCCGCCTTGAATCATCCACCGGGGGAAAGGCCAAGTGCCATCGTGGCGACTACCGTGAAAGGTCACGGTGTCTCATTCATGGAGAACAAAATGGAATGGCACTACCTACCCATGACCGCCGAACAATACCGAACCGCGGTGGGGGAAGTGGAACGGTCATGAGGACAATCCTTTCGAAATCTCTCATTCCCCATTGCCAGGATCCCGACTTCGTCTTCCTAACCGGGGACCTGGGATTCATGGCACTTGAGGGCGTGCGCGACGCCGGTCAATCCCGGTTCATCAACGCGGGCGTTGCGGAACAAAACATGGTTTCGGTGGCCGCGGGCATGGCGCGCACGGGGTTGAAACCGTGGGTGTACAGCATCGCCCCGTTCCTGTACGCGCGGCCCTTTGAACAAATCCGCAACGATGTTTGTTTGCATGGGTTGCCGGTATTCCTCGTGGGAAATGGCGGTGGCTATGGCTATGGGGTCATGGGCTCGACCCACCATGCGTTGGAGGACTACGGCGTGTTGCTCGCCTTGTCAGGCATGCGCGTGTACATTCCGGCGTTTGGCGAGGATGTGCCAGTCGCTATCGAACGCATCGTGAAGCGCGCGGGCCCTGCGTATTTGCGTTTGGGCCGCGATGAGAAGCCCAAGGATTTCCCGCTGCCCTCCTACGCGCCTTGGCGGCGCGTGCTGGAAGGACCGGGCGCGACGTTGTTGCTCGTGGGGCCCTTGGCGGGTGGTATTTGCGCCGCGGTGATGACCTTACCGGAAAGCCAACGTCCACGGACATGGGTGTTGTCTGAACTGCCCTTCCAACCAGCCGACATTCCCAAGGAGTTCCTAGAGGATGTGCATGCCAGCCAGCATGTGATTGTGGTGGAGGAACACGTGGCGCAAGGAAGCGTGGGGGCGCTCTTGGCTCACGCGCTGTTGTGCATGGGGGTGCCGCCGCGACGATTCCACCATCGCCACGCGTTGGGGTATCCCTCAGGCTATTACGGATCGCAGGCGTTTCACCGCGAGGAATGCTCGCTTCATCCCGCGTCGATTCTTGCGTTGCTAAGAGAAAAGCCATGACCCCATCGGATTCATCCACGGCCATCGAATCCAAGATTAGACGCCTGCAAGGTCCCGTATTGGTTCTGGGGGCCAGCGGGTTCGTTGGCGCGAATTTACTGCGCATGTTGCTTGCCCATCGCGATGACGTGCACGGCACGGTCTTCCACGCTCCCGCTTGGCGCTTGGAAGAAATTCCCGGAAGACACCTGGTGGTGACCGATTTGCTCGTGGAGGCCAACCTGGACGATCTCCTTGATCGGGTCAAGCCGCGTACGGTCTTCAATTGCGTGGCCTATGGCGCCTATTCGTTCGAGGCAGAGAGCGACCTCATCTACGAAACCAATTTCAACCTCACAGCGAAGTTGTTGAAGCGGCTGGAAGACCGGAGCCTCGCGTGCTACGTGCATTCGGGCAGTTCGTCGGAATATGGCGATAGCGCCGCAGGTCCGAGAGAAGACGACTTGCCCCAACCCAACAGCGACTACGCGGTTTCCAAGGTCGCGTGCGCGAATTTGTTGCGCTATTACGGGAAGAGGAAGAAGTTCCCCTGCGCGAACCTCCGGTTGTTTTCCGCCTACGGCCCCCTCGAGGATTCCTCGCGCCTGATTCCCACGCTGATTAAGTGCGGTTGCGAAGGGAACTTCCCTCCCTTCGTGAACGGCGCGATTTCCCGCGACTTTGTCTATATCGACGATCTGGTTGAGGCGTATGTCGACACGGCCCTGAATTTGCGGGAAGAGAACTTTGGAGATTCATTCAACATTGGATCAGGAGCGAAGACCACCATCGCTGAGGTGGCCAAGGTCGCCGCCGATGTCTTTTCGCTCAAGGGCGAGCCCGCCTATGGCTCCATGGAACAGCGCCAGTGGGATATCGTGGATTGGTATTCCGACCAACGGAAGACCGAATCCACTCTGGGCTGGAAGACCAGAACATCCTTCCGGGAAGGATTGGCGCTCTCGGCGCGATGGTATCGGGAATTGGAGGATCGCCAGAAGTACGAACAATCCTCGAAGAAGTTTGGACTCGACACCGTCCGCAGCGTCTCTGCCATCGTGGCTTGCTACAAGGATGGCCAAGCCATTCCTATCATGTACGAGCGACTGAAGAAGGCCTTCACCGAATTGAAAATCGATCACGAGATCATCTTCGTGAACGACAACAGTCCGGATAACAGCGAGGAGGTCATCCGCGAAATCAGCGCCAAGGACCGGCACGTGGTCGGAATTTGCCACTCCCGCAATTTCGGTTCACAAGCCGCTTTCCGCAGTGGCATGGAAATCGCCAGCAAGAACGCCTGCGTGTTGCTGGATGGCGACTTGCAGGATCCCCCCGAGTTGATTTCGCAATTCGTGGCTCGCTGGAAGGAAGGTAACGACATTATCTATGGCCGCCGGGTCAAGCGCGAGGCTCCGTTGCTCATGCGGTTCTTCTACAAAGTCTTCTACCGTGTGTTCGATGCCTTCTCCTACCTCTCCATTCCTCATGACGCGGGCGATTTTTCCCTCATTGACCGGCGGGCCGTGAAGGCCATTTTGCAGTACCCGGAGCGGGATTTTTTCTTGCGTGGCGTCCGCGCAGCGGTCGGCTTCAAGCAGACCGGTGTGGACTACATGCGGCCCGAGCGCATGTTCGGCAGGACCACGAACAGCTTCTTCAAGAACATCGGTTGGGCCAAGAAGGGGATCCTTTCGTTCAGCTATACCCCGCTTTCCATGCTGAGCTTCTTTGGCACGCTGTTGTTCTTCCTGAGCATCTTGCTCGGTGCTGGGCAAATCGCCTCGCGTCTGCTAATGCCTTCTGCCTCGCCGCGCGGCGCCACCACGATCATCCTTTGCATCCTGTTCTTCGGATCCCTGAATCTGTTTGGCGTCGCGATTGTCGGTGAATACATCGCGAAGATATTTGAGGAGTCCAAGCACCGACCGCATTTCATTCGACGATGCATCATCAAGCGTGGCGAAACCCGCATCGCCCGGGATCCGTGACATCCATGAAAACGAACGAATGGTTGCGGATCCTCGCCATGATGGTGGGGACCGGGTTTGTCCTATTGTTCCTCTTCCTGGTTTTGCGCCGATTGGCCTATCCCTTCGAGCTGACCTGGATCGAATCCTATATGTATGCGCCGCTACGGCAACGGATGCTGGGGCTTGCCATCTATCAGGAGCCATCCTTCGACTACACCTCGTGTAATTATCCGCCGCTGTATTTCAATCTTGCTGGTTTGCTGGGTGGCGTGTTTGGCCTGCGTCCCGAATCGATTTCCTTCTTTCCCATGCGGCTGGTTTCGGCGTTCGCCTCATTGGGGATTTTCCTGGCTGTGCTTTGGGTGGCCCGCTCTTGTCGCAAGGCCCAATGGACGGTGGCTATCGCTCTCGCTTCGGTGTACTTGGCCGCCTTTGGCCGCTTCGAGGGTTGGTTAGACGCGAGTCGCGTGGATGCATTGATGTGTTTCTTCTTCTTCCTCGCGGCGACGTTCATGCTGGAGGGAAAGGGGGCGGCGTCAGCCGCGATGTCCGGCTGTTTCGCGGGTCTCGCGGGACTCACCAAACAACCCGCCTTGGTGTACATCGCCGGCATCGGGCTATTCATGGCCGTGGTTCACAGGCAGTGGGGGCGTATCGCGCTTATCGGTGGCATCGCGGCCGTCGTCATCTTTTCTTACTTGTCGTTGAGCGGCGATCTTTTCAATCGTCATTTCTATTACTGGCTATTCGAGATCCCGTCGCATCACCCCCGGCATTGGCGGTTTGTCTGGAAGGGACTTGGCTTTCTCGCGGTTACCGTTCCCATCCTGGTTGTCGTAGGGCTGTCGCCGGCGCGGGCGGTCCTCAAGAACCTCCGTTCGCTCGATGCCTGGCGGGCGCTGCCATCTTGGACCGCTGCCTTGGCCATCACCACCGTTTTCACGTTGCTCCTGCGCACCAAAGTGGGGGCGAGTATCAACTTCTTTATGCCGGTTTTTGTGCTTGCCCAGGTGGCCTTCGTCGAGGCGGCCTACCGCCTGCTGGCGAAACGACCCCGCCTTGAGACGGCGCTTGGCCTTGGTCTAATCGCGCAACTATTGATGCTTTCCTACAGTCCAACCACCTTCCTGCCCACCGCCGCGGACGCACGGGAAGCCAAGCGGATCGTGGCGAGCTTGGCCGCGGTGGATGGACCCGTTTGGTTTGGGACCTTCCCCTCCTATGCCGCCTTGGCCGGCAAACCGTGGACCCTGCATGACGCTGGACGATTGGACTTGCCCCCCGCGTTCGTCGCCTCCGAATTATCCAAGGCCATGGAGAATGGCAGCTACGGCGCCTTCGTGCTGCCGGCCAATGAGACGCTGGTGGAGAACCAAGTGCTCCGGAGAAACTACCAAGCGATCCAACTTCCCGTCGATCCCCCGCCGTTTCTGCGCTCCCTCCACGGCGTACATTTCCACGGCCTGATCCACGTCAGACGGGATTTGGTGCCTTCCTTCCTTCAACGCGCGCAACCGCTGTTCACGGATCCCGTGGGGCTCCTTCTATAGATGGGTCGTCGCATTGCTCAGGCCGGGCGCGCGCGCAGGCGGGTAAACGCCGTTCATCGCGCGCTTTCCGCCGGGGGGACGAAGCCAAACAGCGCAAGCAGGGCCGCGTGCGCGTGGGCGAGGGAGTCGTGCGCGCTTGAACACAGTCCGGCGCGGCCGCCGGCGATGAGCCGTTGTTCATCCTCCCGCCCATAGCCCGTGCGGACAAGGATGGAGCGCACGTGTACGGCCGCCGCCGCCTCGAGGTCGCTGATCTTGTCGCCCACCAGGACTGATCGTTCGGCGTCGAGGCCGAGATCGGCCACGGCGCGTTCAAGCAGGCCTGGCCTTGGTTTTCGGCAAGCACAGTCCGCGTCGGGTTTGTGCGGGCAAAAATACCAGGCATCGACGACCGCGCCGTCCCTCGCCAGGCGCTCGGCCACGGCGCGGTTCACGGATTCATAGGCGGCGACGTCGTAGTACCCGCGACCAATGCCCGCTTGGTTGGTGACCACCACCACGGGAATTCCCAGGCGGTTGAGATCGGCGATGATCGTGCCAACGCCTTCGATCATCACCAAATCGCGCGGGTCGTGCAGGTAGTTCACTTCCTGGTTGAGCACGCCGTCGCGGTCGAGAAACAGTGCGGGCCGGGCGTTAGGGGCCATCGGGACGAAACAAGCTCCTCTCGACGAAATCGCAAAGGATGTGGCCGAGGGTGATGTGGCATTCCTGAATGCGGGGCGCGTCCTTGGAAGGCACCGCGATCACCACGTCGGCAAAGGGGGCCAGGGCCGCGCCGTTTTCTCCCGTGAAGGCGATGAACTTGACGCCCAGGGATTCCTTCAGGGCCGCGGCAGCGAGGATGTTCCTCGATGTACCACTGGTGGAAAGCGCCACGGCCACGTCACCTGGTTGAGCGTGCGCGGTGAGCAGGCGAGAAAAGACGTGCTCGTACCCGTAGTCGTTCGCGATGGCGGTCAGGGTAGATGCGTTGGCGTGCAACGCCAGGGCAGGCAGGGGCCGGCGTTCGACGCCGAAGCGGCCTTCCATTTCCGCCGCCAAGTGTTGAGCGTCCGCGGCGCTGCCCCCGTTGCCCATGAAGATGACCTTGTGTCCCGCTTTGTACGCGGACAGCAACAGGTCCGCGGCCTTGGCCACCTCCCCCGCGCGCGTGGCCAGCACCCGTTGCTTGAGCGCGATGCTCGCTTGCAACGATTCGCGGAAGAGTCGCTCGATATCAATCATAACGGCGTGTTCCTTGTCGGGGGGGTTTGGCCGATAAACGCGGCGAAGGCCTTATGGCTTTCGGGGGTTCCGATATCGAAAAAGTCCCCGCGCTGTGGCAGCGCGGCCATTCGCTTGCCCTGGGAAAGTAGGCGGGGAAAGGTCTCCTGCTCCAGCGAGACGGGGCGACCGTCCGGGATCAGCGCGAGGAGCGAGGGATCCATCAGGTACACGCCCCCATTGATCAAGCCCGGCCCCGAGGAGGCGGCCTTTTCCCTAAAGCCGAGCACGAACCCTTCGGGAGAAACATCCACTTGGCCGAACCGTGCCGTGTCTTCCTGGTGGGACACCGCCAAGGTCACAATCGCGTCCTTTTCCTGGTGACAGGTGACCAGGGCCGTGGCGTCGAAATCGAGGTAAGTGTCGCCGTTCAACAAGAAAAAGGGCTCGCTGGCGAAGCGGTGGGCGAACCTCACCGCGCCACCCGTGCCGAGGGGCGCGGGTTCAATGGAGGTTTGCACGTAGAGATCCGGTCGCCCCTGGCGGCGGGATTTCCGGTCGGCTAGAAAACGCAAGATCGCCTCGTGGCGGGCGCCCAGCAGTAGCACCACGCGTTCGATGCCGAGCCCCAGCAGCTGATCGAAAACGATATCGAGAAACGGGCGGGCGCCGATGGGCGCAAGCGCCTTGGGCCGATCGGGAACTGCCGCGGCCAATCGCGTTCCAAGTCCTCCCGCGAGGATGAAAGCGGGGGGCAGGCCCGTGCTCATTTGGAAAACATCCCTTCGGTTTCCTCCCCTAGGTTCTGCTCCGCCACCTGCCAGGTCTTCATGCCGTCCGAGTCGAATACCAGCGGCGTGGGTTGGGCGCCCAGCTTCACGAGGGCATCAGTCACCGCAGCCTTCTTGGTGAAGGGCGTAAAGAACAAGAAGAAGCCGCCGCCGCCCGCGCCAAGAATCTTTCCGCCAATCGCGCCCTGTTTTCGCGCGGCTTCGTACAACTCGGCGAGATAGGGGTTTGCCGTGCTGGGATTCATGCGTTGCTTGTTCATCCACGCTTCGTGCAGAAGCTGCCCGAAGCGTTTTAGCCGTCCCTGCAGGAGGACGCGTTGCATGTCGCGTGTGATGGTCTTCATCTCGCCGAGCGCATCCATGGTGTCCGGCCGCTTTTCCCGGTAGAAGCCGACTTGCGAGGCCACGATGTCGTTCGAGTCGCGCTTCTTGCGCGTGTAGAACATCTGCATGTGGTAGCCGAGTTCCTCCAGGATCCAGGGTTCCACGCGCAGCGGATACACGGTTGGATCCTGCGCGCCGAATTCCATGAAGTTCATGCCGCCGAACACCGCCGCGTAGTGATCCTGCCGTCCCACCGCCCGCCCCAGGTCATCGTGTTCCACTTGGTAGGCAATGCGGGCCATGTCGTATTTGGTCAGCATCAAGTTGAAGGCGTGGTTGAAAAGCCCAACGATGAGCGCAGAGATGGTTCCCGAAGATCCCAACCCCGTTCCCGGCGGGGCGTCGCTATGCATGTACAGGTTCACGCCGCGCGGGGGATTGAGGCGCTTGATCACCGCGCGCAAGAAGGACAACTTGTCGCCCTCGTTGATTTCGTTCCCCAATTCATAGCGAACCAATTCATCGTAATCGACCGAGAAAATCGCCACCTGGTTGTCCTGGCGCACCTCCAGCGATCCCATGGCGTGCATGCCGATGGTGGTGGACAGGACACAACCACCGTATTCATCGCAATAAGGCGACACGTCCGAACCGCCACCGGAAAAGCTGATACGCAGGGGCGCCTTGCCTCGAATAAGCATCGGCTATTTCTCCTCCAGGAGTTGCTCGCACAGGTCCACGTAGGTTTTCGCCACCTGGGTCCAACTGGTTTCCTCGCCAAACCGCATGATCTTCTGGCGTAGTTCCTCGCCCATTGGTCGATCGGTCAGCAATCGCGCCAGGGATTCAGCCCAAGTATTGCTATCTCCGTACGGGGCCGTCAGGCGGGAATCGACGGCATCGATTTCATCGAATTTGGCGATGCGCGAACACAGCATCAGCTTTCCAATGCCAGCGGTTTGATGAACCACGCCGCTGACCGAGCTGTAATCTTGTCGATAGGGCAAGGCCACGACGTCGGCGGCCGAAAAGATCAGGGGCACGTGATCGTCCTTCACGTATTCGCCCCAAAAGCGACTGCTGCCGCCGATCCCCAGCATAGCCGCGCGCGCTCTTAGATAGGTCACATAGAAGCCCCACGGATTGTTTCGCGTGTGCCCCGCCACCAGCAGGAAGGCGTCGGGGACCTGCCGCGCGACTTTCTTGAAGACCTTGAGCAGGAATTCCAATCCCTTGCCGGGCCAAATGAACCCGAAAAACACGACCAGTTTGGCGTTCTCGGGCAGGCCGAGTTCCTTCCGGCAACGCAAGGAATCGTGCTGCTCCATGGACTTGCTGCCATGGGGAATCACCACGATGCGCTGATCGGGGATGCCCCGTTCAAGGAGATCGCGCCGCATGCGTTGTGTGTGCACTTGCAGCCGGGACGCGTGCTCGGCCATGGCACGATCGAAATCTGCCACGGTGCCACCGGGCTTGATGCCGGTTTTCCAATTCCCCGGATACACCGAATGGACATTCACCACCGGGCGAATTCCGGCCGCGCGCAGCTTGGCCAGCAGGCGGGGGAAGCGGTTGTCCTCGCCGAAAAGGTCGTTCGAATACTGGATAAACACTACATCCGGCGACAGTTTCCGTGCCTCGGCCAGGATGCCTTCCACGTAGTCTTCCTTGCGGCTGAAGCATGGGACGCAACGGTAGGCCTCGGTCTCGGCGGCGGCGGAACCAAATTCCGCGAGCACATCATGCCGTTCAGCGCGATGCCGACGCATGCCGTTGATGAGATTGTCCGTGTAGTGCGTGTGGCCGAGTCGGTTGGGCCAGAACGTGGTGAGGTGACAGATTCTCATCGGATTTCTTCTGAATGGGCCTGAAGTGACAGGATTTCACCACCCGGGCGCCGCGGCCGAGCTCGCCCCGGAAGCCAAGCCAACCCCGTGATGGTTTCCGAAGTGGGTTGTGCCAAGTCTTGACACGTGGGCGTGTTCATCATTCTTCTCGCGGCCTTTGGCAAAGATTGGAATGACGCGGAGTCATGGCCGGTTGGTTCGCAGGGGGTTTTAGCAGGTGGCGCGGCATCTTTCGTGGCTTGTTGTTGGCGGTGGAATACAAGTTCCTTGCCAAGTTGGAAAGGCCCACGAAGCCACCATGCGAATCGTGCTCTTGGACAGCTTCACCGTGAAACTGGGCTCGGCCATACCACTGGCGCTGAACCAGCCCGACTACAAAATGCCGGCGAGACGACTCCCCCCGTGGACGGCCAGATTGCGGTGATCGCCGGTCTGGAAATCGTCGACTGGACCCGCTAGCGGGTCCCCATTCACAAACGCCTGTCCTGCGGTATGCTCGGCCGCATGACCAAGCGATTTCACATTTGCACATTCTTCATGGGCGCGCTGGCCAGCCTGGGTTGTAAGAAGCCAGCCGGAGAGCCACCCACCCAGATCGCGCAGCCGGTGGCGGCGGCGCCTGCGCCCAGCGCGCCGACGGAGAAGCCGTCGCTGCTCAAAGTCGATGCGTTCAAAGAACAGGCGCCAGCGATGTATCACGCCAAGTTCAACACCTCGAAGGGCAGCTTCGTGGTCGAGGTGCAAAGGGACTGGGCGCCGCAGGCTGCTGACCGGTTCTTCAACCTGGTCAAGAACGGCTACTTCAACGACACTCGCTTCTTTCGCGTGGTCAAGGGCTTCATGGTGCAGTGGGGCATCCACGGCCAGGGCGAAGTGAACGCCGTGTGGCGCAACGCCAACATCCCCGATGACCCGGTCAAGCAGTCGAACAAGCGCGGCTTCATCACGTTTGCCACCGCAGGGCCCAACACGCGCACCACCCAGGTCTTCATCAACTATGCGGACAATGGGCGGCTGGACGGGATGGGCTTTGCGCCCTTTGGCAAGGTCACCAGCGGCATGGACGTCGTCGACGGCCTGTTCGGTGACTACGGTGAGGGCGCGCCCCAGGGCATGGGCCCGAACCAGGGCCGCCTGCAGACCGAAGGCAACGCCTATCTGGCGCGTGACTTCCCTAAGTTGGACTACATCGTCGAAGCCAGCATCGTGCGGTAACCCACCTTCCCTTGCGGCGGCCGGGGTCACTTGCTACCGTCGAGGCCATGCTGTCCCGTTTGTCGGTCGCTCTCGGGCTTGCCTTCCTGGCGGCGCTTCCTGCGCTTTGCGGCTGCTCGTCCTCGCAACGACGCGACAAATCCTACGGCACGGACGCAGGGGCCGACTACCAGATCCCCGATGCCATCTTTACCAGCCAAGCAGACGCGAGCACGGCTGATGTCGATGACTCAGACTTGGCGGCCGCGCCCGATGATGGGTCGGCGCAGGACTCCGACCCTGGCACTGATTCCTAGCGCGGGAGCAGAAGCATGAACGGGCCATCAGACGAGCGCGTGACCGAGTGGACGGGCGGTTCGCTCAACGAGCTCACGATTGTGCTCTCGGCCGCGGCCCTGCCGGCTCGCATCCGCGTGTTCGCGCCTGGCCCTGGGGATACACCGGCCGGAGAGGTGCACCTGCTGGCTGGCGGCCTCAACGACGCCTTTGCCGGCGAGGCGCGTGGCGAGGCGGCGGTGGCCGCCTTGCAGCGGATCACTGGAGCCCGCTTCCTCATCGATACCCGCCTGCCGGATCCGGAGACCGGGTCGCTGGCCAAGCCCGGCCCCGCCGAGGGGAATCTGGCCCAGCGCCCGCTGGTCGAGATCATGCGCTACTGCGAGGAGTACGTGCTGACCTGCACGCTCGAAGTGTGGCGTGGCGAGGATCAGGCCCGTATCAGCTACCGGCGCGGCGAGTTGGTGGGAACCACGGTGGGCGGCAGCGATGCGCCCGAACGACTTCCCGAAGTCATGGGTTGGAAGGAGGGGTTCTTCGAGCTGGTTCTGCCCTTGCCCGTGACCCCGCCTGTGCCCGCGCTCTCCAAGCGCAGCACAGCTTCCATGGCGGTGGCGGGTGCGAGCGCGGGGACGCGACCGCCCACTGGAGAACGCGTACGGCGTCCGACTGATCCCTTGATCAGCGTCGACGGTGTGAAGAAAGGCGCGCCTGCTCCGGCCGCGGGTGCGATGGCGCGGCCGACGGGAGAAGGCGGCCCCAAACTACCACCAGGCCCGCCCATGCCCGGACTCCAGGCTCGGAGCAGCGCAACCGTGCGCTGGCAGCCCGCGCCAGCGGCAGGCTCCCAACCCGCCCCGTCCGGGCCGACGTCGGCCACCCCGCTGGCGGCCGCACCCATCAAGCGATCCGGTCCGCTACCGTCGGTGCCGGTCCGCCCAGGGCAAGCGCCGATTGCCGCACGGACCACCGCGGGAAGCGCCACTGCCCGTCCCCTATCGACACCGGCCCTCGCTGCTCAGGCCAAGAAGACGCCACCCTTGGGTCTCGCCGTGCTGGCGCCGAAACCACCCACGGTCGCACCCGGCCCACCCGTGGCGAGCGCCCCTGTCACAGCCCGCGCGCCCCAAGCACCGCTGGTCGCGCCGTCGGTCGCAAAGCCCGTGGCCCCCGCAGCAACCGCTGCCCCGCCGCGTGCTTTTCTCCCTTCGCTTTCTGTCAAGCCCTCCGTCGCACACACCCCTGCGCGGTCGGCGTCCGCTCCAGCGACCAAGACCACTCACCCGACGCCTGCGCAAGGCTCGGGGGTCACTCCGCCTCCGGTTGTTGCGCTAGCTTCCCCTGCGGCCGCCGCAGTGCCGGTTCGGCAGGCAACACCTGCGCCGGCCAAACTGCCTTCCGCCCAACCTGCCTTCGCAGCCCCTGCGCAGAAGACCGGCGCAGCTCCGCGGCCGCGCCCCTCGGAACCGCCTTCGTCGCCGCCGTTTTCTGCGATTCACGGAGCCTTGACCACAAACCCGCACAGCACGCCGTCGGTGTTGAGGCGTACGCCGGGCGAGATGCGGCGGTCTTCGACGCCAGCACGTGAAAGCGAAGAACTGCCTGCAAGCGTCGAGATCTCCGAGGACATGAGGGATCCTGCC
This sequence comes from Myxococcales bacterium, assembly GCA_003142855.1. Lineage (GTDB taxonomy): Bacteria > Myxococcota_A > Polyangia > Fen-1088 > Fen-1088 > Fen-1137. Next base: position 71,315 of record PLNW01000115.1, read on the forward strand.
GCCTACGTGGTGACGCCGGCGCCTGAGGCGCCTCCTCTTGTCGCGTCCTTGGCACAGTCCACCCCGACGCCGGTCTCGCCGGCCTCTGAGAGAACCGAGGTGCCGACCGTGCGGCTCTCGACAGTCGGCTTCGCCCCGCCCGAGGATCTTTCGGTCGATGTCAACGAGTCGCGCTTTCGGCCGGCCAAGCCACGCGCCCGGCGCGGGGTGGCACACTGGCCCTTGCTGGTGCACGTGCTCCTCGGCATTGCGCTCGGTGCAGCCATCGTAGCGGCCTACTCCGCCTACTACGGTTTGCCGATACCGTAGATTCCCCTTGGCCCTCCGACGCGACAGCGCTTAACTGAGACGTTGACTGTGAGCCTGTTGTCGCAGATTGCCGATTCGTACCGGCGAACGAAGAAGCCGAAGGACATCCTGTGGAATCGGTTGGTGGCGCGTCCCCTGGCTGCGATCTTGCTGGTCCCGCTGGCCAGAACGCGCGTAACCCCCAACCAGGTGACCTTCGCCTCACTGGCGGTCTTCGTGGCGGCCGCCGCTCTCTTGTTCGGCTTGCCTGGATGGGCAGGCCTGCTCATCGCAGTCGGCGTGCTCGAGCTGTCCTACGTTCTCGACTGTGTGGACGGCCAGCTGGCCCGGCTGCGGGGAACTTCGTCGCCGGTGGGTGCCCACCTGGATTTCCTGATGGACGAGCTGAAGGCGTTCATGCTGGTGGCTGCCACGGGCGCGCGGCTGTGGCGAGACGACGGCCGCACGCAATGGTTGGTCGAGGCGCTGGCCGGACTGGTGGTAGTGGCCTCGGCCATCAGCCTGACCACTTTCGTACGACGACCCGAGTATCTGCGTGCCACGGGCGCGCCTCGGCCGCAGGCCGCAGGCGACTACGGAGATGGCTTGGATACAGCCGCAGCGGCACCGGCCCGGCCGCGCTCGCTTGTGGCAAAGGTGGCAGGCGCGGTGGAATCGCTGGGCCGATTGATCATTCACTACCCGAGCTATCTCGTGTTTGTGGCCGCTGCCAACCGCCTGGATCTTTTCCTGCACGTGTACCTGGCCATGAACGCCGCCTATGCCGCCCGCACAATTCTTGCGGTCCTGCGCAAGCTGGGTAGATCAAGCGCGTGAGCAGCAGCAAAGTCATCATCGTGGCGGCTGGACGCGGCCGACGCCTGGGCCCGGAGACCGAGGACATTCCCAAGTGCATGGTGCGCGTGGCAGGCCAGCCCATCCTGCACTGGCAGCTGCGCGCCTTTGCAGCGGCGGGCCTTTCCGACATCGTGGTGGTGCGCGGGTATCTGGGCGATCGCATCGACGGGGGGCGCGTGGCGCTTGCTTTCGTGGACAATCCCCACTGGGCGCACAACAACATCCTGGCGTCGCTGCTGTGCGCGGCGGAGCACCTGCCGGGCGGCTTCTTCTTTTCCTACTGTGACATCGTGTACACGCCCGACGTGGTCGCGCGCCTGGCTGCGGGCGCACGTGCGGCCAATGCAGCGCCGGTTTCGCTGATCATCGATCGCTGCTGGGCCGATGCCTATGAGGGCCGCACCCTGCACCCGGTTTCCGAGGCTGAGCTGACCCAAGTCGACGGACAAGGGCAGGTCGTGCGCGTGGGCAAGGGCGCGGTGGCGCGCGAAAAGGCGGTGGGCGAGTTCATCGGCCTGGCACATTTTTCCGCCGCGGGGGCAGCGGCGCTGCGTGCGGTCTGGGATGCAGCTCTTGCGGCGGGCGGGCTGGAGGCGCCCTTTGGCCTCGCTCCGACGCTGCGTCAGGCCTACCTGACCGATGCGCTCAACGCACTGGCCGACCAGGGCGTCCGGCTTGAGCCGGTCTTCATCGACGGCCAGTGGCGCGAGATCGACACGCCCCAGGACCTGGCGGCGGCGCAGGCCATCGTCGCCGGCTGGGACGTCTCAAGGTAGAGGCCCGGGGCCGGGACAGGCAGCGGCGGATGGGAAAGGTGACTGTTCTTCTACGGCCCAGACCTCACTCGTGTCTCGGCGGAGCAAGCCGAGCCTTCATTGGGCGGCGCTGGCTGGCAAGGGATCGGCCAAGGGGGAGGCAACCTGGACCCGATAGCGCCTGGGCGCGCGCACCACCACGCTGAAAGTGCCGAGGCCGGTTATCAAGGTGGTGGAGCCCGGGCTGTTCCCCTTGGCAGTGGGCAGACCCAAAGACGCCGTTCCTCGTTGAATTCCGCGCGGAACTCGGCGACTCTTGGCGCATCCAAATACGACAGAAGGGAGTCCATCGCGATGCTTAGCAAGTCCATGCAGGATGCCTTCAGCGAGCAAGTCAAGAACGAGTTCTCGTCGGCGCATCTCTATCTTTCCATGTCGCTCTACTTTGAGAGGCAAAGCCTGCCAGGTTTCGCCAAGTGGATGCGCGTGCAGTTCACCGAAGAGCAGTCCCACGGGATGAAGATGCTCGACTACGTGGTGGACCGCGGCGGGACGGTCGCCCTGGCCACCATTGAAAAACCGGCGGCGGATTTCAAGTCAGCCTCCGACGTGTTCGAGCGCACGCTGGCCCACGAGCAGAGGGTGACCAGCCTGATCCACAACCTCTACGCCCAGGCCAGCAAGGAGAGCGACTACGCCTCGATGGAAATGCTCCAGTGGTTCATCAAGGAGCAGGTCGAGGAAGAGAAGAATGCCAGCCTGATCCTGGATCAACTCAAGATGGTGGGCGACAAGGGCTCCAGCCTGGTCATGCTCGACCATCGCATCGGCAAGCGCGGCGAGTAGTCACGGCAGCGCATGGTGGACGATCCCGACGACCTGCCCGAGGAAGAGCCGCGCTCGCCCAACGAGAAGAACTACATCACGCCGGCGGGCTACCGGAAGCTGGTCGACGAGCTGGAGTTCTTGCACACCAGCAAGCGGCCCGAAGTGGTGAGCGCCCTGGCTGACGCCGCCGCCGAGGGTGACCGTTCGGAGAACGCCGAGTACATCTACCGCAAGCGCCAGTTGCGCCAGATCGACGCGCGCATGCGCTTCCTTTCCAAGCGGCTTGACCATGTCGTCATCGTGGACCCGAAAGAACAGAAGCGGCGCGACCGCGTGTTCTTCGGAGCTACGGTCACGGTCGAGGACGAGGACGAAGTGACGTTGGTGTATCGCATCGTCGGCCAAGACGAGGTCGAGGGCTCGGAAGGGGTGATTTCCTGGAAGTCGCCGGTGGGCAAGGCCCTGCTGGGCAAGTCGGTGGGCGACACGGTCGTCGTGCGCTGGCACGCGGGTGTACGTGAACTGACGATCACGGCCATCGAATACTGAAGGGGCTATTCTTGTTCGCCAGCCCCTGGTAGGGTGCAGGCTGGGCGCCGTGGCTGTGGGCCATGCTTTCCGGGTCCACAACTCCGGCAGCCCGCTTGCAGCGATGAACAAGATTGTCGTCAAAGGCGCGCGCGAGCACAACCTCAAGAACGTCGACGTGGAGATCCCGCGCGACAAGCTGGTCGTCATCACCGGACTGTCCGGCTCGGGCAAGTCCTCGCTGGCCTTTGACACCATCTACGCCGAAGGCCAGCGGCGCTACGTCGAGTCGCTGTCCGCCTATGCCCGCCAGTTTCTCGAGCAGTGGGGCAAGCCTGACGTGGATTCCATCGACGGGCTGTCGCCGGCCATCGCCATCGGGCAAAGGTCCGCCTCCCGCAATCCGCGCTCCAGCGTGGGCACCATCACCGAGATCTACGACTACCTGCGCCTGTTGTGGGCGCGCGTGGGCGAGGTCTTCTGCTGGCAGTGTGGCCAGCGCATCGCCGCGCAGACCATTCCCAACATGGTGGACCAGGTTCTGGCCTTGGGTGAAGGCGCGCGCTTTTCCGTGCTGGCCCCCGTGGTGCGCGCCAAGAAGGGCGATTTTCGCGATGAACTCACTCGCCTGCGCCAGGACGGCTATGTACGCGCCAACATCGATGGCGATCTTTTCGACCTGTCCGATCCACCCAAACTCGACAAAGCCAAGAAACACACCATCGAGGTCTTTGTCGATCGCCTGGTGATCAAGCCCGGCATCGAGCAGCGTCTGGCCGAATCGGTGGAACTGGCGGCCAAGCTGTCCGGCGGCCTGGTCAAGATCTCGCCCCTGGAAGGCGACGATCTGCTTTTTTCCGAGACGTTCGCTTGCCCCGACTGTGGTGTGACTTTTCCCGAGGTCAGTCCCGGCTTGTTTTCCTTCAACAGCCCGGCGGGCGCTTGCCCGGCCTGCGACGGCATCGGGGCCAAGATGTACTTCGACCCCGATCTCGTCGTGGTCGACCCCGACCTGTCCCTGCGCGAAGGCGCCATCGAGCCCTGGGAGCGCCGCAACAGCGCCTTCTTCCAGCAACTGCTCGACTCGCTGGCCGCCCACTACAGTATCGATCTGTACAAACCCTGGCACAAGCTGGCGCCCGAGGTGCGCCAACTGATTCTCGAAGGATCAAAGGGCGAAGAGCTCAACCTGACCTTCGAGAAGAACGGCAAGCAGCACACCTTCAAGAAGAACTTCGAAGGCGTGTTGGCCAACCTGCAGCGGCGCTACGACGAGTATCAGCGTCGGCGGCGCGAGCAGGGCCGCACCACCGACGAGGATTTCGAAGCCATCTACGACGAGTTCCATCGCTACATGTCGCAATCGCCTTGCAGCGAGTGCGGCGGTACGCGCCTGCGCAAGGAGGCGCGCCACATCCGCGTGGGCGGCAAGACCATCGCCGAGATGACGGCACTGACCATCCGGGAGGCGAACGATTTCATCAAGGGTCTGGCTTTGTCCAAGCGCGACTGGCAGGTGTGTCTGCGCATCATCCGCGAAGTGACCGCGCGCCTGGGCTTCCTCATCAGCGTGGGCATCGACTATCTGTCGCTCGACCGGCCGGCCGCCACGCTCTCGGGCGGCGAAACCCAACGCATCCGCCTGGCCACGCAGATTGGCAGCGGTCTGCAGGGCGTGCTGTACATCCTCGACGAGCCGTCCATCGGCCTGCACCAGCGGGACAACGCGCGTTTGCTGGAAACCTTGATCAAGCTGCGCGATCTGGGCAACACCGTGCTGGTTGTCGAGCACGACGCCGAGACCATCCGCGCCGCCGACTACGTCATCGACATGGGCCCGCGCGCGGGCGAGTTGGGCGGCCGCGTGGTGGCGGTGGGCACGCCCAAGGAGATCGAGGCCAATCCCCAATCGCTGACCGGCGCGTATCTGTCGGGCGAAAAGGCCATCGAGGCGCCCAAGCACCGGCGCGGCTCGAACAAGCGCGCGCTGGTGCTGCGCGGGGCGCGCACGCACAACCTGCGCAACCTCACGGTCAGCTTTCCCCTGGGGGCGCTGACCTGTGTGACCGGCGTGTCCGGCTCGGGCAAGTCGAGCCTGATCGTCGACACGCTCCTGCCCGCGCTGAAACACCGTCTGCACGGGGCACGGGTACCCAGCGCGGAATTCGACGGCATCGATGGTCTGCAGCTCCTGGACAAGGTCATCGACGTCGACCAGTCGCCCATCGGCCGCACGCCGCGATCCAACCCAGCGACCTTCACCGGCGTGTTTACCCATATTCGCGATCTCTTCGCCACCTTGCCGGAATCCAAGGCGCGCGGCTACCGCGCCGGCCGCTATTCCTTCAACATCAAGGGCGGTCGCTGCGAGGCCTGTCAGGGCGACGGCATGGTCCGCATGGAAATGCATTTCTTGCCCGACGTGTATGTCCAGTGCGAGGCCTGCGGCGGCCGGCGCTACAGCCGCGAAACCCTGGAGGTGAAGTACCGCCAGGCCAGCATCGCCGACGTGCTCGACATGACGGTGGACCAGGCCTGTGCGTTTCTGGGAAACATCCCCAAGCTGCGACCCAAGCTGGAAACCTTGCGCGAGGTGGGCCTGGGCTATGTGGCTCTCGGCCAGTCAGCCACCACTCTGTCAGGAGGCGAGGCGCAGCGGGTGAAGCTGTCGCGCGAGCTGGCCAAGAAAGCCACCGGCCGCACGCTGTACATCCTCGACGAGCCGACCACCGGCCTGCACTTCGCTGACATCGATCAACTGCTACGCGTGCTGGCCCGGCTGGTGGATGCCGGCAACACCGTCATTGTCATTGAACACAACCTTGACGTGGTGAAGACCGCCGACTGGGTGATTGATTTGGGCCCGGGCGGCGGCCCGGGCGGCGGGCAAGTCATCGCCGAAGGCACCCCCGACGATGTGGCCAAGGTGCAAGCCAGCTTCACTGGGCAGTTCCTCAAGAAAGTGCTGTGAGAATCAGCCCACCACCAGATACCCACGCTCCAGCAGCGACAGCATGGCCGTGGCGGTGTCGAGATCGGTCTGCCGGCTCTGGTCCAGGATGGCCTGCACCGTGGCACCGCCCAGGGCAATCTGAATGACGTCGAGGTGATCGGGCGACAGATCGCGCAGGCGGGGCGCGAGCGGCGTGGGCACTGACACCTCGGCCACGAGAGGCGGCAGCTTGGGCGACAGCTCTTTGAATTCGTCAAGCTGGCGCATACCCTCCATGAGCAAGGCTTCGGTGGAATCCTGCAGTTCCTCCATCACCCGGCGCTCGTCAGGCGGTTCCAGCTCGAACAGGCCCTGATTCCAGGTCAACATGCGGAACATGGCCTTGCGTGGGCTGACGTCGAAGCTCTCGTCGATGTTGGCGAAATAGATCTGACCCTTGCGCAGGTGCAGGCGGCCGGTGCCCCACTCGGAACGCAGCACCAGCACGCCCGACTTGCGGCTGGTGGAAAGCAACTGGAGAAGGTCCGGCAGGGGGATCTCTTCGATGTTGCCCGACATCGACTTGGGCGCCACCCGTCGGCTGGCGGCGACTTGCATCTTGGAACGCGCTTCGATTTCGGACAACGAAGCCGCTGGTGCTCGGGCCTCACCGCTGGTGGCCACCAGCTTGATGATGGACGTGCCGACCAGGATGCGGTCGCCGTCTTTGAGCTGCATATTGCGAATTTTCTCGCCGTTCACGAAGGTGCCGTTGGTCGAGCCCAGGTCCTGAATCGACACGGCCCGGCCGTCGGTGACGATCTTCGCGTGCTTGCGCGAAACCATGTCCTCAACCAGGACCATGTCCAAGTCAGACGAGCGGCCGATCACGATCTCGCGGTTGGGGCGCAGAGGAAACTCCCCGCCTTGATACTTGCCCGAGATGAAGCGCAGGGTCCAAGGCGCACCTTCAGCCTGGGCGGCGCTTGCCTGTTCACTTGCGGCGTCGCGGGGCCTGAAGGTACTCAAATGCCATGATTCTAGACACTTAGGCGCAAACCGTCAATGGTGCCCCGCGGCGCGCGCTGTCGCGAACCCAACCGGCGCCGATCATACTATACAATGTGGTGTGAATTGGCCAGGTTCCGTGTCAGTGCAGCGACGCGAAACCCCAGTCCAGAGAGCGCGTCTTTCGTCCGATATTTGTGTTGATGCCGCCAAACATCAGACCTCCGGCAGCGGGTGATCCGCCTGGCCTGAAGAAGCTGGGCCGCTACGAGTGTACCGAGCAACTCGGCGCAGATGGCGGTTTCGAAACCTACCGTGCGCGCGTCAAGGGCTTGACCGGGCTCGATCGCAGCTTTGCCGTGAAGGTCTTGCGGCTCAAGCGATCGGAAACCCCAAGCGCGGTCAGCGAGCCTTTCCTGCAGGCCGCCAGGCGCAGCGCCACGCTGGCCGATCCCCATATCGCCAAGGTGGTGGAGGCAGACTCGAGCGATGGGCTGGTCTTCGCGGTCACGCCCTTCATGGAAGGCGCGGACCTGGGCCAGTTCCTCCAGCGTGCGCGTGAGGCGGGTGCGCTGGCCACGGGCAAGGATGAAGCGGCCCAGCGCTGGCATCGTCTGGTGGCCTACATCGGCGCCGAAATCGCGCGCGGACTACAGGCTGCACACGCGCAGCAGCCGCCTATCATTCACGGCGCTCTCTGTCCCGGCAACGTGTTCATCACCTCGCGCGGGGCCGTCCGACTGCTCGACTTCGGCCTTCGTGCCTCGGTTCGTCGTCCCTTCGAGCCACGACCTCGACGCCTTCTGCCCTACATCGCACCCGAGCTGGCCGCGCCGGCCGCTGACTGCACCACGGCCGGGGACATGCACAGCCTTGGGGTCTTGCTGTGCGAGCTGTCGAATGGTGAGTTGCCGCCCCAGGGCCGGCGCGCCTCCGAGCTGCAGATCGCTCTCTCTTCATTGCCCGAAGACTTGGGGCTCCTGGTCAGCCGCCTGGTTTCGGCGAGTCCCGCGGCGCGGCCCAGAGCGGCCGACGTGATTTCGTCCCTGGTAGCCGTGTACGCGGGTACGGCCCAGGCCGTGCTGGCCGGAGACCTTTCGTCACTCATCCTGCGCTCATCGACCAACAGCCCCACACCGAAGGAACCGCCCGAGGCGGTCGTGTCTTTGGCTGCCACGCCCGAAGAAGCTGACGATGCGCCGCCACCGCCTTCCGAGGTGGAGCACGACGATGCCTATGGCTTCGAGGCAACGCTGCACCAGCGAGCAAAAGGGCCGGCCAAACCAGCGGCGAGCAGTCAGCCTGCGGTTGCAGGGGGAGTGCTTCCCAGCGCAGCGGCGTTCGATGCGCAGCCCGCGACCTGGGGCGCGCGCGCCCTTGCCGCTCTTGGCGGCCAGGCTGGGATTGGCTCCTCGGTTGGCAGCCCAGCGACTGGCCTGGGCCTGCTCGACGATGTCCAGGCTGAGCCGTCGCAGTCCTATCCGCTGGCCGGCTCCCCTGCTCTCGGGCCAGCGACGGACATGGGCGGTCACCTGCGGAACTCGCGGCCTTTTTCCCTTGAAGAGGCGGAAGCGTCTCCACGAGAGGTTGGACCCGGTGCGGGCTGGCGAGCCAGCGGGGATGAAACCCTGGCGGCCGACTTTGAGCCCCGCCGCAAAGTGGAGCAGACCCGAGGCGACGCCCTGCTCGAGGATGAGCTGGTTGATTCCCCAGATGGGATCCGCTCGACCTCGCCCTACGGCTTGTTGGACCAGGCGACCCGTGCGGGCCAGCCCCTGCCCGAGCCTGACACGCTCGTGGAGTCTCAGTCGCCGTCGCTCGCCGAGGCCGTGGCCTTTACGGAGGATGAGCCCCCAGCTGCAGCCGAGGCCGCGGCCTATCTCGACGATGGCGCCCTGCCGGTGACGGCCCCGGCAATTCTCGACGACGGCGGTCAGTCGCTGCCCGAGTCCGAAATCTCCGCTCTGCCAGAGGCTCCTGTGCCCCAGTCGCGTCGTTTCCTGCCGCCAGCCCCTGACCCACCCCCGGCGAGCGGCGTGGCGACCAAGCGCCGGGCTCAGCAGCAGGCATCAGTCCCCACCTGGGCGCAGTCGCCTGACGAAAAAACGGCCCGGCACAGGAATCGCCGCTTGGTCTGGACCATCGCGGCCTCGGTGCTGGGCGCCAGTATGCTGGCAGGTGGACTGGCCGGCTTCTTCGTGGGAGCGCGGGGCAGGCCGTGGAGCGCGATACTGGGAGGCAGGCGGCAGCCCGCCCCCTCAGTGACCCAAGCTGTGCCGGCCCTTCCGCCCGCGGTCCCAGACGACGTCGAGCCTCAAGCTTCGCCACCGACGGGCAGTGAAGCCGAAGCCAAAGCGTCAGAGACTGGTACCCGTCGCGCAGTTCCGGCCGTCGCAGAAGCACCTTCCCCGGCGAAGAAAGCTGGGGCCGAGAAGCCATCGGCCCCCACGACGCCAGACAAAAAGATCATCGCTGCAGGCGGGCCGGCAGTACCTTGGAACAAGGGTGTCGCGGATGGCGCGGGCACGGGAAGCCTGACCACGCTTTCGGTAGCCAGCCAGCCGGTCGGCGCCTTCGTGTGGATCAACGGCAAGGAGCGCGGCCGAACCCCTTTGCAGATGAGGCTCCAGTCCGGCCCGGCCCATGTGGTGCTGGTTCTCGCCGGCCATGCCTCGGCCACCGTCGATGTGACGGTGGGTGAGGGCACGCAGGTATCCAAGGAACTACTCGCCGTTGCTCCGCCCCTGACCGGCGATGCTCGTTTCCGCGCCGAGTGCGCCACACAGGGCAGGCTGCCCATCGTGGTCGACGGCAAAGAAACCGGCGTCCTGTGCCCCTTCTCCAAGCTGCGCGTGGACCCCGGCGTGCACAAGATCGGCCTGTTTGTTCCTGCCCTGGGCCAAGTGCACGAGAAGGAAGTGACCTTGCACTCCGGCGTACGCAGCATCGTGTTCGCAGATTAGTCGCGTGGGGAGCCCGCCGGCTTCGCCGGCGGCGCACCATCGCGGGAGGGTTTGGCGAGGCCGAGCGTCAGCGAGCGGGGTGGGTGCAGGGCGTGAAGGGGCCGAAGGGCGGAGCGAACCCTCTCAGGGTTCCCATGTGAACGACGACCTGGTCTTGCAAACACGGGTTTTTTTGTCCAAAGTGCGCCCACTCCTGCGTGCAGGAGATGATCCGGGAAAGGAAGCATCGGCAATGAGCAAGATCGTTCTGCCCAAGAAATTCGTCAGCCAGTACCCGCACAAGTTCGCCAAGGGCAAGCAAATGTACCTGCGGGGCAAGCGCATCCTGCCCAAGCCGATCTCGGGCAAGGAGAGCCTGCCGGATCTCATCGACGCCACTTTCCTTGCCTACAACGCCGGTCGCCTAAGCGAGGGCTGCCGCCTGTTCGCGGAGAAGATGCTGGCCAACGACAGGGTCACCGTGGGCATGAGCCTGGCGGGAGCGCTGACTCCGGCGGGTCTGGGCAGCGCCGCCGTGATTCCCCTGATCAAGGCTGGCTTCGTGGACTGGATCGTGGCCACCGGCGCGAACCTGTACCACGACATGCACCACGCGATGAACCTGCCGCTGTGGCGCGGATCGCCCTTTGTCCGCGATCTCGAGCTGCGGCGCTATGGCGTGGTTCGCATCTACGACATCCTGCTCGACTACGACGACGTGCTCATGCGCACCGACGATATTCTGCGCAAGATCCTCATCCAGAAGGAATTCCAGAAAGAGATGGGCACGGCCGAACTGCACCATCTCATCGGCAAGTACTGCTCTGAATTCGAACGGCAGAGCGGGATCAAGGATGCCTCGGTTCTGGCCGCCGCCTATCGCGCGGGCGTGCCCTGCTTCTGCCCGTCGCCCGGCGATTCCACCATTGGCATGAACGTCGCGGGCGTCGAGTTGCGCGGCAACAAGCTGCGCGTGAACCCCAGCATCGACGTGAACGAAACCACGGCCATCGTGCTCGACGCGAAACTGCGCAAGCAGAAGACCGGCGTGGTCCTGGTGGGCGGCGGCTCGCCCAAGAACTTCACCTTGCAGACCGAGCCGCAGATTCAGGAAGTCCTGCGCATCAAGGAAGCGGGGCACGACTACTTCCTGCAATTCACCGACGCGCGACCCGATACCGGCGGCCTTTCTGGCGCTACGCCGTCGGAAGCCGTGAGCTGGGGCAAGATCGATCCCAACCAGCTTCCGGACGCAGTCGTCTGCTACACCGACTCCACCATCGCCCTGCCCATGCTGGCCCACTACGCGCTGGCGCGCCGGGGACAGCGCAAGCTAAAGCGCCTGTACGACCGCCGGCCCGCGCTCATGAAGCGGCTGACGGAAGAATATTTCGCCCACAACAAAGACGCGACGCCGATCAAGTAGCTGGCTCTGACTGGGTTTCTTGCGCCGCAGGGCGCAGCCTCTTACAAATAGAGGGCGCCATGCACACGCTTGCGGACGAGGTGGTCGAGTTCACCATGACCTTGGTGCGGGCGTTGCACCGGGTGGCTCAGTTTGATCCAGCCAAGCCCAACTTTCCGCGGGTGAGCAAGCGCCTGCACAAAGAGCTGACCCGCCTGCATCGGACGCAGCCCGAAATCGCGTATGTGATCGGACCGCCGGCCGTGGCGGGTGGCCCGCCTGAAGTCCACGTGGATGGCACGGGACCCATGCGCACCGAGCTGCGCCGCCTGGTGGGGCCGTCGGTGGGTGGCGCCTTTGTGCTGCAGTTGCTGGAGTTCATGCAGCGGCGTTCGCTGGTGATCCTCGCCCTGACCCGCGGGTTGACCGACGCGGAATGGAGCACATTTCTTGAAATTGTGGCCGCAGCGCCGGTCGAGACTGACCCCGCCGCCGAAGGGGCACGCCTGTCCAAGGCTCTGCTCGACAAGAAGGTTTCCCACGTGGCTGTGGTGCGCGACATCGACCTGTCGCCGCTGGACCCCCAGATCGCGTGGCCGGTGCGCATGGCCCTGGGCCGCCTCGGGCGCGACGTGCGCGCCCTGATTGCCACAGGAGAGGCCAAGCCGACGACCCTGGTCGAGCATAGCGAGCGCCTGGTCGCCAGCATGGCCTTCTCGTTCTTCCGCAAGTTCGATGTCCTGCGCTCCATGCTGTGGTCCGCTCCGGCGCTCGACAAGATGCTGGGCGCGCTGCCTGCGCTAGTGGCGTTCCGCGCGCGCGAAATCTTCGTGCGTGGGTTGCCGGGCTTGGCCTTGGTGGGCACAACCAAGCTGATTCTGCGCGACGCGTGCGAGGCTGCGCAGGTTCCCGCTGAGCCCGCCATGAGCGCGCTGCGCGCGATTGCAGAGCGCTTGCTGAAGGATCCGCCGGAACGCAAGACCGACGAACTGCTGCGCGAGCTGTGCCGACGCGAAGTGGTGCCCATCACGCGCCTGCCGCCCGAACTGCAAGAATGGGTGCTGGCCGAAACCTGGGTCGAGGCCCTGCAGAAGCGACCGTCGACCGAGCCGCCCTCGGGCAGCGCCAACATCGATCCCGTTCGGCTGCTGCAAAAGGCGATGCGCCACGCGCTGTCCATTCATCGTTTCGTGGAGACCAACGCCATCCTCATGCGCCTGCGTACCACCAATGCCAAGGCCATTGCCGCCGTGTACGACGAGCCCACCATGGAGGCCATGCTGGCCGGCTTCCCCGACGATCCCGCCGGACGGCACGGCATCGTCGCGCTATTGGAGGAGGGCAAAGATACGGCCGCCGACTCGATCGCCGCCGTGGTCGCACAAGGCGAACCCAAGCTACGCGAGGCTGGGGCCTGGGTCTTGACCGAGATGAAGGCGCGCGGGGTGGCGGCCGCCTTGCGCGCGCTGGCCCAGGGAGTGGAAAAGGAAGAAGCGGCCTACCTTCTGCTCGCCTGCGCCAAGGACAGCGCAGGGCCCGAGGCTGCCCTCGTGTTCGTCAAGCAGCTCAAACACCCGTCGCCCAAGGTTCGGCGCTATGCCCTGACTGCCTTGGCGGAGGCCGACGCCAACGTGGCCGAGAGCTATGTCGCCGAGGCTTTGTCGGATCCCGACGAGAGCGTGCGCATTCGCGCCTTGCTCCTGTGCGCGAATACCGGGCTAGGCAGCGCGAAGATCGTTCCCCAGGCCATCCGGCTCATCTCGCACGACGCCCGCGGGGCCTCGCCTCCGGTGGTGCGCGCAGCCATCGAAGTGGTGGTGAGCCGGCGCCAGGCCAACGCGCTGGCCGGGGTCGACGCCGACGATGCGCTCTGTCGGTTGGCCAAGCCCATTGGTTTCTTCGGTCGCCTGCTCGGCCACCGCACCCCGCCGGCCGACGTGTTGGTCACGGCCATCTCGGCGCTCGGGCGACTGGGATCGGCCCAGGCCCAAAAAGTTCTGCGCCAGCTCAGCAAGAGTCCTGATTCGGACGTGGTGCACGCAGCAGGGGAAGCCTTGGCAGGGCGATCGACAAAGACCATGGCGCTGTCATCTGTGTTTGCCAGCGAGGTGCGCTCGGCCAAGAAGCTCTAGAGCACCGAACGGTTTG
>PLNW01000091.1 GCA_003142855.1 Myxococcales bacterium
CCGGTTTGACCGGCGCACGGAGAGAACATGTCCCGAGCGCACACAACGACGAGTGGTTTGAGAGCGGGCAAGACAATCGCACCGCTGAGCCTGCTGGCGGTTCTTCTGGCCCTCGGTTGCGGGAATTCCGGCGGGAATGCCGTCGGCACGGGCGGCAGTCACAGTGGCGGCGCGACTACCGCCGCGGGCGGCGTGGCATCGTCAGCCGGCGCAGGCGCGAGTCCCGCGGGAACCACGGCCACCGGCGGCTTGCCAGCCACAGGCGGGGTTTCGTCTAATGGCGGAGTTTCCAATACTGGCGGCGTGCTCGCAACAGGGGGCGCTGCTACGACCGGCGGGAGCCCGGCCTCAGGCGGCGCGGCCTCGGGCGGCGGCGCGGCGGCGTCCGGTGGCGCTACGTCCAGATCCGGTGGCGCGGGTTCCACCACGGGTGGCGCTGGCGGAACCGCTACCCGTGTCGGTGGCTCCTCGGCGGCAGGCGGATCCACGAGCACGGGCGGGAAGAGCGCCGGTGGCACCACGACCGGCGGCATCGCTGGCACGGTGGTGGGCGGCAGCGCGACTGGCGGCGCCGGCGGTGCTACCACTGGGAGCGGCAGCGCGGCCGGCGGCGTGGGCGGACCGTATTCGCCGACCTGTCCGACCGGCGGCACCACCTACGCCTATCCCTTTCGCAATCCTTGCCTCGCCCTCGAGGATCGCGTGACCAATCTCTTGGGCCTGCTGACCGATGCCGAAAAGGTGTCGCTGCTCACCGAGCACCAACCCGCCATTTCTCGGCTGGGAATCGCAGCCTTCACCACCTTTACCGAAGGCATCCACGGGCTGGGCTGGGCCGCCGGCGTGGCGGCCGTCCTCTCGACCCAGTTTCCGCAGGCTTCGGGCCTGGGCGAAACCTGGGATCCCGATGTGCTGACCCAGGCATTTGCCGAGGTGGGAAGCGAGGCTCGCGTGTACTTCGTGAAAAACAAGGGGCAGCAAGTCGGCCTGGCCCTCCGCGCGCCCGTGGTGGACCTGTCGCGCGATCCACGGGCCGGCCGCGCCGAGGAAAGTCTGGGCGAGGACCCGTACCTGGTCGGCGAGTTGGCCAAGGCTCTTGTCCGTGGCCTGCAGGGTAGCAACCCGCTGGCCCTGCAAGAAGCCGCGACCATGAAGCACTTCTTTGTCTACAATCAGGAGCAAAACCGCGGCAACAACAACGTGATTGTCGACGACCGGAACCTGCGCGAGTACTACCTGGTTCCTTTCTACGAGACGATCGTGAACGCCCACGGACAGTCGTTCATGACGTCGTACAACGCCGTCAACGGGGTGCCAGCCACGTGCTCGCCAGTGATCAAGAGTGTCGTGATCGGAGAGTGGGGATTCGACGGAATGATCTGCACCGATGCGGATGCCATGCAGGCGACCTACCAAAGCTACAAGTACTTCCCGAGTCTGGAAGCTGCGGCCGCGGGGGTGGTCAAGGCTGGCACTGCTGTCATGTTGTCGGGGAACGCGGCAGCCATGCAGCAGGCCTACACCGACGGGCTGCTCACCACCGCCGATATGGATGCCGCCCTCCGCGGCAACTTCCGCATGCGCTTCCGTCTTGGGGAATTTGATCCGACATCGCCGTACTCGACGGTCGATGGAAATTCCACACCCTGGACCAGCGACAGCGCCAAGGCGCTCGCGCGCCTGGTGACCCAGAAATCCATCGTGCTGTTGAAGAACGACGGAAACCTGTTGCCGCTCGACAAGACCACCGTGAAGTCCTTGGCCGTCATTGGTCCCAATGCCGACGTGGACATCTCCGACTGGTACGGTGGCAAGCCGCCCTACACAGTCACCGCGCGGGCTGGGATCACGGCCGCGGTGGGCACGGGCGTGAACGTCCAGTACGCCCTCGATAACAGCACGGGTCAGGCGGTCACCATGGCGGCCAGCTCGGATGCGGCCATTGTGGTGGTCGGGAACAACCCGACTTGCGGCAACACGACCTTTGGTAATTGCCCGATCGCCTATGACAGCAAGGAATCCGTGGACCGCATTTCGATCGACCTCGATCCCAACCAGGTGACGCTGATCCAGGCGGTGTTCGCCGCGAACCCGAAGACGATCGTGGTGGATATGTCGAGTTTCATGCAAGCCATTACTTCGGTGCAAAGCACTGTTCCCGCCATCATCCACATCACCCATTCCAGTCAGGAACTGGGCAACGCCTTGGCCGACGTGCTGTTCGGCGACTACAACCCGGCCGGCCGGACCTCGGTGACTTGGTACAAGGCCCTGACCGACATCCCCGCCAAGACGGACTACGACATTCGCAAGGGGCGGACCTATATGTACTTCCAGGGCACGCCGCTCTATCCGTTCGGATTCGGGTTGAGCTACACGACCTTCACCTACTCTGCTCTGCGATTGAGTTCCACGACCCTGGCGCAAGGCGGTTCAGTGACCGTCAGCGTGGATGTCACCAACAGCGGAACCCGCGCCGGGGACGAGGTGGTCCAGCTCTACGTGAGCTACCCAACCACCACCGGCGTGCCGCGACCGATCAAGCAGCTACAGGGATTCCAGCGGGTGACCGTGCCGGCCGGGCAGACCAAGACCGTGGCCTTGACTCTCAAGTACAGCCAGCTTGCGTACTGGAACACGACCACGAGCGCCTTCACTGTGCAGCCCGGCACTGTGCACCTGATGGTTGGCGGCTCGTCGGTCGACAAGCGCTCTGAAGCCGATCTCACCGTACAGTAGCGATCTCAGATTCCCGCCGCGCTGGTCGGGCCGCTTCTGTCCGCCGGCGCCGGGACTTCCAGCCGTCGAGCAATGCGCTGCTGGTAGCGCGTCTCATAGAGCTGCGCCAGGGCCAGAAACAGCGTCATGATGAGCGGCCCGTAGAGGATCCCAGGCGCGCCAAAGCCGAGAATCCCACCCAGCAGGCTGAGGAAGACCACCAGGCTGTTCATGCGCATGGACGAGCCCATCAGGCGCGGCTTGAGCCCGTATTCGAACAGGAACGACTGTCCCATGCAGAAAATGAAGAAGCCCACGGCGACCGCGTGCCGGCCCGCGAACCACAGGTAGAAAGTCGCGGGCACCACCACCGCGGCCACGCCCACCAAGGGAAGAAAGGCCGCCACCGCCATCACCAAGCCCCATAACACCGGCGAAGGCAGTCCCACCACGGCCCAGGCAAGACCAGCCACCAGGCCCTGCAACGAGCTGCCGATGCCGTTGCCGATCAGGATGGCACGTCCCACCTCGCCCAGTTTGTTGATGAAAAGCTGGTCTTCGTCGCCTGCCAAGGGCGACAGGCGAAACAAGTAGGTGCGCAGTTTTTCTCCCTGCATGAGCAGGTAGAAGATCGAGAACAGAGTGATGATTCCATGAAGCCCGAACTCCAACACGCCGGCCACGAACGCGTTGGCGCGCTTGTACAGCCCCTGGCTCAGACTGCGGGCCACCTCGACCACGGCATCCTGCACGGCCTCGGGCGAGATGGGCAGACCCGTGCGCTGGGCAAACGCCGTAAGCGCGCGCGCCACGCGGCCATGCTCGCTGGTCCAGTCGTTGATCGTAACGTAGGCCTCGGGCCCGCCCCAGGTCACTGCCGCGTGCCGGATGTCAGCCAGCAGCGCCGAGCCCACCAGGCTCACCGGGATGGCCACCACAACCATCAGGACAGCGACGGTGATTCCTGATGCCAAGACCGGCCGATTTCCCAGCGCCCGCAGCAGGCGCTCATAGTGCCGCGACAGAAGCAGCACAGCCACCAGGGCGATCACCATGTCACCCAGGAAGGGCAGAAGCACGTAGCCCACCGCGATCAAGGCGGCGCCGAAAATGATCAGGAAGAAATAGGGAGCAATCGCCTCATTGCCATAGTGGGGCATATTGCGAGACGGCCGTTTCACAGGGCCGGAATCAGGCGGATCGCTCGGGGGCCCTAAGGAAGATTTAGGTTCGGTCATGTCGCTATTCCAGAACAGCATAACTCAGCGCAATCCAAATTGCCTGGCCGGCAGAACCCGTCAGAGGTTCACAGGCAGACACTCACCGCCATGCCGCAGGCCTGGCAGGTCAGGCCTGCGCACGGATTGATCACGCGCTGGACGCAGGTTCGGCTGTCCGAACAATCACTGCTGGTCGTGCATCCGACTGCGGTCTGGTCGTAGCAGAGCACCTTCACGTCGGATGCGACGGACGAGTCAGGAACAGCCCCGCTTCCGTCTGGTCTTGAAACGTCACCAGCCGCATCGGCGCCAGGGCCGCTGCCTGCCTCGGCGCCGCCTGCACTAGACGGTGGGACGGCTGAGCCGCCCGTGCCCGTCGTGCCGGCCGTGCTGCCCGCTTCGGTACCTCCGCCCTTTCCCCCCGACCCACCCTGGGGCAAAGTGGATCCGACCTGACCGCCCAGGCTGGCCGCAGCGTCGGACGCGCCAGCATCTGTCCTGGGAGACCGAATTCCCCGGCTGCCACAGCCCGCTGATACCAGGCCAGCCAAAGCAATGCCCACAATCCCGATTGGTATGCTATACCTCGACGGTATCATGGAAAGCATAACAGGCAACTTGCGTGCCGCTGTGCACGGCGCGGTTCTCCTCGGCACCGCCTCAATCAGGCAACGTCGAACCTCGGAAAGCTGAGACTACCCTGCCATTCCTGGCGTACTTGACCCCAGAGGGCGAGACCTATAAATAAGTCGCACCCCGGCCCCGGACCACCGAGGGCTACCCCCAAAGGAATTCATGGGCTTCCAATTCGGCGCAGTGCTCACGTTCGCGGTCGTCGCCGTACTCTTCGCCCTGGTGGCCCTGCTGATCGGCGCCATCATCCGGCCGCGCTTCCCCAATGCGGACAAGGTTTCCATCTATGAATGCGGCGAACGGCCCGTGGGCACCGCTTGGTACAACTTCAACCCACGCTTCTACTTGATCGCGTTGGCCTTCGTCATCTTCGAGGTCGACATCGCGCTCACCTTCCCCGTGGTGGTCGTGTACGCCGAATGGACCAAGAAGGGCAACGGCTGGGTTGCTCTGACTGAGCTGGTCTTGTTCACAGCGATCCTGCTCATCGGGCTCATATGGGCCTGGGCCCATGGCGATCTCGAATGGGTAAAGAAGTTGTCTGCCGCCGAGAAGCCCGCGGGTAGCAAGACCAGCGGCGACCGAGGCTAGAGCACAGATGGCAATCACGCGAATCGTCCAGTCAGGCCCGGGCGTCGGCGTCCTGCTCACCAACACCAACCATTTCGACGACCTGGTCAATCTGGCTCGCAAGAACTCCATCCACTACTTGCTCTTCGGGCTCGCCTGCTGTGGCATCGAACTGATGCAAACCGGGGGACCGCGCGCGGATCTGGACCGCTTCGCCGCCGTGTTCCGGGCCAGTCCGCGCCAGGCGGATCTGATGATCGTCGCCGGCACGCTCAGCTACAAGATGGCCGAGCGAACCAAGCTGCTCTACGACCAGATGGCGGAGCCCAAGTACGTACTGGCCATGGGATCCTGCGCGAACTGCGGCGGGCTCTTCCAGTGCAGCTACGCCGTGGTCAAGGGCGTGGACAAGGTCATTCCGGTGGACGTGTACGTGCCCGGCTGTCCGCCCCGGCCCGAAGCGCTGACCGAAGGCCTCATGCGCATCCAGGACATCATCATGAGTGAGCGCTGGTGGCGCGAGAAGCGCCGGCCGCAGAGCGGGGCCAAGTAGCATGAACGCGCAGGAGATCCACGCCAAGCTCAAGGCCCAGTTCGGCGACGCCGTGGGCGAGCTGACTGACGCCAAGGTCGATCCGTTCGTAACTGTGGAGGCCGACTGGATAGTTGAAATTTGTCAATTTGCCCAAGCCGAGGCAGGGCTGGATTTTGACTATTGCGAGGACGTCACCGGCATCGACTGGCCGACGCGCAACCTGATCGAGGTCGTGTATCACCTGTTTTCGCTGCAGCACCGGCACCAGCTCGTGCTCAAGGTTGAGACTGATCGCGGCCAGCCCTCCGTGCCGTCGGTGCAGGGCGTGTGGAAGGCGGCCAACTGGCTGGAGCGTGAGGTCTACGACATGCTGGGGGTGAAATTCGTTGGCCACCCAGATATGCGGCGAATCCTTCTGCCCGACGACTGGGTCGGCCATCCTTTGCGCAAGGACTACCAAGAGGCGGGCGGGTACCACGGAGTCACCAACACGCGCCCTGACCCGCTGGTGAGGTTGGGCCAGAAGGTGGAGGAAGAACGTAAGGCGATTGCAGCGGCAGCGCCACCACCGCCACCGCCACCGCCACCGCCACCGCCACCGGCCTCGGCCTCGGCACCGGCTCCGGCACCGGCCTCGGCACCGGCTCCGGTCCCGGTCCCGGATCCGGCTTCGGAAAAGAAAAAGGAGCCCAGTGGCTGAGCCAGTCGAACGGCAAGTCCTTCGCCGTATGACCCCGTCGGACGACGAGATCGTCATCAACTTCGGGCCGCAGCATCCGTCGACCCACGGGGTTATCGACTTCGTCACCCAGACCAACGGCGAAATCATCCGCCGCTCGATCCCGGACATTGGGTACTTGCACCGCGGGATGGAGAAGATTGGCGAGACGGTCGGCTACCCGGGCTTCATGCCATTTACCGACCGCATCGACTACCTGGCGGCCATGTTTGCCAATGAAGGCTACGCCATCGCGGTCGAGCGGCTGCTCAAGGTAGAGATTCCTCCGCGCGCCAAGTACCTGCGCGCCATCGCGGGCGAGCTGTGCCGCATTTCCAACCACTGGGTGGCCGTCGGCACCATGGCGTCCGACATCGGCGCATCCACGCCGCTCACCCACGCCCTGCGCGAGCGCGAGGCTATCAACGATCTTCTGGAAGAGCTGTGCGGGGCGCGCCTGACCTTCAACTACGCGCGCATCGGCGGCGTGTCGTTCGACGCGCCCGAGGGCTGGGGCGAAAAGATCCTGCGCTACCTCGATCACCTGGACAGCTACGTCCAGGAATATGACCGGCTGATCTCGCTCAACCAAATCTACGTCAAGCGGCTGGCCAACGTCGCGGTCATCAGTCGCGACAAGGCCATTGCGTACGGTCTGTGTGGCCCCAATCTGCGCGGCTCGGGAATTTCATGGGACGCGCGCCGCGACCTGGCCTATGGCGCCTATCCTGAGTTCCAGTTCGATGTGCCCGTGGGTCAGGGAAAGATGGGAGCGGTTGGGGACTGTTGGGATCGCTACGCCGTGCGTGTGCTGGAGATGCTGGAATCCTCCAAGATTGTTCGCCAGGCGCTCGCCAAGCTGCCCGAGGGCGAGATCATGGCCAAGGTCCTACGCAAGCCGAAGCCCGAGCCGGGCGAGGCCATGGGACGGGTGGAGTCGGCGCGCGGTACCATGTGCTACTACGTAGTGTCCGACGGGTCAGAGAAGGCCTACCGGGTGCGTGTGCGCACCGGCAGCTTCATGGCCATGGGAATCATCGAAGAACTGTCGCAAGGACTGATGATTGCTGACCTGATCGCGCTCATCGCCTCGCTGGATGTCGTTGCCCCGGAGATTGACCGGTGAGAATCACGACCGCCCTCGACTCCACTTCGCTCACCACGCGCTATCCCAAAACCGCGCTGGCGACCACGCTGTTCTTCATGCTGGCGCTGCCGTTCCTGCTCTACCTGGTGCTCCTGCTCATGCTGCCGTTCAACCGGCCCGAGGCGCTGAACGCCGTGGCCCAACGGCTGGGCTGGGATCTCGGACACAGCCTGTATCGCGATACCTGGTACGGAGTGATTTTGCTCGTCGAGGGGACCTTCGTCTCGCTCTACACCGCCGTGTTTGCCGGCGTGACGACCTGGGTCGAGCGTCGCATCGCGGGACGCATGCAGAGCCGCATCGGACCCAACCGGCCCGGCGTTTTCGGGTTCATTTCCTGGGTGGCCGACGCGTTCAAGATGCTCTTCAAAGAGGATCTGATTCCGGCCGAGGCAGACCGTTTGCTTTTCCGAGCCGCGCCCTACTTCTCCATGGTGGGGCTGACCCTGCCGTTCGTCGTTCTCCCGTTTGGGGAGAGCGTGGTGGTGGCGGATCTCAACGTGGGCGTGTTCTACCTGACCGCGACCAGCGCCTTTATCGTCGTCGGCATCCTGGTGTCGGGTTGGGCTTCCAATTCAAAGTGGGCGCTTTTCGGCGCCGTGCGCGGGGCGGCCCAGGTCGTGTCCTACGAGATTCCGGCCGGCATCGCCATCATGGTCCCGGTCATGATGGCCGGGACCCTGTCCATGCAGGGAATCATCCGCGCCCAGGGCGGCTGGCCCTGGCAGTGGTTCGCGTGCCAGAACCCGGCGGCCTTTGTCGCGTTCTTCATCGCCTTGACCGCTTCGCTGGCCGAAGGCAACCGCACGCCCTTCGATTTGCCCGAGGCGGAATCGGAGCTGGTCGCGGGCTATCACGCCGAGTATTCCGGATTCCGCATCGCGCTTTTCCTGATGGTGGAGTGGGCCAACATGTGGGTCATGGGTGCGCTCGCGGTCACCCTGTTCCTGGGCGGCTGGCAGATCCCGGGCGTTTCGGTGGAGATGATCAATCAGACCCGCGGCACGGATGTTTTCCCGACCCTGGTGTGGTTCAGCTGGCAGTCCGCTTCGCTGCTGGTATTCGCGGTCAAAACCTGGCTGCTCGTCATCCTGTTCATCTGGCTGCGCTGGACCCTGCCGCGCGTGCGCGTGGATCAGATGATGGCCTTGTGCTGGAAGTACCTGGTTCCCGGCGCTTTCGCCTGCTTCATCTTCACCCTGTTCTGGGTGATGGTCCCCGCGCCCGTGCACCTGGTGTCCGGCCTG
The DNA here is from genome assembly GCA_003142855.1 of Myxococcales bacterium. Lineage (GTDB taxonomy): Bacteria > Myxococcota_A > Polyangia > Fen-1088 > Fen-1088 > Fen-1137. Next base: position 8,789 of record PLNW01000091.1, read on the forward strand.
GTGATCAGCTTGGGCGTGGCTCTCCTGCTGGTGAAGTTTGCTGTGCGGACGCGCAAGAACATCGCGCAGGTCAAAGGCGCGCGGGTGGACCTTTCAAATTGGTAGCTCTCCATGCCTGAAACGGTTCGCAATTACTTCGGTGCCATCACAGACGTCGTACAGACGTTCTGGCAGGGCCTGTCCGTCACCCTGTCGTACATGCTCCGGCGGCCCATCACCATTCAGTATCCCGACCGCACGGAAAAGCGCGTGGCCGACATGCTGCCCGCGCGCTACCGCGGTTTCCTGGAAGTCGACCTGGCGGTGTGCACGGGGTGTCTGGCTTGCGCGCGCGCCTGTCCCATCGACGTGATCAAGATTGCGGTCGACAAAGATCCGGCCAATCCCAAACAGCGGGTCATCACCCAATTCGACATCGACGAGTCCAAGTGCATGTTCTGCGGCCTGTGCGTCGAACCTTGCCCGACCGGCGCCATCGCCCACACGCGCGAGTTCGAGTCGACCGTGAGGGTGGTGGAGAATCTGGTCTTCCGCTGGGTGCCCGACGCGGCCAAGCCGACGCCGTTCTACCGACCGGTCAAGGGCCAAGATGCGCCCCGCGCGCCGGCGGGCTCGCTCATGCGCGTATATCTTGCCTCGCGGGTGTGGGCCGCGCCGGCTCCGGATTGGGCCGCGCCGCCTCTCGGCAGGGACATTAAGGGGTAGCCATGCACACCAACCAGCTCGTCTTCTATTTGTTCGCGCTGGCCGCCGTGGTGGGCGCGGCCGGCGTGCCCATGTCGAAGAACATTTTCTGGAGCGCCATGGGTCTGCTCTCGGCGCTGGTCGGAGTGGGTGGCCTGTACGTGCTGCTCTCGGCCGACTTTCTCGCGGTCACGCAGTTGCTGGTGTACATCGGCGGCGTGCTGGTACTGATCATCTTCGCGGTCATGCTCACCAGTCAGATCAAGGAAATCGAGGTTTCCAATCAAAACGTCGGTCTGGTTTCGGGCGCGATTCTCTTCGCGCTGACCGGTACCCTGCTGTCCTTTATCGCCATTTGGGCACCTTGGAAGGTCGTGTTGCGGCCGGAAAGCCACGAGACTTCCGCCGCCATTGGCAATGGTCTGCTCGGGACCTGGTTGCTGCCTTTCGAAGTGACGTCAGTGGTGCTGCTGGCCACGTTGATCGGCGCGATCGTAATTGCGCGCAAGGAAATCAAAGATGACTGAAATGATGGGGCACCTTTCATTGAGCCATTTCCTGGTCGTGGGCGGCCTGCTCTTCTGCTTTGGCCTGATGACTGTGCTCACCCGGCGCAACGCGGTCGCAATGCTCATGGGCATCGAGCTGATCCTCAACGGCGCCAATGTCAATCTGGTGGCCTTCAATCATTATGTGGCGGGCGGTCTGTCCGGGCAGATCTTCGCGCTGTTCGTCATCGTGCTAGCGGCTGCCGAGGCTGCTGTGGGCCTGGCCATCATCCTGGCCATCTACCAAATGATCCGCAACATCGACACGGCCAACATTGCGTCGCTGAGGCAATAAGGGCTGGCCATGGAACACGCCGTACAACAGCTCGCCCCGCTCGCCGTCACCCCGGCTGGCTTTCTCTGGCTAATTCCCCTGTTCCCGCTGCTGGGCGCGGCCATCAACGCGACCTGTGGCTGGTGGCTGCAGCGTAAGTTCGGCAAGCCAGTCATTCACATTATCGCGGTCGGGGCCATGGTGCTCTCCTTTGCCGTGGGCTGTGTGGCCTTTGCCAAGATGCTGGGCCTGCCGGGCGAGGAACGCTTCCTGCAAAACACACTGTGGACGGTGCTGACGGCCGGTCCCGTGCACGTGGACCTGGCCTTTGCCCTGGATCCGCTGGGCATGATGATGGTCCTGGTGGTGACGGGCATCGGCACCTTGATCCACATCTTCTCCATCGGCTACATGGCAGAAGATCCCGCTTACTGGCGCTTCTTTGCCTATCTCAACCTGTTCATCTTTTCCATGTTGTTGCTGGTCATGGGCGACAACTTCGTCATCATGTTCTTTGGTTGGGAGGGCGTGGGCCTGTGCAGCTACCTGTTGATTGCCTTCTGGTACACGGATCCCGCGAAAGCAGCGGCGGGCATGAAGGCCTTCGTGGTCAACCGCTTTGGCGACTTCGGCTTCATTCTGGGCCTGTTCCTGCTTTTCTGGGGTCTGGGCGGAGTGTGGCACGAGCTGCCGACCGGCAAGCTGAGCTACCAGGCGATTGTGCCCGGGCAGCAGCTACGCATTTTTTCCGGTGAACCTGCCACGAACAGCGCCGAGGCGGAGCATCGCGAGGCCATTATCGAGATCGGCCCCACGCTCAACTTCCGCCAGTTGCGCGATCAAGTGGTTATACAGGCCACCGGCGTAGCCGATCGGCTCTTGCACCAGAAGCTTTTCGGCTTCGGGCTGCTCGCCATGGTCGGCATCCTGTTGTTCGTGGGCGCCATGGGCAAGAGCGCCCAGCTTCCCCTGTCGGTGTGGTTGCCCGACGCCATGGCTGGTCCTACGCCGGTTTCGGCTTTGATCCACGCCGCCACCATGGTCACCGCGGGTGTGTACATGGTGGCACGGCTCAATTTCATCTTCGCACTTTCGCCCACGGCCATGGGCTGGGTCGCGCTGATTGGCGCGCTGACCGCGCTGTTCGGCGCCTCCATCGGGTTTTTCCAGTACGACATTAAGAAAGTTCTGGCCTATTCCACCGTGTCGCAGCTTGGTTTCATGTTCATCGGTGTGGGCGTGGGTGCCTACTGGGCCGGCGCCTACCACCTGCTCACCCACGCCTTCTTCAAGGCCGCGCTCTTCCTCGGGTCAGGCTCGGTGATTCTCGCCTGCCATCACGAACAAGACATGCGCAAGATGGGCGGTCTGGGCAAGCTGATGCCCGTCACCAAGAAGACCTACCTCTGGGCCTGCATCGCCATTGCCGGCTTCCCCATTGCCAGCGGCTTCTACTCCAAAGACGAGATTCTGTGGAAGGCGTTCAGTCAGCAACATATGTCGTTGCTGGGCATGCCGGCGGCCTGGTTGGGCCCGCTCATCTATTGCGTGGGCATCATCGCGGCCACGGGCACGGCCTTCTACATGTTCCGCAGCTACTACATGACCTTCACCGGCGAGTACCGGGGCGGGCACGACCACGGCCACGACCACGGCCACGGGGCTACCCCCAAGGAATCGCCACTGAGCATAACCAGCGTGCTGGTCGTGCTCGCTAGCGGCGCGGTGCTGGCCTCGCTGCTCGGGCTTCCGGCTAGCTGGACCCACCGGCCCCCCATTTTGGAATACTTCCTGGAGCCCTCGCTGCCGGCCACGGTTCATTTTACCGAGCACCCGCACTGGGTGGAGTGGTTGTTCCAGATCATCGGCGCGTCGGCCGGCGTCGTGGGCTGGCTGTTTGCGCGCGCCCTGTACCGCGACGGAAAGAGCCCGGTGCCCGCGCGGCTGCTGGCACGTTGGAAGCGCGCCTGGACGGTGGTGTACAACAAGTACTATCTCGACGAGATCTACGGAGCCACGGTGGTGCGCGGCTCGCTGCTCTTCGCGCGCATCTTGTCCTGGATCGACAGCCGCCTGGTCGACGGCGTGGTGAACCTGGCCGGAGAGGTCACGCGGCTCTTTGCCAATCTGGACGGAGCCATCGACAAGTACATCGTCGACGGGGCCGTGAACCTAGTCGCCGATTGCACCATCGGAGCCGGGCGTGGCTTGCGCCGCGTGCAGACCGGCCGCATTCAGACCTACCTTTACGGCGCGCTGGCCGGCGCGCTGGTTCTCGTTCTGCTCAACTTCCTCATCAAGTGATGGGAGCCAACCCTGATGATCAGTCAACAAAACGTTCTTAGCTGGGCCACCTTCTTCCCGTTGCTCGGGCTGGGGCTCATCGTCCTGTTTGCCGCGATTCGCTCGCTGGCCGGCCTGTCCAAGACCGGGCTTGACCAGGCGGCGCGCCTGATCGCCTTGGTCACCAGCGGGGGATCCTTGGCCTGCGCGCTGCTGGCCTGGCACTGGTACGACCCGAGCGCGGCCGGGACCATGGTCAACGGGCACGCCACCGGCGTACAACTGGTACAGCACTTCATCTGGATCAAGGCCTTCAACGTCGAGTACCTGATGGGCGTGGACGGACTGTCCATCTCGATGGTTCTGCTCACCGGGCTGGTCTCGTTCGTGGCCACCATCGCCTCCATGCCCTGGTGGGGCGGGGCCAAGTACGACGCCATGGCGGGCATGTCGGGGCACGACGACGGCCATCACCCCAAGCACTTCTCGGTGCGCATGGTGCCGGGCTACATGGTCATGCTGCTGCTGCTGCAGACGGGCATGATGGGCACCTTCGTGTCGCTCGACATGTTCCTGTTCTACGTGTTCTGGGAGGTGATGCTGCTCCCGATGTACTTCCTCATCGGGATCTGGGGCGGCCCGCGCAAGGAGTACGCAGCCATCAAGTTCTTCCTCTACACCCTGGTCGGCTCGGTACTGATGCTGCTGGCGGTGATCGCCATCTACTACAGCAGCCACGCGGCCATGCTGGCCGATGGCACCATGTCGACCGGGCACACCTTCAACCTGCTGGCGCTGGCGCAGCAAGGCCGCGAAGGCGTGTTCACCCACGCGGCGCCCATCCTGGGATTCGCCTTCACCAAGATCATCTTCGTGGCGCTCTTCATCGGGTTCGCCATCAAGATCCCGATGTTCCCCTTCCACACCTGGTTGCCGGATGCGCACGTCGAGGCGCCCACGCCGGTCTCGGTGATCCTGGCCGGGGTTCTCCTGAAGATGGGCCCCTACGGCATCCTGCGCTTCAACTATCCGCTCTTGCCCGATGCCACCGCCTGGGCCGCGCACGCCATCGCCGCCTTCGGCGTCATCAACATCATCTACGCCGCGTTCGTATGCTTGGCGCAGACCGACCTCAAGAAACTCATCGCCTACTCATCCGTCAGCCACATGGGCTTCACCCTGTTGGGCATGGCGGCCATGACCCCGGCGGGGATCTCGGGCGCGGTGTTCAACATGTTCTCGCACGGGATCATCTCGTCCATGCTCTTCCTTATCGCCGGCGTGATCTACGACCGGGCCCACCACCGCGAGATCGCGCGCTTCGGCGGGCTGGCCAGTGTTATGCCCGAGTATTCGGCCATGACCGGGTTGGCCTTCTTTGCGTCGCTGGGCCTGCCCGGCATGTGCGGCTTCATCTCCGAGTTCATGGTGCTGACGGGATCATTCCCCACTTTCATGCTGTTCACCGCCATATCGGCCACCGGCGTGATCATCACCGCGGCCTACTATCTGTGGGCCATCCACCGCGCCTTTTTGGGAAAGCTCAATCCGCTCTATCAGGGTTATCCGGACTTGGTGTGGCGCGAACGCCTGGTGCTCTATCCCCTGGGCGCCATCGCCATCGTGCTCGGCTTCTATCCCTACGCCATTCTCAACGTGATCAACACAACCCTGTTCAGCCTGATTGCGGGCATCCGACCGCTGTAGCTGCGACTGCCTAGGGAAACCATGATTCAAGAAAACCTGATCAGCACCGCGTGGTTCCGGCCCGAGCTGGCACTCACTGCGGGCATCATGCTGATGTTCTTGCTCGACCTGGCGTGGAAGCAGCACCCGCGCCGCGTGCTCTTTCTGACCATCGGCAGTTTGTTCTTCCTGGCTCTGGCCGGCGTCCTGCTGGCGATGCAGCCGTCAGCGCCGCGCTTGCTGTTCAACGGCATGATCGCCTGCGATCCCTTTGCCACCTTCTTCAAGTGGCTGTTCCTGGCCGCAGCCGGTCTCACGGTGCTCATCGCGGCGCGCTCGACCGAGTTTGGCCGCAACCAGATTGGCGTGTTCTATCCGCTGTTGCTCGCCGTCGTGCTGGGCATGTTCCTCATGGCCAGCGCGACGGATCTTCTGATGATGTACCTGGCGGTCGAGCTGGTCTCGCTGGTGAGCTACGCGCTGGCCGGCTACCGGCAGGGCGATCGCAAGGCGGCCGAGGCCGCGCTCAAGTACGTCATCTACGGCGGCGTGGCCTCGGGGATCATGCTGTTTGGCATGAGCTACATCTACGGGCTCACAGCCAGCACCAGCCTGCTCGGTTTGGGCGCGGCGCTCGACGGCGCGAGCCTGGCTGCACTGGCTGGCCCCGGGCAGACCGCTTTGCGCGTGACCCTGGTGGTGGCGGTGATCTTCGTGCTCTCGGGCGTGGGCTACAAGATCGCCAGCGTGCCCTGGCACATGTGGTGCCCAGACGTGTACGAGGGCGCGCCCACTCCGTTCACCGCGTTTCTTTCGGTAGGCCCTAAGGCAGCAGGGTTTGCCCTGGCCGTGCGTTTCTTCTGGTCGGCTCTAGCCGGATCGCCCTCAAGCGAAGGGCCAGCCGTTCTGACCGTGGGACTTTCCGACTTGCCCTGGCCCGCCATCATCGGCGTGCTGGCGGCCGTGACCATGACTCTGGGCAATCTCACGGCCATCGTGCAGAACAACCTCAAACGTCTGCTCGCCTATTCCTCAATTGCACACGCCGGCTACGCCTTGATGGGCCTGTGCGCGGCCTCGACCCTGGGCATGCAGAGCGTGATGATCTACCTGCTGGTGTACCTGGTGATGAACCTGGGCGCCTTCCTCGTGGTCATCGTGGTGGCTCAGGCCACCGGCTCGGAATCCATCGACGACTACAAGGGCCTGGCGCGGCGACACCCGCTCTCGGCGATCGCCTTCGCCATTTGCCTGTTTTCTCTCACCGGGCTGCCGCCCTTCGCGGGCTTCACCGGCAAGTGGTACCTGTTCGTGGCGGTGCTGCAGAACTATTCTTTGCCCGGAGGCGGCTGGTACGCAGCCCTGGCTGTGATCGGTGCGCTCAACTCGGCAGTGTCGCTGTACTACTACATGCGCGTGGTGCGGGCCATGTTCCTGGATGCGCCGGTGGGCCAGTTTACGGTGCGGCCCCACCTGAGCTACCAGCTCATGCTGGGGGCGTTTTCCGTCGCGCTCTTACTCTTCGGCGTGTGGTGGAACCCTCTCGTAGCTTGGAGCCAGCAGTCGTTGATCTTTCTGCGCGGATAGCTCAGCTCAAACGATCCACAGTCCGTAGCCCAAGTACGCGAGCCCGACGCTGCCCAGAATCCCTGCCGCCAGCCACAGCGGCCGCCGCTTGGTGATGAGGCACACCGACGCCAGCGCAATCGAGGTCTGGAGCGAACCCTAGCATCTCAGTGGCGAGTGAGACCAGTCTCGGTGATCATGCCTTGCACGGCCTCGCACAGTTGCTGCGCGGTGTAGGGCTTGGGCAGCACCGCGGAAAAACCGTGCCGTCGATACTCGGCCATGACCGAATCCTCCGAGTAGCCACTGGACACCATCAGGTGCGCGGCGGGATCGATGGCCAGGATATGCTCCGCCGCTTCTTTGCCCCCCATGCCGCCCCTCACGGTCAGGTCGAGCACCACCGCATCGAAACGCTGCCCGTCGGCGAAAAGCATGCGATAGACTTCCACCGCGTCGCTGCCGTTGCTCACCACTTTGGTCGCGTAACCGGCATCTCGCAAGGCGCGTTCTGCCAGGCGGAGGACCGCGGCTTCGTCATCCATCACGAGAACCCGACCTGTTTCCTGCTGCTTGGCCCGCGGCGGACTGGCGCTGTCCTGCCCCATCCCTATCTCCGGCAGACTCACCCGAAACGTGGTACCCACGCCCAACGCGGAAGAGACCTGGATGCGCCCACCGTGGTTCTGAATGATGGAGTAGGCGACCGCGAGCCCGAGACCGCTGCCCCGTTCCTTGGTGGAGAAGAACGGCAGGAAGATCTTGTCGAGCAATTCCGGTGCAATCCCCGGCCCCTGGTCCGTCACCGCGATGCAGATCTCGTCGCCGTCATTGCCAGTTTGCCGGGACAGTTGCACGCGCACCGAGCCCCCACCGGGCATGGCCTCGACACCATTGCGCACCAGATTCTGGAACACCTGCGCCAGTTGTCCCTCGTCAGCCATGACCGCAAGAGCCTGGTCAGGAAGATCGAACTGGCAACTCACGTTGCTTCCACTGGTGGCCAGATTGGCTGAATCTCGCACAACCTGCACGATGTTCATGCACCGGCGTAGCGGCGTGCCGCCCTTGGCGAAGGTAAGCAGTCGCCGCGTGAGGGCCGTGGCTCGGGTCGCCGCGCGCTGGGCCTCGTCGAGCAAGGGCCGCGCTTCGTGAGAGTCAGCCAGACTCATCTGCGCCAGGCTGATATTGCCAATCAAGCCCGTGAGCAGGTTGTTGAAGTCGTGTGCGATGCCCGCGGCCAGTGTGCGAATGGATTCTAGTTTCTGAAGGTGAAGCTGCTCGTCCTCGCGCCGGTGGCGCTCAGTGGCGTCGCGGAATACGGCGACCACGCAGCGTTTGTTGGATATCACGGTGCTTCTGGCGCTGACATCGGCCAAAAAGACGGTCCCATCGGCCCGCAGCATGGGGATCTCGGGTGCGTGGTCGCGCTCGCCGCGCATCATGGATTCGAAAACTGAGATGACCTCGTCCATGCGGTCGTTGGGATGAATGCTATTGATGGTGAGCCCGTGCATCTCACTGGACGAACGCCCGAGCAAGACACACATGGCCGCGTTCACCATCACGACTTTGCGATTCGAGTAGTCGGCCACCACAATGCCATCACCCACGGTATCGAACACGTCGCGAAAGCGCGCTTCGCTCTCGGCCAAGTCGTCGACTGCCATTCCCACTGCCAGGGCATGGGCCAGCCTGGGCGCCAACAGCTCGATCACTTGTCGCGTGGCGGGGGCGATTCCATCGACCCCACAGGCCGCGGCATTCAATGTCCCTCGGCAACGCTCGCCCGACACCAGCGGTACGCTGATGGTGCTGAGAAACCCACGGGCAATGAATGCTTGATCGAGCGCATTCTTGGCCGGCCAGTCGCGAATGTCGGCCCGGTAGATGGCGCGCTCCTGCTCTACGGTTTCGCTGAGCGTGCCCGAGCCAGGCGGGAGGATCTTGCCCGATTCCACCCCTTGCACGTCGACCGTCGCATCGTACAACCAGAATCCGTCGCCCTCGGATCGCAGCAGCGCGATTGAAGCGCGGTCCATGTGCAGACGGTCGGCCATGAAGCCAAGCGCACCCTTGGCGATCCCAGCAAAAGACAGGTGAGATGTGTGCCGCTCGAAATCGGCAATGAGCTGAATCACGTCGATGTCGCTCTGGTCGTTCTGGGGGTAATCGCGATCCGCAGCCATGGTCCTCTACACTCGAAAGAGGAAACTGATGTTAGGCCAAGATCGGACGGCGCGATACGGCTTATAACGCCGCCATCCCGGTGGCAACAGTGCCACACCTGCGCTAGGCTGAGTCGGTGTCTGACGCGCTGTCCCTGAAGGTCGACGATACGTCTGAACTTGGCGACACGGCTCCATCAGGTTCAACCTCGGCACTGGTGCTGGCTGGCGGCGACGCCGTCCTGGCGCGACCGATGGAGAAGCCGGGGCGGGTCATTCTGTGGCATCGCTATCGCGAGCGCATCAGCTATTCCTCGTGCAACGAGGACTCGGCCAGTGAGGTCCAAGTCCTGAACCCCCACGCGTCCAAGCGCCTGGTTGCGATTTGCGCCAGCGGGGGCCGCGTGCTCAACCTGCTGCAGGACGGGGCCAAGGAGGTTTGGGCGGTGGACGTGAATCCCGCGCAAACTCACCTGTTCGAGCTCAAGCTCGCCGGACTGCGGACGCTGGACCACGCGGACTTCTTGTCCTTCATGGGTGTGCGGGCCTCGCAACGGCGCCTTGATGTCTACGATTCACTGCGGCCGGCGCTGTCCGTCAGTGCCCGCGCGTACTTCGACAGCAAGCCTTTCTTGATCGAACGCGGCGTCTTGTATCAAGGCAGTTTGGAACGCTTCTTCTCGCGCTACGTGGCCACCGCCACGCGCCTGCTGCGTCCCCGCTGGGTGCGTCGTCTTTTCGCCTGCACCGATCTGGCGGAGCAGCGGCGCCTGCTGCCCAGCTGGCACGGCCCGCTCTGGCGCCTGGTGGCCAAGACCATCTGCCGTCGCAGCTTCTTCAGCTTCTTCTCGCACGAGCCTGGCTTCTGGCGTTTCCTGCCGCCTGAACTCAAGTTGCACGAGCGGATCTTCGGAAACATCGAGCGCTATCTCGACCATCACCTGGCGCGCGATAACCACTTGCTCTGGCTGGCGTTCTTCGGCCGCTACGGCGATGAGCGCGTGATGCCCGAGTATTTGTGCCAAGACGGGTTTGCCCGCATCAAGCACGCGCTCCAGAGCGTGCGGGTCAACGTCGTCAACGGCGACATGGCCAGCGTCCTGCGCACGGCCCCGGCGCAGTACTTCGACGGATACTCGCTCTCCGATATCTCGGCCTATCTCTCGCACCAGGCCTTCGGGGAAACCATCGAGCAGGTCGTGCGCAGCGCGCGGCCGCGGGCGCGCCTGTGCTCGCGCGGGGTCTTCTATCATCGCCCCTTCCTTCCCGAGCACGCCAGTCGGCTGACCCACGACCACGCGATCGAGCAGCAGCTTGAGTTCGACGATCACGCGATGGTGCACTCGTTTGCCGCGGCGGAGATTCAATGACGGGCGTGCGCCTGTTTCTTGGCAAACTGAAGCGGCAGCCCGGCCGCGCCCTGTGGGACCTGACCCTGGACTACGCGACCTACGTGGGCATGTGCCTGTTCTTCATCTGGCTGTGGGCCATGCGGGGCCCGCTGTGGCTGCTGGGTCGGTCCAGCGGTCGAACCGTGCAGCGGGCGCTGGTGGGGGCCGTCGCCCGCGTAGCGCGTGGCTAGGACCTGATGGACCCGGTTTCGTTTCTCTACTGGCGCTTCCACGCTTTCTTCCGCGATCCCGAGCGCTGCGCTCCGGCCGGTCGCGTGGTCGTCGCGCCCGCTGACGGCCGCGTGCTCTACGTGTCCGAGGTCGCGCCCCACACCATGCCCATGGTGGTCAAGCATGGAACGGAGATCCCGCTCACTGACGCTCCCTTGGTGGGTCCCAGCGAACTGCCCGGTGTGCTCATTGGCATCTACATGTTCCCCTGGTCGGTCCACGTGAATCGCGCGCCCATCGGCGGCAAGGTCACGTACGCGCAGGCGCGGCCGGCGGTCCACGAGAATCAGTCGATGGTGCGCGCCCTCATGCACCTCATGTGGCACATGCCCATCACCGACGAGGTGCGCGCCTCCGTCGCCGAGAACGCGCGCAACACCATCGTCTTCGAGGGAGACTTGTCGGTGGCCATGGTGCAAATCGCAGATCGCTACGTGCGCCAGGTGGACTGCTTCGTGAGTTCTGGTGACGCCGTCACCTGCGGCCAGCGCGTGGGAATGATCCGCATGGGATCGCAGTGCGACCTGTTTGTGCGACGGATCCCCGGGCTGGAAGTGCTGTGTCGGCCCGGCGATCGCACGCGCGCCGGAGAAACCGTGCTGGCGCGGTACTAGTCCCCGAAGTCGGTGCCCACCGCGCGTGCCGCCACCACCAGCGGATCGTCGAGCGGCACCTTGCGCTGCTTGCCGGCCACTGACTCGATGGGAATTGCGCTTAGCCGGCCCTGGCTGAGCACGACCACTTGCCCCTCCGCTCCATGCATGAGCCGGTCGAGGGCGTAGTGGCCGAACATGGTGGCCAGCACGCGATCGCCGGGTGTGGGCGAGCCCCCGCGCTGGATGTGACCCAGGATGGTGGCGCGTGCCTCCAGCTTGGTGGCAGCCTCGATATCGGCCACCAGCTTGTTGGCGATGCCGCCCAAGCGGATAGGGTCGGGACTGGTCTCCACCCGGCGCTGCACCACCACGTCGCCGCCCTTGGGCTTGGCGCCCTCTGATACACAAATAATGGAGAAACGCTTGCCGGCCCGACTGCGCTTGAGCAGGACTTCGCAGACTTTGGCCAGGTCGTAGGGGATTTCGGGCATGAGGATGATGTCCGAACCAGAAGCCACGCCCGTGTGCAAGGCCAGCCAGCCGGCGTTGCGGCCCATCACCTCGACCACCATCACGCGGTGGTGGCTCATGGCCGTGGTGTGGATCTTGTCAAAGCACTCACACGCGGTGTCCACCGCGGTCTCGAAGCCGAAGGTGCGTTCGCAGCCTTCCAGGTCGTTGTCGATGGTCTTGGGCACGCCGATGCAGTTGATGCCATGTTTGACCAGGTTGGCCGCGCCGGTCATGGTGCCGTCGCCCCCGATGCACACCACGGCGTCGATCTCGTTGGCGCGCAGGTGGTCGTACACCCGATCCGTCACATCCGCCCATTCGGTCTTTCCGTTGCGTTCGATGGCGAAGTATTGCGGATTGGCCTGGTTGCTGGTACCCAGAATGGTTCCGCCCTGGGTGAGGATGTTGGAGACGTCGTTCCAGCTCAGCAAGCGCATGCGGTTCTGGATGAGCCCCAAGAACCCGTCCTCGATGCCGTAGACCTCGAGGCCGTAGACGTGCATGGCCGTCTTGGTCACAGCCCGGATGACGGCGTTGAGGCCAGGACAATCGCCGCCGCCCGTGAGCACCCCGATGCGCTTGATGGTAGGCATGCGGAGTATTGTACGGCATATCGCGGGAGTGGGAGAAGAGGGCCGAAATGGGCCGATTTGGTCGACGACAGTCTGGCGCGCTTCGGCTACTATCGACGGCGCTTCCCTAAGCTTGCGAATCCATGAAGGTTGCAGGAATGCGGCGCCCTTCCTTTAAGAAGCAATTGAGGCCGCACCATGACGAATAGCAAAGCTCTGCTGGGCATAGCGATCCTGGGCGCCGCCCTTGGGGGTGGTTGCTCCGACAATGGTACTCGAGTGCAAGGCAGCGGAGGATCCGCAGGGGGCAGCGGAGGGGCCTCAGTCACGGGAGGCGACCAGGGCACGAGCGCTGGCGCCAACGGGGGTGGCGCGACGGCCGGCAACTCGGGCAGCGGCGGTGCTGTGGCCAGCGGGGGTAGCATGGGCAACGGCGGCGCGACAAGCACGGGCGGTGCCACCGGTGTCGGCGGAAACACCAGCGGCGGCTCGATGGACTCTGGCAGTACCGCCACCATCGGCGGCGCTTCCGGAGGCATTGGGGGCGCGACAGAGTCTACGACTGCGGCTACCGGTGGAGCCACGGGCGGCAAGACGGCTGCGGGGGGCGGTACCGCGGGCACGGGTGGAACGACGGGTGGTGCTCCCGGCGGCACGAAAGCGACCGGCGGTGGGACCGGGGGCAAGGGTGGCGCGACGAGCACGGGCGGCACGACCGGTACAGGCGGTGCGACGGGCGGCGCCAGCGGAGGCACGGGTGGCGCAACAGGCGGCACCAACGGAAACACTGGCGGAGCAACGGGCGGCGCCAGCGGGGGCACGGGCGGCGCGACCGGCACAGGAGCCCTACCCGCCTTGCACGTGGACGGCAAGTTCGTCAAGGATCCCAGTGGCACGACCATCGTGCTGCGCGGGTACGCGTTGATTGATATCGGCGCGCTCTACCAGCAAACCAACAGCGTCGCCGGGATCACCAAGCGAATCGACGCCATTGCCGCGGCTGGGTTCGATGCGCACATGGTTCGCATGCCGGTCTACCCGCGAACCGACTTCAACGGCACCGATCCGTATTATTCGGGCTTGCCCTACCCGGTCGGCACCGCGGCCCCGGCCGGACAAAAGGTGACCGTGATGACTGGCCCAGACTACATAAGCAAGGTCCTCAAACCGGCCATCGACTACGCCACTTCCAAGAACATGTACGCCATCATCGATCTTCACCAGATCGACGACACCAACACCGCCCACAATTCGGGCGCCGACGCGACCAGCTTCTGGACGGACATCGCCCCGCAGTTCAAGGACTACAGCAACGTCATCTACGAATTGTACAACGAGCCTATCAACAGTGGCATGGCATGGGCGACGTTCAAGACGCAGGTGCAGACGTGGATCGACACTGTCCGCGCGGCAGCGCCCAACAACCTCATCATCGTTCCTTCCATGAGCTGGGACCAGCACCCGGGCGATGCCGCCAGCTCGCCCCCAGATGGCACCAACCTGGTCTACACCGCCCATATCTATCCGAACAATTGGGGCACCTCTTTCCAACAGCAACTCGCGACAGCTACGGCCAAGGTGCCGGTGTTCATCACCGAGTGGGGCTATTCCTCGCCGCAGACCGCCGCCAACTGGGGAAACGCTTTCCAGACCACGGTGGATGGCGATGGCGCGAATTGGACCGCGTGGGTCGCCGACAACTCCTGGGGACCCGCGATGTTTTCAAACAGCGGGCTGACCACGCTCACCGACTTTGGCACCCTGGTGAAGAATTGGCTGGCAGCCAAGGCCACCCAAGACTGGGTCCAGTGAAGGCCACACCGCCGGTTGATCAGGCAGTGTGAAGTCGCTGCACGGCCTGGCGCCAGCCATCCTGGCCGGGGAAACCCAGCGTGATTCTACCGCTCTCCCGCCGCCAAGCCCACGGCTTGCCTGCGTGGTAAGCTGAAAGCACATGTGGCGTGGCCGGCGCGACGTCGGCAAGGAGACTTGATGAGCACCCCCGATCCCTCCACCCTCATCGACAAGATCGCAGGCCTGCAGAATCACAAGGAGTTCGCTGCCATCAACTGGACGGGCGGCTTCGCGGACTACCTGGAACTGGTCCGCCAGAATCCCGCTGTGACCCGCACCGCGTATCAACGGGTCTACGACATGATCCTGTCCTACGGGCAGGAGGAATACCTCGACAACAAGAAGCGCCTCACCCGCTTCACTTTCTTCAAGGACGAGCAACACGGCGGCCAGGACGCCATCTTCGGGCTCGACATTCCCCTCATGCGTCTGGTCAGCGTGTTCAAGAGCGCGGCCGAACGCTACGGCACCGAGCGCCGGGTGATCCTGTTGCACGGCCCGGTGGGCAGTTCCAAGTCCACCATTGCGCGTCTGCTCAAGCGCGGCCTGGAGGACTATTCGCGCGTGCCCGAGGGCGCCCTGTACACCTTCGAGTGGACGCTGCCGACCGGCCTGGAAACCATCGCCGGCGGGCAGAGCACCTTCCGCTGCCCGATGCACGAGGAGCCGCTGCACCTGATTCCGCCCGACTGGCGCAGCCGGGCTCTCATCGAGATGGGCATCAACACCCCAGGGTTGGAGAAAGTGCGGGTCGACGGCGATCTGGATCCCGCCTGCCGCATGATCTTCCGCGAGCTGATGGCCCACTACAAGGGCGACTGGTCCCAGGTGGTGCAACACGTGCGCGTGCGCCGGCTGGTTCTGTCGGAACAAGATCGCGTGGGTATCGGGACCTTCCAGCCCAAGGACGAAAAGAACCAGGATTCCACCGAGCTGACCGGCGACATCAACTACCGCAAGATTGCCGAGTTTGGATCCGACAGCGATCCGCGCGCCTTCAACTTCGACGGCGAGTTCAACATTGCCAACCGCGGGATCATCGAATTCATTGAGGTGCTCAAGCTGGACGTGGCCTTCCTCTACGACCTTCTGGGGGCTTCGCAGGAGCACAAGATCAAGCCCAAGAAGTTCGCGCAGACCGACGTCGACGAAGTCATCCTGGGCCACACCAACGAGGCCGAGTACAAGAAGCTGATCTCCAACGAATTCATGGAGGCCTTGCGCGACCGCACCGTCAAGATCGACATCCCCTACATCACGCGCGTGTCCGAGGAACGCCGAATCTACTCAAAGGACTACAACGCGGCCAAAATCCGCGGCAAGCACATCGCGCCGCACACGCTGGAGGTGGCGGCCATGTGGGCGGTGATGACCCGGCTGGAGGATCCCAAGAAGCACCAGTTGTCCTTGGTGCAGAAGATGAAGCTGTATGACGGCAAGACGCTGCCGGGATTCACCCAGGACAACATCAAGGAGCTGCGCAAGGAATCGCAGCGCGAAGGCATGGACGGCATCTCGCCCCGCTACATCCAGGACAAGATCTCCAACGCCCTGGTCAGCGATCGCGGCGAGGGATGCGTGAACCCCTTCATGGTGATGAACGAGCTGGAATCGGGCTTGCGCCACCACTCGCTCATCACCAGCGACGAGCAACGCAAGTACTACAGCATGCTGCTCGGCCTGGTGAAACAGGAGTACGAGGACATCGTGAAGAACGAGGTCCAGCGGGCCATCAGCGCCGACGAGGAAGCCATCGCCAAGCTGTGCGCCAACTACATCGACAACATCAAGGCCTTCACGCAGAAGGAGAAGGTCAAGAACCGCTACACCGGGCAAGACGAGGAGCCCGACGAGCGGCTCATGCGCTCTATTGAAGAGAAGATCGACATCCCCGACTCGCGCAAGGAGGAGTTCCGCCGCGAGATCATGAACTACATCGGCGCCCTGGCGGTGGAGGGGCGGCACTTCGACTTTCGCACCAACGAACGCCTGCAGAAGGCGCTGGAGTTGAAGCTGTTCGAGGACCAGAAGGACTCCATCAAGTTGACCAGCCTGGTCTCGGCGGTGATTGATCGCGAGACGCAGGAGAAGATCGACGTGGTGAAGAACCGGCTCATCCGCAACCACACCTACTGCGAGATCTGCGCCACCGATGTGCTGAATTTCGTGGCCTCGATCTTCGCACGCGGCGACACCAAGGACTAGCCGACGCATGGCTCTGCGCATCGACCCCGACCATCGCCGCTTTCGCGACATCGTGCGGGGGAAGATTCGCCAGAACCTGCGCCAGTACATCTCCAGCGGCGAGCTTATCGGGCGCAAGGGCGACAAGACCGTGTCCATCCCCATGCCCCAGATCGATGTGCCGCGTTTCCATTTCGGCGGCGAAGGTCAGGGCGGCGTGGCCCAGGGGCCGGGCCAGGTGGGCGACGTCATTGCTCCGGGCGATCCCGACAAGAACGGCGCGGGCAAGGCCGGCTCGCAGCCGGGCGAGCATGCGTTGGAGGTCGAGCTGTCCCTGGAGGAGCTGGCCGAGATCCTGGGCCAGGAGCTGGAGTTGCCGCGCATCGAACCCAAAGGCAAGCAGCGGCTCATCACCCAGAAGGATCGCTACGTGGGCATCCGCCGCACCGGCCCCGAGTCGTTGCGCCATTTCAAGCGCACCTTTCGCCAGGCCTTGCGCCGCCAAATCATGATGGGCCACTACGATCCCAAGCGACCCATGGTGGTGCCGGTGCACGAGGATCGGCGCTACCGCTCGTGGAAGACTGTGCCCATGCGCCAGTCCAACGCGCTCATGATCTTCATCATGGACGTGTCGGGCTCGATGGGCGACGAGCAGAAGGAAATCGTGCGCATCGAATCCTTCTGGATCGACACCTGGCTGCGCACCCAGTATGACGGCCTGGAATCGCGCTACATCGTGCATGACGCCACCGCGCGCGAAGTGGACCGCGACACCTTCTTCCGCACGCGCGAGTCGGGCGGCACCATGATCTCCAGCGCCTATCGTCTGTGCGCCAAGATGATCGCCGAAGAGTTCCCCGCCTCGGAATGGAACATCTACCCCTTCCAGTTCTCCGACGGCGACAACTGGTCTTCCGACGACACCTCCGCCTGCATGGACATCCTCAAGAAGGAAATCCTGCCCTCGGTGAACCTGTTCTGCTACGGCCAGGTGGAAAGTCCCTACGGCACGGGCCAGTTCATCAAGGATCTGGAGGACGTATTCAGGGGCCAGGAATTGCTGGTCACATCAGAGATCAAGAGCAAGGACGGCATTGCGGACTCCATCCGCGCGTTCTTGGGGAAGGGCCGGTGAAACATGCAGCATGTGAAGTCGCGCCTGCCGGCCTACTTGCTCGACATCCAGCGCGAGATTGAAGCGCACGCGCGCAGCTATGGCCTCGACTTCTGGGGCGTCAGCTTCGAGGTGCTGGACTACAAGCGCATGCAGGAGGTGGCCGCCTACGCCGGGTTTCCGGTGCGCTATCCCCACTGGCGCTTCGGCATGGATTTCGATCGCCTGAGCAAGAGCCACGTGTACGGGCTGTCGCAGATCTACGAGATGGTGATCAACAACAACCCGGCCTATGCCTACCTGCTCGAGGGAAATTCACTGGTCGATCAGAAGATGGTGATCGCGCACGTCCTCGGCCACGTGGACTTCTTCAAGAACAACTACTACTTCTCGCGAACCAACCGCCACATGATCGACGAGATGGCCAATCACGCCACCCGCGTGCGGCGCCACATCGAGCGCCTGGGCCTGGAGAAGGTGGAAACCTTCATCGACTCCTGTCTCTGCTTGGAGAATCTCATCGATCCCATGTCGCCCTTCATCGTGCGCCACGCGACCGAGCCGCCCGCGCCCGAGGAAGCGACCGCGGTCGAGCTGCCGCGCCTGCGCGCCAAAGGCTACATGGAGCGTTTCATCAATCCGCCCGAGTTTCTGGAAAAGCAGCGCAAGAAATTGGATGACGAGCGGGACAAGCCGCGCAAGACCCCCAGCGAGCCGGAGCGGGACGTGTTGCAGTTCCTGCTGGATCACGCCCCGCTGGAACCTTGGGAGCGTGATCTGCTTTTCACCGTGCGCGAGGAGGCCTACTACTTCGCGCCCCAGCGCCAGACCAAGGTGCTCAACGAAGGCTGGGCCGCGTACTGGCACAGCAAGCTTCTGACCGAGAAAGTGCTCAAGCCATCCGAGGTCATCGACTACGCCGACCACAACGCGGGCGTGCTGGCCGCAGCCCCCGGCCAGTTCAACCCCTACAAGGTGGGACTGGCCCTGCTCCGCCACATCGAAGAGCGCTGGGACAAGGGACGCTTCGGCAAAGAATGGAACGAGTGCGACGACTACGACGCGCGCCGGACCTGGGACAAGCGCTTGGGCTTGGGACGGCAGAAGATCTTCGAAGTGCGGCGCCTGTGTAACGACGTGACCTTCCTCGACGAGTACTTCACCACCGAGTTCTGTGCCGAGAACCAGTTCTTCTCGTTTTCACGCGACCAACGCAGCGGCAACTACGAGATCGACTCGCGCGAGTTCCGCAAGATCAAGGACAAGATCCTCTTCCAATTGACCAACTTCGGCGAGCCGTTCATTTCCGTGGAAGACGCCAACCACGCCAACCGCGGCGAGTTGCTGCTCACGCACCGGCACGAGGGGGCGGACCTGCATGAGGACCACGCGCGCGCCACACTGGAGGCCCTGGCGCGCATCTGGCGCCGGCCTGTCAACCTGCGCACCCTGATCCACGACAAGCCTCGGCTGCTCCGCTACGATGGGTCCGCGCACAGCGACGAGCCAGGGTAGCCGGGGCCGGTGGCCAGAACCGGTGCCGGCGAGGGCGCGCGCGAAGCGCGCGGGGCCGGCGGGGTGGGCTGTCCGTCCCGAAGTCCCCGTAGGGGGATTCGGATCCGGTCCCGGGAACCGGCAACCGGAACCAGTCGCGGATTTCCAGGAATCGGCGCCAGTGATGCTTTCCGCCCCGTCACGCCCCACCCTGGCGTAGAATCAAAGGCATATGGCGAAAGACGCCGCACGAGACAACCTGGCTCCGGGTATGCTGTTGGCGGCGCCTACCCTGCACGATCCCAATTTCGAGCACAGTGTCGTGCTGCTGGGCCGCGCCGGCGGTGATGGCGCGCTCGGCTGGGTGATCAACGGCCGCGAGTTGATGTCGGTGCGCGAGCTTTTGGCATCGTCCGAGTTGTTGCCGCAAGGGCGCGAGATCCCGGAGACGGCCTCGTTCGCGGCGCCCGTGCGTCTGGGTGGGCCGGTGGCGCCGGCAGCTGGCTGGCTGATCTACCGCCGCGATGACAAACCCCTGCCCGGGGAAATGGCGGTCGGATCCGAGATCGCCGTCACCGGAGAGCTGGCGGCCTTCGCGGCGCTCGTCCGAGGCGAAGGCCCCGCCACCTTCAAGCTGCTGCTGGGCTGCGCCGGCTGGGCGCCCGGCCAGCTCGAGGGAGAAATCAGTGCCGGCAGTTGGCTCCCCACCTCGGTTCGTCCCAATCTAGTGCTCGACGCCACGGTGGTTTCTGCCTGGGACGAGGCGTACCACGAAACCGTGGGCGCGGATCCGGCGGCGTTCACCAGCCAGCGCGGGAAAGCGTAGCGAAAGGTCCGTCAAACTCCCGAGGTCACGACGGCCGACGATCCGGGCCGCTGGCGGCGTCGGGCCTGCGCTTCCGGTCCTCAAGTACATCAGTACATTCCGGTCCGGCGACGCGCGCGGCGCAGCCGCGGGCAGGGGTAGCGGGTGTGTAGGCGCTAGTCGGCCCTCCTTGCCAGCAGCCCGGCTTGTCGGCCGGATTCTAAGAGGCATCGCTGTCTGTGCCTCACCGAAATGCGACAGAGTGCATTGCTCAGAGGGGTAGGGCCTGCGAATCCGGGCGACATTTGCTATTGTGTCGGCTCCATGTCTCTGAGCGAAGAACTACTGACCGCGGGCAGAAAGCTGCTCATCAACAACTACAATCGGGCTCCTGTGGTGATGAGCCGCGGGGAAGGCTGCGTCCTGTGGGACGTGGATGGGCGTCGCTTTCTCGACATGACCGCTGGGATTGCCGTCTGCGTGTTGGGCCACGGCCACGCTGGCCTGGCCCAGGCTATCGCGCTGCAGGCCTCGCGTCTGCATCACACCTCGAATCTCTACTTCATCGAGGCCCAGATCCGCCTGGCCGAGGCGCTGGCGCGGCGAGCGTTTGCCGGCAAGATATTCTTCTGCAACTCCGGCACCGAGGCCAACGAGGCTGCGCTCAAGCTAGCCCGGCGCTACCAGATCGTGGTGCGCAGCCAGCCCAAACGCGTCGAGCTGGTCGCTTTCGAGGGCGGTTTCCACGGTCGCACCATGGGCTCGCTCTCGGTCACCGGGCAGGCCAAATACCGCGAAGGGTTCGGCCCGCTTGTGCCTGACGTGCGCTTCATGCCTTTCGGCGACGCAGAGGCCGCGCGCCGGACGATCAGCGAACGCACATGCGCGGTGATCGCCGAACCCATCCAGGCTGAAGGCGGCATCAACCTCCCGCCACCGGGCTATCTGCAGGAGCTGCGTCGCCTGTGCAGCGAACGGGGCGCGCTGCTCATCTTCGACGAGGTGCAGACCGGCGTGGGCCGCACGGGAACCTTCTACGCCTTTGAGCGCGAGGCCATGGTGCCGGACATCGTCACCTTGGCGAAGGGCCTGGCCGGTGGCGTTCCCATGGGCGCCATGCTGGCCAACCAGGCAGTCGCCGAGGCCTTTGTGCCCGGTACCCACGCCGCCACCTTCGGCGGCAACCCGCTGGCCTCGGCGGCGGCGCTCTACCTCCAGCAGGTCATGGACGAGCAGAACCTGCTCGCGCACTGCCATGAGGTTGGCGCCTACCTGGGATCGGCACTCGCTCGCCTGGCCGAGCGGCGGCGGCCCAAGACACGCAGCGCGCGCGGTCGGGGCCTTTTGCAGGGCCTGGTCATGGAAGTTGACGCGGCCGCGGTGGTGGTCAAGGCGCGCGAGCGCGGACTGCTGCTATCGGTGGCGGGAGGGAACGTCGTGCGTTTCGCTCCGCCTCTCGTCGTGGGTCAAGCCGAACTCGACGAGGCCTTGTCGATCCTCGATGCGGTATTGTCCGAGGTGTGAATCATGGGCAACAAGCGCGACTTTCTCAGTTTGTGGGACGTCACTGAAGCCGAGTTCGCGGCGCTCATCCGACGCGCCGAGGAGCTGCGCTTCTTGCGCCAAGTGCGCACGCCGCACGCCACCCGACCCGGGCGCGTGGTGGCGCTCATCTTCGAGAAGGCATCCACGCGGACCCGCGTGAGCTTCGAGGTGGGGGTCTGGGAGCTGGGTGGTCACGCCATCGTGATGGGCCGCAACGATTCCCAGCTTGGCCGGGGCGAGCCCATCAAGGACACGGCGCGCGTGATGTCGCGCTACTGCCACGCGATCATGGTGCGCACCTTCGGCCACGAGCGGGTGAAGGAGCTGGCGGAGTATGCGACGGTGCCCGTGATCAACGGCTTGACGGATCTGCTGCATCCCTGTCAGGTGTTGGCCGACCTGCAGACCGTGTACGCGCACTATGCGGACCACGCGAGCAAGGGTCCCACGGCATCGGTGCCTGATGTCGTGTCGGTGCTGCGCGGCCTGCGCTACGCCTGGGTGGGCGATGGCAACAACATGGCCAACACCTGGATCGAAGCCGCCGGCCTGCTCGGTCTCGATCTGGCGTTGGCCTGTCCCGCCGGCTATCAGCCCAATCCAGACGTGCTGGAAACCGCTCGGCGCAAGGGGCACGGCCGCATCCAGGTGGTGCTTGATCCGCGCGAGGCAGTGGCCGGGCGTCACGTGGTCTCCACCGACGTGTTCGCTTCCATGGGCAAGGAAGAGGAAGCGGAGGCGCGCAAGCGCGCGTTTGTCGGCTACGGCGTGGACCGCACCCTGATGGCGGCAGCCGATGGCAGCGCAATCTTCCTGCACTGCCTGCCCGCCCACCGAGGGGAAGAGGTTTCCGACGAGGTGATCGAAGGCCCCGCCAGCCAGGTCTGGCAGGAAGCCGAGAACCGCCTGCATTCACAAAAAGCATTGCTGGAATGGCTGCTGAGCTAGTTGGGCCGGGCAAGAGCCCCGCGCCTTCCAAGGACGAAGTAGCCGGCCTGGGGCCCAGGACGGATCGGCCGCATCTCAACGCCACCATTGATCTGTCGCAGCACAAGCTGTCGCCGACGGAGGGGTTCGTCCTGTCGCGGGTGGATGGACACATGAGCTACGACGAGATCTGCATGGTGTCGGGTCTGGGCCGCGACGAGACCCTGCGGATTCTTCGCGAGTTCAAACAAGCTCGACTCATCCTCGGGCCGGGGGAAGTGGCCCTGGGGTCATCGCGAAAGGGATCGCACACGGGGCACGCGCCAGCCGTGGAGGCTGCCCCTGGATCCCAAGCGTCAGCGCCAGCCCACGCGGCGGGGGCCGAGCCTGCGCGTGTACAGACGGCAGGAAGGCCGGCGGCCCCAGTCGCGGCGGCGGTGGCCAAGCCGCGGGGCAAGGTGGCCGAACCTGCGCCTTCGCGGGCGGCGGAGAAGGCCTCGTGTACTCCCATCGGCCCGCTGCAACGACTCGACGATGGGTCGCAGGTGGCGGCCGAGGACCTGGTGGACTGGCCGGATGCACCTGAGGAGCTGAAGGCCCGCATCATCCGGCTCCACCGCCGGCTACGCCAGCTTTCGGCGTGGGACCTGCTGGGTGTGGAAAAGGACGCGGCCAACCCAACCATCAAGCGCGCATTCGGCGTCGCCTCGAAGGAATTGCACCCGGACCGCTACTTTGGCAAGAACCTCGGCAGCTTCAAGGCCAAGCTGGCCGCGATCTTCAACCGCGTGAGTGAGGCCGTACAGGAGATCGAGCGGAGCCGGAAAGACAAAGACTAGGGGCTATCCCTAATCAGCGAGCCGCCCAAAGAGCCGGCCCGCGGGTCGCGGGTCGCGTGTGCGGGGGCGTGAGCGAGTTCGTGGGTGGCACGCGGAAGGCGAGAAGCACATGTGTGAGCGGCCGGGTTGCCGCTCACCGCTCACGCACTCGCGAATCGCCCACGCAGCCCGCGGCACGCGAAACGCTACCGCTACCGCTCACGCGCGCCGCGCACGCGGGTCGACCTGCGCTTGCCGTCCGGAGAGAGCTGGCTACTTCTCAGGCAGGACCGCCGGACAATCATCGAAGTGCAAGACCCGCCCCTTGCCGGCCCGTTTGCCACACAGGAGCGCATGATCCGCGCGGCGCAGAAGTTCGTCCGCGTCGATCTGAGAGCCGTCGTCGTCAGTGGTGGCGACGCCGAAGGTCGCGCCCACGATGCCGTGCTCGTCGATGGGCTGGCCCGACAAGTTCTCAAGGATGCGGCCGGACACCATGCACGCCTGGGCCGCGTTGGTTTCCGGAAGCAGCACGACGAACTCGTCTCCGCCGAAACGGGCCACGACGTCCACTTCGCGCAGCCCGCTGCGCAGCCGCTGCGCCACGGTGACCAGCACGCGATCGCCGGCCTCGTGCCCGAAGCGATCGTTGACCTGCTTGAATCCGTCGAGGTCCACCAGGGCCAGGCTCAAGCTGCGCGGGTGCCGGCGCATACGCACGAATTCGTCGCGGATGCGCTCGGACAGGTGGCGTCGGTTGTACAGGCCGGTCAGCGGATCAGTGATGGCCAGCTTCTCGACCTCACGCCGCGCCTGATCGACCGCGCGCGTGAGCAAGGCGCCGGTCACCGCCGAGCTGAGCACCAGACGCAGTTCCTCATAGAGCATGGTGTTGGGCGCGCCGAAGGCGAGCGAGGCCAGGCCTAGCCGCTCGCCGCGGAAGCCGAGCGGCACCACGACCACAGACCGGCCGTCGAAGAAACCCACAGGCGCGAGCTGGCGCGTGGGAAAGCGCAGGAATTTGTCGCAATGAACGGTTTCGCTGAACAACAGCGTGGCCTCGCTTTGCTCAGTGACCCGGTTGGGTTCGGTGAACAGCGCGACCGCACCAGCCCGAATTCCCAGGCGGGGCAGATGCTCCTCCGCTGCCTTGCTGAGCGCGTCCAGGCTGGGCGCCGCCAGCATCGCGGCGGTCGCCTCGGCCACGGTCCCCATCAGATCCACCAGGTCGCCTCTCTGCTGGGCCTGCGCGATGGCCGCCATGTCACTGGCCACCAGCAACGCCTCCTGGATGAGGTCGTAGATGCGGCCCCGAGTGGCGGAATCGTGGACACAGGCCAGGGCGTCGCGACGCAGAACCAGGAGCACGTCGTGCGCGCTGCCCACCGAGCTATCGCGACGGAGCAAGGCATAACAGATGTCTTCCACACAGTTGACGAAGGCGGGCGCTTCTGGTTCGGCCACTTGCTCCAGGAAGGTGGAGAACAGGCGCCGCTCCCAGTCCTCGGGCACGAAGTCGAATCCGCCGTGGGCGGCCTGGCGCAGGTTGGCCACGACGCTCTCCTGACGAGCGCGCAAGGCGCCGGCGAAATCTTGAGTCTCACCCGGCCGCGGCCAGGACAGCACGCGCTCCCGGCTGCGCGTGTTGCACCCGCAAGAACGGCGACGCACGAATTCCGTCTCAAAGGTGATGGCACGCGGACTGAGCGGAGTTCCGTGCAGAGCCCCGGCCAAGCTGCGAACCGCATGGCGGACCTGTTCGGTCACGGGCTGGCGCACGGTGGTGAGCGGCACGCGCGCGTAGCGGGCGAAGTCCAGATCGTCGAATCCCACCAGCGACAGATCGCGCGGCACCCGTATCCCGCGCCGGTCGAGCTCGTCGAGCGCGCCCAAAGCCATGACGTCGTTGGCGCACACGATAGCGTCCACCTCGCCTGGCGCGAGCCGGCGGCGATCGAACAGCTCAGCCACCGCCAGGCTGCCACTGGCTCGGGTGAAGTCGCCGTGCCCCATTCGGCGTGCATCGACGTGCATCCCCTGCTCGGCCAGCGCGCGCACCAGACCACGATAGCGCGCCTGCGCTTCGGGGTTCCCCGGTGGGCCGGCAATCATGGCGATCTTGCGGCGGTCGTGGGCCACCATGAGGTGCTTGACCGCGGTGTACATCCCGACCTCGTTGTCCATGAGCAACGAGGACACGCCCGGGATCTCGACCCCCAGACAGACGCGCGGCAGGGGAACATAGCGCTGCACGAACGTAGCGATGTGGTCCGGCGTTACGTGGTGGCCGATGGTGTGCGCGCAAATGAGCAGGGCATCGACGCTCTGCGGGCCCACGAGGTCGAACACGAAGCTCTTGGGATGCTGCAACTCAACCCCCAGCATGCCGCCGGAGATAGCCACGAAGTCCAAGTTCTGCTCGCGCGCCTCGCGCTCCGCAGCCACCAACACCTGTTTCTGAAACTCGTCATCAAAGGCGTCGGCCAGAAGCCCTAGACGAGGCCCCCGACGAGGAAGACCGGCTTGCTGTGGCTCAGCCATTGAGGTTACAGCGTGGCGAGATCACCACTTCAGTCTATTGTGCTCGCGTCGGGCAGCGCACCGCAAGAGCTGCGCAGGATGGGAAAGTTCTCGTGTGGAACCACAGTCCTACCTCTCACCACATGTCACCACTCATGATTTTGGGGAGAGCGCGAGCGCGGACAGCCTCGGCGAGATGTTCGGCGGGGCCCGTGACCCCGGAGCTGAAATTCGGACTCGCGGGGAGCCGTGTAGGTGTGGGTAGCGGTGACGGTGGCAGGAGCTGGTGCAGTGACAGAAGCGGTGGCGGCGAGGGTTCGGTTCGGTCAGTTGTAGGTGGCCGTGAACATGAGAGCAAAGGCCGCCGTGGTCCAGTTCGATTCGTCGTCGCGATCTTTGGCTGAACCGAGAAGGAATTGGGCGGCAACTCCCAATGCCCAATTGTCCGAGACCCACCAGTCCTTGCCCACCATAAGGCTGGCGGCAAGGCCCACATCGGTGAGGGCGCGCGAGGATCTGGAATCGTTCGATTCGCTCAACGACGCTCGCTGCAGCAGCAACGTGCCCGACAGGTAGAGATTCAGGGGCATGAAGTAATACGCGACACCAGGGCCAACGCCGGCGATATTCACATCCCACCCTCGCTCGGTCACGGAAGTCCCGCCCACCTTGTGCTTGGGCTCGTTGACCGAGTGGTCAAATATCTCTCCGTAGAGAATCAGGTGTTGTGTGATAGCGCCGCCGAAGGCCGCGCCAAAAGCCCCCGATCCGCCCGAGTACTTCTCCCCAGACCTACTGACTGATGCGCCGCCGCCGCCAAGCGAGAGACGCATGAAGAATCCGTCGTGAGTATGGCGGCCGGATGCAGCCATCTCGGCCCGAGGCAAGTACGGCGGCGGATACCCATAGCCGGGCGGTGGATAGCCATAGCCGGGCGGTGGATAGCCATAGCCAGGCGGCGGGTACCCGTAGCCCGGGGGTGGATAAGCATAGCCGGGCGGTGGGTACCCGTAACTAGGCGGGGGCACCGCAGAGGCTGGCGGTACGGCTGCAGCGGCAGGCGGCGCATCTGCGGGGGCAACCAACGCATCTCCAGATGACGCAGCCTTGGGCGGCGCGGCCGCAGGCGGCGCGGCCGCGGGCGGCGCAGCTTGGGCGCGCGCGGCTGGAGAAACGGCTAGGCAGAGGCCTGCACAGGCGACCACGCCAGAAATGATTCTCCCCTGAATCGCTCGGTGGCTCTTCATGGGGCGGAAGATTACCACGACTCGCGTGCGCGGGGCCGATTCGTGCAACGCTTGCATGGTCGAGCCGCGCGAGGCGCGACGCCGCGCCCTTGGCGGCCATCGTTCAGATCGCGCGCTACAGGGCGTCGCGGCCGTGCTCGCCGGTGCGGATGCGGATGGCGTCGGCGACGGAACTGATGAAGATCTTGCCGTCCCCGATCTCGCCTGTGCGCGCGGTGGCCAAGATCGCCTCCACGATAGGCTGTACCAGGTCGTCGTCGACGACAATCTGGATGCGCACCTTGGGGATGAAGTCCACGACATAGGCCGAACCGCGGTACACTTCCTTCTTGCCGCCGGTGCGGCCGAAGCCTCTGACCTCCGACACGGTCATGCCCTGGGCACCGACCTGGCGCAGCCGGTCCTTCAAATCGTCCAGCTTGAACGGCTTGATGATGGCTTCGATCTTCTTCATGACCGAAGCATCCCTCCGAAAAGGTTGCCAGTGTGTTTCCGGGCTGTGAAATGTCCGTAACCGACGCGGCGCCCGGCCGTTCAACTTTGTGGCACCAGCGCTGCGACCTCCAAATACTCAGAGTAGCAGGGGCACGACCACCTTCGCCACTTTGATAAGGTCTGGGAGGGCGTCGTCCACCAGCCACGATACCCACTCGGCGGTCTTGCCGGCGTTTGCGGCGAACTTGCGCATCAACAGGTTCTCAGTGTCTAGCCAAACGACTAAATGGAAAATCGTCTATTCGAGTCGCTCTGGAACGGGTGCCTGTCAAGCGGAATCAGCTGTGCTGTGTGCCTGGTCCGATGCCGATGAAGGAGTCGTCGTCAGTCACGTCCAACGGCTACCACATTTTGCTCAGATAGGTCTGTCCCTCCGAGGCGATCAGCCTCTTCGCGCCGCTTGTCGCAGGATCCAGCGCTACGGGCTCGACTTGATCTGCACGTGGCTGATCCGCCGCTTGAGGGCGCCCGGGGCGGCCGCCTCGGGGCTGGGGGGCGTGAGGTTCACGTGCAGCCCGAGGGCTGCGCGAACCGCGAAGTGATCCTCGCTCACCGAGAAGGCCAGCAGGTCATTGATGCGCTCGCGCGCCGACAGCGGGCTCTGGCCCGAGGGCTCGCTGGCCAGCACCCGCGCCGCCGCGCCCAGATCGCCACACAAAGCGAGGGCCGCGCGCGCCGCCGTGAGGTCGGAGGCAACGATCCAGCTCGGCAAGTCCAGCCTGTCCCCGCGCGCGTCCACGAACTTCTTGGCCACCACTTTCAGCTCGGCTCGCAAGGGCGCTGACAGTAGCCCATCGATGGTCTTGGCCATCTTGTCGACCTCGTCCCCGTGCGGGCCATTGCCGATCGGGCAGCCGCCCAGGGAAAGTCCCGCGCGCACGGCGATCTCCAGCAGCGCCGGCGTGCCCAGGGCAAAGCGGGCAAAGCGCTCCGAACGCATCAGCACCATGCGTTTGGCCAGATCGAAGATGACCTCGCTCTGCCGCGTCCACTGCTCGAAACCCGGGCCCACCACCAGGGCCGGGGTCAGCGTGTTCTTTTCCTTCAGGTTGACGATGGACACCGTGCCCGGCGCATCCTTCTTCAAGAACACGTCAGGCAGGTTCGCCTCGATGGTGTTGGCCACGTAGCGAAGGGCTGCGGCGTGCGGCCAAGCCGCTCCCGAAAGGTCCACGCGATCCGACCGGTCCACGCCGATGGCCTTGTGCGGGCTGGCGCTGGACATGGCGATGGCCGGGGCCAGCAGCGCGAGCAGGGCGCCCACGTAGGGATCCTCTGCCGGGTGCAGGATCTTGCGCCACAGTTCCTCGTTCATCTTTCCGCCGGCGTTGGGAAGCTGGCTGGGCCGGTAGCCTTCATAGAAGCTGGCCAGCGGCGCATCGGCATGGCCCAGATAGACCAGGGCCGCGGCCACGCACCACATGCGGTCGTGGGCCCCGGTCTGATAGAAGAGCGGCGCCAGCGCTTGATAGGAAGCGACGCGATCGGGCTTCTTGCTGATCAGCAGCTGGTGCTGCGCGATGGTCTTGTTCACCGCCGAGGGACCGGCCTCGTGGTACATCTGGGCCAGCTGCTCCTGGCGCGCGAAATTGTCCCGGTCGAGCGAAGCGGCGACCTCGAGGGCCAGCACGGCGCTCTCGCGGTTCTTGAGGTGCGTGAGAGCCACCGCGGAGAGCGCGTCCCACAGGCGCAGTTTGACTTCGACGGGCGCCTCGGCGGGCAGGCGCTTCAACTGGCGGCGGTAGGCGCGCGCCAGTTCCTTCCAGTTGTGACCTTCGGTCAGGATGCGCTCGATGGCATCGAAGGCGCGCCCGAACATCGGGTCGTCCTCGAGCACCTGGGTGAACACCGCCACGGCCTTGGCGTTGTCTTTCATCTCGTCGCGATAGATGGCGGCCAGGGTGTAGCGGCAGCGGGCGCGAATCTTGGGCTCGGTTTCCAGCCCGGACAGCGTCTCCAACGTCTCGACCGCCTTGTTCCATTGCTTGCCCACGCTGTAGTAGTCGAGCATCTTGTACAAGGTCTGGCGCCGCTCGGGCTGCACCGCCAAGGCCTTGGTGTAGCAGGCCACGGCGTCGACGGAATCATCCAGCTTGTCGCGCAGGATGTCGCCCAGCTCGTCCCAAAGTTGCGCCCGCTCCTCCTCGTCGCTGACCAGGGCGAGTTGCTTGCGTCGCAGATCGGCCACTTCGCGCCAATCCTGGCGGGCGGTGCGCAGCCCGATGAGCGCGTCCATGTGGCTGCGCTGGTGCGGCTCCAGGGCCGCCGCCTCTTCGCGAAGGTGAAGCACGACCTCGCTGTCACCGATCTTCTCCGCACAGGCGGCCATGCGCACGCAAAGGGCCGCCCGTTCCGTGGCGCCCAGGCTGGTCCGGCCCAGGGCATAGACGCGCTCGTAGGCCGCGCCGGCCTCGGCCCACGCCTCGCGCTCGAAATGCAAGTCGGCCGAGGCCTGCGCCAGCGACAGTGAGTGCGGCGACAGACGGGTGGCCGCCTCGAAGTTGGCCAGCGCCTTGTCCATCCTTCCCAACTGCTTCGCGCAACGAGCGACCCGTTCGTGCAAGACCGCGCGAGCGGCATCATCCTGGGCCGATGCCCGGCGTAGGAGCATGTCGAGAACCGGCTCAAGCGGCACCCATTCCTGGCGGGCCTCGCGCAACTGGGCCAGACGTGCGGCCGCGCTCACCTGTTCTGGATCGGCAGCCAAGGCCCGCTCGAGAAGATCCCGCCCGGCATCCTGGTCGTCGAGATGGTCGAGAACCAGCGCGCCCGCCTGGGCCAGCAGGCGCCCCTTCTCCATCGGGTTCTTGGTCTTGTCCGCGCCCTCGAGCGCGAACTTGGCCGCGCGCTCGAACTCTCCCTTGCGGCTGCATAGCTCAGCCAGTGCCGCCAGGGCCACCGCATTTTCCGGTTCGCTGTCCAGCGCCCGCAGGTACAGCGCCTCGGCCGCAGCCGGATCTTCGCTGGCGAAACCCTGGGCCACCACCAGCGCGCTCTCGACGTCCTTCAGCTTGTCGAGCAGCAGGCTGGCCCGCTCCATGCGCAGCCCGCGCGCCAGCTCGGGGTCGCCCTTGCGTTGCGCACGCATCTCGAGCAGGTCGCACAGCAGCGTCCACTGCTCGGTCTTGCGATACAGCTCTTCCAGTTTGGCCAGGGCCTCGCCGTTGGCGGGATCGCGGGCGGTGAGCGCCTCCAGCATCTCGACCAGCGGCTTCCACTGCCCGCTGCTTCGGTAGAGCTGTTCCAGCTTGGCGAAGGTGGCCCCGTCGTTGGGGTTGCGCGCCAGTCCCTTGCGCAGCAGATCGGTCAGCGCTTTGGTTTGCTCGGTCTTGCGATACAGCTCCTCCAGCTTGGCAAAAGCCGCGGGATCGGCCGGATTGCGCGCCAGCTCCTTTTCCAGCAGCGACGTCAGCGGCGCCCACTGCTCGGTCTGGCGCAGCAGCGCCTCGAGTTTGGCGAAAGCCGTGTTGCTGTTGGGATCGCGCGCCAGCATCTTTTCGAGGAGCGCGCGCAGCGGTTCCCAGCGTTCGGCTTGGCGGTAGAGGTTCTCCAACTCGGCCAACGCCTCGGGGTTCTGCGGATCCCGGTCGAGCACCTTGTGGAAGGCCGCGATGGCCTCGTCGACCCGGCCGGTGTCCCGGGCGCACACGCGCGCCACGCCCAATGCGATCTGGGTCGAATCCGCGGCGTCAGCCCCCTGGTGTTCGAGTTGAGCGACCTCCTTGGCGAAGTCATCCCACTGGCCCGCCTTTTCGGCCAAGCGCTTGGCATCGGCCAGCAGATCCGCGTCGCGCGGCCGCAGTCGCAAGGCCGCCATCATCACGGAATAGCCGCGATCGGTGTCGACCATCTCGTGTTCCAGCAACAAGGCCACCTCGCGCAGGGCCGCCGCCTGTGACGCCGGCTCGGGGATGACCTCAGCGCGGCTGATCATGATGCCGACCATGCGCTCCCATTCCTTGCGTTCGCCCAGCTGGGCCAGGCCTCGATCGAGGCCCTCACGCGCCTCTCGATCAGCGGGATCGGCCGTGACCAGCTCCAACCATGCTTCCACATCGTCGTCAGCCGGTTTGTGGCCGGGCTGGGCGCAGATCTCAGCCAGCACGTCGAGCGTCTCCTCCAGGGTAAACTCCAGGGAAACCGGGACCAGGCCCAGCTCGCTGCGCACCCGGCGCGCGTCGCTGTTCGAGAGTTGCGGCGCCAGCAGGAAGTGCGGCACCCGCGTCTCGCTAGCGCCCAGCACGCGCTGGACGAGCATGTTCAGGTCCGGATCGTCGAGCCGATAGCCCACGAAAACGAACGACCACTTGTGGTACAAGCCGGCGACGAAGCTGGCTGCGCCGGTGGCACCGATCTTCGCCGGGATCTCGGCCGGGGCCAGGCAGAGCGAGGCAGGCACGTCGGCGCGACCGAAAATCTGCAGGAGAAAGCGGCCATGGCCGTCTGCCAGCGAGCTGGCGTTGGCCGCGAACGCCGTCCGGCTCATGACCTCGGCGTCGTCGGCCAGGGCGCTGGCCCAAAGCGCGTCGAAGGTGGTCGTGATCAGGCCGCGCCAGGGCGCGTGGGCCACGGTCGTGATGGCAGCCGGCACCTGCACAGCTTTGCCACAGGCATCGGCCAGCACATCGCCCAGCGTGCTCTCGTGAAACAGCTCGCGCACGAAAGCCAGGGCCGAGGTCATGCGCCCCTGCTGCAAGAGATCGGAAAGCGCGGCCTTGTCCGCGTCGTCAGTCACCCATTGGAGGAAGCACTGGCCAAGAGCGGCCCAGCCAGGAAGTTGGGCCAGCTCCGAACAGCCGGCACCAGCCACCAGAACGGCCTGTCGGTTCCTCAGGCGCTCGACCAGCGCATCAGGCAGTGCGTGCATGAGATCTCCCTATGTTTTCCGCTCGGGCGCCCGGTGCCGAACAAGGTGTGCACCCGGGGTCACGCCAAGTCCAAGGTGTTGGGATTTCTAGCACAGAATTGGCGTGCCTTCCCAATCGCAGCGTTACGGGAGTCTGATGAACGCTGCACTGGCCCACCACATACCGCAAAGATCGAGTCCAGAGACGGACACGCGGCAGGCGGGCGCTGTATCCTGTTCCTTATGAAGGTTTGGATGCTCGTGTACCCTTTGCTCCTTGGTCTGGCTTGCGGTGGTTCCTCGCAGGCGCGGAACGCCGCCCGCCTCGATGCTGCTGGCGACCTGCCAGCGCAACCGGCGGATTCGGGCCGCGACAACCCGGCCGCAGCGCCGGGCAGCGGGGATGGTGGCGTAGGAACCGAGGTGGGCGCCGAAGCCCCAGCGGCCACCGCCAGCCGTTTTCCCGACACCACCGCAACCATCGCCATCCTTTCCGACCAGCTTCCCAACATGACGACGCAGCAGCAGGAGTTCGCGGCTACCCATTACGTGGGCAGCCAGAAGCTGGTGCTGGGAACCACCCGCGCCTTGCGCGCGCTCAATCCCAATTTCGTGGTGTTGCACTACCACTTGGCCATGTGGCAGTCGGCGCCCTCGGTCAGCTTCATCACCGACGGGCTGCACTGGTCGAACGACTACCCGGAGGTGACCACGCACGAGAGCTGGTTCTGGCACAATGCCAGCGGCGGCCGCGTGGCCAGCAGCGCCGACGGCAAGCTGCTCATGAACGTCTCGGATCCCGGGTTTGCCGCGTATTGGTCCGATTCCATCGCCCAGCAGAGCGCGGCCGGCGAATACGATGGCGTGTTCCTGGATTCGGCCTCGCCCGCGCTGCTGCAGGGCGAGTGCTCGCGCGACGACAGCCGCCTGGCCGGCACCGCGGCCCGCGATCAGGTTTTCAGCGAGCTGGGCGGCCAGACCTGGATCGCGGCCTGGGACACCTGGATTGCGGGCCTGGACGGCTCGCTGGGGGCCAAGGGCATTCCCCTGATCCCCAACACCAGTGCGTTCACCACCACCTGGGACAACAGCGACTACACGCGCACCGCCGGCATCTTCTCCGAGGGCTTTGCCGATCCGGGTTTCTCGCTGGCCGACTGGAAGGCGTCGACCAATCAGCTCATGGCCATCGCTGCGGCCGGCAAGATCGTCATCGAGCAGAACTATTTGTCCGGCACCAGCGACGTGCAACGACGGCTGTACTACCTGGCCAACTACCTGCTGGTGAAGGGAAAGCGCACCTACCTGTTCTACTTCGCCGACAGCACGCTGGAATGGTACCCCGAGTGGGAGATCGATCTGGGCGCGCCTGTGGCCGCGCCAAGCAACGTGGATGCGCTGGCCTGGCAAGGCGTGTACCGCCGAGACTTCGCCAAAGGCAGCGTGCTGGTCAACCCCGCCACCTCGGCCGTCTCGCTCACGCTGGCCGCGCCCATGCAGCAGATCGATCCGCAGGGTGGCGGCGCGGTTTCCGCCGACGGTGCCGTGACGGCCACTGTGGCAACCACGTCTGTGACTTCATTTTCACTCGCGCCAGGCTCCGGCGCGGTTCTGCTCAAGTAGCCGCGGGGATCCGACGCAGCTTGGCCAGCTCTTGCACCATGAACGCGCCGGCGACGACAGCAAAGGGCAGATCCGCGCACGGCCCGACCAGGTAGATCCCGTAGAAGCCCAGCCAACGCGGCAACAGAACAAACAGGGGCATGGCCACGAGCTGCCGGCCGAGGAGCAACAGCGCGGCCTTGCGCGGCTCGTGCACGCTGAGAAAGTAGTGCGCCATGGTTCCGGTCAGGCCGAAGAGCGTGATGGGACCCACGAACCAGGGCAGTCCACGCCGCACCATTGCGATCAGTGTTGCCCATAGACACCAGCGCGATGAGAAAGATGTGCCCAACGGCCACGATGCGCGTGAAGGGAATGGCCATGGGCAGAAGCCGCGGCACGCATCCGCAGGCGAGCAAGAGCGGCTTGCTGAACGCGCAGACCACCAGCGCCAGCACGACCCCGTTGATGAGCGCCAGGCGCAGACCTTGGCCCAGCACCCGCTCCGCTCCCTCGCGATCGCGCTGCCCCAGCAGAACCGAGATGCGATTGCCCGTGCCCGTGCCCACCAACAGCCCCAGCGCCATTACGTTGCAGGAAGGGGATCGTCTATGCACCATCCAGAGGATGCTTCCACCTGAGTCCCGGAAAACGAGCAAAACCCCGGTCTGCTGTGATCAATTCCGCCCCCTTTTCCAATGCCAACGCCGCCAGGTAGGCGTCGGGAATGTCGTTGCCTCTCGCCTCGATCTTTCGGCAAAGCCCTGCAAACAACGTCCAGTGGCGTTCCCCGGGTTCCATCTCCATGTGGTTTGCCCGTTCAAGGAGCGAATCCAGAAACTCCAAAGCCTTGTCGAGCGGAGTCGGCACTGGGAAGATCCGGCGGTTCGTCACGATGCGGAGGAAACCGCTGCGAACNNGTCGGGATGGAGTAATTCCCGACCGAGGTCGCCAGGGACTCGATGAAGCGCGCATATTCCTTGTGCCGATGGCTGCCAAGGCGATGGGCACCAATGAGGACATTAACGTCGAGAAGGGGCATCCCGCTCCGAATCCATGAGGTCTGCCAACGCCGAATTGTCCGACAAGTCCACCCCGGGGGACGGTCCCCCGCCCTTGAAGACAACCAGTTTGAACGGTTTGGGGGTTTTCAGGGCCTGTTTCTGCTGGAACAGGGCACGCAGACTGTCCTCCATCACCGAAGTCAGGGTCAACCGGCGCTCGGCGGCGAAGAGCTTGGCCTGTCGGTAGAGTTGGTCGTCCAAGTCCAGGGTGGTTCTCATGCATAAAAGCATATGGACCACGCATAAGTATGTCAAGGTGGTCCCGGCTACCGCGAGAGATCAGCTGGTCATTCCTTGCGCGACAGCGGCAACAGCACCACCGCGCTGAGGGCCAGGCCCGCGCCGGTGAGAAAAGCGGTCGCCGCTCCCAGGCGCTGGTAGAGCAGACCAAAGAGCAGGCTGGCCGGCAGGGCCGCCAGCCCAACGCACATATGGTACAGGCCGAAGCCGCGGGCGCGCGCCTCGGCCGGAACCAAATCCGCCACCAGCGCTTTCTGCGCCCCGCCCACCAGCGCGAAATGCAAGCCGTAGACCACAAACAGGCTGGCGATGGCCCAACCCGAGCGCGCGAAAGCAAAGCCGGCGTAGATGGCAGCATAGGTGATCCAACCCGCGGCCAGGGCGCGGCGGCGGCCCAGCCGATCCGCCAGCTCGCCTGCCTTGGCGCTGGTGGTGGATTTCACCACGTGGTGCAGGGCCCAGAGCAGCGGCGCGGCCTGCGCGGGCAGCCCGGCATCGTGCACGCGCAGGAGCAGGAAGGCATCCGACGAGTTTCCCAGGGCAAAGAGGATGGTGGCGAGCAAATAGCCGAGAAAAGGCCGGCTCAGGATGGCAACCGCAGGCGCGGCCACAGCGGCGACCGGCTGGCTGGGCCGCGAGCGCGCCTCGCGCACGAACACCACCACCACCAGGCACGCCACCGCAGCCGGTAGCGCGGACAGCAGGAACACCGAACGCAGGCCCAGGCCAACCGCCAGCAGCAGGTAGGCCAGCAGCGGTCCCACCACCGCGCCCGCGTGGTCCATGGCCTCATGCACACCAAAAGCGCGGCCGTGCAGCTCGCGCGGGGCCGCGTCGGCGATGAGGGCGTCGCGCGGGCTTGCGCGCAAGCCTTTGCCCACCCGGTCGGTCACCCGAATCGCCAGCACGGTGCCGGCCGTGTGGGCAAAGGCGATCAAGGGCCGAACCAGCGAGGCGAGCGCGTAGCCTCCCACCACCAGTGGCTTGCGTCGTCCCATGCGATCCGAAAGCGCGCCCGAGGCCAGCTTGAGCAGACTGGCCGCTGCATCGGCTGTGCCTTCGATCACGCCCAGGGTGGCCGCGCCCGCACCCAGCACGCTGGAGAGAAACACGGGCAGAAGTGGGAAGATCATCTCGCTCGACGCATCGTTGAGCAGGCTGGTGGCGCCGATGGCGTAGATGGCGGATGGCAGGCGAGGCTTCATCTGCTGCCAGGCTAGCGCTCGCGCGTCGTTGCGGCTAGAGTCGATATCAGAATGTCTCAGCCTCCGGACTCGACGCAGACATCGCCCGCGCGCAAGATGACTGACGAGGAAAAGCGCGGCCGGCTTTACGAGGAGCAGGTTTTTCCACTCATCGGCCGAAGACTGGTCGAGCGCCTGGTCGACGGCGTGCCCCTCAAGCCGCGCTCCCAGGTGCTTCAGATACGCTGTGGTCTGGGCCAGGCGACCGCCGACCTCCTGCACCGATTGGATCCGGCCAGCCGGATCATCAACCTGGAAACCGCGCAGGGCTTGCTCGACCGGGCCCGCGCCAACGTGGCGGCTGAGCAGGTCGGGCGGCGGGTCTTCTTCCGACTGCAAAGCCTGGACGCGCGCCTGCCCTTCGGCGACGACGCCTTCGATCTGGTGCTGGCCAACGTGGGCTTGGCGGATCTGGCCCGGCCTGACGAATTTCTCGCCGATCTGGTGCGTGTGGCCCGGCCCGGGGCCGAGGTGCGCGTGGCCTCGCCTCTGCACGGGACCTGGGTCGAGTTGCTCGACGTGTTCCGGGATGTGCTGGTGCGCCTGGGGCGCGACGACGCGCTGGCCAGTCTGCGCGGATATGCCGCCTCTTTCCCCGAAGCGGGCGCGGTGATCCACCAGATGGAACAAGTGGGCCTCACCCCGGTCACTGTGCAGCGCGATCACTGGGAGCTGGTGTTTCGCAGCGCGCGCGAATTCTTCTACGCGCCGGTGGTTGAATTCGGGCCGCTGGCACGTTGGAAAAAGATCGCGGGCTCGGGAGCCGAGGTGCAAGACACCTTCCTGGCGGTCAAGCAAGCCATCGACACCTATTTTTCCAGCCAATCGTTCAGCGTGAGCATCGAGGCAGGGCTGTTTGTCGGCCAGAAGCCCGCTGCATCGAGCGGCTAGTACGAGGCCGGGGCCGGAAGGCCGGGACCGGCGCCGGAACCGGATCCGGAGTCGGTACTAACCAGGAGCTCGTAGAGCGCGATCCACTACGGCGCTGGCTACCTCGTCCCCACAGAGGCACAGAGAGCACAGAGATCGGATGAGAAGAAAGGATTTGGACTGCGCTGTATCCAACCCGTCGCTCTCTCCTCCGCCTCTGCGGCCTCTGTGTCTCTGTGAGGAATAGGTAACCTTAAATCCACGGTCCAAGAGATGCCGGTCAGAAGAACTTGTCAGACAGCAAGCGTCCCACGCCAGCCAGCGCCGTGGCCAGGCCCGAGGCCGCCAGCAATGCGCCGGCTAGATCGATGGGCCGATGGCGCTCGTTGACCAGGCGCACACCGTAGATGGTGGTGGCGAGGCCAATCACGATCAGGACGAACGCCAGCAGCATGAGCCCACCATCTTGGAGTAAAGTCCGCCGATGGGAAAGCCTGAACAATTTGCCGTAATTCTGGCAGGCGGCGGAGGCACGCGTCTGTGGCCGGCCAGTCGGCGCAGCCGGCCCAAGCAGTTGCTCAGCCTGGGCGCCAGCGAATCGCTCCTGGCCGCCACATTTCGCCGACTGAGTGCTTTGCTGGGCCCGGAGCGCACCCTGATCGTGACTGCCGCGGATCAGGCCCAGGCCATCCGCGAAGCCCTGCCCGGCCTTCCAGGCGCCAGCCTGGTGGTCGAGCCCGCGCCACGCAACACGGCTCCGGCAGTGGGCCTGGCGGCTGCCCACATCGCGCGACGGGCAGGCCAGGATGCCCTGCTGGCTGTGGTGCCCTCTGATGCGTTCATCAGAGATGAGTCGCGGTACGCGGCTGTGCTGCGAACCGCGCTGGCGCAGGCCAGCCAGGCCATCGTCACCATTGGCATCAAGCCGACCCATCCGGAAACCGGCTACGGCTACTTGCAGACCGGGGCCAAGGTTGCAGGCAGTGCCGACGTGTGCCACGTGGCCCGCTTCGTGGAGAAGCCCGACCTGCTGACCGCACGCGCCTATCTGGCTTCGGGCGACTACCTTTGGAACTCGGGCATGTTCTTCTTCTCTGCCGGCCGCCTGCTGGCCGAAGCCCGCCAGCATCTGCCCGAATTGTCCGCTTTGCTCGACGAGCTTTGCGCCTCGCCCGATCCCATCACACTGGCCGAGCAGCGCTACCCGCGTGTGCCCGCCATCTCCATCGACTACGGCATCATGGAGAAAGCGCAAGGCATTCGCGTAGTGCCGGGCGACTTCGGTTGGAGTGATGTCGGCAGTTGGGCTGCCCTGACGGAGATTCGGCCTTGTGACGTCGACGGAAACGTCATCTCGGGCGACGCCATCGTAAAGGCCAGCAAGGGCAGCGTGGTGATGGCCGAGCCGGGCGCGCCACTGGTGGGCGTGGTGGGCGTCGAGGGGATCGTGGTGGTGGCCACCCGCGATGCCGTGCTGGTGGTGCCCAAACATCGAGCGCAGGAAGTGCGCAGCGTGGTAGATGAGCTTTCCGCGCAGGGAAGAAAAGAGTTGCTGTAGCGAGCCCTGAACATCAGAAGCAATAATGAACCCAAGAGTCTTTCGCGAGTACGACATCCGCGGCGTCGCGGACCAGGATTTCCCCGATTCCTTCGTGGCTGAGCTGGCCGACGCCATCGCCGAGCATCTGCGCGAGGCGGGCGCGCGTCACCTGACGCTGGGCCGCGATTGCCGGCTCTCCTCGCCGCGCATCCACGCGGTCATG
This sequence comes from Myxococcales bacterium, assembly GCA_003142855.1. GTDB lineage: Bacteria > Myxococcota_A > Polyangia > Fen-1088 > Fen-1088 > Fen-1137. The sequence goes on from PLNW01000091.1 coordinate 47,936, forward strand.
AAGGCGCGCCTGGTGAATGCTGGCCTTGCCGTGTCGGATCTGGGGGTGCTGCACACGCCGGGGATGTATTTCTCGGTGTTTCACTACAAAGCTGACGGTGGCGTGATGATCACGGCCAGCCACAACCCCGAGCAAGACAATGGCTTCAAGATCATGCGCGGCCCCAGCACCATCTTCGGCGCCGAGATCCAGGTCTTGCGTGAGCGCATCCTACGCCACCGCGCCGGTGCCCGGCCCCAACCTGTTCCGGGTGGCAGGGCAGCCGAGGTGGATGTGCTAACACCGTACATCGCCGAGGTGGCAGACGGCATGCGCTTGGGCGCCCGTCGCTTCAAGGTTGTGGTCGACGGCGGCAATGGCACCGGCGGCCTGACCTGCGTGTCGGTGCTGCGCCGAATGGGCCTCGAGGTCGAGCCGCTGTACTGCGACCCCGACGGCCGCTTCCCCAATCATCATCCCGATCCGACGGTGCCGGCCAATCTCACCGACCTCATCAGCCATGTGCAAAAGGGTGGCGCTGAGCTGGGCATTGCGCTCGACGGCGATGCGGATCGACTGGGCGTCGTGGATCCAGCGGGCCGCATCGTGTGGGGCGACCAGCTCGTGATGCTGTTTGCGCGCGACATTTTGCGCGAGCGACCGGGCGCCACCTTTGTCAGCGAGGTCAAGTGCAGCCAGGCCATGTACGACGAAATCGCCCGGCTGGGGGGCCGCGCCATCATGTGGAAGGTGGGCCACTCGCTCATCAAGACCAAGATGCGCGAAGAGAAGGCTGCGCTGGCGGGCGAGATGTCGGGGCACATGTTCTTCGCCGATCGCTACTACGGCTTCGACGACGCCGTGTACGCGTCGGCGCGCCTGGTCGAATTGCTGACACGCAGCGAGCGTCCGCTTTCCGCGCTGGTGGACGCGCTGCCCGTGATGCACAACACGCCTGAAATTCGCGTGCCCTGCGCCGACGACATCAAGTTCGAGGTGGTGCGCCGGGCGCTGGCGCACTACCGCCGCGACCACAAGGTGGTCGATGTGGACGGCGCGCGCGTCAGCTTCCCGGGCGGCTGGGGTCTGGTGCGCGCCTCCAACACGGGCCCGGTGCTGGTGCTTCGCTGCGAAGCCGACAGCCCGGCGCGCTTGGCCGAAATTCGCGCCAATCTGGAAGGCTGCCTGCAGACCATCACGGCCGAATTGCAACCCACGACTACGCTTCCGTCCAAAGCGTTGTAAGCTTTGACAGGTGCCAGAATCTAATTGGGGAGGCAACCCTCATGCAGACCATCCCTCTCGCTTCAACGCTGTTCCGCAACATGTTATTGCCTTGTGCGTTCTTGGCCCTGCTGTTCGGCTCGTCGCCTGCATCGGCGGCCTTGGGCGGCGATGCCTCATCCATCGGCACGGGCCAAACTCACCTGCTGGCCAGTGCGCGCATCCAACGGGCCGCCACCCACGTCATGCACGAGCTTCAGGCGCCGACCGGCACCAAAGTACGCGAGTATCTCGGCAACGATGGCAAGGTCTTCGCGGTTTCCTGGCAAGGTCCATTTCGTCCTGACCTGCGCCAGCTCCTCGGCGCGTACTACGAGACGTACCTGCAGGCTGCCAAGGGCCGCGTGGCCCGCGGCCCCGTCAACATCGAACTTCCCGGACTGGTCGTCCACATGAGTGGCCACCAGCGCGCCTTCTACGGCCGGGCCTATCTGGTGGATCGCGTGCCGCAGGGACTTTCCACCGACGAGATCCGCTAGTGCGCCCCTCTCGCATGCGAAAAGCTGGGGTGGCCTGCACCTATGCCGTCCTTGTGGGCGTGGCATGCGGCAGCAGCGGTACCGGCCTCAGCCCCAACGTCATTGCCCTGCCCGCTGACAACGTGGCCGAAGTCTCCGTCGACTACGGGCTGCCCGGCATCGGCTACCTCAATGGCCTGTTTGCCACGGTCACTGTGTGCGTTCCTGGCAGCACCAGCGAGTGCCAAGCCATCGACCATGTCCTCGTCGATACCGGCTCTTCAGGCCTGCTCCTGCTCGGGTCCGTGCTGACCCTGTCGCTGCCAGCGCTGACGGACGACAAAGGAGCGACGCTGGCCGAGTGCACCCAGCTCATCAGTGGCTCGCTTTGGGGCCCGCTGCGCAGTGCCGATTTCAGCATCGCCAACGAGCAAGCAAAGAACCTCGCCATCGAGGTCGTCGAGGAGTCAACCTATCCCATGCCGACCAGTTGTACCGGCACAGATTACGGCGACCCGAACGACCTCGGCGCGAATGGCATTCTTGGGGTGAGAACGTCCCTGCAGGATTGTGGGCCGCCTTGCTCCGCGGCCGTTGGCCGCGGATCTGAAAATCCCGGGATCTACTACGCGTGTTCATCAGCAGCGACGGATGGCTGCCAGCCCACGGCCGTGTCGCTGGCCCAGCAACTGTCCAATCCCGTCGCCTTCTTCAGCCAGGACAACAACGGCACGATTATCGAGCTGCCCGCCATTCCCGAGGAAGGGGCGCCCAGCGTGCTGGGATCCCTGGTCTTCGGCATTGGCACGCGCGACAACAATGGCCTTGGGCAGGCGACGGTGATCCCCATCGATCTCGGCGCCATGTTTACCACCAAGTACCCCACCAACGGCAACGCAGTCACTGCCTTCATCGACAGTGGCTCGAATGCGACCTACTTCCTGGACAGCGGCACCACGCACATCCCAACCTGCTTCAGCGCGAAGTACCCCGAAGTCTCGGCCTTCTACTGTCCCACCTCCACACAAAACCTGACGGCCAGGATTCTCGACTACACCGGCCAGGGTGGCCTGAACGTGAACTTCGGCGTCGCCAACGCCCTGAACCTGTCCCAGTACAACTTCGCTTTTGACGATCTGGCTGGGCCCAGTGGCGCCCCAAGCTCGGGAACGGGTTTTCCGTCCAGCTACTTCGACTGGGGCCTGCCCTTCTTCTTTGGCAGGAACGTGTTCACTCCCATCGAAGGCGAAGTGACCACAGGCCATGCCGGACCCTTCGTCGCGTTCTGAGACGGCGCCAGGCTACTCGCCAGTCAGCATGCGCATCAGCGCTGCCCACGCCAGCTTTCCCAAGAAGAGGTAGGCCAGGGCGCTGGCCGCCAGGAATGGACCAAACGGGACCTCCGCCTTGCGAATGGACGCCGGCGCAACAGGCGGCGGAGAAACTGCTGGCACAGCCGCGGCCTCGCGACGTCGACGCAGGACCAGGACCGGCACGCTCACCAGGATGCCCGCAAGCGAGGCCAGCAACACGATGGCGGGAATGGCTTTCCAGCCGAACAGGGCGCCCATGATAGCCAAGAGCTTGCCGTCGCCCAGGCCCAGACCCTCGCGGCCGGTGACGTAGTAGTAGCCGTCGGCGACGATGCGGACCAGGAGATAGCCAGCGGCGGCTCCGATGGCGCGTTCTGACCAGGAGACGTCGTGGACCGCGAACCCGGCCAGAAAGAAGACTGCGATGGCAGGAAGCGTGATGATGTCAGGCAGGCGCTTGGTGTCGAGATCGATGAATGACAGCACCAGCAGCACCGCCGCAAAGGTGAAGTAGGTGGCGAAGCGGGCGGCGCGAATGCCGAGTGGCTCGCCCGGCGCATCGACCACGAAGGTCCAGAAGATCAGGGCCGCCAGCGCGGCGGCGACCGCCTCGACCAGCGCGTAGCGGGGCGAGAAGCGTGCGCCGCAGTGGCGGCAGCGACCGCGCAGCAGCAAGTACGAGAGAATGGGGATGTTGTCACGGGCCCACACGCGCTTGCCGCACGCGAAGCAATGCGAGGCTGGCCTGACCACCGACATGCCGCGTGGAATGCGCACAATGCACACGTTGAGGAAGCTACCCCACAGGGCGCCCAGGCCCGCGGCCGCGAGCGTGGCGGCCAGGCGCAAGCCGGGCGAGTTGAGCGTGGGGAGTGCGTCCACCCGCCCACGTTACCACTGCTCAGACGGAACCGTGTGTCGGGGAATCATGCGTCCGAGAGGTTCAGTGGTAAATTGCCAGCCCTCGTGCGCCGATCCTTTTCCCGCAAGCGGACGGTCACCTCGCTGCTTCTCGTGGCAGCGTGGTCAAGCTGTGCTCGCGGCAAGCGCGACGAGGTCCAACCACCGGACCAGGAATTGGACGCGGCCTTGCAACCAGCCGCTCTGGTCTCGGCGTTGCGCCGTCTGTCCGGCGCACACTTTCATGCCACCGCGACTTTTCGCGTGAACGCAGCCGGTGGGCCTGATGCCGGTGCCAAGGACGCCATCACCACCACCACCGACCTGTGGATCGACAAGCACGGCAACTTTCGCCTGGCCGAAAGCAACGATCAGGATGGCGGCCGCGAAGTGGTGCGGGTGGGCGGCGAGCTGGCCGTGGCCTTGCGCTACGGGAAGTTCATCCGCCGTCCCGCCCAGGATCCCGAGCCGCAGCGATTTCTGGAGGAAGGCGTGGGCGCGCCGTCGGCAGCCTGGGACACCGTGCGCAGATTTGTTGAGGTCGTGCCGGCCGGCAGCCGCGCCTTCCGCTTGAGCCAGGCCGCGGATCCACGCCCGACGTCGGCCGCGGCCACGCCTTTGCGCAAGTGGCGTGAGACGGTGGAAGTCCAAACTCTGGTGGGCGACGCGCGGCTCGATGCCAGCGGCGGGCTGCAGGCCTTTTCGCTCGCCTCGCATTTCCGGGCCGTGCGCGATGGAACCCCTATCGAGGGTGAAATTGCGGTGGCAGCCATCGTCGACGCGGTGTTGGCGCCGGTGATCATGCCCGCCGCAGAAACCCTGCCCGCGCGGCAGCGGACCATCCTGGAAGAACGCGCCCTGCTCAGCGGCCTGGGTGGCCGCGCGCCGCTATTGGCGCCATCCCCGAAAATCGGCGCCGGCGGTCGGCGCTCGGTCGAGGGCGTGGGGTCAGGCCAGGATGGGTCGAAGCAGCCCCACCGGCCCGCCAAGTTGCCCGCAGCCGGCAAGCAGGAGACCCCGTGAGCGCCGAGAAACCCTCTGACAGGATCTCCGTCGAGGTGACGATCGAGCCGGTCACGCCCCAGGATCCGTCGCGGCTTTCACACCTGGCCCAGCACCGCCGCCTCATCGTACGGCGTGCGCTCCTTGCTTCGGCTCTGGGCGGCGTGGTTCCCGTGCCAATCGTGGATGACATCGTGTCGGGGCGCATGCGGGCGGGCCTGTACATGAAGCTGGCGGCGTGCCGTCAGGTCGACCTGCCCGCGGCCTCGGCCGGTGTGCTTGCCCAGGGCAAGGCCGGCTCGGCTTGGCGGAGCATCACGCTGGCCGCGGTGACCCTGGCCGCACTCAAGCTGGCCTGGCGCAAGATCTTTGCCTTGCTGGCTGCCGGCCGCGGCGCAGAGGACATGGCGACCACCTTCCAGGCAGCCACGCTCATCGACCACTACTGCGCCAAGCTGCACGTGGGCGGGCCCATCAGCCAGCCGCAGGCGGCCGAACTGCGCGCGCTCGTGTATCGATCCGTGAGCCGCACCTCGAAGACCAAACTGGTGGCCGCGTTTCGCGAGGGGGGCCAGATTCTGGGTCGCTCGCTGGCGGAAGCGCCGCGCTGGGTATCGCGCAGTCTCTCCCGCCACGCCGAGCACTGGCTGCGTACCGGCGGCCATCCCGAGGTCGCGCCTGCCGGTTGGCCGATCGACGAGAGCGATGAGGAGAGGACCTGGCTCGATCGCGCTGCCCACGCAGTGGAAGACCGGCTGGCTGCTCTGGGCAACGGGTACTTGGGCGGACTCGTCGACGATTTCGAAGCCCGCTGGCGCGAACGCCCGCCGACGAAGGGCTAGCCTTTTTTCTTCCCGCGTAGGATCTTCTGACTTGGATTGAGTAGGGCCTTTGGCTTTGCTACGATTGTGGCAAGTGAAGAAGAAACCCGCCCCCAAGCCAAAGCGCAAAGCACCCAAGACCTCAGGCAAGCCTGGTCGTCGCGCCGGGCCCAAGGCGGCAGCGGGCAGAGGCGTCGTTCCTGCACGCGCGCGCCACGCGGAACTGACGAAGCCGGTTTCTAGCAGTCCCCAGGAACAGCGCGAGGCACTGGCTGCGGCCCGTGCCGCCATCGACGCGGCGCTGGCCAAGAAAGCGCTGCTGCCCGTGCTCATCGACGTGTCGGGCCGGGCCAGCTACGCCGACTACATCGCCATCGTGAGCGGCCGCAGCGATCGGCAGGTGGAGGCCATCGCGGACCACGTGAGCCAGGCCATGCGTGAACGGGGCCGACGCCTGCTTGGCCGCGAGGGCACGCGCAACGGGCGCTGGGCCTTGCTCGACTTCGGCGACGTGGTGCTACACGTGTTCTATCACCCGGTGCGGGAGATATTCGACATCGAAAGCCTGTGGATCGATGCGCCCCGGGTGAAACTGCAGGTTCCGCCCGAGGCCATGGTGATTGCCAGCGACGGCGCAGTCGGATCGTGAAGGTTCTGGTCCGCGCCGTCGGCAAGATGCGCGATCGCCGGCTGGAGTCGGTGTGCCAGGAGTATGTGGAGCGCGCGCGACGCCACCTGCCGGTGGTGATTGAGGAAGTGGAGAGCGACCCGGACCTGCTGCGCAACCTGCCGGTGGGCGCCGAGGTCGTCGCGCTGGAACCGGGCGGCGATTGCTGGACCACCGCCGAGTTCATCAAGTTCATCGAGCATCGTATGGTGCAGGGTACGCGCGCCGTGGTTTTTCTCATCGGCGGGGCCGAAGGCCTGACGCCGACCATGGTCAAGGCCGCGCAAAGGCGCCTGTCGCTCTCGCCTCTCACCCTGCCCCACCGCCTGGCCCGCGTGATCCTGTGCGAGCAGATCTACCGGGCTCTCTCAGCCCTGCGTGGCGAGCCGTACAACAAGTGACGACGGCTCCGGTGTAGACTGACAGCGAACGCCATGACTATCAGCAAGCGGCTTTTCGACATGGCTCGGGCCGAGTTGAATTCGTTGCTCGACAAGGCGTCAACCTGGGAGTCGCCGCGCGATCCCGACGAGGATCTCTATCGTCGCTACGGGCTCGACCAGTTGACCGACGAACAACTGGAAGCCGAGCTGGAACGCCGCTACCGGGCGCGCGCCGCGGCCCAGGCCAAAGCCAACGCCCCGCGCCCGTCTCCAGCCAGCAGCGGATCGCGGCCCAGGGCAGCGCGTCCCTCGTCGGGGCCGCTGCCGCGCAAGCCTTCGCCCGAGGATGACATGCGCCGCGCGTACGCCGCCTTGGAAGTGCCGGTGGGCTCGAACTTCGAAACCGTGCGCAAGTCGTATCGTGCGCTCATGCGCAAGTACCACCCCGACCATCATTCCGAATCGCCCGAGAAGCAGAAGACCGCCACTGAGCTCACGCAGAAGCTGACCGAGGCTTACAAGCTGCTCGAACGCCGACTGCGGAGATAGAGCATCAGCCGCCCTCAGCCGAGAACACAGAGGGGAGAGGGGAGGACACAGAGCCCGGAGCCGGAGTTGGCGCCCATGCCATCCGCACTTCCACCGTAGCGCCGTTCTTGGACCGCGGAGATTCTTTCGGAGCGCCAGAACATGACTGGTCCCCTCCGGCTCTGTACTACTAACGTCGCGTACCTTCGCAAGCCGCGAAGATTCTTTCGGAGCGCCAGAACATGACTGGTCTCCTCCGGCTCTGTGCTCTCCCCTCTCCCCTCTGTGTTCTCGGCTGCCTTCGCCGTGTCGCAATCTGTCCCCTCCCCAACTGCGTCCACTATTTCGCTTTACCCTGGTTGGCCACGGCCTTCATCGCTGCCGCGATGGCTGCCTGATCCCCGAGGTAGTAGTGCTTGATCGGTTTGAGGTTGGCGTCGAGTTCATACACCAGCGGGATGCCGGTTGGGATGTTCAGCTCGACGATCTCACTCTCCGGGATTTTGTCCAGGTACTTGACCAGGGCGCGCAGGCTGTTGCCGTGGGCCGCGATGATCACCTTCTGGCCCGACTTCACCATGGGCGCGATGGTCTCGTGCCACAGCGGCAGGAAGCGCGCCACGGTGTCCTTCAGGCACTCAGTCTGGGGCAATTCGGCGGGCTTGAGATCCTTGTAGCGCCCTTGCGGATCGTTGCCCGGGAAGCGCGGATCGGTCTTTTCCAGGGGCGGCGGCGGGATGTCATAGCTGCGCCGCCAGATCTTGACCTGCGCCTCGCCGTACTTGGCCGCGGTCTCCGACTTGTTCAGGCCCTGCAAAGCCCCGTAGTGTCGCTCGTTGAGTCGCCATGACCGGTGCACGGGAATCCACATCAAGTCCAGCGTGTCGAGCACGCACCCCAAGGTGCGGATGGCGCGCTTGAGCACCGAGGTGTACGCCACGTCGAAGACGTAGCCCCCGTCCTTCAGCGCCTGGGCGCCGGTCTTGGCCTCCTGCCGGCCCTTCTCGGACAAGTCCACGTCAGTCCAGCCGGTGAATCGGTTCTCTTGGTTCCAAGTGCTCTCGCCGTGGCGAAGCAACACGAGCTTGTACATCGCGGTCTCCTCTCTTACTTTGCGGGGAGTATTTGTAGCATGCCCTGGTGGGCCGAGGGGCCAGCCAAAACGACCAAGCCGTCGGGCCACGCCTCGATTTGGATGAAGGTATCGCCCGCTGCGCGATAGCGCCACACCTCGCAAGTCGCCGACGCGCGCCCTGGCGTCCGTCCGCTGGTCACCGCCTCGGCCTGACCTGCGAACACGCGCAGGTAGGTTCGGCCCTTGAACAAGATGTTGGCCGGCGGCGGTGCGGTCATGTCGAGATCGTGCACCTCCTCGAGAAACAGCACGCGCTCGTCGATCTCGTCCGGCAGCGGATCCATCCACAGCACGCGCTCGCCGTCGACCAGGCGCGCCAGCACGCGCTTGCGCTTTCCCAGGCGGTAGCTGATAAGCCCCTCGACCAGGTAGTCCGCCCCGGTGTAGCTGACGACGTCTCTCAGATGAAGTTCCATGGGTGCGCGTCCCTGCCCGCAGTATCCTGCCCGGCCTCTGTCTTGACAACCCTGGCCGCCGCCGCTAAGCACGACTGGTGAAGTTCGAACTTGTCCGGGTTCTCGACGATGCGGGTCGCGTGGTGCATCCCGAGCGGGAGCCTGCCATCCCGGCCCCCGAGCTGCGCCATATCCTGCAAACCATGGTGCAGAACAGCCTGCTCGACGAGAAACTGCTGCGCTTCCAGCGCCAGGGCCGCATCGGCTTCTACCTGACCGCCTGGGGCGAAGAGGCCACGCTGGTGGGCCCAGTCTGGGCGCTGCGTCCCAGCGACTGGATCTTTTCCTGCTACCGCGAGGCTGGCGCCGCGCTCTTTCGCGGCTACCCGCTGCGCACCCTGCTGTGCCAGCTCTACTGCAACGCCGAAGATCCGGTGAAGGGCCGGCAGCTGCCCGTGCACCACACCGCGCGCGCGCTCAACTTCGTCTCGGTCAGCTCGGTGGTGGGCACACAGATCCCGCACGCGGTGGGCATGGCCATGGCAGCCAAGTTGAGCGGCCGCGACGATGTCAGCCTGGTGTACTTTGGCGACGGCGCCACCTCGACGGGCGACTTCCACGTCTCGTGCAACATGGCGGCCGTGCGCAAGGCTCCCTGTGTGTTTTTCTGCCGCAACAACGGCTGGGCCATCTCGACCCCACGCTCGGCCCAGACCATCACGCCCACCTTGGCACAGAAGGCGGTCGCCTATGGCATGCCAGCGGTGCTGGTCGACGGCAACGATGTGCTGGCTTTAGCCCACGTCACGGCCGAGGCCGCGGCGCGCGCGCGCCGGGGCGAGGGGCCCACGCTCATCGAGGCGCTCACCTACCGCCGGGGCGCCCACACCTCGTCGGACGATCCCACGGTCTACCGCGATCCCGCCGAGCCACGCGAGTGGGAATGCCGCGATCCCATCCGGCGCTTCCGTTCCTACCTTGAAGGCAAGGGTCTGTGGAATGCCGACGAGGAGCGGGCGTTCGTGCAGAAGTGCGAGCAAGAATTCGCGGCGCTGGTGGCCGAGGTGGAGAGCCTGCCCGCCAAGTCGCCGCCCGCGACGATGTTCGACGACGTGTATGCCGAGCGGCCCTGGCACCTGGACGAGCAATTCGTTGAGCTAGACCGCGAGCTTCGCCGCCACAAGGCGTAGCGCTACGTAGCGCCGAGGTTGCTGCCTGCGGGCCTGCCTTGATGTAAACTGTGGCTAGTCTGGCGGGCTGACAGCCAGCAAGAGAGGTACTTGCCGTGAAACTAACCATGTCCTTGTTTGCCGTTGTCTCCCTCGCGTCGTTTCTGGGCTGCGCTTCCACCCAGCCTCCCCCGCCGATGGGCCCGTCGCCCGAGGAGAACGCCGCCATGCAAGAGTTGAATCACGAGACGCAGAACGCTCAGCCCGCGCCCCAGCAGCCGCAGGAGTAGGCATCGGTACTCGCGAGTCGGGTCAAGCGCTCTTGACCGATTTCACCTTGAGCCGCGGGCCGGTCATGGTTAGGGACAGAGCCGTCCGGTCGATGGCCCCGTCGATCTCCACCCGCGCCCCATCACGGCGCAGGAGCGGATCGTTCCCCTCCACCTCGTAGCTCGTGCCGTCGTCGGCCAGCAACTGAAAATGCCCGCCCTCGAGGGCGTTGTGCCTGATCGTGCCGCGGAACTTGGCCATCTGGAAAGTATAACCCCTAACCCCGAAACGCCTGCGCGATGGGGTAGCGGCGGCCGGTGCCAAAGGCCTTGCCCGTGATCTTGAGCCCCGGCGGAAGCTGGCGCCGTTTGTACTCCGACTGGCGCATCAGGCGCATGACATCGGCCACCACCGCGGGATCGAAGCCAGCCGCGCGCAGGGCTTCGCTGTCCAGACCGCGCTCCACATGGGCTTCCAGGATCGCATCCAGCACATCGTAGGGCGGCAAGCTGTCCTGGTCCTTCTGGTCAGGCCGCAGCTCGGCCGAGGGCGGCTTGCTCAAGGTCGATTGCGGGATGACCGCGCGCTCGGCATTGATCTCACCGGCGATCTTGTACACCAGGGTCTTGGGCACATCAGACAACACAGCCAGGCCACCGCAGGTGTCGCCGTAGAGGGTGCAGTAGCCGGTGGCGATCTCGCTCTTGTTCCCGGTCGAAAGCAGCAGAGCGCCCAGTTTGTTCGAAAGAGCCATGAGGATGCCGCCGCGAATGCGCGCCTGCAGATTCTCCTCGGTGACGTCGGACGGCCGGCCTGCAAAGGCCGGTGCCAGGGCTTCGAGATAGGCAGCGAACATGGGCTCGATAGAGATGGTGCGGAATTGGATGCCCAGCGCCGCGGCCAGCGCCGCAGCGTCGCTGCGCGAGTGATCCGACGAGAAGCGCGACGGCATGGACACGCCCAGCACATGGACCGGCCCCAGAGCCCGCGCGGCCAGACAGGCCACTACCGCCGAGTCGATGCCACCCGAAAGCCCAACCAGCGCGCCCGAAAAGTGGCAGCGTCGGGCGTAGTCGCGCGTCCCCAGCACCAGGGCATCCAGCGCCGAGCGGGCATCGGATTCCAGCAACGGCCTCACCGTGCCGCGCCCGGTGTCCACATCGACCACAACCAGATCGGTCGCGTGCTCGGCCGCACGCGCGAGCACCTCGCCGTGCGCATCCAGCGCCAGGCTGGATCCGTCGAAGAGCAGGTCATCCTGTCCGCCGACCTGATTGACGAACACCAGCGGCCGCGCCCAATGCCGGGCCACATTGGCCAACATGCGCGGGCGTAGGTGGCGCTTGTCCAGGGTGAAGGGCGAGGCCGCGATGTTGATGAGCAGATCCGCGCCCGCGGCCACCAGCTTCTCGATGGGATCCTCGCGATACAGGCGCCGGGGCCAAAAATCACCATCGTTCCACATGTCCTCGCAGATCGAGATGCCCAGGCGACGGCCCGCAAAATCGACCGGCGACACAGACTGGGCCGGCTCGAAATAGCGCCATTCATCGAACACGTCGTAGGTCGGCAGCAACGACTTGCGCTGGACCGAGACGATGCGGCCCTGGTGGATGAGCGCCGCGGAGTTGGCGATCCGGCGACCCACCGGCGATTCGGGCAGCAGCTCCGGAAAACCGACGATCACCGCGGTCGAGCGGCCGGCCGACCCGCACCCGACCCGCGCCACCAGTCGATCCAGGCTGCGCACGCCCGCCTGCACGAAGGCGTCTCGCTCCAGCAGGTCGCGCGGCGGATAGCCCGAGAGCGCCAGCTCGGGAAGCACCAGGAGATCGGCTCCCGCTGCCTCGGCCGCCGCCAGCGCCTCCTCGGCCAGGCGCAGGTTGCCGTCGAAGTCCCCCACCGTGGGGTTGATTTGCCCGAGTGCGATCTTCACAGACGTGAGGTTAGCTCTTTCACCACAGAGATCACAGAGCAGCCTGACGGCCGCAACCAAAGGGATCACTCCGGCCACGGCCACGGCCACGACCTCTTGCAGCTACCGTGGCGCTGCCGAGAATCTTCGCAAGGCGTGAAGAGTCACTTCGTTTTCTCCGACTCTGTGGCCTCCC
>PLNW01000035.1 GCA_003142855.1 Myxococcales bacterium
AATCCGGCGCTGGTCGGGACAGCGGTGGTGTCGAGGCCCCAAACGTGGTTTGGGTAGTTCGCGATCACGGTGCGCGGCTTGGCCGAAGAGGGAGGTTGGTCGGGATTCTCGGCGGACGCCGGGGGTGCTGGCGGCTCGACTGCGGGCTTGCGGTTCAGCATGCGCCTGACGGTGGACGAGGCGATATGAAGGCCGGCGCGTGCGAGAAATCCAGCGATACGCCGGCGGCCCATCATGGGGAAGAGCGTCTTGAGCTTCGCGACCATGGCGGCGACGAAGTCGGGGAACTTGTTGACCGGGACGGTGGCGTTCACGAGCGCGCCGGGCTCGTCCTCCTCAATCCGGCCGCTCCAGCTGGCGACGGTGTCGTCGGTGACGAGAAAGCGGCGGCCGGCCTCGGCCTTCGACCAACCACGGGCGGCCATCAGCTCCAGGATGGCCATGCGTTCAGTGGGCGAGTAGTGGGGGCGTCGGTGCGGCGCCAAAGCGGCCATGCGGGCATCCTTGATGCGAATCTCCTCGCGAAGCAAGGCGACCTCGGAATCGAGGCGATCCCGCTCGGCGGCGAGGCGGACGCGATGGATGGGGCTGTTGACGGCAAAACCGCGCACATGGGTGAGCACGAAGTGGGTGAGGGAAATGATGTGGAGCGTGGCAGCCTTGGCGTGCTTAGGCCAAGACTTGGGCAACGGGACGGAGAATGGGGAGGTAGGCATGGTGGGAGGGCAGAGCATGGGGGCAGCTCTTGTCGAAGGATAGCGGGGCGAGGGAGTGGAAGCACGCGTCCCGGTCAGCCGCTGCAACGCCGTGATCTCGTGGCAGAATCGACGTGCCACGCTGGCGGGAAACTGCAGGAAAGGACGTGGTCGGGTAGGATGGAGGCGCGTAGCGGGCTTCGAATGATGCCGACGTTTCCTCCATCCCCCCTAAGATTCCGGACGGCGGGTTTTCCCCAGTCCGGCTCCAAGGCTGGCCTTTCCGGCGATGCCTTCCCAATCCGTTACTGCGGTTAAGCCTGCTCCCGGCATACCCGTTGCTCCGGCTGGTTTGCATTCGTCGTTCGTGTCCTCCGTGGTCAAACCTGGTATCCCGCTCAATGTCGGGCAGGTGGCTCGGTTGGACACCGCCATTCGAGCAGCCTTCGCCGCTCTACCCCAGGGGCCCTCGCTCCGGTCCGGGTTATAGTGTCCCGGTCCATCAACGCTTAACCGGCCCCATCCGTCCCACTCGCAGGCACGTCGGGATTTCCCGGCATTGCCGGTTATACTCGACGCCTTCGCTGTGCGGGAGCGCCTAGGCGACCCACGAGTGGTTCCGTGCTTTCGCTGCTCATTCCTTCTCGACATGTCGTCTTCCACGACCCCGGAGAGTCCGTCGGCTGCGTATGCCCAGTTCCTTCGCCGACGGCACTGGCCTTCGACCATTTCGCACGATTTCGGCACTCTCGATTCTCCCACCATCCACTTCCGGTGGGTCCACCTTTTCGGGGCTATCAGTTCGCCTTTGCTACAACCTGTCGAGTTGCTTGCCTCCTTTGGTGGATCCGACCAGGCTCTCGCCCAGCCGACAGAGACTTCTACTTCCGGGCTTCCGACGGGTTGGTCTCCCTTCCCGTCGCCGGATATGACTACGGTGGCAACTGGGCAAGTTCCACCGGCGGGATTTCCGCCCGCTGGAATGGCAGCTAGCATCGCTGCACGCGAAATTCGGTGGACCGCTACACCGTCCGCAACGGCGACTCCGGCAGTTCCCGGCAAGGGCGCGGCGCTGGCCGCACGCTGACACGGGCCAATCCCCGGTCCTTCGCACCATCCCTGTGGTGGCAGCGGCGTAGCAGATGTAATCTTTCCGGGGTGAGCATTGCGAGAACCCCACTCGTACTGGCGCTGGCCCTGGCCACGCTCGGCTGCCGCGTCTACTCGGCAGGTCTCGCCACCGACGCCGCGGCGCTTGACTTTACCGGCCTGGGTCCTTGGGATTCCGGCGGGGACGATGAAGGCAAAGTCATCGATGCGAGGGGCGATGTGTCCACCGATGCGGGTGCCAAGGGAGAAACCGCGGACCTGGCGCCGGCGATTGGCGACCCCAATACCGTCGGATGTTCGGACGGGACACGCGAGGGCTTCCACGACATGGCCAATTGGCCCAACATCGCCGGCTGTGCAGGGGGCTGGACGTCGTCCGGGTTGCTCACCCTTTCCGCGCGCCAGCCTCTGTGCAACCGCCTGTCAGGCAACGACAGCGGCAATCCCAATGGAGATGATTGCTCGGCTGCGGATCTATGCGCCGACGGCTGGCACGCCTGTGTTGACGGCCCGGACGTGGCCAGGAGCTCGCCCACGGGCTGCGAGAGCGTGGGCTGGCCCGGCGACCAAGCCTTCTTTGCCGTCATGACCGGGGCGTCGGCGCAGGGCGTGTGCTACGACGATCCGTCGGCGACAAACGATCTCCATGGCTGTGGCTCCATCGGACAGCCAGAGTCGGATTGGTGTCCTCCGCTCACGCGCCGCATGGGTTTCGCCGACTGCCTTGCCGCGGGCGTGTGGCAGTGCGGGACCGTGGACGACAATTTGGACGAGGCCAGCGTGGTCACCAAGACAGGCCCGTCCCTGGGCGGCATCCTTTGTTGCAGGAACTGAGAATGCGGTGACCCTCTCGGGCGCGATGAGTGACTAGAACTCAGGCCGGACCGATGGCGTTCGACACAATCGCTGCGAGAAACCGAGACGCGGGACGGTGGCGTAAGGCGCTGGCGTTGTCGCTGTCTTTGCATGTTGCGGTTGTTGTCTACGCCGTGACCGCCACACGCGTGCGGCGCGAGGAGCGCTCGACCGCGCCGGTTGTGGTGATGGTCATGTCAGGGGAGGCGCCGCCTATGCCGCTGCCTCCACCAGCCCAGCTGTGAGCGAGGACCTTCCGCACAATCGTGTACGCAATTGCGACGCCCCTAATATCATTGAAGATTTCCTGGGTCGGAGGAAATGGCGAGGAAATGGGGATTCGGCTACTCGTCGCAGCAATGATGAGCCTGCTAGCGGGTTGGACATTTTGCGGCAATGGGCGGTGTCTGCCTGAATCTGCTCTGTGCCAGTTGAGTTGGCACGGCGCGTTCTGATGTACCGACACAGGTCTCGGAACGAGGCGGCTTCATCAGACCGAACCCCACTGATCGCGCGCATTGTCATCACGGCAGCCGACAGCGCCGTGGGCAGCTGGCTGCAAAAAGTTCAATGATATTAGGCGTGCCGCAAATGCGTACACGATTGTGCGGAAGGTCCTCGCTCACAGCTG
>PLNW01000005.1 GCA_003142855.1 Myxococcales bacterium
AGAGTCTGTCGGGTAATTGCGGGCCGCCCGAAGGGCCGGCCCGCGGCTGGCGGGTCGCGAGGGGCGAGGGCGTGAGCGAGTTCGTGCGAGGTACGCGGAAGGCGGAAGGCGCGGGGCGAGGGCGTGAGCGCTCGGCGTGTCGCGGGCCGCGCACCCCGAAGGGGCTTCGGGGCGGACTCTCCCTGCTGGCGTGATTTTCGATCTTCTGTAAGGTTGGGGGACCTCGCGCTACCAACCGCCATTGGCTTCACTCATGCGCAAGCCGCCGCCATCTGCCTCACCCCCGAGGGAATCCTTGGATTCGGTCGGGATCGGCTCGGCAGATTCCCTGGCCGAGATCTACGATCGCTACGCCCCGCAGGTCGAACGCTGGGCTCGCCGGCTGGCCGGCCCACGCTTCGACGCTGAGGATCTCTTGCACGATGTCTTTCTGGTCGTGCTGCGCCGGCACCACGAATTCCGCAACGAGGCCCGCATCACGACTTGGCTGTTTCGTATCACAGCCCAGGTGGTGCGCTGGCGGCGCCGCAACGATGTTCTCCGCCGCTGGCTGTGGGGCCTGCACGGACAAGCGCTGGCGGAATCCAGGTCCGCCGGCCCCACGCCAGTCGAGGAAATTGAACGGCGCGAGGAAAGCTTGCGTCTCTACGCCGCCATGGATCGCCTGCCGGAAAAGTACCGGACCGTTTTGATCCTATCCGCACTCGAAGAATCCACTGGCGAAGACATCGCCGCGCTGCTTGGCATCGAAACCAATGCAGTTTGGGTACGCCTGCACCGCGCGCGCGCCAAGCTGGCCGATCTGCTTACCGAAGAGGAACAGCCATGAGCGAAACCAAACCCGCGCCCGAAGTCATCCGGCGTGATCAAGGCCTGGCCTTGGCCGATGCCCTTCTGGAAAGCAACCGGCGGCTCCAGCCATTGCCGGCCCCTGCCCACGACCGGGTGAAGCGCCGGTTGCGCGCACGCATGTACAGCCCTGCGTTCCGGCGCGCGCGCTGGCTGCGTCCAGTCGTGGTTGCAGGCTCATTGCTGCTCTGGGGAACCGCATTTGGCATCGCCATCGATCACTTCGTGCTCAAGCACGATTCTTCGCCAGGCCCGCAGGTACAACCAGCCGCCGCCCCTGACAACCCTCGTGCACGTCGCTCCAGGGCCACGCCGGAAAGGCCGATCTCCGTCGAGAGCGATCGAACAATGCCCTCTGAGCCAGCCGTTCCGCAGGAAATCGCTGCTCCGAGTGTTGAGCCGCCCGCGCCCGCAAAGCCCGCGACCAGCTTGCCGCCGTTGGCAGCCTCCGCACACCTGCGAACCTCCCACTCTCCGGGTCCTGTCGCGCGTCCTGCTCCGACGCGCGTTGCCTTCACAAGTCCGTCTGCGGCGACCATCCCTGCAGTTCGGGCCGGCCGGGTGTCTCTGCCCGCAACTGCATCGACGACTCCGCCGGCCTTGCCAGCACCGCGGGCCGAGGCCGCTGCCCCTGCCCCTGTGGCCGCGACACTGACCACTGCACCCGCACCGCCCCACCCGCCCGAGAAGACGGCTGCGCCGGTGGAGAGTCTGTGCGAGGAGCGGCTCCTGGCCGCTGCGGTACGCGCGCTGCGCGCCAAGCAGGATGCTGCTTCTGCCTTGGCCGCCCTTGACGCCTATCAAGCCCGCTATCCGCAAGGCCGGCTGTCTGTCGAGGCGAGCGTGCTCCGCATCGACGCGCTCACTGCCCTGCACCGACAACCCGAGGCCTTGCGCTCTCTCGATGAACTGGATCTCGGCCGCGTGCCAGGCGGCCTTGAGCGCCGCTTGCAGCGGGCCGAATTGCGCGCGGCCAGCGGGCGCTTTCGCGAAGCCATCGCTGATTTCGATGGGGTGCTGGCGCAGGCTCGGGGCACGGACGCCATCGAGCGCGCACTGGCAGGTCGCGCCAGGTGCCGTCAGCGACTTGGCGATGGGACAGCGGCGCGCGCGGACGCCATCGAGTATCTGCAGCGCTTCCCTTCAGGACCGTTCGCCCCACAGGCGCGCGACATGGCCAAGGTAGGCCCGTAGAGACGGCCGGCCCTGATGACGCCTGCTTCGATCGTCGCTCTGTTGCTGGCGCTGCAGCCCCATGTGGCATCTGACAGCAATTGCCCGTCGGCCAGTGCCGTCGAGGAGAACTTGTCGGTGTTGTTGCCCGCCGAGCTGGTCCGGCCGGGAACGGCGGCCGTCATCTCGCGCGCCGATGGGCTGGCCATCCACCTGCAGCCCGAAGGTACCGAGCAGAGCGAAGAGCGATCGATCACGGTTGGCAGCGGGTGCGAGGAGCGCGCCAAGGCCGCGGCCGTGGCCATCGCCACCTGGTGGCCAACCCAACCGGCCGCCAGGGACAGCACGCCCGCGCCCGTGGCAGTGACGCTTGTCACACCGGCCCCGCACCCGAAGGCGCGTGTCGTGACTGTGGCCGCGGGTGGCTTCGCGTCGCTGATCGCCGGCAGTGCGGCTCCAGGGGTGCGCGCGGAAGTAGCGTGGGCGCCTTGGGCCAGCGCCCTGGCTTTTCGTCTGGACTTGGCAGGCACCGGCGCCCATGGCGCAAGCCTGAGTCCTGGCCAGGTACAATTCCGCCGCATGGCCAGCGAAGTGGGTGCGGCTTGGTCGCGCGGTCCCCTGCGCCTGGACGGGGCCGCAGTCTTGAGCCTGGTTTTCGTCGAGGGACAGGGCTACACCTCGAATCAACAGTCGAGCGGGACATCCCTGGGCCTCAGCGCCGGAGTCCGCCTGAGCTGGGCCCTGGGACGCTGGGCTCCTTGGCTGGAACTGCGCGGTGTCGCTTGGCCGCAATCGCAGCGAATTTTCGTAACTGACTCGGCGACCGGAACCCGCAGCCAGCACAGCCTGCCGCATGGCGAGCTACAATTGGGGGCCGGAATCTCGGTATCTCTGCTTTGATCTGTAAGGTCTGGCGCGGCTGCGCTACTGGAGGGACATGACAACCAATAACTTGTTTCGTGTGATGGCGACGGTCCTTTGCTTCACAGCCGCGTGCAAGGGCGATTTCGCAGCCGGAATTACTGGCAACGGAGACGCTTCCGCGTGGGAAGCGGGCGCGCGGCAAGACGGCGCAAATCCGAACGCACAAGAGGCTGCACCTCAGAGCAGCACTGGATCGGTTTCCTGCGACCCATTCCAGCCAGCCACCAAACCCATCACGCTTACCAATGTGATTGGCGTTGGCCAGGACGCGGACGGAACCTTGTACGTCGTCGATCAACCGCAGCCCGGCGGTGAGCGCGTTTTCGTCTCGTCAGGCGGCACGCTACAACGCCAGCGCGGCGTCGGCGGGGGAACCGAGACCGCTGGGGGTGGAGTCATGCGCTACACCTTCACCATCACTGATCACACTCCGCCTTTCATGCTCAAGCTGGAAACGGACGCAAGCGGTCCCACGGCCATGGGCGTGCTGCAGAACCCACCGCTGGATATCAAGACCTTCACCATTGGCCAGCAGGGCAGCGTTCTCACGCTGGTTCCCGCCTCCCAGGTCGCAACACTGCCTGTGGCCAATATCCCCGCGGAGACCTTCATCGAGTACAACGCGACCCTCCCGGATGGACGCGCCCTGCTGGTCGTTCGCCCTCGCGATGACTGGACCTATCAAGATTTCCGCGTCTTCTTCGGCGCCCCGGACCACATGGCCGAGCGATCCGTGGATCAAGTGGTTCGGTACACAGACGGCGGTTCGACCACCATCAACTTCACCATCGACGGCGCAGCGGCTGTCGCGAGTTTCCCCGTGCAACTGTCACCGGGAGGTCTGGTGATAGGTCCGGCCACGCTAACCATTGGCACCACTTCGTTCCCCTTGACCTTGGGCCCGACGGATTCTCCGCCTTCTGGAGACAGCTACTTCTGTTTCGGAAATCCATCTCCTGATGGTGGCGTGGACGCCTGGGTTCCGCCGGCTGACGGGCCGCCTGTCTGCCGTGCGCCTTCGCCTGACTATGGGCCGACGTCGGTATTCTCGTTTCTTCCCAATGGCACTCCCGCGGCAAACACAACCTGCTCCGCTGCCTGCGGAGACTCGGCGTGGCCAGCCCCTCAAGGATACCCCAACATCGACATTGCCCTTCCCTACGGATCCTGCACACCTGGCACGCCATCGTGCTCGACCGGTGCGCGCGTTCCTTGTGCCTGCGGCGGAGCGACCGGACCTATACACGACTTCATCTGTAGCTGCGAGGGTGGCAACTGGACCTGTGGTATTCGTACGGCCGGTGCGGCGATTTGCATGCCGTGTCCGGACGGTGGCGTGAGTGATGGACCGCCAAGCGGCGACGGCGCGACCAAACCTAGCGGACTGAATCTCGATGGGCTGACAGCGATGACACTCACCGTGACCTGGATCCCGCGGACGTCTGACCCCCCCGGTGCGTGCCACACCGATACCAAGAACGTCTATTCCTTGGACATTCAGACTCGGGTGCTCAACTGGGAGCATTGTGCAGTCGACCCCAACACGGCAGCCGCCTACCGCAAGACCGAGACCCAGACACTCACAGGCTACGAGGTGACGGCCGCGCGGATGCTGCTCGCCTTCCTGTCGACAAGCAACCGGACCCAATGTGGGGCTGACGCGGATACTGAGACCCTCGACCTGACGTTTGGGGACCGGGTGGAAAAGTACCAAGACGACTTCTACGCCTGCAATCCGCCACTCGACGGTCGAACCTATCTTACCAACGCGGACTGGATCGTGAGCTGGTTGGTCGGCTTGGGCCAAAATTCCAATGCGCTTCCCAGCAGTTTCGTGAGCCTATCGGTGACGTCCGATGGCAACCCTTTCCCCAGCGACACGGCGATGACGGCCGCGACAGCGGCGTGCGGAGATGCCGTCTACCCTACGTACGATGTGACCGCGGCAACCAAGAAGCTCAGCTGGTCGTCCTGCGTGTCCGGTTCGACTGGCTACAAACTGCAGACCGGCAATCGAATCCTGAGTCAAAGCGAATTCGCGAGCGTCATGCAAAGCTGGTCGGCAATCCAACTGGGCGCAACTGGAGACTGCTCCACGCCGCGCACGTCAAAAAGTCTGGCGGTCGTGACGGCCACAAGTGTCTCTTCCCTCTACTACGAGAACGATCTCACTGCATGCAGCCTCTCCCGCTACTACGGTGCCATGCCCGTGGTCGGGTTAGATGACCTTTCGGCGCTGCTTGTGTCCTTGGCCCACTAGCCTCTTCTTCTTGAGGCTGCCCTTCCGTCGCGAAGCTGCTACGCTTGGGGCTTGCCGGGCCCGGTGGCCCGGGAACTTCGGAAAGGGAGGGCACCCATGGCTGAGAACAGGCGCATTCGCAAGGTTGTCAGGAGTCGCGCGACCATCGAGGGAGCGGGCGTTCATCTGCATCGGGCCATCGGCTTCGGCGACCCGACGCTCTGCGATCCGTTTCTTCTTTTCGACGACTTTCGCTCGGACAGGCCCGAGCACTATCTCAAAGGATTCCCCTGGCATCCCCATCGCGGCATCGAAACCATCACCTACGTCTTGCGCGGCGATGTCGAACACGGCGACAGTTTGGGCAACAGCGGCGTGATCTCGTCCGGCGACGTGCAGTGGATGACCGCTGGCAGCGGCATCGTTCACCAGGAAATGCCCAAGGGCGATCCCCAGGGCGCGATGTACGGCTTCCAGTTGTGGGCCAACCTACCCGCAGCCCAGAAGATGATGGACCCGCGCTACCGCGGCTTTGTCAGCGCGCAGATTCCCGAGGCCGCGCTAGCGAACGGCGTTCGCATCAAGGTCATCGCCGGCGCCGCCGATGGCGTGACCGGCCCGGTGCGCGACGTGGTCACTGCGCCCGAGTATCTCGACGTCACCGTGCCCGCGGGCGTGACCTTCACTCGGCCCACGCCGCGTGGCCACACCGTGCTGGCCTACGTGATCGGCGGCAAGGCCGTGTTCTGCCAGCAAAGCGATCCCTACAGCTACGAGGCCGAGGGCGGCAACTACTTCGACATGGAACGAAGCGCGCAGTTGGGCGACGGCCACATGGTGATCTTCGCCGACGGCGACAGCGTGACTATCAAGGCCGGCGACGAGCCGGCGCGCTTTCTGCTGATCTCAGGCAAGCCCATCAAAGAGCCCGTCGCCTGGTACGGTCCCATCGTGATGAACACCCAGGAGGAACTGCGAGTCGCGTACGAAGAACTGCAGAACGGTACCTTCGTGAAGGTACGCGGCCGCGAAAAGTGATAGCGGTCACATGACGACCCGTCATTGTGGCAGAATCCGAACCATTCCGTCAGTGTGCCGGAGCCGCAAACGCTACTGTTGGACGTAGATGATCTTCTTGCACGACGAGGTGCAAATACCATCGACGCCATTCTTGCTGCCGTTGTCGCACTCCTCGGGGCCGTTGGTATAGCCATCGCCACAGTGGGGGCCCAACTTGCATTGCGGAGTGCAGCCACCGTATGAGCCGTCGTTCTTGACGTCGTCGCACTCCTCGTTTCCATTCACGATGCCGTCGCCGCAGTGAGGGGCGAAGACGCAACTCGGGGCGCAGCCACCGTACTCGCCGTTGTTGCTGAGCGACCCGTCGTCGCATTCTTCGGGCGGCTCGATCAGGCCGTCGCCGCACCCACCTGGTAGACGGCACGCGTCGGTGCAATTGGGATCGTTCGACATGGTGGGTTCGCATTCTTCCCCGTAGTCCGTGTCGATATGGCCGTCGCCGCACCTGGGGGCCAAGCTGCAGTCGCTCTTGCAGGTTCCGTAGCTGCCGTCGTTGACGCCGTCGTCACATGCCTCCGTGCCATTCGTGATGCCGTCGCCACAACGCCCGCCGCGCTTGCAGTTCGACGTGCAGCCACCATATACAGCGTTGGGATCGCTGCTGCTTGCGTTCTTAGCGCCGTCGTCGCACTCTTCATCGAAGTCGGTTTGCACCACGCCATCCCCACATCGTGCGGGCAGCTTGCAGCCCGGGGCGCATCCCTTGGCCGAGCCATAGTCGTCGCTGTTGGTGCCGTTGTCGCATTGCTCGCCGTCACTCACCACGCCGTCGCCGCAGTAGGGTCCCCACTTGCACTCCGAGGTGCAGCCGGTGTACGCGGGTTTGTCGTTGGGGCCCGGGCAGCTCGCAGGGGTTGTCCCTGGTCCGTCGCCGCAGTCGCACTCTTCCCCGCCCGTCACTACGCCGTCGCCACATCGAGGCTGGCAGACCGATCTGGTCGTCGTAAAACCACTCAGGGTGAGCTGGTAGTTCGACTCGGGCGGGTGCCGGTCGGCGCCGAAGATCGCGATCTCGTAGACCTTGCCGGTGACAAGGCCCAGCGGGACGGTGCGGACGCGGAAATCGGCCCCGTCCGCGGCCAGCGGCGGCAAAGGCGTGGTGTTGGTCGGCGAACAGGCGTTCGAGCCAACCGTGACCCCGGTGATGTTTCCTGTGGGATCGAGGCAGCCACCTTCCGTGACACTCGCGTTGCCTGGGCTGCCGGTGACAGTGACTTTGCCAGGCAACTGCTGGTGAACGCCCCCGAGATCGAGAACCAGAACGCCGTTGATGAAGATGAAGAGATCGTCGTCGCCGTAGAAGCTGAGACTGATGCCAGCGGTGCCGTCGTAGACGAAGTAGTAGCGCGCCTCGTCGGTGAAGTAGGAGTCGTGCTTTACGCCCGGAGTCGCTGTGACCCAGCAGCCATTCGACACGATAGCCCCAACTGGACAATCCGCCGCGGTCACGCGGGGTGGGAAAAGATACTGGTCGCCCGTGCAGGTGGTCCAGAAGGGAGTGCCATTGCCATGGTTCCAGTAGGGCCACAAGTCGCACAACGTCGCCTGGCTGGGATTCAGCGTATCGAGTGGGTAGAAGCCATTGTCCGGGCCCGCAAGATGCGTCTTGCTGGCGTACTGGTAGACATTCGTGCCGATACTGGTCATTTCGAGAACGCCCGTGAATGTCTTATTGACCGTGGGGTCATCGGTGAACCACTGCTTGAGGCTGTTGGCATCTTTGTAGGCGGGGGTTGTCCCTTTCCAAATCGGGCCGCCTGGGGCGCTGGCGGTGTAGCCAGTCAGCGTGCCAGAAGAAACCCCGGCGTTGCCGGTCGCACTGACCGGCGTGCTGGCGGTCCCGCCCAAATAGCCGCCGGCGCCGTTGGAAAGTGGACTGTCGTTGCCGGCCTGGGTGTAGCCGCTGGGGATGTGGGCGGCAGCATTGCCGATGCTCCAGTCGCTGAACTGGCAAGCGCAGGTCGTTGTTGTACCGGGCTGCGGTTTGCCGTTCAGCAAATTCGCAGCCATGATGCCCCAGCAGCGTGTGGTCGAGTCGTTGCCCTTGGAAGGACCGCCTGAGTTGGGAACGCAGATGGTCGTGGGCGAGGTCGAGCCCGATTTCTTCGTACCCAGGAAGAAGAAGTCCGGGTGTCCGCCCGCGGCGACATTCTCCGGCTGGAAGTCACGGTAGATGATGGGGAGTTCGAGGCATTGACCTGAGCCCGACGTGCAAGTCGTGGAGTCCTGGCCGGCCGCAGGCGGGCAAGCGAAGCCACCTTCGACCCTGCACTTCGACGAACAACCATCGAGGTCCACCAGGTTTCCATCGTCGCAATCCTCACCTGGATCGAGGTTTCCGTCGCCGCACGCCGAGGTACAGGCCTGCGTCTTGCCCGAGCTGTCCAGGCAGTTCGGCTCCTTAATGCAGGTCTTGGAGCAGCCCTTGCCGTCGCCATAGAAGAGGCCGTTTACGGCCTTGCATCCGGTTGGCAGATTGTTCGGATCGGTGCCACAGTCGCACAGCTCGCTCTTCTCCACAATTCCGTTGCCACACTTGGCCATTGTGCAAGCCTGTCCCGCCGTCGGACAGTCAGCACCGGGCTCGATCTGGCAGGTGCTGGAGCAGCCATCGCCACTTGTGGTGTTGCCGTCGTCGCACTGTTCGCCTTTGAGGACCTTGCTGTCTCCGCACTTGGCCGTGCACGCCTTGCCGACCACCCGACATTGGAAACCAGTCTCGACCGTCTTACAATCGCTCGAGCAACCATCGCCGCTGACCGTGTTGCCGTCGTCGCACTGTTCGCTGCCTTCGAGCACGCCATTGCCGCACTTGACGATCGGGCAGACGCACAACTGGCCCGGGGTACAAACGCAGCCTGCGCCCTTCATCTTGCAGTCGGCTGAACAACCGTCGCCATCCTTCATGTTGCCGTCGTCGCACACTTCGCCAATCGAGGGCTGGACAACGCCGTCACCACATCGTGCGTCCGGCTTGCAGGGAGCGCCGGGCGTCGGGCAGCTCCAGCCGGCCTCGACCTGACAAACGCTGCTGCAGCCATCGCCGCTGTTGCTATTGCCGTCGTCGCACTTTTCGCCCGATTCGATGCGCTTGTTGCCACACTGGGAAACCAAAGTGCAAGGTTGTCCGGGAACACATTTGTAGCGGGGGTCCTGCACCGTGCAGGTGGAATTGCAGCCATCGTTGTCGAGAGTGTTGCCGTCGTCGCAGACTTCACCCGCGCCAACGACTTTGTCGCCACAGATGACCAGTCGCTGGCAGGCCCCCGCGGGCGGACATTTCCAGTGGGGCTCGACCTTGCAGGCGCCATTGCATCCGTCGCCGGGCAAGGCGTTTCCGTCGTCACACTCCTCGATGCCGTTCTGATTGTTGACTCCATCGCCGCAGGCCTCAGGATACTCGGCCTTGCAGCCCACAGTGCTGTCGCTGTTGCAGACTCCAGCGCCGCTGGTCGTCGTCGTGCCGCCGGACGAGGAGGCGATGGTCGAGATGATGTTCCCACCGAACGCTCCGCCCGCGCCCGAATTCGCACCTCCCACTCCTCCACCTCCTCCACCTCCTCCCGCGCCTCCGTTGCTCTGCACCTCCGAGCTGTTGCAAGCAGCTGCCGCCAACACAAGAAGAAACACTGCATGGCCGGTGTGGGCTGTCTTCATCGGAGAACCTCACGAAAAAGGGAGACTCTGGCGAATGCCCTGAATGAACCTCGGCTGACTATACACCGGGCTTCATCGGCGGCGGCAGGAACAAAAGCGATTTCCTTCCTGTCCTACTCCGCCCTGCTTGTCCGACATCTAAATGCCACGTCAACCGGCCCCCCCCACTACCCCAGGAAAAACTGGCGCGATTCTGCGGGGTTGCGCGCTGGATGTCGCAAGCCGAGCCCTGCTACCTTGACTGCAGGATAAAGGCGACGAGAAAGGCCAGGCCGACGGCGACCATCAGGCCGCGCGTTTGGCGGCCCTTGCCGCGCACGAGCTTGATAAGCGAGTGGCTGATGAACCCCAGCCCGATTCCGTTGCTGATGCTGTAGGTGAAGAACCGATCCAGCATCGCGGGCAAGCGTACACCGGCAGCGCCCAACCGAGGTTACCTCAGCCACCGTCGCAAGACGACCCACCGACAGCCTCGAACTAGCGCGCCATGAAACTGCCACACCATGAAAACATAGAACACCGGCTCCAGGAAGAACTTGAAGCGGTTGTTCTCGCCCTGCTCGAATAGGATAGAAATCACAAAAACGTAGAGCGCTGGCAACAAGATTCCCACTCTACAGGCGTAGTCCTTTTCCTTCCGCCCTTTCGCAAGCCATATTACGCCTGCCAAAGACAGGAGAACAATCAAGACTGGCCCAGAGAAGAACAAGTCGTAGGCAGACTTCCACGGAAGCAGTTCGATGTTCCTGCGCACGGAATAGCTGCTGGACGGACGCCAATAAATCTTGAGGTTACTGTAATAGGCGCCGAAAAGGACCGCCACGGGAGTTGCCGAGAGATAGTGCTTGTACTCACTCTTAAGCTGCCTATCGAACTCCAGGTAGCAGAGGTTGTTGTAGTTGAGGCTGCCGTCCACTTTGCTCTTCCGCGCAAGCACATTCGGCAAAGTCTTGGGCAATTCTCCGACGGGGTCAACCTCGTAGGGCCAGGAGTACGTCAGGACTCCAACGGAGCGGACCAGATTGAGTCCGCTAAAGGAGGATGTGCTGAGGAGACCAAACTGGCCGTATTGCTTCGCCACGTAGGACCCACAGATCCCGCCAGTTATCAACAAAAAGAGTACCGTCGTGCGCCACGGCACCTTCAACAAAAATAGAGAAACAGCCATAACTAAGAGAAAGGGGAGTTGAAAGACTGACCTGAAGAAGAACAACAACACTGACGACGTGGTGACCGCAAAGATGGAGGAATATCCGCGTCTCAGCTTCCACAAGGAGTGATACATCCACAGAACAAGAACGCCGGACAGCAATGTGGTGTCCAATAGTGTTGAATACACCAGGGCGGCGGGATGGAGCAGGAACAAGAGCGAGGCAAGAAAGGCAATTGTCTCTCCCACGAGGCCTGACAGCCAACGGAACATGAGCAGGCCACACACGCCGTAAAGGATTGACCATAGAAAATATAGGGCGTGGTCCACCTGCTTGAGAGCGGCGTGTATATCTAGCGAGGGCCAGAAATGGACGAGAATGGCCCTGACAAGGTCGAACCCCGGAGGTTGAATGTGAATATGGGTGAGTGATTCGACGGGCGCCTCGCGCAGGTCCAGTATCGACACGGTCTGCATGAGGGTCTCGGATGAGAACCACTCGCGTTGGTGACCGTCGATCAAATAGGGTTGGGCCTGATGTCGCAGGGCAACCTGAAATAGGAAGCCGAGGATCAGAATGGCAGCGCTAGCCAGGGGAAGCTTCCTTGCCTTGTCGATGATGGAGCGCAAACTGGCGTTGCCGATCTCGCGGCTCGGGCGACTGCTGCCGCCGGAGCGTGCTCCTGGTGACGAGGTAGGGACCACGGCGCGGAGTCTATCCTATGATGGCACGGCTGAGATCGTGGTTAGTCGATCTGGTAAAGGCCAGGAAACGGCGTGGTCCCATCAGGGGCGCCGGGCCACGTGCCGCCAATGGCCAGGTTGAGAATGACGTACATTTCGACTTGTTATCTGCCCAGACGTGGAGTCAGCGCGCGCAGCCTGGCCACCAGCAAGAGACCGTGCGGCTCCAATCGGCTATCGCTCGCCAGCGCGGCGTATCGTCCTCGACGGTTTCCAGCAGGCCGTACACGCTGCCATCGCCGCCGCGAACATCGACGTAGTGGTGAAAGAGCGTGCCGCCGGCGGCTTTCCACCGGCTCAACATGTCGGCGTACACTTGCTGCATGCGCGGATGCCGCGCCACCTGGCGGCGGAACTCAGCCGTCGTTCCCGTCTGGTCGTATCCCAAGTCGATGCCCATCGAATACGCGGTGAACACCAGCCCGTGCGATTGAGCCAGATCAAGATCCGCCGCTAGATCCGCGGCCATGTTGGCCGTCACATCGGCAGCCAACAGATCGACCGCCTGGTCGACGCCCGCCGCGCCCTGCGATTCCAGCGTCGTCCAGGTGTCGACGTTGCCACTGAAGAATCGGCTGATGGCGTACTCGTCGAAGCCGTGTTGCCAACAGGCCTGGTTGCCTTCGTTCACCCACAAGGGACATTCGATGGCGTCCTGTCCGACACCGCTGTTTCCAGCCTGGGCCACCACGACGCAACGGACGCGATGGCGTCCTGTCGCACCGAAGACTTCGTTCTTAAAAATGTCGCAAGCTTGCGCCAGGCGCATGCCGTCCCACTCCGCCGCGCACCAGTCCGTCACGTTCCAGCGGGCTTGGCATTGGGCAAGCGCATATTGGGCTCGGCCATTCCAGTATTCATCGCCGATCTCGATGCGCGCAATCAGCCGCGGATCCAGATTGTCCCGCAGATATTCCGCAAGGCCGCGCAAGTAGCCATCGGTGGCTTGGGCAGGAATGCTGAACCAGCAGTCGACCTGGGCACGGTTGCAGATCGCGACCAGAACCTCGATGGGCGCGCCCCGGTCGGAGTCCAACCAGTTGTCAGTCAGCTGCGTACGCGTGTTCCACTCCGTCACCGACGCCGAATCCAGGGTGTCGCCCCAGCGGATACTGCGCATCTGCCCCAGCTTTTCAAGATAGAGCGGATTGAAGGCCGATCCGTCGGCCAGTCCCGCGGCGGTACGGTTTGTCCCAAGGTAGTTGTCGCCGTTGCGCACCCACAGCCAGGTGCCGTCCACGCCAGCCGAACTCTTGTCCGCGCCCATGCGAGCCACGTAGAGATCGCCGCTGCACGCCGCGAGGGCGAGCAACGCGAGCGCAACCAACCAACGCGCGTGCACCCGGGCTACCGTCCTCGCAACGCCTGACGAGCCTTGCTGGCGAAGTTTCCCTGGGGAAAACGCGAGATCATCTGCCCGAGATCGGAGCGTGCACCCGCACTGTCACCCAAGCGTGATCGACAGGACGCGCGTCCCCACAGCGCCCGTTCTTCCAGCGCATCGCCAGAGCCGTCAAGGGCCGAGCCGAGATCAGCAACGGCCTGGTTGCAGCGGCCCACTGCACCGCGAAGCTCACCGCGCAGCACGGCCAGCTCGCGTGCCCGCGGCAGTTCCGTCAACTGCGTTCGGTCGAGGATCTCAAGTGCGTGGACGCGATCATCCAACTCCAGAAGCGCATCGATGCGTGCCAGGGTTGCCTCGCGCGCGAGTGTTCCGTTCGGGAATCGCTGGCTGTACTCGTCGAGCGCGGACAGCGCCGACCGCGCGTCGTGTTGCTGTCGTAGAAGCTGGAGCGCGGCGGTCAGCAGACGCGACTCCTCGGCGATGCGGCTGGGAGCCGGCTCCACGGCGAGCACCCTGACGGAATGGCTCGCAGGCGCCGCTGTCTGTGACGGCGTGGTCAAGCGCGAGACACGCCCCCGCAGCAGCACAGTGGCCCCGACCGCACCCGACACCGCGACCAGCATGCCTGCGGCCAGGGCCAAGCGCAGCCTGGGAATGCCTTGGCGTTTGGACCAGCCCTGCAGCCTATCGGCCACCCGAGACAGCAGCGCGGGATCGCTCGTCGGCACCATGGCTGCCTGCCGCATCAGATCGCCGGCCCGCTGCTCGAGCGGCGAGCTCGTCGGGACGCGGTCGCTCCAATGCTCGTGAATCGGGCTGCTGTCGTTCATTGGGCGTCCCTCCTCTCGATGCGCTCGATCTCGCGCAGAAACTGGGCCCGTGCCCGGCGCAGTCGCACCCAGATTGTGGCCAACTTCATTCCCGTTAACTTCGCGACATCCTCGCCTGACATCGACTCCATTTCGAACAAGATCAGGACTGGGATAGCCTGACCCAGCCGCCACTGCGGCGGCCAGCAACGCCTCGGCGTGCAGGTCGATGCGCAAACGCCCCCCGCCAGCACGAAAACGTGGCCCGGCTTGAAATTCGGCTCGCGTCCAACGCGCGTTGCCCAGGCCGAGAGGCGACGTGCGCAGCCAGTCAACCTGAAGGGCCGCGCGCAAACCCCAGCGCCAACCAGCCGGAGAGCCCGTGCCTTGCAAGGTCATCGCCGGGTTCGACGCCCTGGTGGCGACCGGCCTGCCGGTGATCATCGGTGAGTTCGGCCCTGGGCGAAACATCGGGCCTTCCCCGACCAACATCACACCCCAGGCCATCATCCAGGCCGCCGAAGCACGCAACCTCGGCTGGTTGGCCTGGGCCTGGGACGACAATCCCAGCGCTGGCGACGATTGGTTCGCGCTCTCGCTCAATGGCGACTACAACTCCAGCGCCGATCTCACGACTTTCGGCAAGTCGGTCGTCGAGGGCGCTGGCTACGGCCTGCTCGCGCTCGCCAAGCCTGCGACCGCATGGTGACCGGCTTGCGCGTTTTAATCCCGCGCCAAGCGGAGCGAAGGCGCGGATCGCCCCAGAAGAACAAGCCCTTCCATGATCAAGTCGCGCACCCAATCGGAACGATCGGTGGTGGTCGTGGACGTGGTCCTGGTCGTCGTCGTGGCCGTGGCCGACGGTGATCACTCCGGCCACGGCCACGACCACGGCCACGTTTACGACCACGACCCTCTGCGGCTATCGCGGGATTAGGGGCGCGTCTGCGGTGATCCGGGCGAGGGCGTGATGGGGTAGACTGCGTCCTATGGTCGCGACGAGGCACTCAGGATGCTCTGCCGGCGGGCTTGGCGGCCCGCCGCGGGAGGGTTCCTCGACACAAAAGAACACCCATCGAAAGCCCTATGTTCCAGCTGCGGCGTTCGGGCCGCCGACCGCGTACAGTATCCGCGTGAGCCGCGCACAACCTCTCATCGAGGCCGGGTCGTGAACGAATCCAAACCAGCCGCCGCAGTGCCACGCCAGGATAGGCACGTCTTCTTCTGGTTGGCCACCGCGTCCCTGCTGGTGGCGATTTTTTCGCGCGCTCAGCAGATCCTGGTCCCCCTGGCGTTGTCAGTCGTGATTGCCTTCGCTTTGAGTCCGGTCGTCAAGCGAATCGAGCGCCGTCTCGGGCGCGCTGCGGCCATCGCCCTGGTGGCCGTCGTCGCGCTCGCGGCGGTGACCGCGTTCGGCTACCTGCTCAAGCATCAGCTTGTCGATCTTTCGACGCAGATGACGAAGTACTCGGAGTCTATGCGCAAGAAGGTGAGCGCTCTGCGGGGCCCCAAGGGCGGCGGATTGGCTGGACTGTCTAAGAGTATGGACGGGGTGGTCCAACAGCTGGACGAGCGCGTGGTGGAGGATCGCGAGGCCCGTCCCGTGAAGCTTATCCCCGCCGAAGCGACGATGACGGAACGGATCGAGGCCATCTTGACGCCAGTGCTGGCGCCGTTGGCCAAGGTGCTGATCGTGCTGGTGCTGGTGATCTTTTTGCTGGCCAAACACGAAGACCTGCGCGATCGATTCATTCGCTTGGTCGGCAAAGGGAAATTGACGCTCACTACCCGCACGCTGGACGAGGCGGGCCTACGTATCAGCCGCTTTATTCTGCATCAGTCGGTGATCAACGGAGGTTTTGGGGTTGTGGTCGCGCTGGGCCTCTTGGCCATCGGCATTCCCTACGCGCCGCTGTGGGGGTTTGTCGCGGCGATGCTCCGGTTTGTTCCCTTCGTGGGCACGTCGCTGGCGATGTTGTTCCCCGCGGCGCTCGCATTCGTGCAGTTCGAGGGCTGGGGGCCGATGCTGGCGACGCTCGCCCTCTTCATCGGACTCGACATCGTGACCGCATACGTCGTCGAGCCGCTGGTGATCGGCGCCAAGACCGGCGTGTCGTCCATGGCGATGGTGGTCAGCGCAATCTTCTGGACTTGGATGTGGGGACCGGTCGGGCTGGTCCTGTCCACGCCCATGACGGTGTGTCTGGTGGTGCTCGGCAAACACGTCACACGCCTGGAATTCCTGGCGGTTCTTCTCAGCGACGAGCCGGCGCTGGAACCCGAATTCATCCTGTACCAGCGCTTATTGGCGGGCGACGAGGACGAAGCCCATGAGATACTGGAGAAGCAGTTCCGGACGACGGCGCGCGGCGAGGTCTTCGATCGGGTCATCATCCCCGCTCTCTTGCTGGCGAACCGGGATCGCGCCCGCGACGAGATAGCGGAGGCCGATCACGATCATGTCCTGCGGACCATTCGCGCCATCGTCGATGATTCTCGGGAAGGCGCGGGCACCCGTGACCTCTCCTCCCATCGAAGCGCGACGACACCGCCGCTGCGTGTTCTGGGGGTGTCAGCCCGCAGCGCGACGGACGAGCTGATCTGGGAAATGCTGGCCCAGCTCTTCGACCCGACTCGGGTTGCGGTCGAATCCGTCGGCTCCGCTTACCTCGCCTCCGACGTCATTGTCGCCGCCGAAACCCAGCTGCCCGATCTGGTGTGCATCATCTCGATCCCGCCCGGCGGCCTTGCCCAGGCTCGATACATCTGCAAACGAATTAGGGCCAAACTCCCTGACACGCAAATTCTGGTGATCCGTCCCGGGATCCAGGCAAACGGACAGGAGAGCGCGCAAAAGCTGACGGAGGAAGGTGCCAGCGGTGTCGCCTTCACGCTGCAAGAAGCGCACACCAAGGCCGAGCAACTGCTGTCGATGAGTCAGACCAACCCGCTCCGAAGCTCACCGGCGTAGATCACATCAGGCGCTTGACCAAGCCCACAACGAGGCGGATCTGACCGCCGGCAGAGCATCGGCGGAGGTGCGTCCCCAGCAGACCAGCAGGGGCTGCCGCGCCTCCGATCCGAACCCTTTCTTCCTCTCCGACCTCCGTCCTCCGTGCCCTTGTGGTGAAAAAGCTAACTTCTTCCTACGTCGAAAACCCCGCCTTCAGGTTGTGCACCACGTCCGGGGTCTTGCCCAGCGCCTCTCGGCGCGACAGGCGCACCTTTCCCGAGGCACGGTCGATGCCGATGACCTTGACCAGCATCTCATCACCTTCCTTGCAGATGTCCTTGCCCCTTCCCGCAACAACGTTGTACAATGTACACATGGCACGGTTCACTGCCTCGCAGGCACGCCAAAACTTTGCACGCGTCTTGGATCAGGCTGCCGGTGGCCAGTCGGTCACGATTGAGCGCGGCAAGTTGCACTTCCGCCTCGTCTTGGATGAAGAGCGTCGAGCACCTCGGACAGCCAGGCCCGTCATCGAGATCCTGGATCCGGCGGTTGCGAGTGGGGACTGGACCTGGCGCCCCGGGAGGGCTGGTTTGTCCTTCAGGCAGCGGACCAAGGCGTGATCCTCCTCGACACCAATGCCCTTATCTGGGTGTACACCGGACACGCGCGCGGTCGAACGCTGGCACGCGCGAGCGGCCTCTACATTTCGCCTGTCAGCCTTCTCGAATTGGCCTTTCTGGAAGAAGCCAAGCGTATTCGCCTTGCACCCGGCGCCCGTGATGCCCTCGGCCAGGATTCGCGCTGGACCATCGACAACCCCATGTCCGTCGATCTCTTCGATGCGGCCGTCGACCTGAGTTGGACGCGCGATCCCTTCGACCGGCTGATCGTCGCCCACGCGCGGCTACGAGGCTGGCGCCTCGCCACCGGCGATCGGGTGATTCTCGCCGAACTCCCCGAGAAGTCCGTCATTGGCCTGTAGACGTCGTTGCCTTCAGGCGGCGATACATCCCGGCGGCACAGCGAAGTAGAATGGGGCGCAGATCCTCGTGCTCCACCAGGGCGCGTGCCACGAAGTCTGCAAAGGCGCCCACCCGTGCTTCGTACAAGCGCCGCCCTTGCGAAACCTCGAAGCGCAGCAATGTCGAGGCGGTGTCGAGGCGGACCAGATCGACCTCGCGACCGAGCATCTTGTCCAGCTCTACAGCCAGCGCCAGTTCCTCATCGAAGCTGAGAACTCGGTCGGGCGAAGGCAGTATGCCAATATCGATATCGCTGTCCGGCCTTAGCCTTCCCTTGGCAGCCGATCCAAAAAGGATCGCCACTTCTACGCCAGCCCGCGCGAGCAGGCGGCCAACGGCTGGGGACTCGATTGCGTCCACGCGACGAGTGTACCACGAGGGACGCCCACGCTGATCCCATGGGTGTTGGACACGCGGCGAACGCGCGGTGACGCCTGGCTCGGCCGCCTGTCACCTGATAGACCACGTTTTATGCCAGCTAGCTAGAGTCTGTCGGGAAA
>PLNW01000095.1 GCA_003142855.1 Myxococcales bacterium
TTTTGAATCAGTAGTGTTAGGAGGCGCAATTGAATCGAGCGAGTTGATTTACAACCACTGATGCTTCAGAGAACGCAAGAATCCCTCGATCATCGAGTTGGAAAAGGCGAGTGCCTGCTAGAAGAAGAGCGAGCATCCCTCAAGAAGGGTTGGCCGCAACGCACTTCCTATTCACGCATGCGGGAACCACAAACACACAAGACGGCGCGAGCGGTGTCGAACAGGTTGCGCAGTTGTTATTTGCCTCTGCTGTCAGATTGGCTTCTAAATTGGCGCCCATCGTGCTTGGTAGCAGATTGCCACAGCTCGAAACGCAGCGATTGTCTTCTGGCACGATGACGCAATCTGAACTGTTGTTGCACCCCAATGTGGCATACTTGTCGAGTAATGTGGCCTGCATCGCGGCATAATCTTGCCGGCCTTGCGTGCACGGATCCAGCGGGTCAACGACACATTGTGGACAACAGGCTCCAACGGGTGTTTCGGGGTGTGTTCCGCTGGCACAGGTGATGTCGGAGCAAGGGTCGCAGCCTGTATCCGTACAAGTGGGGCAGCAAGCATTCGGATCTTGGACGATGTCTTTGCAGGAAGCCGGAAGTGCCAGACAGTTCACACCGGCGCATGACAGTGCTCCAGCAGTTCCACCGGTTGCGGCTGCGCCGCTACCGTTCGTTGTCCCGCCGCTCCCCGCGACCCCGCCTGTGCTGGTGGTGAGCGTGGTGCCTCCTCCACCTGTGCCTCCCGTGGTACCGGTCATTCCTCCGGTAGTGCCAGTGGTTCCTCCGCTGGTGACCATAGCGCCTCGCCCACCTGTGGCTCCAATGGTGCCAGCGGTCCCTCCAGTGGCGCCAGTTGTGCCCGCATAGCTGGTGATTCCTCCGGTGGTGCTGGTCGTGCTTCCTCCACCCGTGTTTCCGACGGTGCCGGTGGCCCCGCCTGTGGTGCCGGTCAGATCTTCGCTGGTCCCACCATTCCCTCCTGTGACACCGGTCGTACCAGCGGTGGAGCTAGTCGCACCTCCAGTGGTTCCGATCCGAATGCCTCTCCCACCGCTGCACCCACCTGCACCCACGGTGAAGACCATCATGGACAGCATGGTCAGCTTCACGAAATCAGAACACACGCGATTCGACATGGTGCCTCCGGTTGCACGTGACGCAGGGATCATGGACGCTCTATCGACCACCCGGGGTAGTGTACCTGGAAACAGCGGTCACAGCGCTTGACCTTGACGATTGCGCCCCCCTCGAAGTGCCAGGCTCCGCTCCGCCTCATCGCCCTCATCCAGACCGAGGCCATGGCCAAGAGGACTTTGGCCGCGATGCACCCGCCGACAGATGTTCCCCAGCTAGACCCCGCGCGCCCGCCGCCAAGTTGTGTGCCAGAAACGAAAATTGGCTCACGCCAAGAGCATTTCATAATGTTGTGTGGCGATTGCGACGAGCCTTGCTGGGTGCGCATGGCCGGCATGTGGGCCCAGCGCAGGTCGCCCCTACCGGGGCGTGCGTCCCGCGCCGGCCGTCGGTGATTCCTTTGCGCGTGACCGGGCTCCACATCTGGCTATAGACTCCGCTGCAAATGGCACGCATAGCTGCATTTCGCGCACTCCGCTTCGACCAGGCTCGCTTTGCCGACCTCGCGCCGTTGCTGGCCCCGCCCTACGACGTCATCAACGAAACCCAGCGCAAGGAGTTGGAGGCCCGCCACCCGCGCAACATCGTGCACCTGGATTTGCCGCGCGGCGAGGGTGACGCCCGCTACGACAACGCGCGCACGCAGCTCGACGCTTGGCTGGCCGAGGGAACCTTGCGCCAGGACACGCGCCCCGCCCTGTATCGCTACGAACAGACTTTCACATTCACGGGCGCGGCTGGCCCGCAGAAATACACGCGCAAGGGGTTCATCTCGCTCATCGAGCTGTCGCCATTCTCCGCACGCATCGTCCTGCCCCACGAGCACACCCTGTCGGGGCCCAAGGTCGATCGCTTCAAGTTGATTCACGCCACGCGCGCGCACTTTTCCCAAGTGTTTTCTCTGTATCGCGATCCCGCCGGCACCATCGAGGCAGTGCTCGACGGCGCCTGCGTCGCCGCGCCCGATGTCGACGCCACCACGCCCGACGGGTGCCGCCACCGCCTGTGGGTGGTCACCGACGAGACGGTCATCGCCGCGGTGGCGCGCGGGCTCTACCCTCGCAGTGTCATGATTGCCGACGGCCATCATCGCTATGAAACCATGGTCGCCATCCGCGACGACATGCGGCCCGCAGGTGTCCCCATGGGCCATTCACTGGCCGACTGGGGTGTGATGTTCTTTGCTCGTGCCGAGGATCCGGGATTGCTGGTCCTGCCCACCCACCGCATGGTGCATGGCCTGTCCGCCGAAACGCTGTCCTCCCTGGCCGAGCGCTGCCGCCCCTGGTTCGAGGTCGTGTCAGGCACCGAGGAAGACGCAGTCGCCATCGAAGAGCGCCTGCTCCGCGAGGGCGAAAAGGCCGTGACCTTTGCTGTGCGGCGCGCTGGCGCACGCGGGACCACTTGGCTCAAGCTGCGGGCCGACGCGGACGTGGCGCGCCTGGGCCCGCCTACCCTCGCTCGCCTTGACGTGAGCGTGTTGCACGGCCTGGTGCTGGAGCCGCTGCTGGGCATCGGATCCGAGGCCATGGCCAAGCAGTCCAACCTGACCTACAGCCACGATCTGCGCGAAACCCTGGGCCGGGTGGCCGCCTCCGAGGTGCAGGCGGCGTTTCTCATGAACGCGACCAAGGTGGGCCAGGTGCTGGACGCATGTGAGGCGGGCTTTGTGCTGCCGCAGAAGTCGACCTACTTCCAGCCCAAGCTGGCCACCGGCTTGGTGATGGCGCGCATCGATCCCGGCGAGGAGCCGGTGCTGCCCAAGGCATGAGCTCCGCCGACGACGCGCGCGCGCCGGACGCAGAGTCGGAAGCCGTCACCCACGACACGCTCCTGCGCGGGCGGGTCAAGTTGATCCAGCCAGTGCGCGGCTTCCGATCCAGTCTGGATCCGGTGCTGCTCGCGGGTTTCATCCAGGCGCCCTACGGCCACTTTCTCGACATCGGCTGCGGAACCGGCGCGTTGTCCTTCCTGCTGCTGGCGCGCGATCCGGCCGCCACGGGCCTGGGCGTGGAGATTCAGCCGCGGCTGGCAGGGCTGGCGACGCGATCGGCGGAGGCAAATAGCTTTGGCGCGCGCTTCGCTGTCGTGGCAGCCGATGTGCGCGAGCAGGGAAGCGTGCCTCCCGCGGCTTTCGATCTGGTGGCTAGCAATCCGCCGTTTCGGCCCTTGGGCCAAGGCGTGCTGCCGCCGCAGGCAGAGCGCTCGCTGGCGCACCACGAGGTCGCGCTCAGCTTGGCCGAGTGGCTGGACGTGGCCAAGGCGGCGCTGCGAGCCGAGGGTCGGCTGGCTGCAATCTACCCGGCCGAACGCCTCGAAGAAATGCGCGCGGGCCTGGCCGATCGAGGACTGACCATGTCCCGCCTGCGCATGGTGCAGGCGCAAGCCGGCGCGCGGGCCAGTCGCTTCTGCTTTGAAGCACGCCGCTCGGCGCTGGTGACCGAGACGCAAACCGAAGCGCCCCTGGTGGTACACGAACAGGGCAAGTATTCAGCTGAGGTTCGCCACATGCTGGGAGAAGAGTCGTGAGCTATCGCGTGGCCTACGTTCTGGCCATCTGGTTCGGCTGCGGCCGCGTGCCCAAGGCACCAGGGACCGCAGGCACACTGGGCGCGATTCCCTTCTATCTTCTATTCCTTCACTATGGTGGTTTGCCGGCGGTTGCAATAGCGGCCGCAGTGATCACGGCCGTGGGCGTGTGGGCGTCGAATCAGGTGGTGCGCAAGCTCGGAATCAAGGATCCACAGATCGTTTGCATCGACGAGGTAGCCGGCGTGCTCATCACCTTGCTGGCAGCGCCAGTGAGCTGGATCGGCGTTGTGGCTGGCGTGGCTTTGTTCCGCCTGTTTGACCAATTCAAGCCATGGCCCGCGAATGCCGCTGAGAGCCTGCCCGAAGGCTGGGGCGTGATGATGGATGACGTGGCAGCCGGAGCGTGGGGTGCGGTGTTCCTGCTGGGCGCGCGCGCCGCCGGCTGGCTCTAGAACTGCACGCCGGTGTCGATGTAGTAGAAGTTGCTATAGAATTGGGCCAGGGTTGGGTCGGTGGTGGCTGGTGGGTTCCAATCCTTCACCGCTTGCTCTGACACCACCACATGTCCTGCGGGATCCGTAAATCGCAGGGCCAATGGCAGCGTGAACGGCCCCTGGCCTTGCGGAAGCACCCATGTGCCAAAGCGTTCCTGCGGCCTGGCCTGCGTGTAGTTGGCATCCCGTATCAGCGCTACCCATTGGCCAGACGGAAGTCTGGCTTCGACACTCACCAGCGAACCCAGGCCCGCCATGTTGACCACGCTGAAAGAGAAGTAGTACGTGCCTCCATTCTTCACAAGAATGTAGATGTTGCCCTTCACCGGGCAAGGCGTGCGGCGGTACCGGGTTGGGATGACCCCGTCTACCATCATCCCGTTGGCGTCGCCCGTCTGCAGGCGCGACATGGCGATGTCCGAGAGATCCAGGTGCAGGCTCTCGTTGGGCAAGGGGTCGTGGTCGAGCGGCACTATCGATGTCTTCGTCGAAGGCGGGAGCGGACAGCCGTACGCGAAATTGGAAACCTCGCCGCAATGGTCGCGTCCCGAGCCACAACACCACTTGGAATTGGCCGAGCAGGGACAAGAATCCACGATCTGGAGTGTGATGGGAGGCGTGTAGCCGGTGTCTGTCGGCTGGTAGTCGGTGCCATCGGCCTTGGTGCGCACAAGTTGAAAGCACTCGCCGCAGCTCAGGTAGTTGTCATTGTCACCCGGAAGATCGGGCCAGAACTGTGTGTAGTAATCGCCGTCAGGGGCCGCGAAGTTCCCCCGCAGCGTGATGTCGGGCGGGTCAGCACAGAGATCCGGATATGTATTACAGAACGTCGTGCACTGCCCCTGTAGCGTCGGGTCCGTGAACTTGTAGGCGTTGGTGCACAGGCCATAGAGACCAAACGCGCAAGCCCCGCCGTAGGTCAGCCCGAAGTGCGTGGAGCGCGAGTAGTGCCAGGGCTCGTTGTCACTGACACAATGGACTTCCGGCCATTGGCCCGACGTGCACGCCTTGCTGCTGACCACCGTGCATTGAGCCGAGCCTGGTCCCCCGCACTTGCTACAGTCCTCAGACTCGTCGTCGTTGGCGCAGTACTGGGCGCAGCACACACCGTTGGTCATGGCCCAGGCGCCGCAGTTGGTTCCGGCGTCAGGACGGGGCGCGGGCTGGCGCAAAGAAGGATCCTCGGAAACGGTCGGTCCTATGCAGACAAGCGGCGCATCGGGTGCGCTGATACCTGCGTCGGGGGTCGAGCCGCTGCCGCCGCAGCCGCCAGAACTGCCACAAGTCGTGGCGGTGGTACCGGCGGAACTGCTGCCACCCTCGCCGGTCGAACCACCTGTCTCGGTCGAACCACCTGTGTCGGTCGAGCCGCCTGCTTCAGTCGATCCGCCCATGCCGGTCGAGCCAGCCGCTCCCGTCGAGCCACCTCCGCCAGTCCCAGCCACCGGAGCGTCCACGCTGGCATCGGAGGTCGCGCTCCGGCCAGCGCAACCGCCGCCACCCTGGCAGGTGCCGCCCGAGGTGCCGGCCGCCGCGTCCTGCCCGGCGCCCTCGATGGCCGCGGGCTGCGTGCAGCCTGCCGCGAGAAAACAGGAGCAAAGCAGAGCGCCCGCCGTCCGGGCTAGCGCCCACCCGGCGTGTCGAGCGTAGCCACCTTGTTCACGGTGAATCGAACTGCATTCCGTCGTCAGGTGCATCCCTGCATTTTGGCACACGCGGCCCGACCGCGCATTGCGATCTGGCTACGGGCCCTTGCTGGTGGCGGACTGCTCGACCAAGCCGCGAAACACTCCGCGTGGATAGAGCTTGTGGTAGCGGGCGACCAGGGCCGAGGCATCGCCGTCGTGGTGGGCAACCGCCGCCTCGACCAGCATGACCAGGGCCTCTTCCGACAGCTCGCCCTTGGGGTGGCGATCCAGATACGCGGTCAGCAGCGCACGCGCGCGCGCAGGATTCCGTTCCACACGCAGGGCACGCATGGCATCGAGGAGAAGCCCCAGGTCCTCAGGCGACGAAGCCTTGCTCGCGCGCTTGGGTCGTACAACCGAGGCTGTCTCGTCGCTGGTCTGCGGCTGCGGCAGGACAACCGGATCTGCGGCTGGCGGCGGTAGCAGGCTAGGCAGCGCAGGCCTCTCGCCGAGCGCGTGGCGCGGCCCTTGGACAAGAACTGGCGTGGGGCTCGGCGCACTGGGAACGATGCTATCGAGGGCATGCGCCAGCCAAGCCGGCCACTGCGCCAGCGCGGCACTTGTACAGACGCCACACACCAGCCATGCAGCCACTGCGAAGGCGATACGCAACTTCGCAGGCCGGTACGAACGCTCGGCCGGCAGAGCCAGCCACGCGCGTTCTTTGCGTCCTGGGGCAGACTGGTAGGGAGTCGCCTCGCGAAGCAAAGACAGAGCCCAATTGGCTGAAGGATCCGAGACGCTGTCCTCGGCCATGGACAATCGCACGGGATCCTGTTCCAGGATGGACGGGCCTGTGGGCGGGGGTTCTTGTCGCGATGTCATGGTCCTACACTCCCAATCGTGCTGGTGCTCGATTCATTCCGTTGCTCGTGCCGGGCCAGCGATCTGTGTTGCTTGGCAGCGAGCGCAAAGAAATCCTTGCGGGCGTGGTGCAGCCGAGTCCAAACCGTCTTCAGTGGAATTCCCTGAATCTGTGAAATCTGCGCGCCGGAGAGGCCTTCGATTTCGAAAAGGATGAAGGTGCTACGCCGCGCCTCGCGAATCTTGCCGAGCATCGCGTACAGGACGCGTTGGTTCTCTTTCTTCTCGAGCGCAGTCGCAGGATTCTGGCTGGCGTGTGGCAGGATGTCTGGTTCCTCGATGCGCCGCTTGGTGAAGATGTGTCTGGTCCAGGTACGACGGCGAAAATCGCGCACCTGACGCTGGGTGATCCGATAGAGCCAGCCCGGCAAGTTCCCGCCGTCGAAATCGCCCAGACGGCGGCGCACCACCAGAAAGACCTCTTGGGCGATGTCGTCGCGATCGGCATCCGGGCCGCCCAGCGCCCGAATCCAACGGCAGACCTCATCGAACCATTCGTGATAGATCCGTTCGAATCCGCCACCACCGGGCGTACCTCGCCATCGCTCAGCGGTATTGAGTCCGCTTTGGCCCATTTGAACTTGCAAGGATACTACAGACTGCACTCAACTGATGTAGGGCGCACCAGTGGTGATACCTTCACGAAGAATTTGTCCCGTCGCTGCTATGGCTCGCCCGAATAGCCCTATTCCTGAGGCCGCGTTCGGATATGGTCTGGGTGTGAGGGCATGTCGGCATTTGCGTTCATGCGTTATCGCGACGACCCTGCTCGCGTTGGCGGGACGGGCGCGTGCCGCTGATGACGCGCAAAGAAGCGCAGAGCCTCCGACGACCGAGGGCAATGGGTCGACCGCGCCAGCGTTGGTTGACCCGGTGGTTGGCGAAAGCCTTTGCCCGCTGCCCGACGCCGTCTGGCAAGAGCTTGTCACGCTGGTCCCGCGCGAACGCCTGATCGCGCGATTGCGCGGGCCGGGCAAGCCCAACGCCTCCATCCAGATCGAAGACCTGGGCGCGATATTTCGCATCTCCGTGCTCAACAAGGTTCGCGAGTATCGCGAGGAGGCCCGGGAGTGCGCGTACCGGGCCAAGGTGGCGGCGCTCTTTGCAGCGCTGATCATCGATCCCGCGGCGCTGATCAACGGCGGACTTTGCGAGCGCCCGCCTTGTTCGCCGCCACCGGAACCAGCGCCGCCCGCCCGGGTTGAGACCCAAGCCCCTCCTCCTGCGCTTCCGCCCCGGCCGTTCGTCTTGCGCCCGCTCGTCCGCATCGAGCTGAGCCCCACCTTCGTCACCGGATTGGGCGTACAGGATCTCGCTGCACACTGGGGAGGCGCTCTGCGGGTCGCCGTGGGCCGCGGCCCCGTCGTTCCCGTTCTGGGAGCGGCGGCGCTCTGGCCAGCCGACACGAATGTCGGCGGCGTGCGGCTTCGGCAGTGGAGACTGCCGGTGGACCTCGGTATCCGCGCGACCCTGCCGAGTTCGTGGATCGATTTCTACGGAGAGCTCGGTTTTGCGTTTGCACTGCTGTCAGAGCGGGCACTCGATCTGGCGACTACGAAGACCCAGACAGGAATTGAACTGGGTGGGCGTGTCAGTCTGGGGGCTCGTCTCGCGCGGCAGGCCGGGCTCACGCCCTTCATCTCGTTGCAGGCTGAGTTTCTTCCCGATCCACCCCGGGTGTTCGCTTTGCCTGAAGGTGTGGCGGGCCGGACCCCTTATGTATGGATGGGCGCCTGCGTGGGCGCATCGTGGGGAATGTGATGAGAACATACGTGGCGAACACACTCTTGGCCGTGTCGTGCCTGCTGACCCCGGACTGCGGCCGAGACCTGGATGTGGGCTCTGACGTCCTGTGGTCTTCGCGCTTCGAGGGCGGCAACTTTGCGGAATGGACACCTGTTCCTTTCGGTTTTGGCAACGAAAGCGCCACGGCGCCCAACACAATAGAGGTGTCGAGCGAGCGCGCACACCAGGGAACATACGCGGCGAAGCTGACCGTATCCGGCACTGCAACCAACCCGGGGGGAATCGGTTCCAGCCTCGTGCAGAATGGGGGTTTGCCAATTCAGGCCTATTACAGTGCTTGGTACTACCTGCCTCAGTCAGTCACTGTTGGCGTCTATTGGGTGATCATGAAGTTCCGCGCTGCGCTTGGCGATCCGCCGACCCAAGGCGAACTGTTCGACGTGAACTTGACCAGCCCGTCAGCCGGCGTGATGTCTCTGCGACTTTACGACCATCGAAATGGCGACTTGCCGGTGCTGGATGCATCTGCGGATGCATCTGCGCCACCCGCGGTCCCGGTCAACGCCTGGTTTCAACTCGAGGCTTTCTACCGGGATGCCGACGACTCCACCGGCCATTTGACTCTCTGGCTGAATGGCAAGCAGATCCTGGATTGGCAAGGGGCTACTGGACTGACGACGTGGGTTGCATGGGACGTGGTGAGCGTGGGAGACAAACTAACCCCGGAACCGGCGATTCTCTACGTCGACGATTGCGCCGTCAGCCGCACCCGCGTCGGTCCCGCCGGCTTGCTGGCAGAGTAGTCAGCCTGCAGCCCCGATCCAGTACTGATCGGTCTGAAAGTCGATCACGAAGGAACCCGAACGGAAGCGCTGGCTATTGAGGCGCACCGGCCTGGCCCCGGAAGCGGCCGCGATCCATTCCAGCAACACGGCGCTCATCGCCCCTGGCAAGAAGGCCACGTCCATGGTGCCCTCCATCGAGTGGCAGAACTCGGACCAGGTTCCCGCCAGCCGACCATCCGCCAGGCGCCGCCCCTGCGTGGCCAGGTGCTCTAGCGCACCGACCAGCGCGCGCTGGCGTTGCTCGAGTTCGGCGAGGCGCCTGTCCTTGTCCAGCACTCGGTTCACCAGAGTCGGCAACAACCGGCCCATCCACAAATTGCCTGCAAGGTCGCGCTGCAGTTTCTCACGATCCAGCACCGCGACCTCGACCGTGTCGAGGGCCCGCACCATGGCGGTTCTGCGGCCCTCGGGCACCAGCGCCAGCTCGCCAAACACATCGCCGGGGCCCAGAATCGCCAGCTGCTTCTCTTGTCCACTCATTGTGGTCCGCACGACCTCGCAGCGACCGGCGATGATCAGAAAAATCGTGGTGGCCGGTTCGTCCTGGCGGACGATGAT
The DNA here is from genome assembly GCA_003142855.1 of Myxococcales bacterium. Classification (GTDB taxonomy): domain Bacteria; phylum Myxococcota_A; class Polyangia; order Fen-1088; family Fen-1088; genus Fen-1137. The sequence goes on from PLNW01000095.1 coordinate 9,861, forward strand.
GTCACCCTCGGCGTAGGCACATCGATTGAGCTTCCACACGTTGTCGACAAAGGCCTGCAGATCCTGCTTCAAGGCCTTGACCGACTCGTAGCGCTGCTCGGGCTCGCGGGCCATGGCCCGCACGATGATCTGCCGCAACCACGCCGGCAGCGTCGGCGCACCGTCCAGTTTGCTTTCGAACTGGCAGCAGCTCGCCTCGACCAAGGCTTCGTTGGCCGTGGGTGCCTCGAAGGGCGGACTGCCGGTCGCGATCTCGAAGAGCAGGGCGCCCACGCCAAACACGTCCGTGCGGCAGGAAACCTTGTCAGCTCGCCCCTGGGCCTGCTCGGGCGAGGCGAAGGACGGCGTGCAGGGCAGTGGTTCGAGGCGGCGCCGGCCGTGGGCTGCCGGCCGCGCTCGGTCTCGTGTGATGCGGTCCGGTTGTCGCGCCATCCTGGAAATGCCCCAGTCGATGAGATGGACTTCGCCATGATCGCCCACCATCACGTTCTCTGACTTGACATCCAGATGCAGGATGTTGCGCGCGTGCGCGAAATCGAGGGCGTCGCACACAGCGATGACGATGCGCAGAAAGCTCAACAATTCACCTGGTGCACGCTGGTCCGGCGGATTGCTGGCCAGTCGATCGCTGAGCCGCTGCCCGGCCAGCAGTTTCATGGTGTAGAAGCGGCGGCCCTGGGCGTCGATGCCCGAGTCATGCACGGGCACGATGTTGGGGTGCTCCAGGGCAGCCAGCAACCTGGCCTCTTGGCCAACCAGCTCGGCCAATTCTCCCTCCAGGGCGCGTGTGTCCTTCACACGCTTGAGTGCCACGTGTCGGTCGAGTTCACGGTCGTAGGCCTGGAAAACCGCTGCTGTCCCGCCCTCTCCAGCCAGTGATTCCTCCAAGTAGCGCTCGCTGTTGGTCATGGTATTTCCTTTCCCGAGGGAGATCACGGCCGGTTCTCTTCGGTCTTCATGATATACGGGTCTGGTGAATCGTGTAAGAGTCACCAGCGCCCTGGAGATCGCGGCCGCCGTGCTGGCAGTCCTCTTCGTACTCGCCTTCGTGGTGATCGTGCCGCGCTGGCTGGAAAACCTTGGGTCGCACACTATGGCACGCTGACCGATCTCGACGTGACCCAGCCTGGCCGCCTGGCCAGCGACCTCTCGCGCGCGATCAAGAGTCGCTGGTTCGGTGCTGTCATCTTGCATCCCAACGACCCCTTGGTGAACATGACGGAGTTGAGACAATTCTACGAAGAACGGGCTTTTCCGGAAATCCATTCACCCTTTCTCCGGCGCACATTCAACATTGAACTTGGCGCCATCTTCATACGCAAGTCCCTGACGCCTTCGTGAGCGGGGCTCGCCCCGACCGCCTTGTACTCGCTACGGCACGGAACCGCCGGAACCCGTTGCCGATTTGATGCGCTTGAGGTGGCCCGCAATGTCGTGCAACCGTTGCGCCAGATTGTGGACGATATTGAAGGGAACTTGCGCGTCGGGTGGTGACTGTTGATCCTTGGTTTGGGCCGGTGAGGTCACAGTGGGCGCCAAGTCGTTCCCCGAGGTCTGCTCAGGCAAAACCGGGGCCGCCACGCGCTCTACTGGTGGCTGTCGCAGCAGAAGCTTTGGCACCGAGCGCCCGCTCCCCAGCAGAAGAGAGGTGCCGGTTCGGTCGCTGGTCTGCTGCATGGCCGGGTCAGCAGGAGCATCGGGTTTTCCGCCGAGCACCAGGGCCAATGTCACAGTGATGCCGCACGCGACAACCAGCAAACCCAGCCACAATCGCCACCGGTGGCCTGTCCGCGCGTTTATTGACAATTTCCGACTTTCCTTTCAATTGATTGCCGCGCTCCGGTTTGCCATCCCATCAACATTGCGTCTCCCATCTGCCACAAATCCGACAGCTCGCAATTCGCTTGTACATGCGAGGCCTCTCGGCGGACACCAGGCAAGGAGCGCGCCAGGCGCAGGGTCCTGAAACCCTTGGGACTCGGCCCTGTGGCATAGCCGGCGTCAGAAACCTGGCGCGGGCGACGTCAGCCCGATGGCGCGACACCCCTGTTCAGCGTCGTACTACAGCGGTAGCGGCTCGCCGCCCTCGGGTCGTCGCTCGCGGTGGTGCTTCTTGGCGGGTTCGGCTGCAGGCGCCGGGGCGGGATTGGCTGCTGGCGCCGTTGCAACGCCCGCATCACGCGCAGCCTCGGCCGGCCGAGCGTCGGGGACCGCCGGGGCCGCCACCGCCGCGGATGGAACTGGGGCCGCCGCCAGCGTCTTGGGGCGATTATCGAGGGCTGCGCTGCTGCTCGCGGAGGAAGGGGCCGGCGAGGTGCCACGCCCAAGGAAAACACCCACCCCGACCGCCACCAGCACAACAGCGACCGCCCCTGCCACAATCGCGGTCCGACCGCCAGACCTCTGGCTTGGGGCCGGCACGCGCGTGACGCCAGCGACGGGAGGAATGCTGGCGCGTGAAGTGGTGGCCGCCAGCGGGGTCGTGCGCACGGACGTCGCCGAAGGAACCGGTCGTGCCGCCCCGGTGCTCGCAACCCTGCGCGGTGAAACCACCGCCGGACCCGCCCAGTCTTCCAGCTCGGGCTCGAGCCGCGCCCACAGATCGCCCACGCTCTGTGGACGCTGCGCCGGATTCTTGGCCAGGCAGTCGAGCACCACCGCCTCGAGCGCAGGCTGGATAGAGCGCAGGCGCGACAGCGGCACCGGCGCCTCGGTCACGTGCTTGGTCACCACCGCGTAGGCGGTCTCGCCGTCAAAGGGCAAGGACCCGGTCAGGATGCGATAGAGAATCACGCCCAGCGCGTAGACATCGGTGCGGCCGTCGACGGTGGTGGCCATGGCCTGTTCCGGCGCCATGTACTGGGCCGTGCCCAAGATCTGCCCATCCACGGTCACCTTGGCGTTGGGCACACTCAGATTCTTGGCGATGCCGAAATCGAGGATCTTGAGCGAAGGCTCCTGGTTGGGCAGACGCGCGATCCACAGATTCTCGGGCTTGAGATCGCGGTGTACGAAGCCAGCCGCGTGCGCAGCCCCGAGCGCGCCGCACAGCTGGCGCATCAGTAGGATGACTTCGCGGCTGGTGACGTGGCCTTTCTCCAGCGCGTCCTCCAGGCTCTCGCCCTGGAGAAACTCCATCACGAAGTAGGGCCGGCCGTCGGGCAGGATGCCGAACGAGAAAATGTCGATGATGTGGGGGTGCCGGATCTGATTGACGGCACGGGCCTCCTCGAGAAAGCGCTTGGTCACCTGCTCGTTGCGCGCCCACATGGCGGCCACCACCTTGATGGCGACCTGCTTGCCAATGAGCGGCTGCGCGCCCGCGTACACCGACCCCATGCCGCCTTCACCGAGCTTGCGCTCAATTACATACTCGCCGACCTGGGTGCCGCTGGGGAGATCTTCGTCGCTGAGCCCGGCGTCGCTCATGGAAGACCGCGAGCCGTCATCGGCCGGGAAAAGCCGGTCCTGCCAAGGAAAACCAATGAACTCACCGCGCACGAGGATGCGGCAATCCGCCACCGGATTCAAGTGTCGTATGGATTGGCCCTTGATCCCGCGCCAAGGCGCGGGATCAAGGCGTAACCAGCGGTGGTGCTTGGCTTGGGCTAGCTTCTTTCGACCAATTCTCGAAAGAGCTCGCAGTTCTTCTCGATGTCCGATCCGTTGCGGACCAGGTCAGCCCCCACCAGGAACATCACCTCGTTGCCGTAGAATTCCAGCAACTCGGGCAGGCGCTGCAGGCTCAAGCCGCCGCCCGGAGCGGGCAAGATGCTTTTCAATTTCCCCAGTGCGTCCTGACATCCGTCCGCCACCTCGCGACACTCGTCCAGGGAAAACCCGAACCTGCCGCCAGAATGCGGAAAGATGCTGGCGTCCGCGCCGGCCAGCCGCATGAGCTGGCCGAACAAGGCAAAGGGAGAGATGCCGTTGTCCGGGCTGGTCACGAAACTTCCCAGGAATGCCGGGTGCGCCAGGATGGGCAACCCGAGGGAATCGTCGTCGGCCAGGGCGCGCATGGCATCGAGGCCCGTCAGCCCAGGACAGATCAGCAAGGCTCCGGCGCCGGCTTTCTTGGCCAAGCGCGCCCGCGCGTGCACCTCGGCCACAGGCGCAGTCACGTTGGGGGCATAGAGAATGGTACGGCCCGTCGGGGCCGCGGCCTTGCGCACGGCCTGCGCACAACGCTCGGCACGTTCCGCGAAGCAAGCGAAGGGCTGATTGGCCAAGCCGTGGTCGTCCTTTATGATGTCGATGCCCCCCGCGGCGAAGCGCCCGGCCAAACGCGCCAGTTCCTCGGCCGGCAGGCCCATGGGTTTCACGGCGGTGGACAGCAATGGTCGATGCGGCTCGCCCAGCAGGGCCCGCAGACCTGCACGCCCGAAGCGCGGCCCCTTGAACTTTCCCCAGAGAGTACCGCCGTCCTCCAGACGCGAGAGCCGGAAGCCTTTCTTAAGGCTGATGTTGCCGAAAAGGACGTTGCAAAGCTGGGTGAGCTCGCCGCCCGTGGTGTCGTTGAGGAAAGAGACCAGCGCTTCATAGGCCGGTGCGCCGGGCGCAGAGGATTTCTGCAGAGATTCCAGGCGGCCCACAACCTGCTCGGGGATGAATCCCTTGGGGAGAATATCGGCAGGGCACTCGACGGTTTGCTCCAGGCAAAGATCTGTGGCCTTGGCGCGGGCCTCGGCCTCGTCGCCAGTGAGGCGGTAGCGAACCAAGAACCGGTCCGAGGTTGGTTTCGATGTTGGCTTCACAGGATTCTTCTCAAAGACCCTCGGCCTTGGCTTCGCTGTGCACCGCCTCGACCCGAACCTGGGCGATGTCCTCGGGCCGGATATTGAGCGGAGTCCCAAGCGCCCGCTCGGCGGCCTGAATCAGCCCCAAGGCGTCGATGCCATGCTCGCGCATCAGGTACCCCTTGGAAGCCCCGTGGGAAAAAGTGTCCTGTAGCCCGAGACGGATCAGTTTCTTTCCCAGGCCGTTGTCGGCGATCTTCTCGGCCGCGATCGATCCCAGGCCGCCCGTGGTCAGGTGATTCTCCAGAGTCAGGACGCCGTGCTTCGGTTTGGCCAGGGCCTCCAGCAGGACGGGATGATTGCAGGGTTTCAGGGTCGAGATGTGCAGATGCTCGACGGAAACGCCCCGCGATTTCAGAAGAGAAACGGCCTTCAATGCCTCCTCGGTGCACAGTCCGCTGGACAGCACGGTCAGGTCATTCCCGCGCGAGAGCACGCGCGGCTGGTCCAGCTTCATGGGCTCGGAGGCAGGGAACAGCCGCGGCAACTCGCCTCGCAACATGCGGATGTACACGGGGCCGTCGACAGCGGCCATCACGTCCAGCACGCTCTCCACCTCGGTGGCATCGCCGGTTTCCAGCACTGTCATGTTGGGCAGGGTGCGCATGAGCGCCACGTCCTCCACCGCCTGGTGAGTGGCGCCGCCCGGCGTGGTGATGCCGGGCAAGAAACCGAACATCTTCACATTGGCGTTGGCGTAGGCCACGCTCATGGCCACCTGGTCGTAGGCCCGACGGTAGATGAAAACCGCAAAGGTGTGGACCAAAGGCATGAAGCCTTCCCGCGCCAGGCCGGCAGCAAAGGACAGCATGTTCTGTTCGGCAACGCCCATCGAGAGAAAGCGCTCGGGATACGCGGCGCTGAAGGCCTCAGCCTCGCAGGAACTGGTGAGATCCGCCGACAGCAGCAAGACCTTTGCTTTGTCCTTGGCCCAGGTCACCAGATTGTTGGCGTGCACGCGCGAGAGCATTTCCATCACAGAAGCTCCAGGGCGCGGCGATAGGTCTCGCGCTCGTCAGGGGTCTTGAAACGCAGGTAGTGCAGCTTGGGAGCGTTCTGACTGAGCAAGGGCAGTCCCCGACACGGGTCAGTATCACAAAGAACCGCGAGGGGCCGGCTGTCGCCCTCCCGGGCCGCCGGGGCTGCTAGGGCCTCGATATCGTGTCCGTCCACGCGCTCCGCGCGCCAGCCGAAGGCCTGCAAGCGCTCCTGCAGAGGCTCCACGTGCATCACGCTGCTCACCAGCCCGTCGCATTGCTGGCGATTGACGTCGACATAGATGGCCAGACGGTCCAGCCGGTGAAATGAAGCAGCTTGCAGGGCTTCCCATGTCTGGCCGATCTGGAACTCGCCGTCGCTCATGAACACCCAGGTGCGACCGCTGTCGCCCTTGAGGCGGCGGCCCAGCGCGATGCCAGCGGCTTGCGACAGACACTGGCCCAGCGATCCGGCAGTCACTTCCATGCCCGGGGAGTGCTCGGCGCCGATCATTTCCACGGACGATCCGTCGCGGTTGAAATCGTCCAGGCCAGCAGGGTCCATGCGGCCGGTCTCGATGAGGACCGCGTAGAGCACGAGCGCGTAGTGGGCCGGCGAAAGAAAGAAGCGATCCTGGTGCGCCAGCGGGCGTCCGTTGAATTCGGCGCCGGTGAAGTAGGCGCGATTGCCGCGCGAGGGGACACCAGGGAAGGGTCTGGGCCGAAGCGGTTTGTCCACCGGTGCCAGTTTCATCACCTTGAGATACAGGGTTGAGAGAATTTCGGCCGAGGAGCAAGCCTGGCTCATGTAGCCGCCGTTGTGCTTGAGGGTGTGTTCCAGCACGCGGCGCCTGATGTGCCGCGCCGCCTGCCGCACCTGGTTCGCCCAAATGGGTTCAGTCATCGAGCAACTCCGGAGAACATTCTCACCACAGAGTACCTTGGTATTCGCCACGCGCCTGCAGGAAAGGATATTATCCGTCCGAACAAGGGTGCACGATGAGATCAAGGTCCACCACGCTCTGGATCCTCTTCCTGCTCGGCGCTTGCGGCCGCTCTGGACTTCGCGTGGCCGGAACAGGTGGCAGTTCGGGAGGGGACGGGACCGGCGAAGGCTCGGCTGGCATCGGCGGTGGCACCAGCATGGCGGGTGTCGCTAACCCAGGTGGTATCGCCGAAACTGGCGGTGTCACAGACACGGGTGGCGTCACTGGCAATGGCGGCTGCATCAACACGCAGACTGACAACAACAACTGCGGAACCTGCGGAAATGTCTGCTCGGCCCTCTCGCCCTCCAGGGCTCAGTGTACGGCTGGTCGCTGTCTTGTCACGCTCGCCACCGGGATGGGAGGACCTCAAGGCATCGCGGTGGACGCTACCAGCGTCTACTGGACCAACTACTACGACGGCACTGTGATGAAGGTGCCTTCGGACGGTGGCACTCCCACCACGCTTGCTTCCGGGCAGACTCACCCCAGTAGCATCGCAGTAGACGCCATCAGCGTCTACTGGACCACCGACCAATATGTTCTGAAGGTATCTTTGGACGGTAGTTCTTTCACCTTGCTCGGTTCTGGGGAACAGGTTGTTGGCATCGCCGTGGACGCCACGAGCGTCTACTGGGCATCCGGCGGCGGTGGTGCTGTGAATAGAGTGCCTCTGGGCGGTGGCATTACAACCACGCTCGCTACCCAGCCCCAGACTTTCGGAGGCATCGCCAAAGACACCAGGAACATCTACTGGACTGACCCTGCCGACGGCACGGTGATGAGGGTGCCCTTAAACGGTGGCACTCCCACCACGCTCGCATCCGGACAGTTTCTACCCGAGGGCATCGCTGTGGATGCCACAAGTATCTACTGGAGCACCTGCGACGATGTGATGAAGATACCTCTAGGCGGTGGCACTCCCACTACACTTGTAGGCGGTCCCATTACACTTGTGTATAATCAGTGCGGTTCCCATGGCATCGCCGTGGATGGCACAAGCGTGTACTGGACAAACTCCTCCAGTACTGTCATAAAGGTGCCTCTAGGCGGTGGTACTCCCACTACGCTTGCGAATGGGCAGTCTGGTTCCGAGGGCATCGCCGTGGATGGCACAAGTGTCTACTGGACGAATTTCAGCAACGGCAATGTGATGAAGCTGACGCCCAAGTAACAAGACCAGGGCTGCGGCCTATACTTGCACCCGCTCATCTGAAATCGTGCGAGATGTCCCGAGCAGCTTCGGCACTGTCCAGCGCCCAGAAGCGATCGGCTTTGAGTGATGTCACGCCTTGGTTCTGCTGGACCACGCCGCCCATGACCAGGGCGCGGGCGCTGACCAGCAAGGCGCGATGCTCGGCGAACTGAGCTGCGGGCACGACGGCGTTGGCAAAGCCGGTTTCGTCCTCGACAGTCACGAAGACCAATCCTTTGGCCGTGGACGGTCGCTGGCGCACGATCACCAGCCCGGCCACCAGCGCGCGTTGGCCTTTGGCTGTCCGTTGCAGCTCGTGCGCCGAGAGCACGCCGCGCGCTTGCAAGCGCTGCCGCACAAACGACATGGGATGTGGCCCTGCTGTCAAACCCGTGCCACGAAAGTCCGCGGCGACCTCCTCGCCGGGGTTCATTTCAGGCAAGGGGCTGTCTGTCTGCGTTTCCCCGGATTCCACGCCGGCGAATAGTTCACCCGAGCGCCCGAACGCCTCCAGTTGCCACATCACCTGCCGACGTGTGCCGCCCAGGGCCGCAAAGGCGCCGACTTCGGCCAGCGTGGCGCGCTCGCCAGCATTCAGTTCCACACGGCGGCACAGATCACCCAGCGACGAAAAAGGACGAGCCGCGACCAAGCGTTGGGCCACTTCAGCGCGCAGCCCGCGCAAATACTTCAGTCCCAAGCGGACAGCCGTAGTGCCGCGATCGTCCTCCAATGTGCAGTCCCATTGTGAGCAAGTCACGTCCACGGGCAAACAAGGAACGCCGTGGCGTTGGGCGTCCTTGACCAATGTCGCCGGGTGATAAAAGCCCATTGGGAAATTGTTCATTAGCGCGCAGGTAAAGGCTGCCGGGTGATGGGCCTTGAGATAGGCCGAGGCGTAGGCGATGAGCGCGAACGAGGCCGCGTGTGATTCCGGGAATCCATAAAGCGCGAAAGACTTGATCCCCTGGACGATCTCTTCCTGAGCCTTCCGGGCAATTCCCTTGCCAGACATACCGGCGCGTAGTTCGGATTCAATGACCTTCATGCGCTCGACCGATCGTTTGAAGCCCATCGCCCGCCGCAGCTCTTCGGCTTGACCGCCACTGAAGCCAGCCGCGGTCATGGCGATTCGGATCAGTTGTTCTTGAAACAGGGGAATGCCCAACGTGCGCCGCAAGATGGGCTCCAGCGAAGGATGGGGATAGCGCACGGGCTGCTGGCCGTTGCGCCGGGCCAGGTAGGGATTCACCATCTTCCCGACGATGGGGCCGGGTCGAATGATGGCCACCTCGACTACCAGATCGTAAAAACGTTCGGGCCGCATGCGCGGCAGGGTGGCCATCTGCGCGCGCGACTCGACCTGGAACACGCCCACTGTGTCAGCGGCGCGCAGCATGCGGTAAACCGCTGGATCGTCGGGCGGCAAATGGGCGTAGTCGATCTCGATGCCGTGGTGGGAACGCAACAGCGTGGCTGATTCCTCCAGCACGGCCAGCATGCCCAGACCCAGCAGGTCCACCTTGACGATGCCCAGATCTGCACAGTCGTCCTTATCCCATTGCACGACCACTCGGCCAGGCATACGCGCCGGTTCCAGCGGCACGATCTCGTCAAGACGACCAGCGGCGATCACCATGCCGCCCGAGTGTTGCCCCAGATGGCGAGGCAGGTTCAGCATTGATGTGGCGATCTCGGCCAGCAGCTTGGTGCGCGCATCGTCAGGGAGAAAGCCCGCCTCGGCGATGAAGGTGCCCAAAGGCCTGTCCTCGGGCACGATCCAGCCCGGCAGGTGACGGGCGATGCGAGCCAGTTGCTCCTCGGCAAAACCCAGGGCGTGGCCGCAGTCGCGCACGGCCAGGCGCGGCCGGTAGCAGATCACGTTGGCGGTCATGGCCGCGCCGTGCGCGCCGTACTTGCGGTACACATACTGAATCACCACCTCGCGCTGCTCGCCTGATGGCAGGTCCAAATCGATGTCAGGCATGCGATCGGTTGCGTTGCTGGCGCTCTTGACTCGCTCCTCGGACAGAAAACGCTCGAACAGCAATTCCATGCCCACCGGATCGACGGCGGTGATGCCGAGGGCGTAGCAGGTGGCGCTGTTGGCGGCCGAGCCGCGCCCTTGCACCAAGATGTTCCGCTCGCGCGCAAAGCGCACGATGTCCCAGACCACCAGAAAATACCCGGCCAGATCCAGCTTTCCAATCACAGTCAGCTCGTGTTCGAGCTGGGCCCGCACCTTGGCGCTCACGGGACGGTAGCGTCCGCTGGCGCCCTGCCAGGTCATCTTCTCGAGAAAACTCTGCTGTGTCTCACCCTCGGGCACGGGATAGCGTGGGAAGGTGTAGCCCAGGTCGGCCAGGGTGAAGGCGCATCGCTCGGCAATCTCGCGGGTCGCGTGCAGCGCCGCCGGCAAATCGCGAAACAGCGCAGCCATTTCTGCGGGACGTTTGAGAAAGCGTTCGGCGTTGCACGGCAGGCGACGTCCAATCTCGTCCACAGTCAGACCAGCGCGCACGCAAGTCAGCACGTCGTGGACGCGTCGGAGTTGGGCCGAGGCGTAGCGCACGTCATTGGTGGCCACGACTGGTAAGTGGTGCGCGGCGGCCAGCGCCAGCACAGCTCGATTGCGATGCTCCTGCACGGCATCCAGGTGGCGTTGCACCTCCAGGTACAAATGCCCCGCAGGAAAGACCACGGCCAGTTCAGCCACATCATCGCGCGGGCTCGCGCCCGCGAGCGCGATCAATCCCTCGGCATGAGTAGCCAGCAGCGCATAACCGGCCGCGCCCTCTCCCTTGGGCCGTCCTGCCTTCATGGCGGTGAGCAGGCGGCACAAATTGCGGTAGCCGGTGCGGTTTTCCACTAGCAGCAGCAACGGCGGTACCTGCGCTCCTGGCGATTCGATCGCGATCTCGGCCCCCACAATGGGTTGCAAACCGAGTTTGCGCGCGGCTTTGAAAAAGCGTGGCGCACCGGAAAGACCGCCTCGATCGGCAAGAGCCAGCGCCTGGTGTCCCAAGCCCGCAGCCGCCTCGGCCAGATCCTCAGGCAGCGAAGCCCCGTCGAGAAAACTGAAGGCCGAGCGGCAGCGCAGCTCAACATAGGGTGGAGAAGCGTCAGTCATAGTAGCCATCCAGAAACCACTTCTCGCCATCCTGGTGCATGCGATACACGGCGCCGTCGGAAGCGTGGACGTCCCAGTACTCACGATGGAAAGCCCTGCCGCTCCACCATTCCCCGCTGATGCGGTAAGGACCAGCGGCGATCAGGATGCGCGCCGCAGTTTCCTTTCCGCGAAACGCCGCGGGACCTTTGCGCTCCATGAGCACTTCCACTTCTTGCGGCGGACGGAAACGGCGAATGCCTAGAGCACCGAACGGTTTGAA
>PLNW01000113.1 GCA_003142855.1 Myxococcales bacterium
CCGTCGGCCTCCTGAATGCCATTTACAGACAGACCCAGAAAAATCGAACAGTTAGCAGCCGCAATCGTTCCGTAGCTGGCCTTAAGCCGGCAGATTCGTCAGCAATATCGACAACTTGGCTGCGGAACGATTGCCCGCTGGACCCACTTTTTGAGGGGTGAGCAGGTTATTTATGCGATCTCGAAACAGGGGTGATGATCCCGAAAAAATGATCCTCGAAGCGCTGGGCGCTCGTGAGCCCCTATGGCGACGCGAATGGATTGCCGAGGAGGATCTGGTCGATCTGACTGGAGATCCGTCGGAGGTCGCAAAGGTGTTGAACAAGTTGGCCAGAAAAGCCGGCGTGCTCTTGCACCTGCGGAGGACAGCGCACGGCAGGTACTGGTTGCTGGCGCGGGCAGGGCAAATTGCTGATGGCCCCGAGAACGAAAACTCCGCGGAGGAAAATCGTGCTCAGCAACCGCCGAAAGGTCCGGTACCCGAGCCTGTGCCCCAGGCCGAGCCGCCCACGCTGGACGCCGACATTGAAGAGGAGGAGGACGAGATCCCTAACATAGGCAGAGAAGTGCCTGCTCAAGATGCGGGCCCCTACGCGGACCAGATCGCCAGTCTCTGGCGTGCCCTTGAAGCCGTTGGTGTTCGCGTGGTTGAGATCGATCCGAACCCGCAGGTCGGACCAGCCGTCATTCAGCACCGGGTTCTGCTCGGGCCTGGCGAGCGAATCGACACCCTTCGTCGGCGCGCCGAGGACATCTCTCGCGAGGTCGGCTGCGACGTAATGATTTCCCAATTTCCAGGCCAGCGACATGTTGCCGTGGATTTTCCACGCCCCGACCGGCAGATTGTGCCCCTGGCGCCGGCCATCGCGGCCTTGCCCAAGGAAGATGTTGCGCCGGGCCTCTGGATGCCCGTTGGGGTGACGCCGGCAGGGAAGGGGGTGGCACTGGACCTGGCCACACAGCCGCACATCCTTTTTGCGGGCGCCAGTGGCGCCGGCAAGACCGTGGCAGAGCAGGTGGCCGTGGTGAGCCTTGCCGTCCGGCTGACCCCTGACCAGCTGGAGATCGTCATCATCGATCCCAAGGCCATCGACTTCTCCCCGTTCGCAATGTTGCCGCACCTGCGAGGCGGCCGCATCGTCACCGAGCCCGAGGAAGCGATCAGCGTTCTCGGCGAGCTCACCGGCCCGGAGCTGGCCGAGCGGACGCGGATCTTGCAGGACGCGCGTTGCCCTAACATCCGTGAGCTACGAGTTCGGCGGCCTGACCTGGGCGTGAAGCACATCGTGGTGGTTATCGACGAGTACGCCGAGCTGGTCACGATCTTACCCAAGACCGAGCGCGAGGAATTCGAGCGCCAAATTCTCCGGCTAGCGCAGAGGGCGCGGGCCGTCGGCATCCATATGATCATCGCGACCCAGCGCCCGACGACCGAGTTCGTCACCGGCGCGGTCAAGGCCAACTTGTCCACGCGCATCTCGTTCCGGCTGCCCCAGCGCGTGGACAGCATGACCATCATCGACCAGCCCGGCGCCGAAAATTTGCTGGGTGCGGGCGACATGTTGTTGCTCCAAGAAGGCCGGCTGCAGCGCTTGCAGGGTTACTTTGTTTCGATGGACGAGATCGCCACGCTCGTGACCGAGCTGGCGCAGCCAAAGGAGAGAACATGAAGAATCAACGTCGGCGTGTGAGCTATGCCGAGTCCCTCAAGGCGTTCAAAGCTCTCGAGCAGCGGGTCCTCAAGCGGTATTCCCACGTCGCGCTGGCGCGAAAGAGAACCGCGCTTGTGGGCGTACTGCTCAAGCTCACCGATCAGCTGGCGGCAGGATTCTCGGAACTAGCTGCCATGCCGATGCCCGCTGGTCGAGACAGCACGCCGGCGTTCCTCAAGGCAGACCGGCCGATTGCCACACTCCGTGACTTTCGTGCGGAGCTTCTGGACATGTTTTGCAAAGGGGTGAGCGGGGCTGACAAGGATCCGGAAGTGGCCGAACTTCGCGCGAGGTTGACGAAGGAACCCGGTCCTGGCAGTGAGATCATCGCCGCCGGCGACCTTCTGGTCTGGTTCGTCAAGTGCTATCTGTTTATCCAGTTGCAGGTTGAGGCAACAAGCACCAGCGGCTTGCCGAGCCACGACGTCGACACGCACGTCGAAGAGGCAGCCCGTGCCGAGATCTCGATGGCCTGGAAGAATCAGACCCTCGCGCACATGAAGAAAGCCGAAAACGAGGACGACATGCGACGCGATCCACGCTTGGTCGGTGCTAGCCGGAAGGCGATCGAGAGACGACGCCAAGGCATTGACAAATTGATGGACGCGTACTGGGGTGGTTTTCAGGAGGTGATCGAGCAGGAAATACGAGCCGTGAGCTCCTGCTGTGGCGACGACAGCCGTGAAGCTAGAGACCTGCGCGCACTTCGCGAAGGCTTGCACGACCGCAAGGATCCTCGGACGCGCGCCCTTTTCATGCAATGGCTGACGGTTATCGAGCACCTGGAGACGGCACCTCCGGAGAACGTGACACTTGTTCAAGACGGCACCGCGTCTGGTCCCGTCGATTCTTCTCAGCGAAAGCGAACACGGCGACGTCGGCAGGCGGGGAAGAGTAGGCCACGAGCTCGGCCACTACGTACTCGGGCAGCGAGGATCGCTTCCTCAGGTAGCGAAGGAACGTAGTTACAGCCGCGGCCCTAGGGCGTTTGCCACATCAATCCCAGCCTCAGCCACGCCGGGAGAAACTCGGACGCGACCTGAGTAGCCGCAAAGGGAACAAGTCTCCAGTCAACGAGCCGAGCAACAACTCTCCACCGCGCTTTAACCGCCGTCGGCCGGCTCGTAGACTCGCACCCAGTCGACCTTCATTGTTTGCGGAAAGGTGGTCGTCGAATCAGGCGCGCCCGGCCACTGGCCGCCGACAGCGACGTTGAGCAGCATGAAGAACGGATGGTCGAATTTCCACGTGCGGCCGGTTGCGGTCGACGGCGTCTGCGTCTCGTAGAGATTGTCGTCGACGTAGAACTTGATCGCCGCTGCGCTCCACTCGATGGCGTACGTGTGGAAATCGTCGCCTAGCTTCGCATTTCCGGGCAGGGTGTAGGTTCCCGTGAGATCGTCGTCGTTGGATGTCCCCGCGGCTGGCATGTGCAGGCTGCCATTGTTGGTCGACGGTTCCTTCCCGATGTTCTCCATGATGTCGATCTCGCCGCAGGTAGGCCAACCGCTTGTGTTTATGTCGGCTCCCAGCATCCAAAACGCGGGCCACAGCCCCTGTCCCTCCGGGATCTGAATGCGCGCCTCGATGCGACCATACTGCTGCGAAAACCTGTTCTGGGTGAGCAGCCGCGCGCTCGTGTACTGGCATGGCCCGGAGGAAGGATAGGAGCAGTTGTACGACGATGCACCGGCCGTCGTCGCTGTGATGACCAGGTTGTCCCCCATGACGACCGCGTTCTTCGTCCCGTCGGTGTAGTACTCGAGCTCTTGATTGCCCCAACCGGAGCCGCCCACATCGTGCACCCATTTTGTCGGATCGACCGCAGAGCCGTCGGGGCCGTCGAACTCGTCTGACCAAGTCAGAACCCAACCGGGCAGAGCGCTCGACCCGTCGATTCCCGTGTTCGCGTCGGCTGGTCCGCCGGTGCCACCCGATCCAATGATCCCTCCACCGCCAAGCGCACCGCCGCGGCCAACCGAACCGCCCGTTGCAACCGCGCCACCACTCCCACCCGAACCACCCATGGCGACATCAGGCCTGGCGCCGGGGGCATCGGTCACCCCGGCGTCACCCCTGCCGCCGCTGCCGCCCAAGGCACCGCTGCTGGCGCCGCCCCCGGTGCCGGCAATACCGCCACTGGCAGGCGTACCGCCACTGCCGGAGTTTCCAGCGCTGTTGGACGTTCCGCCGCTGCTCGCTGTCGAGCTAGCGGGGCTGGCTGTCGTCCCACCGGGGATGGCGGTCGTGCCGCCAGCGCTAGCCGAAGAGCCCCCAGCACTCGTGCCGCTGGCGCTGATACGACCGTTGCTTCCGCCCGAGTTGGTCGCTGCCACGCCTCCGCTTCCGTTCCCGGCCTGCCCACCATGATTCGTGGTGGACGAGCTTGAGCATGCCGCGAGCACGACCGCGGCAGACAGGAAGAACGCCCGGCGCCACTGGACTTGAAGACAGGCGATGGTCATGCGGCCTCCTCAACCCATTTCGCGGACAATATTCACGTTGAAGCCACCTCGCGTAGCACGAAGCTCGGCATCGCACAGCCGCTAATCATACACGAGACAGGGGAAAACCCGCAGTCGGGGCGGTGCTGGCACGGTAATCTGCTGGGGGCATCTGGTGTGGACACTTGTGGGATGGCGGACTGTCGTGCCCAAGCCTGCTGGCCATCGGCGCATCGGCCGTACATGCTGGGGCGGTGCAGTTCGACGACTCAGACCGCGCCGATGAATCTCAGGTTGAAGATCGGCGCGGAGCGGGCTTCCCCGGTGGGCGGGTCGGGGCTGGCGTGGGCGGGCTTGGTCTGGTTGGCGGTGCGATCTACTTGGCGCTGCAGTTGTTGGCGAGCGGCGGAAATCGGACCGCAGGCGAGATCGGGCGCATCATCCAACAGGGCCAGCGCAGGGTACAGGTTGACCCGGAAACACCGCACTCGCGATTGCCGGCCGGCCCAGCGGGAAGCTGTCGGGGGGTGGACTCCAAGAACGATCCGGCCAAGTTCGTCGTCTGCGTCGAGTCCAATGTTCAGGCCTTCTGGCACCGTCAATTGTCGGGCAGAGGGTCGGGGTACCATCCCTCGAAGCTGGTTCTTTTCAGCGACGCAACCTACAGCGGATGCGGAACCGCCAGCTCCGAGACCGGCCCCTTCTATTGTCCGCCCGATGAGAAGGTTTACTTGGATCTGGGTTTCTTCCGCGAGCTGCAACGGCGCTTTCACGCGCGGGGCGGAGACTTTGCAGAGGCCTATGTGATCGCCCACGAATACGGACACCACGTTCAGGATCTGCTGGGCATCGAGCGGCACGTGCGGGCCATGCAACAGGCCCACCCCAGTCAGCGTGGGCCGCTGTCCGTCAGTCTCGAACTGCAGGCGGACTGCTTCGCCGGAGTGTGGGGCCACGCCGCCTACGATCAGGGCAAGGTCAGTCGCACCGAAATCGCCGACGCCCTCGATGCTGCCGCTGCCGTTGGTGATGATCGGATCCAGCGCGCGACCCGCGGTCGGGTCTCGCCCGAGACCTTCACCCACGGTTCGTCGGCGTCACGCCAGAAATGGTTCACCATCGGCATGCAAACCGGCGACCCTGCGGCCTGCGACACCTTCGGAACGAGCGTGCGATAGGCACGCCCGTTCATACGGGCCCGCCACGCGCGGCGCCTAGCCAGATGCATCGAAGAGGTTCCTCGAACGAGGTGGCGAAGCTTCCGGGACGCGGCTACGGACGGCCGAAGTGGCGTTTCAGCACGTCACGCACCGTCGTCCAGTGGATAGCCGGATAGCGATCGTTGTCGAGTGGCTCCAGCTTCGCCCGGCCGTCGAGCATGTTGCGCATGTACTGCATTCCCTGCCACGCGGGGTAGAGATCCTTCTCGCCGCCGGGCGCGACCGTGCGTGCGACTTTGATCATCATGCCCAGCATGCCGAGGCTGCCAGCCCACAGCGGCCGGAACCGTTGTCCGGTCACCTCACTGGCCACCGCGGCGAGATCACGGGCGCTGGGCTGATCGCCAGCGATTCGCAGAAAGCGTGGTGTGTTGGCATCCATCGCCGCCCTCGCCGTGAAAGCGGCCGTATCGTCCATTGTCGTGAAGTCCATGCGCTGATCGGCATTGCCCCAATAGGTGACCCGCCGCAGCTTAAAGAGGATCACGGGCATCTGGCCAGTTGCAAGCATGTCGGCGAATGCCCCGTTGAAGATCGTTGTCGCGGAGATCTTGGCCCTGTCTAGGCGCTCGTGGAACTCGCGGCGGAGGTCGAGGTTTCGATTCTGCCCGGCCGGAAACTTCGTGAAGTCGATCGAGTAGTCGGAGGGGATGAAGCGTGGCACGCCTGCCTTGATCGCTCCCTCAAGGAGGGCCGTCTGCGCGTCCACGATCACGTCCCGGAGTCCCGCCAAAGCGGAGACGACGCAGGAAGCGCCTGCGCAAGCCGCTGCCACTTCGGACTGGCTGCTCAGATCAATACTCGCGATCGTCGCGCCGAGCGCCTGTAGCCTCTCGGTCTTGGCGGGTGCGGCGCCGCGGCGAACCAGAGCTGTCACGCGGGCGCCCTGCTCGCGCAGAGCCCTTGTGATGCGTCCGCCGAGGTCACCGGTCGCTCCGGCCACTACGATTGCTGCGTCGCTCATGATTCCGCTCCTCTGCCGAGGCTGGCTGCGTCTGTCAACGATCTGCCGTCAGCGGCCTGGGCGCGCCGCCGAACCCGCGCCACGATTCTACACGCTACTGCATGCCATGAACATCCGCACCTGGGGCCGCGACCGCTTGGTGCGAGACTCCTTCGATCTCGACGAAGTGGCGGGCATCCAATCAGGCCTGGATCGCATCGCCTCCGGTGAGCAGATGGCCCATCCGGTGAGCAACGCCCTCCGCCAGTTGGTGGCGGTGGTCGAGTAGGCGAGCGGTGCCGCAGATTGCCTGCGTTAGCCAAAGGGGAGGCGCAGTTGGCGTGGCCGTCGCGCGACAGAGTCGAAGCAGGTTCGTCCGTCCCAGGCCGGGGCACGCCTGCGCTGGTCGTCGACAATTGCAGGGAGCGAGAGCGACGGCGCACGCTGGGGACGCCCGGCCGCTGCAGCCTCAAGCGTGCGGCACTGGTCGTCCAGTCGGCGCAGCGCCGCCAGTTTTTCGTCTTGCCCCAACTTGGCTTGGTCCACAGCGCGCCGAAGCACCGCCAGCGTCTCATCGTAGATGGCTAGCGGAACCGGGAATGGGTGTCCGTCCTTTCCACCGTGGGCAAAGGAAAAGCGCGCCGGATCGGAAAATCGGCTAGGCGCCCCATACACCACCTCGGCCACCAGGGACAAGGCGAAGAGCGTGCGACCGCCGATGCCTGGCGTGAGCAACAGCTCAGGGAAATCCGCCGGCCCGCGTTCGGCCGCCACAGTCAGGGCAGCGAGCAATCGGCGCAGGTCCACATCCTTTTCGCGCACGTCGTGATGATCCGGCAGCACGAGCCTTTCTGCGCGCTCCACTTCGACCACCACGGCCTCGGGGGAGCCGTTGGCCAGCGCCACCGTCGCGGCCCGCGCGGCTGCGGCCTGGCGATCGGTGAAGTTCACGATGCTTCCTTGCGGAATGCCCTCGATCGCAGTGTGGGGCGCGTCGACAAATGACCCCGCCCGTTCCCACAGCCAGTGGTAGCGCCGCGCCTGGCGTCGATCCGGGTTCATCCCCTGTTGAACCACGGTCCACTTGCCGTCGTCGGTCACCACGAACCCGTGTAGGTACAGAGCAAACCCGTCCTGCACCGCTGCGCTGTCCACTTTCGCGACCAAGCGGCTGGCTCGCACCAGGGCGGGCGCGTCGACCGACACGCGCTCGCCCAGCGCGAGCAGTTCCGCCGGGGTGTGGCGCGAATGGCGACCGCGTCCCCCGCAGACATGCAGACCCAGCTCCCATTGTACCGGGGCCAGACCCCGTTTGAGCGCACCCAGCACGCTGGTCGTGATGCCCGAGGAATGCCAATCCATCCCCATCACGCAACCGAGCGCCTGAAACCAGAATGGGTTGGCCAGCCGCCGAAGAACCTCATCGCGGCTATACTCCAGCACCAACGCCTCCACCACCACGCGGCCCAGCCGCGCCATGCGGCCCGCCAACCACGACGGCACGTGACCGCGATGAAGGGGCAAGTCGGCCGTGCCGGTTTTCATGAAAGCGGGCCTGTACTACTCACAGGAGAATCGCACGTGGCTGCCAATCCGGTCCTATGCCGACTTGATCATGTTGCACGACACGGTGCCATGGTTCCCGTCTGGCTTGGGCGGTGCCAGCCGCGTTTCCAAATATGCCGTAACTGTACATGCGTTCAGCGAGGTGTGCAAGAGTGGCTAACTCAGGCAGAGCTGACCGAGGAGCCGTCGTGGTCCCAGTAGTTGCCAGACCAAATCTGACCGTTGGTCGGAGGACAGCGGAGGCCAGTGGCGACTCCGAAATGGGTGTGGATCGATCTCGCGGCAGTCTTTCTCGGGAATTTCGCATGATCTGCCCCTGACAGGGTCTTCCAAGTCTTCCTGCCACCATCCCCGGGGCGGGGGAATTTCCGCGGGATTGCTTCCCACGGGCACCACGGCCGTCGCAACTCCGCGATTTCTCAAGGCCGTCGTTTCAACCGGTCGCCGATCCCATGGCCACGGGATGGTCTTTTCGGTGGAGGATCCATGGGATGCATTTCGGGCGTGTTGGATGCTGCCGTTCACACCTCGACCGCCCGGAACTTTTGTCGGGGAGGGTTGTCTTTCGTAGCAGGAGGTGCCGCATGTGGGCCTTCAGATTGGCTGCGACAACCGCCAGCGCCGCCATCCTCATGATGGGCTACCAGGTGCTCAAGGTGCATCGCTCTCGACTGCACAGAGCGGCTGCGAAGACCATCGAACCCGTGGAAAGCCCGGACCAGCCTGGACCGCGTTTTGTGGCCACGGTGCGGACTGGATCCGAGGATGACGTTGACCATCAGGCAACGGCGACGCCAGGACCGCCCACAGGCACTGCCAGCATCCACGGGACCATCCTGGGTCTGGAAACCGACGCAAGCGAGCTATCCTTGGGCGCGCAGACCGCGGGACGGCACTACGCCGCGGATGTGGCGGAGGATGGCTACTGCTTCGGCCGCACTGACCGAGGGGAATCCCAAACGCCGTAGCGAACCGAAACGTGCATGGGAGGGAGAGCAGGTTCTCTGCTCGGAGGACTACTGGCTCTGGCGCCTCAAGAAAGTCGACTTCTGTCCTACCGCACACGGCCCTCGTCGGCCGTCTGCGGTCTGGCAACCGAGTCGCGAGGTCGAGCGACTGTTCGGCAAAGTCGATGCCCTCCTTCCGGTGCTCGACGTCGATTGCCCGCGGGCGCTGGCCGACGCGCTCGGAATCCGGGGCGAACTCACTCCCTCAGCATTCACGCTGGACGACGCCCAGGTTCTGCTGAACCGCCTGGAAATCCAGTCGTCCCGTGCCGAAGACAGTCGTCGCGTTCTGCGCGACGTTCGGAGTGCATGCCGGCATCTGGTCGAGCTGCTCGTTGGGCACCAGCCTCATGAGAAGCTCGAAAAGGCACGTCTGCCGGCGATGCGAGATGGAACACTGATTTGGCTCCCGGCGTCACAGGTCTTCTTCGCGGAGCGAAGACGGTACGACCTCCTGCATGTCCCGACATTTTTGCTGGAGGCAGAGCCCCGCGCTCGAGCCCCACTCCAGGCGTGCTTCGGCGTACGCGTGCTAGAGGAGAGTCTCTGTCGAGAGCCGCAAGTAGGTGAGCCGGCGCTTGGTGGTACAGACCTAGATTGCTTCCGCTCGATGGTATGGGAGCGTGGGCCAGCGATCCTCGCAAGGCTTGCCGCCGAGCGGCAGGATGAAAGATACGCCGCCGAAGATACCCGCCTGCTACGCGCGCTGCTGCGTGGCCTGTTGCCCGTCAACCGACTAGCGGTTCGGACTACCCTCGACGGGCAACCAGTGGGTCCCGCCGACTACGAAGTCACAGGCACCTTCGTTGACAGAGCGAATCCCGGATGCGCCTTCGTGCAGTGGGGATCTCACCCATGGCCTTCGTCGCCCGAAGAAGAGGAACGACTGGCAGAAGCGATCTGCCAGGTATTCGGAACGAACTGGTATGAGCCGTTCCTCGCGATCGTCCACGCTACAGACAAGGAATCTCGCCTAAGGATCTTGCTAAGGGCCGGGGCACCGACTGATCTCGACGAGTTCAGAAGGCGTCTGGATTCGGTAGTGGACTACCCGGTGGCTCCGAGTGGTGCGCCGACCTCGCCTACGCAGCCTACACCCGGCAATCCTCCAGAGGCCCCCATCCCCCATGATCCCGCCTCACCTAGCAGCATCATCGTTCCGGATCAGCCGCTACATCCCCTATGGTCGGTTGAGTGCCTGATGGTTCAGGGCAATCCTGTGACCATCTCGTCTGGGTCGCCGGCCCCACACGACGACCACGGTGTTCACGAGACCGGGGAGACTGGGGATGGAACGGGCTCGCACTCTGCCACACGTACCGATCTCGAGGCTCTGGACCAGCTCGGAATGAGCATCGCGCTCGCTTTCGAGAGAGGCCGACTTGCGCACAAAGGTGGTGGTCGCGTATTCGATGTTTCGAGTCCAGCCCGTATCCGCGAGGCGTGGGCAGGCCTCCAGCACGTTTTCGAGCATGACCTCATTTTGCACGGCGTCTCCACGGAGTGGCCGGGGTTCGACATCCTTGCGCTCGACTCAAGCGGTGCTCTCGACCGGATGATCGAGTTGAAGTCCTCGGGAGTGGCCGCACGGGTTCAGGATTGCACCTGGAACGAGTGGAAGAGCGCCGGCCATCCTGCCCTCCGGGGCCGATTCTTCCTGTACCTGGTTGGAAACCTTCGTTCTGACTTGCAAGGCCAGGTACCATTCGTTCGCACCGTGCAGGATCCATTTGGGCAACTAAGATCCGACGTGCTCGTCCAGACGCGGATCGATCGCAAGGTCCAACTCTCAGTCGCGCTATTCCGTCAGGCCGAAGAGGAGATTCTAAAGGTCACTCGTCACCCAGGAGTTGTCCAGCCGGCATACCTTCCTCGGGATCACGAATGATCGGTGTTCCCGTGGCTGCCGTCCCCACCACAACCCCGCGATTTTTCAAGACAGTCGTGCCGGCTGGACGCCGATCCTCTGGCCACGGGATGGTCTTTCCAGTGGAGGATCCGCGGGACGCATCTCGGGTGCATAGATGCGGTTCACACCTCGATCAACTTCCCCACCTGGGTGAACAGCAGCATTCCCTTCACTTGTTTCCCGCCGACCAGGCCGGCGTCTCGCAGCAGTTTCATGTAGCTGCGGACCTGGACGATGTAGGCAGAGTAGGCGACGGCGAATAGCTCATCGCCGATGGCATCGGTCTTGAAGTCGATGACGGTGAGCTGGCTGTCGTCGACAGCCAGCAGGTCCACGTAGCCTTGTAGCAGGTGACCATCGCCAGTGGGGCCAGACAGGGGGTACTCGACGAAGAGATCCTTGCCGACGGCGCCGCGGATGCCAGCCGTGGACAGGGCAGCGAGGGCGCGTTCCACATCGGTGACTGCCTCGTCCAGGAAGTCACGCAGGCCGCACTCGGCAGCGGCGCAGTCGACGGCCTTGCGAGGTTCCATTCCGGAGAGGGCGTGCGCCAGCGCGCGGTGGACGGTGTCGCCGAATAGAACGCCGTGACGGCTCTTGCGCTTTTTGTGCGGCCGGGTTGCGGGCTCGGTGTCGGGCTGCGAATCACCGTTCGCCCGTGCGAGGGATACATTGATTGCGGCTTCCTCTTTGGCCACGACGGAGACGGCCGCCGGTTGGAAAAGCGGACGGCTGGCCTCTTTGGCGGCCGCTTGCCAGCGAGCGGCCAGCTTGGCCTCGCTGTGGTCGTTGAATACCAGTGTGGGCGGCTTGTGTGGCTTCACCTTGCGCGCCCAGGCAGGCGGGCGGCCCTCGCTATATTCGGGTTCCTCGTGCAGCAGCGCTTGGTCGGCCATGGCGAGCAGGCCATTGACGAAGCCTTCCCTGCGGTCCGAGACCGGCACGATCAGCAGATCGCGCGCGCGGGTGGCAGCAACATACACGACCCGCCTGCGCTCCTGGTCCTCGTACTTCGACTCCCGCTCGCGCAGTCCAAGGCCGGCTGGTTCTTCGCATTCCAGCCCGTCCACGTTCAGCACCCAGCCTTTGCGATCTCGTTCCACACTCCATGCGTCGCTGCCCGACTTTGTGGACCAACTGCCCCGGCTGTCCCACAGGACCACGACGGGGAACTCCAGACCCTTGGCCTGGTGGACCGTTGTGATCCGGATGGCGTCCACACCCACTGCGGGCGGCGGGTCGAGTTGGGCCGGATCATCCACCCAGTCACGCAGCCGAGCGGTGACGGCGTCGTAGTCCAGGCCTTCAGCAGCGGCCCGCTGTTCCAACAGCAGGCAGATTTCGCGCAAACGTGTCAGGCGCTGCGCACCGTTGGCCCCCAGGGCGACCTGGCGGCCAAGAGCGGTCTCTGTCAGCAGGGCGCGTGCGGTAGCACCGGGCGAACGTCCAAAGCGTCCGCGTCGCAGTTCACTGATGAGGGCGCGCGCTCCCTGCACCCGTTGCATTCGCTCGTCGTCCTGGTGTTTGTCGCCAGCGGTTGCGCGTTCATGGGCCAGATCGCCGAGATCCAGGGCGAAGAAGGGCGGTCGAAGCAGCATGGCTTGTGCCACGCCGTCGTCGCGATCCGCGACGGCGCGCAGACCCAGGAGAAACTGGCGGTGCAATTCGTCCGCCAGGAACAGCTTGCCGCCGCGCGAGGCGTAGGGGACGCCCATCAGGTCCAGCTCTTGAAACAGCAGGTGCAGATTTGAGGTCGAAATCGCCAGTACGGCCACGTCGCCGTAGCGCACGGGGCGGTTCCTCTGCGCCAGCACGTCCCACACTTTGGTACCGCTCGCCTCGATCAGCCAGCGCAGGTAGCGTGCCAGGCCCGCGGCCTCCAGGGCGCGCCATTCATCAGCCTTGGCCTTTGGACCGGCAACCGCAAGTGGCAGGCAGCGAACTGCGGGGCCATCGCCGCCGTCGGTGCGTCCCTTGCCGAGTGGCTGATTGAAGACCTGGCCGGTCTCGGCGTCGAACAGTTCGTCGCCCGGCGCCTGGCCGAGTACCTGGTCGAAGCGATCGTTGAAGAAGTCGATGAGCCCAGGCACGCTGCGGAAGTTGGCTGTCAGTGGGGCGATGAGAGCGCCCGATGCGATCTTCGAGCGGACCAGGTCGTACATCAGGACATCGGCGCGGCGGAATCGGTAGATGGACTGCTTAGGATCGCCCACGATGGTCAGTCGGCCCTTGGCGACCTCAACGTCGTGCCAGTCGCGTGCGCGGGCTTCGCGCTCGCACAGGTAGAGGACGATCTCGGCTTGCAACGGGTCGGTGTCCTGAAACTCGTCGATGAAAATGTGGTCGAACAGTTGTTGGCAGGCGCGACGCGCGTCGCAGTCGTCGCGGAGCAGGTTGCGCAACTGCAAGAGGAGATCGACCTGATCGACGACTTGGTGCTGCGTCTTCACTTGTTGGTACAGGGCGTAGACCACCGGCGCCACACGTACCAGACGCAGCGCCATCCAGCGGTGCATCGGAGCGAGCATGTCGTCGCGCAGGGCAGGGCGGTCCTTGATCTGGCCGTTCCAGAGCTTCCAGGCATTCCAGACGGCGCTGTCGCCATCGCACTCCTCGCCCTTGCGGACTGGCTTGGGTTGCTCGCGACACAGGCGGCGCAACCCGGCCAGAACCTCGACTGGATCGTCGCTAGCGGCCAGTCTCTGTAGGGTGTGACCGGCCCTGCGCATCCATACAGGCACCCATTTCGTGCCTTGGACTTTGCTCAACTCGGCCACGGCGGTGCGGGCCAGCTTGCAGAAGGCGGCCAGATCCGCCTTCGGTGGTTTGGGCTCGGCCGGCGGGAGGTCGCGGCTGCAGATGAGGCCTGCGACAAGTGCGTCCAGCCCGCGCTGTGCAGAAAAGTCCTGCTCTTTCGTGTCGAAGCGGAACCCCGCGCGCAGGTAGTCGAGCACGGTCTCCTGCGCCTCGGGCGCGCGGGTCGCTGCGTCCGTGCCCGCGAGCCGGGCAGCCAGAGTCCCCTTCTGGGCACTGTCCAAGAACAGGCGCCAGGTTTCGGCGACCAATTCGGCCTCGTCTTCCACGATGTCGTAGAACGGGCTCAGATGGGCCTGCACCGGATGCTGGCGCAGCAGGCGGTCCGCGAAGCTGTGGATGGTGCCCACATGGGCGGTGTCCAGGCCGGCCAGTGCGTGATGCAGGCGCTGGCGGCGCAGTCTTGACAGATTCTGGTTGCCTAGCTCGCTCAGCAGGCGTTCGCGGATGCGCAGCCGCAATTCGCCTGCGGCTCGGCGGGTGAAGGTGATGGCCGCGATGCGATCAATGGCCAAGGCATCACCGTCGTCGGCAGGGGCCAGCATGTCGACAAGGCGCGTGACGATGAGCGTGGTCTTGCCGGTCCCGGCGCCGGCGTCCACGATCACATTGCGCTCGCGTTCGGCCTTCACGGCATCACGCACGTCCTGGTCCGCTGGTGCCTGGGTGCGCGTTTTGTCAGCCTTCATCGGCCACCTCCAGCGCATCTTCGTCGCCCAGCTTCAGTTCGAGGAAGGCGCGAAGAGGGCCATCCTCGACATCCGCCAGCGCTGTCGTGGCTCTGCCGCTACAAAGCATGGGGAACGGGCAGAACCTGCAATCATCGCTGGCGGGTGAGCGCGGGAACAGCCTGGCGCGCAGCAGCCCGACCGACACCGTCAGCCAGTTGCGAGTGGCGGTCAGCAGCTTGTCGAAGTCCTCGTCTGTGGCAAAGGCTCGCTCGGGCTCGCCGCGACCGCTGACATAGACGTAGGCGACGCCGGCCTTGTCGGGTACTTTCCATTGCCGCGCCAACTTCTTGGTCACCAGGCCGTACAGGCCGAGCTGGATATCGCGGGCGACCGTGGGGTCCTTCTCCTTCCCGCTCCTGGGATGGGAACTGCCGGTCTTCAGGTCGCGCAGAAGAGTGCGGCTGCCCTGCCGATCCAGTCGATCGATAAACCCGTGCACGTACAGAGAGTCGCCGCCGACGTCGAGCTCCAGGGGCTCGGGATAGCCGAAGGGTCGCTCGGCCGCAACGAACTCGCGCTTGCCGACGTGCTCGAACTCGTGCTCGATCAGGCGCCGAACATCGTCGAGAAGACGCTGACGCTGCTGCGCTCGTACGCTGTCCCCTCCCAGGGGGTATTGTTCGAGAAACGCGTCGAACATCTGGCTGGCCAGGGCGTCGGCCTTGTTGCACCACCTGCTCAGGCTCGCGCCGCCGGCAAAGAACGCCTGCCCGTGCTGGTTGAAGAAAGACTGGGCCACGCTGTGAACCAGGCTGCCGAAGGAGAGTGCATCGAGCTCACCGGCGAGAGGGGATGACTGTCGATCTTTCAGGCCCAGGACGTATTCGACGAAATAGCGATACGGGCATTGCAGCAACGTTTGCAAGGCAGTGGCCGAGGTGGGTCGTTCAGGAGACAGGCCGAGCAGCGAGGGTATCGCGGCCTTCTTGTCCAGCAGTCCGTCCTGCGGGCCGCGAATCTCGTCGATGAGATCCCGAAGCCGTGCGAGGTCGACATGGGCCCCCTCTGCCCATGAAGCTGGCAAGTGCGCGTCGCCGTCCGTCACGCCGGCGGCCACAAGATCCAGGCGAGCGCTGGGGGAGACCAGGGCTTTGAATCGGGCCGCTCGTGCGGACTCGCGGGCTGGCTCGAAGTAGTCGCGCTCGAGAGCGGCCAGATTGGGGATGGCGCGGTCATGGACACCTGTCGTGCGGTTGGGACGACCAATTGCCGCGCCCAGCTCGATCAGAACCGACGAAGGCTCACGCTGGGTGCGGCGGCTGTCAAGCCGCGGGATCGAGAAGACCAGCGTGGCTGTGGTGTCGCGCACAACGCGGTCGAGCGCCTGCAACTGCGCCACCGGACGTTCTTGCGACTGTGCCAGCAACGAAGCGGCAGGAGCTGTTCTGGCCAGCCGGCGTCTCGCCTCGTCGGACAGCACCGGATCTTCGCGCGGCACGGACGGAAGTGCGCCTTCGCACAATCCAAGAACGCGCGTGGCTGTAAATCGCAGCCCGGCGGCCGACGACACGGTGCCGACGTAGACGGCCGGTGTGCCAAATCGCTGCGTCTGCACCCGCAGGCCGTGTAGAGCGTCCTCAATGACCGCCAGCGCCTGCTGACCGCACAGCGAGGCGGCCAGATCGTCGTCCAGCAGGTGCGCCAGTGTCTGCCCCAGGAGCGATGGCGGCGGCGGTCCGTCGCCTGGCAGCTTGACCCATTGGTCGAGGAAATCGCGCAGGAGCGGCCACAGACGTGAGAGTGGAGCATTCTCGACGAGAAGTATCGCGACATTGCACAGGGCTTCGAGCGGTGCATGTAGTGCGCGCGCCGCAGTCACGAGATGGTGTGCTCGGAAGTGTTCGTGACTCTGTCTGCCAGACTGGGCTTTGCTTGCCTCAAGCAGCGCCGACTGACGCTCCTCACAGCGGGCCACGCGCGCGGCCCATTCCAAGGCGGAAGCGGGCGAGGCCGGGCTACCGCCGCGTGTGCCGAGAGAGAAGATGAGCGACAGCGCGTCTTCGCGCGAGAGGGAGCCACCGTCGGCGCGGTCCGCGCGCAGCGAGGGTAGGGCCTCGGCCAGCGACTCCATGGACAGGTGGTCCTTCAACGCGCGCACCACAGCCAGCACGCGCGCTCCCGCCGCCGTGGACGTGACCGCACGGCCGCCTGCCACGAACACCGGCAAGGCACCCTCGCGCCACGGCAGGTGTTGCAGCCGGTCGGCCACCAGATCGATCATGGTGTCGGCCGTCGGGGTCAGCACCGCGATCTCTTCCAGCGGTGTCCCATGCAACACGCGCTCCGCGACCCAGTCCGCGGTTGCTTCCAACTCAGCCTCAACACCCGCGTGTTCCTCCAACGTCACGGATGCCGTCTTGTCGGGTCCCTTGCTGCGTGGCCGCTTCGGGTCGGACAGCACCTCCGCCGATTCGAAAAGATACGCGGCGAGAATGTCGCGCTCGCTCTTGCCTGTCGGCGGCCGGCATACGGCAGGCACTTTGATACCAAACGCCTCCTCTATGCGCTGCAGGTGCTCGTCGCGCAGGGGACGCGCCAGGCGCAGGGTGATCGTCATGTTTGGAATCGCGCACAGAAAGGCAGCCTCGACCGCCGACTCGTGCCCCGTGACAGCAGCCAGCACCGGGCCTGGCAAGGGCCAGCGCGCCCCGTTTGCGAGCTCAATGGTCGCCCGCATGAAGACCCGCGCTTGTGTCCAGGCGAGGTTCGGAAGCTTGTCCAGCGCGGCCCAGATGTGGCCCACGTCGCGAGTTTGCGCGTCCGCCGCATTCGCGAGGTCAGCCAAGACCAGCCCAGCCGATTCCAGATCGTCGATGGCCGCCGCGAACGCCAGATCCCAGCCCGGCGTGTTGGCGAGAAGATTGGGCTTGAAGTACTCCAGCTTCAGCTTGCCCGCGAATACCTCACGCAGCCGGAGCGGTCGCAGGTCCTCCTCGCCCTCCCGGAACTGTACCCCCGCTGCCCACAGCACCTCTGCCGCCAGCGCGTGAGCACCAATGAACAACGTGCCCGCCAGGACGTCCTGCCTTCCCATCCTGCACAACTCCCGCCGCAGCCCGTGCGCCACGCGAGTGTTTGGAACCACGACTGTGCGGCAGGGCAGGGGCAGGCCACCCGGCATCTCCGCGATGGCCGCGGCCCATTCACGCGCGTCTTGCAGGATCAGCGTTTCCACGAGGCACCCCCTGGTTAGCAAGTAGACCACGATTCGCGGCTTGCAGGTTCACGATGGTCAGCACGTTGCCAAGAATGGCACGGGGGACTGACATGGAATCCAGTGTCGCTGAAATCCATGTCAGTCCCCCATTTGATCCTAGTCGGGTGCCTGCCGAGTCTTGCCAAGGCCTCGCCTGCCGTCCGGTCCAGTTGACATTCGACGGGTTCATCATCGGTCCCGCCGAAGGCCGGCGCAAGGCGCGCGCGCCGGGGAGCAGGCGTGCCCTGGAAATCGAAGCGGGCAAGGCGGGGCGGTGCTGCAGGTACAGCCTGCGGGGCAAGTTGGTGTCCGGGTGCTGGTCATCCGACGGCGACGAACACCGGCCACCACAAGAGACCAGCACGAGCATCTTCCGTCGCGCCTGTCGCGCAGTGGAACTGCGGCTGCGCCGCTGGCCCGACCGGCTCCGCCTGGAACTGCGCTCGGACCACGAAAGCCGCGTGGGCACGCGATTCGAGCTTGAGTTGCGAACCAAGCCATTCTTGTCGCTACGGGTGCGCAGAGGAGGTGCCTGGTCCTCACATTCTTGGGGTCTGGCGGCCGGGCTGACGAGGTCGCGGCACGACCCCTTTGTCGACGTATGCCGCTGGGCGTTTCGCGCGCTCGTCCCCTTCA
>PLNW01000065.1:0-1080 GCA_003142855.1 Myxococcales bacterium
CATCTGGAACGTCACCGGCATGCGCTCCTCCGACTGGCGTGCCGAGACCACCAAGCCCTTTTAGTCGCCGCCATTCGAACGCCGCGAAACCTTGGGCAGTGGCCGGCATCGTATTCACGAGCTAGACTCTGTTCTCAAGGAGCCAACATGTCCGCAGTTGCACAAACCACGAACGAATCCGCGACGCAGGAGACCCAGGAGCTGGTGAAGCTGACCGCGCGCGCGGCGGAAAAGGTGAAGGCCATTCGCGCCGAGGAGAAGATCGAAGAGGGCTACGGCCTGCGCCTCAAGGTTGCGGGCGGCGGCTGCTCGGGCTTTGCCTACGACCTCTTCTTCGATCAGGCGCAGGATGTGGATCAAAGCTTCGAATCGCAAGGTGTTCGTATGCTCTGCGATCAAATGAGCTTGATGTACTTGGTAGGCACCGAGATCGACTATGTCGAAAACGTGCAAGGCTCGGGCTTCAAGTTCACCAACCCGAACGTCAAGTCCACTTGCGGCTGCGGCTCGTCATTTAGTGTTTAGGTGATCAATCGACGGTGATGCCGTCTTCATCCTTCATGCGGTTGATCTTGGTTAGGCACTGATCGCGGATCACGCCGCGCATTTTGGGGCTTTTGTCCTCGACGGACTCTTTGTAGACGCCCTGGTAGCTGTCGCACTTCATAGGGTCGGGGGCCTTGCGACAGAAGTAGTCGCGCACGCGTTCGCACGGGTTGCGGCTGGCCACGGCCATGCNNCGATCTTCTCGGCGTCGCGCCGGATCTGTTCCAATTCCTCGGGAGTCTCGTCCATGCACAGAAGATTACAGCGAAACGGGGCCCGGACTTCAAATAGGGAAATGCCCGGTCCGCGCCGTGCGTGCTAGATCGTTGCCATGCCTCGTTCGTCCGCGCCGCGCTCCAGGACCAAGGCAACGCGCAAACCCGTGCGCGGCCCTTGGCCACCGCCACCTGGCCGCGTGCCCGCCATCCTCGACGAGCTGGACCGGCTCTACCCCGCCGCCACCTGCGAGCTTCGCCACGACAATCCCTTCCAGCTTCTCTGCGCCACCATCCTCTCCGCCCAGTGCACCGACGA
>PLNW01000065.1:1089-6624 GCA_003142855.1 Myxococcales bacterium
CCACCGGCTTCTTCCGCAACAAGGCCAAGAATCTGCTCGGTGCTTCTCGCATGCTGGTGGAAAGGTGGGCCGGCGTGGTGCCACGGACCATGGACGAACTGCTCGATCTTCCGGGCGTCGCACGCAAGACAGCCAACGTCGTGCTGGGCACAGCCTTCGGCATCGCGGACGGCGTGGTTGTCGATACCCACGTCACCCGTCTTGCGCAAAGGCTCGGGCTCACGCGCCCGGAAACACCGGAAAAGATCGAAGCCGATCTCATGGCGATCGTACCGCGCGAGCGCTGGATTCTCCTCTCGCACCAGCTCATTTGGCATGGCCGTCGCATCTGTCAGGCACGCAAGCCGAATTGCGATGCGTGCCCAATCGCGCCCCATTGCCCAAGCGCCTTTCGCGCGACTTGAAGACCCGCGCGGAACCGCGTGCGGCGCCTACGCTTCGCTGGCTTTGTTGGCCGCGTACCATCGCGGGGTTTGGGAGGGGATCCACTTGGGGTTCCCATGATCGCGTTGGCGAAGCCGGGCTATGCCCGGCGTAGCCAGAGCGCGGGAGGGTTTGGGAACCCTCCCAGGGTTCCCATTTAGTTAGATCGGCACTATGTCCACCGCCTGGGCCCGCCGCAGGGCCGCTATCAGGCGCAGGGCATCGAATCGCGGCATGCCCGCGACGTCGAGCAAATCGCCTACGCTGAGCGTGCCGTCCATGCGCGACATCAAGAAGGCTGCGCGATGATCGAAGCCATGCGCACCCAACGCCTCCGAGGGAATCGCGCGAATAGGTGCACTCTTCATGTCGCCGATGCAGGCGCAAAAGGCGCGCTCGAACAGCAGGCGTCTGGCATTGACGATGTCGTCAACCTCGGGCGAGCGGGCCTGCTCGCTCAATTGCAGGGCCATCTCGGCGGCCAGGGCCGCGCGGTCTGGGCGGCTCTCGCTGAGCGCGGCTCGACACTCTTCCAGCAAGCCGCGCGCGCTGGCCTGCAGGTTGTCGACCTGAATCGGCAGATCCTTCCAGGTATCGGCCGGATCCTGTGCCTCTTTGGTCACCTCGACGCCTTCCTCAGTTCGTCCCAGCACGCGCCTGGTATCGATCTGGGCCCACTCACCGTCGGGCGGCGGCGTGGGGAAACTGCCGCTGGTCGGCTCATCCGCCTCGATCGCCGTCAGGCTGGCCAAAAAGCCGGGGATGGGTGACTCCAGGGTGGCGCCGTACGCGTGTGCGACCGGGAGTGCGTCACGTTCCCTGATCCGCTTGCGCGCAAACTCCAGCAGGCTGCGCGCCCGCGGATCGTTGGGCGCCAGTTGAATCGCCTTTTCCCAGGCCAGCGCAGCCTCACGGAATCGGCCGCGTGCGTAGTCCTCCAGTCCTCGCTGGGTCAGCGCGCGCGCTTCCTGCAACACATCCTGCGCCACGACTGCCTCACGGAGGCCGAAGGCGCGCGCTGTCCACCACACCGTGGAACATGTTCAAGGTGCGGACCAGCGGCTCCGACACCTGCTCCAGCGCGCTGGCATCACGCCGCTCAACCGCGGCGCGCGCATCGTCGAGGATGAGACGCACATTGTCCAGGCTATCCTGACCAAAGGGAGTCCCTGACAGCACCTCCTCGACCTTGGGCAGAAGCGTCTCGGCTTCGTGCACCAGCTTCTCGATGCGCTGGCGCTCCCTTTCCACTCCTTCCTCGGTTCGGCTGGAAACCAGGAACTCCTGGTTCTCAGTGGTCATGCGCTCGATTTCTGCCTCGGTCAGGCCGCTGGTGGCAGTGACCGTGATGTGCTGCTCGGTTCCGGTTTCCATGTCCTGCGCGGCCACGCCCACGATGCCGTCAGCCGAGATCTCGAAGGTGACATCCACCTCCACCTCGCCCTTGGGCGCTTTGCGCAGGCCCGAGAGCACGAACTCACCCAGCAACTCGTTCTCCTCAGCCTTATCGGCTTCGCCCTGGAAGACCACGATCTTCACCGAAGTCTGATCGTCGCGGACTGTGGTGAAGACGTGGCTCTTCGACGTGGGCACCGTGGTGTTGCGGTCGATCAGGCGGTGGAAGTAGCCGCCTGCCACCATGATCCCCAGCGAGTGCGGGGTGACGTCGAGCAGAAGCATGTCAGGCGCCGCCGCGGCGTCGATCAGAGCAGCGCCCTGGATGGCCGCGCCCATGGCCACAACCTCGTCGGGGTGTACGCCCTTGCACGGCTCGCGCGCGAAGAATTCGGCCACCAGCTCCTGCACTTTAGGCATGCGGGTCATGCCGCCCACCAGGACCACCTCGGCCAGATCTTTGGGTTTGATGCCCGCGTCTTCCATGGTCAGCCGGCAGATCTGGATGGTCCTCTCGGTCAGATCCAGGGTCAGCTCCTCCAGCTTGCCGCGCGTGACCACCCGATGCAGGTGGTAGGCTTGGTTCTTGCCGGTCGAGATGATGAAGGGAAGGTTGATCTCGGTTTCGCGCACCGACGAGAGTTCGCACTTGGCCTTTTCGGCCGCGTCCTTGAGCCGCTGCAAAGCCATGGTGTCGCTGCGCAGGTCGACCTTGTGCTCTTTGGCAAAACCCTGAACCAGCCAGTCGACCAGGCGCTTGTCGTAGTCCTCGCCGCCCAGGAAGGTGTCGCCCGCGGTGGCTACCACCTCGAACACGCCGTTGTTTATGTCGAGCAGCGAAACATCGAAGGTGCCGCCACCGAGGTCGAACACGGCGATCTTGCCCTCCACGTCCCGGCCGAAGCCATAGGCGAGGGCAGCCGCGGTGGGCTCGTTGATGATGCGGATGACGTCCAGGCCGGCGATGTGCCCCGCGTCCTTGGTGGCCTGGCGCTGGCCATCGTTGAAATACGCAGGGACGGTGACCACCGCTTTGCTGATGGTCTGTCCGAGAAACTCCTCGGCGATGGCGCGCATCTCCTGCAGAACGTAGGCGG
Source organism: Myxococcales bacterium (assembly GCA_003142855.1). Classification (GTDB taxonomy): domain Bacteria; phylum Myxococcota_A; class Polyangia; order Fen-1088; family Fen-1088; genus Fen-1137. Next base: position 4,005 of record PLNW01000065.1, read on the forward strand.
AAACCTCAGGCGGTGAGAGCAACTGATCGCGCAGCTTGATGCGCACGTCTTGGTGGGGGCCTTCGACGAGGCCGTAGGGCACGGCGGCCTTCACCGCCTGAACGGCTGGCGATGTCCACGGCCGCCCGATCAGTCGCTTGACCGCGTAGGCCGTGTTCTCGGCGTTGGTGACGCCTTGGCGTTTCGCAATGTGGCCGACCAGGCGCTTCCCTGTCTCGGACATCGCCACCACCGAGGGCGTAGTCTTGTAGCCGCCGCGATTGGCGATCACCGTGGCGCTGATCCCTTCCAGAACCGCGACGCACGAGTTGGTCGTTCCCAGATCTATGCCGATTACCTTCTCTGCCATGGGCTTTTACTGGAGGCGCACGTTAGACCCGAAAGCTACGGTATCACGGCCGCGCTGGCGCCGCTACGTCATGGGTTCTAGCGCCCTGCGATGGAAAACCTGTGTACCGTCCGGCTCCGGTAGGTTTCGCCTGGGCGTAACACGGTCGACGGAAAATCGGCCTGGTTTGGTGAGTTGGGATAGTGCTGGGTTTCCAGACAGAGGCCGTAGCAGGGCCGATAGACCTTCCCTTGCTTCCCCCTGATGGTACCGTCGAGCCAGCCGCCGCCGTAGAACTGGATCCCCGGCTCGCTCGTGAGGATTTCCATCACCCGACCGCTTCTGGGTCCCATCAGGCGCGCGGCCAGAGACAACCCTTCCCGGTTTCGCCTGAGGATCCAGTTGTGGTCGTAGCCGTGGCCGATCGCGAGCTGCGGATCTTTGGACCCAAGGTCAGCGCCGATGGCCTTGGGCTGGGTGAAGTCCATGGGCGTGCCCTGGACCGCCCGCACTTCTCCGGTCGGGATCAGGCCGGCGTCAACTGGGGTGAAGGTGTCCGCGTTGATGGTCAGCAGATGACCGAGGGTGTCGCCTTCGGCACCGTCGAGGTGGAAGTAGCTGTGGTGGGTGAGGTTGACCACCGTGGCTCTGTCGGTGAAGGCCGAGTAGTCGACGATGAACTCATCTTGATCGGACAAGGTGTAGCTGACGAGGACCGAGAGTGCACCTGGATAGCCCTCATCACCGTCGGGGCTGAGATACTGCAACTGCAAGCCCACGCGATCTTCGGCAGGAATTGGTTTGGCCGACCAGACCACCTTGTCGAAACCAATCTTGCCACCGTGCAAGTGGTTCTCGCCGTCGTTCTTGGCCAGCGAATAGGCCTGGCCGTCGAGCTTGAACTGGCCCTTGGCGATGCGGTTGCCGTAGCGTCCAACCAGGCAGCCGAAGTACGGGCTCTTGGAAAGGTATCCGGCCAAGCTGTCGTAGCCGAGCACGACGTCGTCCAGCTTGCCTTCGCAATCGGGAATCAGCAGCGACACCACGATTCCGCCGTAGTTGGTGATCGCCGCGCTCAGGCCGTGGCGATTGGTCAGGCGGTAGAGATCCACCGCAACGCCGTCCGGTGTCTTGCCAAAGGGCACGCACTCGATGCTGGGCTTGCGGCCCGGCTGTGCGGGATCTGTGTCGCTCATTCGTCTTCCTCTCTTGGCCTGGCAAGAAAGCTTCCGCGATTGTTTCTAGCAGATTTCAAAGGCGTGCTCGCCGGTTCGCGGCCCCTGCTTGCGCTTCCACCTTGGCGTCGGCCCGCGGCCAAGTAGAATCGGCCCGTGCTTGCAAGATCACCCTTCAAAGTCGGCCTGGTTCAAATGGCCATGTCGCCTGGGCCCGAGGCGAATCTCAACCTGGCCTGCGCGAGAATTCGAGAGGCAGCCGCGCAGGGCGCCCAGGTGGTGTGCTTGCCCGAGCTTTTCCGCTCGCCCTACTTCTGCCAGACCGAGGACGCGGCCAATTTTGCCCTGGCCGAAAGGATCCCTGGGCCCAGCACCGAGGCCATCGGCGCGGTGGCCCGCCAGGCCGGCGTGATCGTCATTGCAACCCTGTTCGAGCGGCGCGCGCCCGGTCTGTACCACAACACAGCGGCGGTGATCGGCGCCAACGGCGAGGTGGTGGGTCTGTACCGCAAGATGCACATCCCCGACGACCCCGGCTACTACGAAAAGTTTTACTTCACCCCCGGCGATCTCGGCTTTTGCGCATTCGACACGTTCCTCGGCCGGCTGGGCATCCTCATCTGCTGGGACCAGTGGTATCCCGAAGCCGCGCGCCTGATTGCCATGGCCGGCGCCGATATCATTTTCTATCCCACGGCCATTGGCTGGCACCCCCAGGAGAAGGCGGCCAACGGTGCGGCCCAGCGCGATGCTTGGCGCACGGTCCAGCGCGGGCACGCCATCGCCAACGGTCTTTACGTCGCCGCGGTCAATCGGGTGGGCCTCGAAACGCCGGCAGGCCCGCCTGGCCTGGAATTCTGGGGCGGGAGTTTTCTCGCTGACCCGTTCGGCGTGGTGCTGGCCGAAGCGTCGGTGGATCGCGAGGAAACCCTGATCGCCACCGTCGACCCGGCCCGCATCGAGGAGGTGCGCCAGGGCTGGCCCTTCTTGCGCGACCGTCGCATCGACGCCTACGCCGGCATCGAGCGGCGCTTCTTGGACACAAGAAAACCGTAGGGGCGACCTGCGGTCGCCCGGGCGACTTGATGCCTAGTTAGAGTCTGTCGGGAAATTCGGA
>PLNW01000075.1 GCA_003142855.1 Myxococcales bacterium
TACGGCGGAACGAGCAGCTACGGTGGTGTCACTGGCTACGCTGGTGTCACTGGCTACGGCGGAGTGACTGGCTCCGGCGGAGTGACTGCCTCACCCGGTGGCGCGCTCGGCGGCGGAACCAGTTCCGGTGGCCAGAGCACCACCGGACACCTAACCCGTGCGGGCTGCACTTGTGCATTGGGAAACACAACACCTCCCGGCCCTGGTCCGGAAACGTTCTTCTTCCTTGCCGGGGTTGCAGTCTTCTTGCGCAGGATTCGCAGACGGCTGCTAGTTCCCCTTGATGACTGTGCCGTGGCTGATGTTGCTGCCGACTGTAGGGAGCGTCTTGGGGACGGTCCAGGTCCCGAACACGTCGGTGCTGTCGCTGTACATTTCGTGACCAGCCGAACCGGCGTCTGTGTAGAAGCGCCAGGTTCCACTGGGGAGTTCAATCAAGCAGGGCGCTTCCTTGTGATTGCCCCAGCCCGCCCAGTCATTGGTGCCGATGAAATTCCAGGGACCATCCAGACTGGCTGACGTCGCATGCTCGACGTAGGTGACTGACTCGTGCTTGGTGAACGCGTGGTACGTGGTGCCGATCTTGACCATGAAGGTGTCGATGTAGTCGGGGCCGATCCCGATCCACGTCCCTGCCGTGCGTGGATTGCGTCCCGAGGCCTCGTTCGTCATGGAATCCTCCTGCCTACATCTCGTGCAAGCGTAATGTGCCGCCTGGCCAGTCCAGCGGCTCACGGAACTTGTCCCACCTAGGCGGAAAACGCCCACATTCTCCTTTGGCCCGAAGGGATTTCTGCCGCTACTGTAGAGGGAGCGGGACTTGACGCAGTTTCTTTCCTGAGCCGGTTCCGGCCAGAACAGGCACTATTCTACTTGGAAGACATGCGCAGCGAACCCGACTCCCAGGTCCGAAAAGGCGCCAAGATTCTGGTGCTGCCGGCCGCAGATCTCTCGACGGTCGACGACACGGGCGTGGTGCGCGCGATCCTGGACGGAGATCCGCGCGCGCCCCGCATCCTTTGGGATCGCTACGCGCGTCTGGTCTACCGCATCCTGCGCCGTTCATTGGGCCAGCAGAATGAAGTTGAGGATCTGGTGCAGGAGGTTTTCCTGAACCTGTTCAGGAAGCTGCCGACCTTGCGCGATCCCCGGACACTGCCCGCCTTTCTGGTCACCATGACGACCCTCACCTTGCGCCACGAACTGCGTCGCCGCTGGGTGCGACGCTGCATGCTCCTGGGCGCGAAGGAAGACATCGACCCGGATCTGCGGGCGGTGCATCCCAATCCGGAAGCGCGCCAGGCAGTGGCTCGCCTCTACGCCATTCTGGATCGGATCGGACGTGAAGAACGTATGGCCTTCGTCCTGCGTTTCATTGAAGGCATGGAGTTGACCGAGGTAGCCACGGCCCTGGGATTGTCCCTGGCCACGGCCAAGCGACGGCTTGTGCACGCCCGCGCGCGGATCGACCACCACATCGCCAACGATCGTGGCTTGGCCGCCTACCTCTCGGGAATCGACGAGGAGTCCCCATGAAAACCAGCTCAGAATCCCCAGACTCCGACCGTGCGCTTCGCCACCTGTGCGAGCTGGCCCGTACCACCTTCAACGAGGACCTGTCAGCCCGCGAACAGGCCGGGTGGAGCCGCCTGAAGGTGAAAGCGGCGGGACGCCCCCGCCCGCGGCGCGCCCTGGCCGTGGGCTTCGGCCTGGCCGCTGCCGCAGCCGCCGTCGTGCTCTTGGTCCTGAGCGGGAATCAGACGCCGCCCAGCCTCGGTTTCCGCGTGGTCGACGAGGCCGGCGTGGCGCAAGCCGCGCCGGATCTCGCCTCAGCGGGGCGCATCGAGTTCTCCGACGGTTCTCGGGTGACCCTGGCCGCCGAGGCCCGCGCGAGCGTCACGGCTATCAATGCGCGAGGGGCGAGCATCCGCCTCGAGCACGGCCGGCTGTCCGCACAATTCGTGCAACTTCCCCAGGCGAGTTGGTCCATCGCGGCCGGGCCCTACCAAGTTCTGGTGACCGGGACGGCATTCGACGCAGCCTGGACGCCGGACACGCGGGCTCTGGAGCTGTGGCTCCGCCACGGCAGTGTTCTGGTCAAGGGGCCCAACGCCGGCCAGGGACTGGCCGTGGTCGCCGGCCAGCATCTCCTGGCCAGCGCAACGACCGGGCAAATCGTCCTCGACGCCATGGCACCCGCTGCCCCTTCGGCGTTGCCCGTTGTCCCCACCGCGCCGACGCCCGCTGCTGAATTCGCGCTGGCCTTCTCGCCTCCTGCTGAACGTCCCGCGACCTCGCCGCGCGAGTCGTCGCGTGCGCTGCACGCGGCCCCCGCGGCACGAGCACCAGCCTCCGAGCCGTCGCTGACCTGGCCGCAAGCGCTGGCCCGTGGCGAGTTCCCGCGCATCCTGGACGAGGCTGCGCGCCGAGGAATCGACGACGTGCTATCAGGCGCGACCAGTGCTGACCTGGCCGCCTTCGCCGATGCCGCCCGCTACGGCCGCAGGAACGACCTCGCGCAACGGGCGCTTCTGGCCCAGCGCCAGCGCTTCCCGCGAACCCTGGCGGGTCAAGACGCGGCCTTCTTCCTCGGCACACTCGACGAAGCGCGCGCCGGGCACGAGGCCCAGACCAGCGCGCTCCATTGGTACGAACGCTACCTCGCGGAAAACCCCTCGGGTGGTTACAGCGGGCAGGCCCTGGGGCGCCGTCTCGTGCTGCTTGAGTCTCGGCACGACCGAGCCACCGCGCGGGAAACGGCCGCCTTGTACCTGGCCAAGTTCCCCTCCGGCCCCTACGCGGCCAAGGCTAGGCGCATCGTCGAATCCGAGTTTTGACCACAGCCGTAACCAAGGCGAGCGAGGTCATTCATCTCGTCAGCCACCGACTGCTGAGAACGCAGAGGTGAGAGGAGAGGAGAGGAGAGGAGAGGACGCAGAGGCGGATTGGCCGGCATTGTTCGGGCATTCCTAGAAGATCTTCGCTGCTTGCGAAGAAGCGCGACGTTGGTAGTACTCTTCCAGACCAACGCGATGGCTAAGAAGAAACCCAAGGAGGCGCCGGCGCTCGTCAGGGCGCCGTTCTTCAAGAGACATTGGCCCTTGGCGCTGCTGTTGGCTGTCTCGGCGCTCTTCTATGCCGTCGCCGGCGTACTGTCGGGCCAGCTCAACCTGGCTGACGACTATGGCTACATCGTGCAATTCGGCCACTATGACCGGCCTTTGAACCTCGCCGGCCTGGTGCAGATGTTCAATGGCATCTCCAAACAAGAGATGCTCCACGACTACTACCGGCCGATATACACCCTGATTCGCTCCATTGACTACCGTCTCTACGGGACTTCCCCTACCGGCTACCACGTCACCAGCCTGCTGTTCTACTTGCTGGCCATCGCCGCCGCCTATTGGATTCTTCGCAAACTTCTGCCTTCAACCCGGGCTGCTTTTCTCGGCGCCCTTCTTTTCGCCTTTCATCCCATCCACGTGGAAGCCGTGGCTTGGATTATGGCCGGCGGCTACGCCATGGCGGGCGCCTTCGCGCTGCTTGCCTTCGCGCTTTATCTGTCGGGGCAAACCTGGGCGAGCACCTTGGCCTTTGCTGCGGCCGCGCTGACCAACCCGCCGGCCGTGGTCATGCCGGCGCTGCTGTGGGGGCACATGCGTCTGCTTCCTGCCAAAGCAGCGAGCGAGCAGCGGCGTCGCTGGCACAACTTTGCCATGATGTCGGCGGCAGCGGCGGGAGTGGTGTACCTGAACTTCGTGGTATTTCCGCAGCGCTACTCCGGGACCACCTTCGATTCAGCGGTGGCCGCCCGCAGTTGGCTGGGCAATCTCTCTTCTTACCTGCGCCTGATGGTCGTTCCATTGGGCCTGCAAACCCCCTATGAGAGGTACATCGAGAAGCTGAGCGATCCACGCTGCCTGGCTGGAGCCGCCGCTTTGTTCCTGATCGGCGCGGGAGTCCTGGGATTGAGAAGACGCAGCCGTCTGGCGGCCTTCGGGCTGTTTTGGTTCTTGGTCGGCCTTGTGCCCACGCTCACCGTCTGGAGAAAAGCGGCGGGCATGGCCGACCGCTATGTGTTTCTCGCGTCCTTCGGGCTTGTTCTTGCCGCAATCGCGCTGCTCTCGGCGCGAAGCGACGGAGGCCTTCTGCCCGAAGGTCTGCCAGCGAGGGCACGCAAGGCGCGGGTCGCGCTGGGAGTCGTGTTTTTGGTCGTGTTTGCCGCCGTCGCCTGGCAGCGGGTGCAGGCCTGGCACGACACCGAGACGCTGTTTACTGACACCCTTCGCAAGGACCCCGACAATATCTTCGCCGTGCGGACTTTGGCACGCTACTACTCCGTGACGGTATCGACACCCGAAAGAGCGCTGCCCTACCTCGAGCAATCCATACTGCTCACCAAAGAACGCATCAGCAGGGTCGCCAATCCTTCTGTCGTGCATTTCGAGCAATACAACCTGGCCGAACTTCACAATGCGCTCGGCATTGTCAACCGCGAATCAGGACAGTACGAAAAGGCCGTGGCCCTTCACGAAAGTGCCATTGCGGAAATATCGGGCACTGAGTTGGATGGCAATCGAGCAGCCGACAACTACTTCCAGATGGGTCTCGCCTACGACAAGATGGCGGACTTGCGCAAGAAGACGGGCGACCAGCCGGGATTTGTTGCGGCGCTGGAAAAGGCCCTGTCGTGCTACCAGCAGAGCATCGAGCGCCTACCCATCCTGTCCAACGCCTACCAGAATGCGGGCTTCGCACTGTTTCGCCTGGGTCGTCTGCCCGAAGCCGAAAGTATCTTGGAGAAGGCGCTGAAGTTGACGCCCAACAACGTCGAGGTGATTGGGTTGTTGGCGAATTGCTACATGCAGACCGGCGAACAAGCGAAAGCGAAAGCGCTGCTGGATGAAGCCATCCAGAAGGCTGGGCGCCGGCAAGGCAACGAGCCGCTTATGCGTGAACTGCAACGGCTGACCGCCAAACTCGCCGAATCCCCGGCGACACCTGAGGGACAATCGTTTGACACCGGTGCTCAACTGGTCGCCCTGCTCGGCCAAAAGAAATACGAAGAGGCGCTGCAGGTCGCATTGTCGTTGCAGAAAATACAAGACTCGCCCGACGCCTCGCTCTTGAACAACATCGGCCTGTGTTACTACAAGCTGGCCCGCTATCCCGAGGCCGAGCGTGCCTACCGGGAAGCTATCAAGCTCCGGCCCGACTATGACACCGCCATGGGCAACCTATCGCTGGTCTACGCCAAACAAGGCCGCTTGGATTTGGCCATTTCCTACGCCGAGAGCGCCTTGAAGTTGAAGCCTGGCGATTCCAGCGTCAGCCGCCATCTGCAAGAGTACTACCGCCAGAAATCCGGCGGCCGCGGTGGCGCACAGTAAGGGAACTGCCCCTACGGGCTGCCCCCGAGCATGGCGGACAACCAGCGCGTGGCTCGCTCACGAAATCCTGCGCCGTGGCCACGGTTGATGTGGCGGATGATCATCCTCGCGTCGACAAAGAACGTCGTGGGCAGCCGATCCTCACCAAATGCGCGCGCCAGCACGCCTTCCCCATCCAACGCCACCACGCTGCCAGCCGGCAATGCATGACCTGCCACGAAGTCTTTCAAGGCTGGCACGTCACCCTCGACCGCGACCAGCATCAGAGCGAAGTGCGCCTTCGTGCTTTCGCGGATGGCCAGGATTTCCGACAGGCTTTCCTTGCACGGTGTGCACCAACTGGCGAAAAACTCGACGACCGTCACCTGCCCGCGCAGGCTCTCGCCGCGCACGCTCTTGCCTGCCAGGGTGCGTGCCTCGAACGCGGGCGCCGGCTCACCGACATGCGGCCGCGCCGCACTGGCCGCAAGCAATGGAAGAAGCAGCAGCGAGATCACGGACTGAGTGTATCGCGCTCTTTGCACAATTGCGGGTCAAACCGTCCGGGGTCAAGGCGACTGGCAAACGCGGCCAGATCGGCCATAAAGTGGCTTGGTGTTTCTGTGACGAACGCGCGCCACTTGCTTTTTCGGCTGTGTAGCATCGCCATGGGCGTCGCGGTGCTGACCTTGTCGGCGCCGAGCTGCGTTCGCGGCGCGGCTGGCGCGGAGTCCGCGCCGGATGGGGGCGTGGCTGAACCACACGTCGTGCGCAGCAACATCCTGCGCGCCGACTACGCCGGGTCCGCGAGTTGCCGGTCTTGCCACAAAAGCCTGTACGACGACTGGCTGGGCTCGCCCATGCGGCAGATGACCCGCCTGCCCGCGACCGCCAAGATCCGGGCACCCTTCGACGGACGCACCTGGAGATTCAAGGACGATGAGGCGCGCTTCGAGCGACAGGCCGGCGCACGTTTCGTGCGGATTCGCTCACGGCGCTTCGGTGATCATCTGTACCGGGTCACCCGGGTGATCGGCGGCCGCACCCGCGAAGACTTTGCCGGCGTCGAGGTCACCGGCACGCAACCCGACGCCCGCATCATCGGCGATGCGCACGACGAGGTCATTCTGCCGGCCAGCTACTTCTTCGAGACCGCATCGTTTCGACTCAAGGGCTATTCCGTGATGGTGCGCGAGCGTCCCGGGCTGAAGGCCGGCGCGGTGTGGAACCAGAGCTGTGTGCTGTGCCACAACACCGCGCCCACCTTCCTGTCGCTGTGGGGTGCTCTCTTGGGAAAGCCTGCGCCGTCCTACCAAGGCGAGGTGGTGGACGCGCTCTTGCCCGAAAAGCGTCGTTGGGGACTACAAATCACCGATCCCAATGCTGCGCGCGCGGCGGTTGCGGACGAGGTTCATTTTCTCGGCGAGACCAGCGGCCTGCCCGGCGACCTGCCCGCGTCGCTGCGCCAGGGGATCACGACCATGAGCCAACGCTTCGGGGCCGAGCAACTTCTGGAAGTTGGCATCGGGTGCGAGGCCTGTCACGGCGGGTGCCGCGAACACGTGCTGCAGCCTCGGGTTTCGACGTCCTACCAGCCGCGCAGTCCATTTCTGCGCGTGCAACCTGCGCCGGGCGGCGGCCCCATCACCCGCGCCGAGTCGATCAACCGAACCTGCGCGCGCTGCCACCAGGTTCTGTTCTCGCGCTATCCCTTCACCTGGGAAGGCGGTCTTCGTTACAGTGGCTCGCCCGGCGGCAGTTCCACCAATTCGGGCGAGGCGCGGGACATGCTGCTGGGCGGGTGCAGCCGTGCCCTGGCGTGCAGCGATTGTCACGATCCCCACCGCGACGACGATCCCGGCGATCTGGCTGCGCTGGCCACGCCCGCCGGCAACGCCACCTGCACCAAGTGCCATTCCGCCTATGCCAGCCGCCAGGCTGTGCGCGCACACAGCCATCACGATCCCGATGCAGCGGGCGGCGTGTGCATCAACTGCCACATGCCGCGCAAGAATCTGGCGCTGACCTATACGTTGGGGCGCTACCACCGGATCGGCTCGCCCACCGAGAGCGTGCGCGTCCTGCGCGATCGACCGCTGGAGTGCGCGCTCTGCCACGCCCGCAAAAGCGCCGAGGAGCTGGTCTCGGAAATGGAGCGCTGGTGGGGCAAGCGTTACGACCGCCCGACCCTGCAGGCGCTCTACGGAGATCTGCAGCAGCCGCCGCTGCTGTCCACTTTGGCGCGAGGCAAACCCCACGAGCAGGCCGTGGCGATCATCAGCTTGCGCGAGCAGAAGGTGCGCGAGGCCTTGCCGCTGGTGGCCCAGCAAATTGCGAATCGGCTGCCCCTGGTTCGCTACCAGGCAAGAAAGGCCATCGACGCCTTTGTCGGCAAGGACTGCGGCATCGACCTGGATCGAACTCTGCGCGACATCATCACCGCCACCGAGAAATGCGTTCCCCAAGCCGCGCCCATCACCCAAAGCGCGCCCGTGCGCGAGACGCCGGCCTCGCACCACGACGACGACTGAAGTTCACTGCAAGGTCACTTCGGCCAGATCCGCGTACCGACACGCTCGATGTGTTCTCGCAGACTCGCCAATGTGATGGCGGCAAACGCCTTGACATCGTAGTTGTAGGGCAAAGGCAGCTCGTCGAGTTCGAGAGCGATAGCTTGCGCCGCAAGATCGTCGGCCACGCCCCAAACCGCGAGGTCGACGTCCGAACTGCGCTGGTGGGTTCCCTTCGCGCGCGAGCCGAAAACCTTCACCTGCGAAATCTCCGGGTGCCGGCGGAACACCGAGCACAATTGGTCCAGCTCGAACGGCTGCAGACCGGCCAGGCTCATCCCGCCATTCTCCCAGAAAACCAATCGTGGACCGACGCGAGCGCGGGCAAGTAGCGCACGTGGATAGCCTCGACCGCTTTGTCGAAGACCGTCTTGTCATAGGTGTGGGCCAGGAGGTTGCGCTCGACCAACATGTCCATCCATAGCTGACCGTCGTCGAGCAACTTGGCCGCGAAGGCGTCCTTGATGACCTGGCGAGGGGTCACAGGCGAAACGACGACGCCGCTCTCTATCAAGTAGTCATTGAGAGCCTTCCAGGCCAGCTCAAAGCAGTACTCGAAGCGATGGACCGTGCCTTCCTTCTCGAGGGCCGTGAGCCCGCCCGGGCCGCGCTCCAAAGCCTCGCGAAGGAGCATGAACGCGCGGTCGAAGTTCTGAAAACGCTGTCTCCATCGGACATCTAGGTCGGTCGCCATGTTCGCGCTGCCCTTTGGTCCCAAAAGAATAGCACCTCGGGACCAACCGCGCCCTACTTCACGCCGCCCCCCCGCAGTGGTTGCCATCTGAGCCGAGATTCGCCGGCGTCAGATGGCGCAGGCTATCACGACCGTCAGCGCCGAACGATCACCCTTCGGCGACCCCGGCTTGCGGCGCGGGGCAGGCCTTCCGGAAAGCCAGCAGGAGCAACGCGGGTTGCAGCAGGCGGGGCAGGATCACCAGCGCCAGTGCCCCGCCGATGACCACGATGGCCAGCGGTTTCTGGGTTTCCGAGCCGATGCTGCGCGAAACGGCGGCGGGGAGCAGGCCCAGCATGGCAACCCAGGTGGACATGAGGACCGGACGCAGTCGGCGCTCCGCCGCCTGGCGGGCCGCGGATACCGCCGACTCGCCCCGTTCGCGCAACTGACGCGCGTAGGTGGCCACCAGCAATCCGTCTTGAATGGAAATCCCGAGAATGGAAATGAATCCCACCGCCGCTGAGGTGGAGAAATCGGTGCCTGTGAGAAAGAGTGCCACCACGCCTCCGCTGGCAGCCACGGGTGCGCCCAGCAACACGATGAGGGTATCGCGGGCGTTCTTGACCGAGCCGTAAACCAGGAAGGTGATCATGAGCAGGGTCACGGGGATGATGATCAACAGCCGGGCCGTGGTTTCGCGCAACTGGTTGATCTCGCCACCCCATTCCAGGTGCGTGTCGTAGGGCAGCCTGACGTGAGCGGCGATCTTGGCCTGTGCCTCGGCGATGGTTGACGCCAGGTCACGCCCGCGCACCGAGAACTTCACCGGCACGTAGCGCTGCAGATCTTCGCGAAAGATCACCGATGGGCTGTTTTCCTCGACCACGTCAGCCAGCTGCCCGAGCGGCACCTGAGCACCGTCGGGCGCAGCAACCAGAATCGCACGGATGGCGCGCAGGTCGCGTCGGTAGGGCTCGGCCCAACGCACGGTGAGGTCGAAGTGCTTCTCGCCCTCGTAGACCTCGGTGATGGCTAGCCCGCCAATGGCCGCCTGAATGACGGCCGCCACATCCCCGGTGTTCAGGCCATAGCGTCCGGCCGCGGTACGCGAGGGCGTGATGCGAATTGCGGGTTGCCCGAGCGAGCGAAAGATCCCCAGGTCCGCCACGCCCCGGACGTCTTTCATGGCGGCGACGATCTCGCCCGCCTTGTTCTCGTCCACGCGCAGATCCGGCCCCACCACTTTGACCGTGTTCTCACCCTTCACGCCCGACATCGCCTCTTCCACGTTGTCGGAGATGACCTGCGAGAAATTGAACACCACGCCGGGAAAGGCGCGAGCCAGGTCGCGCTGCATGTCGTCGGTGAGCGACGCCTTGCTCACGCCCTTGCGCCATTCCGAGGTGGGGCGAAGAGGCGCCAACAGCTCGATGTTGTGAAAGCCGGACACATCGGTGCCGTCGTCGGGCCGTCCTAGCTGCGAGATCACGCTCTGGATCTCGGGCCGACTTCGCTTCTCGAAGGGACAGTCGCTGGCATTTTCGCCCGGGCAGCCGAGCACGATGGCGCGAATGTGACCCACGTAGCGCGCTGACTTCTCCAGGGAGATTGATGTGGGCAAGGTCGCGCGGATCCAGAAGTTGCCCTCTTCCAGTTTGGGCATGAACTCCCGGCCCAGCAGACTGGCCGCGGCCAGCGCTAGCACCACCGGGCCTACGCCGAGCAACACAGCCGTGCGCGGCCGCTGCAAGGCAAAGGAAAAGATCCGCGCATACAGCCGGTGCACCAGGCGCATGAAGCGCGTGTCCTTTTCCTCTTCGTCCTGGGTGGCGGACACGGGCAGAAGCCGCGAAGAAAGCGCTGGGGTCAGGGTCAGCGCGAGAATGATCGCGCCACCGATGGCAAAGGCATAGGTGTGGGCCATGGGGGCCATAATCACGCCGGCCACGCCAGTCAGAGTGAAGAGCGGCACGAAGGCCACTGCGATAATGAGCGTGGAGGAGAACACCGGCGGCCCGACCTCGCGGGCAGCGCTGGCGATGCGCTCGAAGGCCGATCCCCCGCGCCGGGCAAAGTTGCGGAAGATGCTCTCCATCATGATCACCGACGAGTCGACCACGATGCCGAAATCGACTGCGCCCAACGAAATCAGGTTGGCCTGGGTGCCGGTCCACACCATGCCGAAGAACGCGAAAAGCAGGGCGAGCGGCAGATTGAGCGCCACCAGGAGCGCCGCGCGCAGCTTGCCCAGGAAGAGCCACAGCACCAACGAGACCAGCACCATGCCGGTGATGAGGTTCTCCATCACGGTGTGGGTGGTCAGCTTGACCAAGTCAGCCCGGTCGTACAGCGTCTCGATGTCCATGCCCGGCGGCAAAATCCGGTTCCGGCGAATGTGGTCGACCCGATCGTGAATGCCCTTGACCGTGGAAAGCGAGTCGCCACCGTAGCGCATGAGCACGATGCCTTCCACGATGTCCGGCTCGCCATCGCGGCCCACAATGCCCAGCCGAGGAGCCGCACCCACGCGTACCGCGGCCACGTCGCGCACACGAAACGGCACGCCCTTCTGTGCGGCAATGGTGATGTCCTCGATGTCGCGCACCGAGCGAATCAGCCCGATGCCGCGCACGTCGAAGGACTGCTCGCCCAGGGTGATACGCTGTCCGCCCACGTTCTGATTCGCGTTGGCGATGGCGGACTGCAGCTGCGCCAGGCTGACATTGAGGCCGCGCAGACGAAAAGGATCCACGTCCACGTGATACTGCTTGGTCAGGCCGCCGAACCCCACCACGTCGATAACGCCCGGGACCTGACGGAATTGCTTCTCCAGAATCCAATCCTCGGCGGTCTTGAGCTCTGCCGCGGTGTAGTCCTTGCCTACTACCTTGTAGCGATACAGCTCGCCGATGGCACTCCAGGGCGAGAGCTGCGGCTGCACCCCCGCAGGCAGGGTGACGAAGTTGAGCTGATTGAGTACGCGCTGCTGAGCCATGGCGTAGCTGGTGTCCCAGCCGAAGTAGTACTTCACGTCGGCCAGGCCGAAGAGCGACTGTGAACGCACGTGTTCCAGCCCTAGCATACCAACCAGGCCAGTTTCGAGCGGCAGCGTAACGTAGCGCTCGACCTCCTCTGCACTCCAGCCTTCCGGCTGCCCGATGACCTCAATCATTGGTGCCACGGGGTTGGGGTACGCCTCGATGTCGAGTTGCATGTACGAGTGAATACCGACGCCGACCAGAGCCAGGGCGGCCATGAGCACCAGGAAAGGCGCGCGTACCGCCGCCGAAACCAATCTCTCAATCATGACTACAACTTCACGGAAAGTAGAATGGCGCCCGAGACCACGATGCGCTCACCCTGGGCCAGGTTGCGCTGCACCGGCAGGTACTCGCCGCCCAGTTCCTCGTTGACCACCACGGGCCGGCGCTCGAAGCGCAGACGGCCGTCGGGCGTCTTGCCCACCTCTACGAAAACCACCGTCTGATCGCCCAGGCGCAGAAGCGCGCTACGCGGGATGGCGAGCGCGACTTGGCGGTCCACCGGCAGGGTCACGGTGGCGTACATCTCGGGCTTGAGCGCGCGGTCGGGATTGGCAATCTTGCAGCGGACCTTGGAGGTGTGGGTTGCGGGATCCAGCGTGTTCGACACCCAGTCGGCCAGGCCGCGGAAGACGCGACCGGGATAGGACACCACGCTGGCCAGGCACTCGGTTCCGGTCTTCACCCGCCGCAAGTCCATCTCGAAAACCTCGGCCAGCACCCACACGCTGTCCAAATCGCCCACGGTGAAGAGTTCGACCTCGGTTCCTCCCGAGTACTGCCCTTGCACCTCGGCGCCTGGGTTCACGTTGCGCGCGATGATCTCGCCGTCGATGGGCGCGCGCAGGGTGTAGGTTTGGTTGGATCCAGAGGAGCTGCCGCGCAAAATGCGGGTCTTCTTTCTGGCCCGATCCAACTCGGCCTTGGCCTTGCCGTGCGTGGCCTGCGCGCCCTCAAAATCGCGCTGTGATCCAGCGCGCAGGTCGAACAATTCCTTCTGCCGATTGGCATCCTTTTCGGCCGCGCCAAAGTCTGCCTGGGCCTTGGCCAGGTCGGAATACGCCGAGGCGACGTCAGGAGATTCGATAAGCGCCAGCGGGTCACCCTTCTTCACGCGTTGGCCAGGCTCAGCCTGGATCTTGATCACCCGGCCGGTCACTGGAGACAAAACGTGAGCCACGTGCAAATCGTCGAAGGTCACACGGCCGCTCGCCACCACGACGCCGCCCACCGGTTGGGGTGCGAGCGGTTCAACCACCAGCTTGGCCGCAGCCACTTGTTCTGGAGCCAGCCACACCTCAGTCGTCGGCGATGCGGCCATTGCAGTGACAGCAACCTGCCTGTGACAGCCGGGCGCGACGATCACAAGCGCGGCAACCAGACAGGCGCAGACATAGCTTCGTCGTGAGATCACGGGCACAGGACACACTCCTCATGCACGAGCCGTGCGGACTCGTTGCTACTCTGCTAGGAGCAAGATGTGGGCCGACGCGCACGCGGACCACGTCGTACCGCACACCAGCCCCACAGAATGAGGAGCTGAGCACCTCCACACCCGCTGGCCCCAATGCCTATGCCCGCCCGCCAAGCGTGGCAGAAGTGCACAGGTGGGACAAAACTAACCACGGCGCGCGGGCCGGCCAGGGGCCTACTCCTTGAGCTTGCGGTAGAGCGTGCGCCGGTTGATCCCGAGGCTGCGCGCGGCGCCCGCCTTGTTGCCCCCGTGCTCCTCCAGGACTCGTCGCACGTACGCGCGCTCCATCTGTTCGAGCGGAACCTTGCCATCTGCGCCTTGTGCCAGCAGTGCTCCCACGCCGTCGTCCTTGGGGATATCGAAGTCCTCTGGGATCAGGGTGTCGTGGTCAGCGAGCACCACCGCACGCTCGATGACGTTCGCCAACTCGCGCGCGTTTCCGGGCCACTGGTACGCCTGCAACCGCCGCATCGCCGCTGCTGATACGCCGACAAAGGACCGCCCCTGTCGCTCGCATGCGCGATTCAAGAATAGGTCCACCAGCGGCACGATGTCCTCCCTGCGCTCACGCAAGGGTGGAACCTCGATGCGGATGACGTTCAGCCGGTAGTACAGGTCCTGCCTGAAGTGCCCCTCGGCGAGCAAGGTCTCAAGCGAACGATTGGTCGCGGCGATGAGCCTGGCCCTGATGGGAACGTCGGCGGTGCTCCCCAGCGGGCGCACGCATCCGCTCTCGAGTACGTGGAGAAGCTTCGCTTGGACCTCCAGGGGAATCTCGCCGACCTCGTCGAGAAAGAGCGTACCGTCCCCCGCCGCCACAAACGCCCCGGCCCTGTCCTCCTTCGCGTCGGTGAAGGCCCCGCGCCGCACCCCGAACAGCTCGCTCTCCACCAGGGTGGGCGGCAGCGACGCACAGTTCAAGTGGTAGAAAGGCCGCTCCCGTCTCGCGCCCGAATCGTGAATCAGCCTGGCGATCACGCCCTTTCCCGTGCCGGTCTCGCCAGTGATGAGCGTGATGGAGTCAGTGCCTGCGGCCTTCTGCGCGGTCTCGAGCACCCTGTGCATCGCGGGACTCCCGGCGACCATCTGCTCCGGGGCCTCTAGCGACGACGTCTTTCTCACGCGAACGATCTCCCGCCGAATCTGACGGTTGTGGAAGGCACGTTCGATGGCGGCGACCAGAGACTCGATCTTGAACGGCTTGGCAATGAAATCGCAAGCCCCTGACTGCACCGTCGAGACGGCGAGATCGATGCTCCCAAACGCGGTGATCAGCAGGACCAGCTGACTGGGCTTCTCGGCGAGGATCGCCGCCAGCAGCTCGGTGCCGCGCATCTGAGGCATCTCGACGTCGGTGATCACCAGATCGAACGCCTCACTCTTGATCCGAAGCAGCGCCTCCTTGGGTAAAGTCAGACCAGTCACGTCAAAGCCCCTATCGGTCAGGCTCTCGCACAAGAAATCCACGACGCCGGCGTCGTCGTCCAGAACCAGCAGCTTCTTCTTCGATTGCCCCGTCATGCGACCACGCCCTGGGCGCGCGCAGCGCCCGTAACCGGGAAGTGAACGGTGAATCGCGTTCCCGCGTTCTCTTCGGTGGAGACCGCGATGGCGCCCCCGTGCTCGTCGACAATCGACTTGACTACAGCCAGTCCCAAACCCGCGCCCCCGGCTTCTGCCCAGGTAGTGAAAAACGGTTCGAATATGTGGCCAATCAATTCGTCGGGGATACCACACCCAGTGTCGTCCACCACCAATGACACCGATGGGTTTTCGTGCAAACCATCACTCGCCTTGAACGAGGAAGCCGCCAGGGTCAGCCGGACCCGACCGCCCCGCGGCGTGGCCCGAAAGGCGTTGCTCAGCAAGTTCAGCGTCACCTGCTGGACCTGGTCGACATCGGCCACCACCTTCAAGGGCAGACTCGGACGCTCGAATTCCAGTCGTATCGCTCGCCGCCGGGCCTCATGTTCAAGCAGGTCGACAATGGGGGCCACCGTCGCGCCCGCATCCATCTCACCCCACTGCGCCGGCTTGCGGCGCGCGACGGACAGAAGTTGCTCGACTATCTTCGCAATCCTATCCGATTGCTCCTCGAAGACCTGGGCCACCCGGCGAATCTCCGGGGGGAGATCCGCACGGCTCGCCAGAGCGCGGGCGCGCCCGTTCAATATCTGCAGGGGCGAACCAATCTCGTGGGCCAGCCCGGCCGAGAGCTGCCCCAAGGTTGCCAGCCTGTCCACGCGACGCAGGCCCGCCTCCAGCGCCTCCCGCGATTCGGTGGCTTCGATCAAGCGACGCTGGGCGCTCTCAAGCTCGCGCACCATGGAATTGAATTGGGCGGTCAGACGGCCCACCTCGTCGGTCCGTTGCACGAACACATTTGCCGTCAAATTCCCGGCACGCACGTCCTCCATGGCCATCATCAGCCTCATGAGCGGTCGGCCGACATAGAGATGCACCAGAAACCAACCCACGCCCGCGACTCCAGCGATCAGGGTCAAGATGGAAAGGACGGTCGAGATCGTCTCTGACCGCAGGTCGGCTCGCAGCACATCCAGCGGACGCACCACGGCCATGCTGCCCAGATTCGTGCCGTCGTCGTCGCGCAGGGGAAAGACGCCGACCAGGTGGGAAGCGTCTCCGTTTCCCTGGATGCGGACGACAGGCTCGCCGGAGGAATTCACCGCCTGGATGGCGTCCTGAACCAGAGCCGCGGAGCCGGGACTGCCGAATGGGTTGGGCGAAAGCCGGCCTGCTGGATCGAAAACCAAGACGTCGATGGACGAATCCTTGAGTTTGAGGGACCCGAGAATCTCATGGATGTCGGCGACCTGCTGGTCGCGCAAGGCATTCTCGATGGCCACCTTGAGCGCGGTGCCGAGGACCTTGATGTCGTGCTTGGCGACGTCGGTCAGATCTTTCTTCTCCTTGCGCAACTCGCGCAGACCATAGGCTCCCAGAATGATCGCGCTCGCGATCGCCAGGCCGAGCACCACTTTGCTAGGAATGCGCACCGGTCAAGCCTGGCAGAGATGCGCGACTGGATCAACGATACGCGGCGCGATTCCGGATCACGATTCCCTACTCTGCCTCGGCCAGCGCGAAGTGGACCTTGAACCTGGACACCCGCACCGGCACGCGTTTGCCGTCCTTTTCGCCGGGCGTGAACCGGCATGCTTTGGCTGCGCGCACTGCCGCCTCGTTCAATCCTTGGCCAAGCCCTTGCACAATCTTGATGTCGCGAACCCAACCATCTTCGCCCACCACGAAATCCAGGATCACCGTGCCCTCCAGTCCAGCCTGCTTCGCCTCCTCGGTGTACTTGCCGGTGCACTGGCCCACGGGCAAGGGCATCTTGGTCACTTCGTAGGCCTGCGCGGGCGCGGCCAGCGGTTTCACCCCGGTCGCCGCAGCGACTTTCGCGTGCGTTGGCTTTGTCTGCAGGGTGTTGCCCACGGGCATCGCTGGTCCCATGCCGGCCGATGAAGTCGATTCCATGGAAATCCCGAACACCGGCGTGGTGGTGGTGTCGGTGCCGGTGGCTGGGCGCTCTGTCGGTGGCAAAGGCTTGGGCAGATTCTCGCGCCGGGGAGCCTCCGCCATGGCCCGACGTCGCTGCGGCTGGTGAGTGGGTTGCTCCTGTGGCTCGGGCGTGGCTTCGGGTTCGGCTGGTTTCTCAGGCTCGGGTGGCGGCGCCCTCAACACCACCTGCACCACCACGGGTCGCGCCGCCTCGGCTTGCGGTGGCAGATGGATCGCGCCCCTTATCAGCAGCAGGTGGCCGAGCAGGGCCACCACTGCACAAACCAGCAAGCGGGTCGGGTAGTTCATTCCTCCAGTACCGGAGCCAGCAGCCCCGTGGGATCGATCTGGATGGCAAACGACGTCACGCCCAACGACTTGACCAGGTCGAGCACCCACACCACGCGGCCATGCGACACGTTCTTGTCACCGGCGACGATCACCTGGGTCTTGGGATCCTTGGCCACAGAAGCCTGGATCGCCGCGCGCAGAATCTCCGGCGTGGCTGGCGTTCCATTGAGAAACATCCGGCCCTCGCGGGTCAAGGTCACGGCCAGCGTGGTCGGGTTGGCGGACGAG
The DNA here is from genome assembly GCA_003142855.1 of Myxococcales bacterium. Lineage (GTDB taxonomy): Bacteria > Myxococcota_A > Polyangia > Fen-1088 > Fen-1088 > Fen-1137. The sequence goes on from PLNW01000075.1 coordinate 17,235, forward strand.
GCCTGCGCGGCCTTGGGCAGTTGCACCTCGATGACCTGCCGGGCGATGAGGTGAGCCGTGAGCATGAAGATGATGAGCAACACCAACATGATGTCCACCAGCGGCGTGACGTTGATGTCGGTGATGAGGCCCCGGCGGCGGCCACTGGCAGCCATCACTTCTCCTCGTGAGCAGCGTGCTCGGCCTTCACGTGGGCCAGGATGCGGTGGCCCAGTGTGCCCGCCGAGGCCAGCGCGGTTTCCACGTGGCGCATGAGCACGTTGTAGGTGGCGACCGCGGGAATTGCGACCAGCAGACCCACCGCCGTGGCGACCAGCGCCTCGGCGATGCCAGCCATCACCGCCTGCGTGCCCAGGGCCGCGCTGCTGCGGGCCAGGTCGTGGAAGGCGCGCACGATGCCGAGCACCGTGCCGAACAGCCCGATGAAGGGCGCGTTGCTGCCCAGCGTGCCGAGATAAGCCAGCCCGCGCTCGTAGCGAATGCGCTGGGATTCAAGCACCGCCGCCACTTGCTCCTCGACGGCGGCCGCGCCTTCGCTCAAGTGGTCGAGACAGGCCCGCGCCACGGCCGCGTCCAGCGAACGCACGTCCCCCAGCGCCTTGAGCGCGGCCTTCGCGCCCGAGGTGCGTAGCGCTTCCAGCATCTCGGCGATCTGCCGACGGGGTCGCCGCTCGCGCAGGAAGTACCACAGGCGCTCGAGCACCACGGCGGCGGCCGCGATGCTGAGAATAATGAGTAGCCACAGCACCCAGCGCGAACCGGCGCGCAGCATGAGGTCGAGCGCTTGAGCATCAATGGTCTGTTCGTTGTGCATAGGATCTCCTTAGAATCGAGCGCGCAGGCCCACTGTAGGCAAGACGTAGCGGATGTTCACGCCCGGCGTGACTTCTTCGGGCAGCAAGGCAGCGTTCATGATGTCGACGTAGAAATCCAGCAGCCAGCCCCTGTACACCGCGCGCTTGTCCACGCGAATGTCAATGCGGTCGTAGCCGTTGGTTCGTGCCGTGTTGTAGCCGTAGGTGGTGGTGGCGGGCTTGCCACTCTGGTATTGCAGGCGCACGCCCACGTCCCAGTTACGGGGCAGCCGCAAACCGCCCACAAGATTGACGAGGTGAGTCCGGTCGAAGTCGTACGGCGCCCAGGCGCCGTTCTGGTACCGCTCCGAGCGCGACAGGGTGTAGGACAGCCAGCCGAAAAGGCCGTCCTTGGCCTGGCGCCGGATGAGCGTCTCCAGGCCGTAAGCGCGGCCGGTGTGGGGCTCGTCCAGTCGGTTCAGAACGTCCTGGGCTGTGGTCTGCCCAGACGCCGTAGTGGTGGGAATCAGAGTGGTGTTGCCGACAGTGTTGAGATCCTGTGAGTTGACCGTCAAGTCGAAGATGGTCGGGTCCATGTACGCGAAGTAGCCCTCGACGGTGGCGCTGAAGTGCTGGGACAGAGGGATCTCCGCACCCAGGCTGGTCTGGATCGACTGCTGCAAGCCGTACTTGAGTGGCATGGTGTCGAGTCCCGGCAGCGGCAGCACGAAGCGCGGGGGCTGGTGATACAGCCCCACCGCGGCCTTGAGCCAGACGGCGCTGTCGTCGCTGTCAGCCGGCACGCCGGCCAGCTCGCGCGTGGTCAACTTGTAGCGCATGGTCAGGCGCGGATCGGCCCCGGACTTGGTGGTGGTCTTGTCGTAGTACACGTCGGTGCGCACCCCGGGTCGAATCAACCAGCGCGAGGTGGGTCGCCACAGTACCTCGGCCAGCGCCGATCCCTGGTAGAGCGCATGCAGATCCTGGGTGAAGGTGCTGAGCGAAAAGTTGTTGCCGCCTATCGTTGAAGAGGGCGCGCCCTGAACGTAGTCGTGGAAACTGCCCTCCACGCCCCACACCAGGGTCAGCCGCTCGCCCGCCTTGTAGTGCCAGCGCAGCGAGGGCTCGGCCACCCAGGTCTCCACGTTGCTGCCGGAGCTGTCGGTGTGGTCGTATCCCAGCACCAGGCGGTACAGGCCGTCGAACCCGCCGCTGCCATGATAGGCGCGCAGGTCGGCACGGTGAAAATCCAGGATCAGTGCAGGCGCCAGCGGCGGATTGGGATTGCTGGCCGAGGCGGTGGCCGCGGGCGTGTCAAGCTCGTCCCCGGCACCGAAGAACGACACCGTCCAGCCGTTGCGCGGATTGCCGCCATCCAGGCGAAGCTGGTAGTCCCAGTAGGACAGCGAGAGCTGGTTGGTCGCCAGGCTCAAGATCAAACCCGGATAGCCATAACGACCAGCCGCGGTGAGTGTCGCGCCCAGGAACGGGATGGGCTGCCGGACCAGGCCGCCCGCCTGCAACAGATTCGCATCCAGGTCGATGAGGTGCTCGTCGGATCGCGCGCGATGGGTGCGGCCGTCGACGATGCCGCCGGTGTAGCCGCCGTAAATCACCGGCGCGCCGCCCGGGTAGAACTGGATCTCATCGATGAACTCGGGATGGATCACGCTGGACCCAATCAGCAGGTGGTAGAGCAGCGGCACGCGCGTGCCGTCGAGCAAGAAGCCGGTGGAATTGGGGCTGGCCCCACGGACCACCGGGAACGGGATCAGGGCCGCGATGGAAGCGGTACCCGGCAGCGCCTGGATGACCCGGAATGGATCGCCGAAAGTGCCCGGGATCTCCTTGATCTCGGCGCCGCGCAGAGTGATGCGCGAAACTTCCTCGCGGTGTTGCTCCCCGACGATGACAATTTCGTAGGGATCGTAGCTCTCACGCTCGATGTAGTAGCTGACCGCGAGTTCCTGCTGCGGCGCCAGGTGCTCCTGCTGTAGGAAAGCGTTGTAGCCCGCGGCGTGTACCGTGATGCGCGCGGCCCCTGACGGCACCGGGAGCCTGAATCGTCCCTTGGCGTCGCTCTCCGCGGTGTAGTGGCGCCCGTCGATCAGCGCGGCCACTGTGGCGCCAGTCACGGGCAGGCGCGTTCCCATCTCGAGAAGCCGACCACGCAACGCCGAGTTGAGAGGTGGCCCTGCATCGACCGTCGGTTCAGGCGGCGGCGGGGGCGGCTGAAAGGTGTGCGTGAAGGCTATCTCGACCAGCACGGGCTGGCCGCCATAGCGCGCGGGCTGGAAGGCGAAACCCCGGGCTGCAGTCACCACCGCATCGTCGAAGACGGGCAGGGAATGGCTGAGCAGCTCGACCTTGGCAACCGTGCCGTCCGCTGCGACTGAGATCTTGACCCGCACCACGATGGGCTGATCGTGTGGCGGGGCACCAGCCGGATAGGGCACCGTGGTCGGCACCAGCGGCAAGGGCGGCTCCAGTTCGGCGGGCGCGGCGGGCGCACCCGTCTCGGAAACACCGGCGTCCGGACTCTGGGCACGGGCCGTACCCAGCGGCCACGCAACCACCAGCGCCAGCAGCGCCGCAAGCCTCATCGCCACAGGATCACCCAGGCGAGTGAGGTACCGAAATGCGCCCACCACTGGCGGCGAACGATGGGAGTTGCGGTGTCGGGGTCCAAGTTGCCGGTGTCATCCACGCAGCCGGTCCACTGGCCCTCGGTCTCCAGCGCCAATCCCGTCGAGGATCGTGGCCCCAGCACGACCATCCATTCCGCGCGCAACAGGCCGGTGACGCCCACGCCGTCGCAAGATTGCAAGGGCGAACGCGCATCCGGGAAGGTGTAGGAGGAATCGAGGGTGTCGCCTAGGGGCTTGGGATCGGGCCGGTTGGAGATGGGCCCGATCAGGCCGCCAAAGCCGATGCCCACTCCGAGGTTGAGGTGCTCGCTCGCGTGCCAGGTGGGCTCAATCGTGCCGGCGTAGCGCAAACCGCGCGTGCCGGCGGTTCCGGTGGCGTACAGGTACTGAAATGAACCCATCAGTGACCAGCGCTCGTCGAGACGAATACCGACGCGAATGGTCGGTCCGATGAGCTGGGCATTCGGCGGACCGTTGATGCCGAACAAGCGGCCGTAGGCCAGGCCCAGGCCGAAGCGAAAGCCGGGCTTCTTCCACACAGCGCGGTCGCTATCGGTGGGCAGCGACAGGCGCGGCGGTCCGTCATCGTCGACTGCGGGCTGAATCGGTGGCGCCGGGACACTGGCCGGTGGCAACGCCGTCGGAGCGGGCGACTCCGCTCGCAAGGAACCTGCCGCCAGCGCATTCGCTGCCAGCGCAGACGCGAACAATATCTGCCGCAGCTTCATGGTGTGGTTGGACAAGGCCACCACGAGGGTGGCTTGGCCGTAACATCCCAGTCAGGGGTTGAACAACTCGGATCGTTGTCGCAGCCCCGCAGGGTGTAATGGTTGACACTCTGACAACCAGCGCCGGGCGCGCTGGCGAAAACGAGCTGGCTCCCAGTCGGAACCCCAGCGTCGTCGCCGGGGAGTCTAGGGAAATCGACGCAGGCCCATGTGGCGCCGCTCAAGTCGGGAGTGGGAGTAGGGGCGGTGGCAGGCGGCTCGCGATAGAAAGTCATGCCGCTTGCATCGTTGACAGTGCATGCAAGTTCCGAGAGCCGAGTCGTCGGCGACTGCAAAGGGATGGTGACTACCGCCTGAGCAAGCGTGGCCAAACCACAATTCGTCGGATCTTCGGCCGGCAGCTTTCCCTGAAGCACGGCGAGCAGAGCATCGGACTGCGAGAATCCCCCCGCTGACAAGATGGAGAAACCAGGCGGCGGCGGATCGCAGCCGTTGCGCGGGTAGAATGCGACGCTGGTGTCGAATCCGCCTTCCCGATAGGCCACGCGCTGGTCAGGCAGGGTCATGGAGATGAAACTGGCGCCGTACACGATGTCCCATGTCGCCGGCGCGCCCGCATCCTCCACGAGATCTGGCTGACCGTGATGCCGGTGCTGCGGCGGATGGTGAAAGTCGAGCGCGCCGTTGCCGTTGCGGTCGTCGTAGACGATCAAGCTGGCGTAGGCGACGCGCGCGCTGAGATCGCCCACCATCACATCAGCAGCAGGCACATTGACGAGAGAAATGGTCGACGGCACGCCCGGCGTGATGGGGACGTCAGCATCGGCGCGGTTGGGGACGAAACCGAAGCTGTCGGGACAGCCTGCCGCAACCACCGCATCGATCCCCGGCGATTCAGGCGGCGGCAGCACATCTGGCGGCGGCAACACGCAGAACGGTTCAGGCAGCCATTGCGCGCCCCACACCAGGGCGACACGCAATTGCGGGGTTTGCCCGACGGTGTCCGCCCGTTGCACCGACGTAATGTCACCCGTGACCTGAAAAATGATCTGCGCGAGCGGCGGGCCGGAAGTGTTGACGCCGACCAGCTTGCCACAGCCAGGAAAGCCGAGGCCGGCAAGAACGGCGATAACCAACTTCTTGTTCAGTGTTGCCATGTGACCCCCAATCCGCTGGTCCAGCCTGTGCGCACCCCGCCGTGAAGCCCGTGCAGCGTGGGCCCGCCGCTGACGCTCATGCCCCAGGAATTCCAGACACGAAGGACGACGATGCCTTCGAAATCAGCCGCTGGCAGCATGGCCCAGCTCGTGATCTCTTGCTCACTGGCGGGAAGCCCGGCCCGCGCGCCCTGGACCAACGTGCGATCTTCATAGACCAGCGTCCCGCCCAAACCCACGCGCAGCCCGAACAAGCCCCGCCCCACTGCGTGCTGGAGCTGGCCGCACAGGCGCAAGCGGATTTCCTCGTTTGTCACGGAGTAAGTCGGCGCCGGCGAGTACTCGGTTGCCGTCGACCACGAGGCGCGCGCGCCCCAGGCCAGCCAGCCCCCACGGGTCGCGGCGCGCATGAACGTCGCGCCCACGCCTGCGGACATTCCCGTAACCAGCGCCGCCGGAAAGGCCAGCACCAGGCCAGCGTCGAGGGTGTTCTTCGGCGGTGCCAAAGCCTCTGCGTCGGATTGCGCGCGGGCGCTCGCGGCGCCAGCGAGCAACAACGCCAACGTCGCGACAGATGCGATCCGTGGCCCTGACGCCAAGCGGACGCAATCTTGTAAGTGCGACTGGTTCACGGCGCGCCAGGGAAACTTACTCCGACATTTCCAGGGGTGCCACGTCCATTCGGCGACCGACTCGCGGCTCGGAACCGGATTGTGATGGTGAGTTGCCACCGGCTATTGTTCGATCATCTGGCGCACAGAGGCGCTGTCCACTGGCGCACTCCAGTCCCAACCGCGACAAGGAACGCCGGGCATTTCTGCTCCCAGTTTTTCCACAAACGCCTTGAGCGCACCTTCAGAATTCTCTCCCGAATACGTCATGGTCACTTCGCTGACGGTGTGATGAAGCCCGACGGAGAAGAACGACGCAGATACTTCCCAGAGGCTTCGCTCCGGCTTGCGGCTCTCGTCGGAAGCCGGCGGCGGTCTTCGGCCCCCGAACCCGCCCCGTCCCATTCCGCCTCCGCGCCCCATTCCTCGCCCTCCACCTGGTCCACTTCCGGCTCCACCGGAGTTGCCCTGCCCTGCTGACGATGAAGAGTTTGCGGGTTTCTTCGCCGCACCTGCGTCTGCCGACGGGCGCGCAGGCTGCCCCGTCATGCTGATGACCATGATGGTGTCGCCTTTGGCCCGCGCCGCGAAGCGATCGACCAGCTCATCCGAAACGCCGTTCTCTTTGGCGTAGTCGTCGACCGCGGAGGTCAGCTCCGCGTTCGCACTGACCAGATCGTCCGTGTAGGCGGCCTGGCACGCCGTCTGGCTGAAAGGCAGCGAAAGCGTCGCAGCGAACTCTGTCCAGGATCCCGGGCTCATCCGGCCGTTTCTGAAGATGCCAAACACCGACACACTTTCAATCTTGGGGGAATCGGCAGCGCGGTTGACGCTGAATTGTGGCTGGTTTTGATCGGACGTCGCGCAGGCCGCCGCCACACAGATCGCTAGCGGGCTCCAGAAAACCCCGCGGGTAGCGCGGACGCCATCAATACAACGACTCTTCCGCTGGCGTGGCATCTGGTTCATGGGTGACGTTCTCGTGTTCCCTTGTGGCCGGGCGCATGATGATACCGCGCGCCTGGTTCGGGCGTGTTGCCGGCAGGTAAAGCTATGTAAAGCGGATGCAATGTCTGCTATACAAAGAAGTTGACCATGTTCTTGACCCTCCTCATCGGAGCCATGACGGTCGGCTCGTTGCATGCCCTAGCACCAGACCACTGGGTGCCATTTGCCGCCGTGGCGCGCGGCCGGTCCTGGTCTGCCGGGCGCACCGCACGCGTGACCTTCCTGTGCGGGTTCGGCCACGTCAGTGTGTCCGCCTTGCTCGGGGTGCTGGCCCTCTTCGTCGGGCTCGAAGTGATGAAGAGCTTCGGCAGCAGCATGGGTGGAGTGGCGGGCATCCTGCTGGTGGGCTTCGGCCTGGCCTACGGGGTGTGGGGATTGCGTCGCGCCGCTGGCCAGAAGATGCACGGGCACCACCATCACCACTACGACCACGTTCACGATCCTTCACGCGCGTCGGTGTGGGGACTGTTCCTGCTCTCCTGCATCGACCCGTGCATCGCGGTGGTTCCCATCCTATTCGCCGCGGCTCCGCTGGGCGCGCCGTCGGCTGTGGTCGTGGTGGTGGCCTACGAGGCCGCCACCTTGCTCACCATGGTCGCCCTGGTTCTGCTGGCGCGGGCCGGTGCCACGCGCCTGCGCTGGCACTTACTCGAGCACTACGCCGACGGCGCAGCCGGCGCGCTGATCGCCGTGGTCGGCGGGGTGCTGCTGGTGCTGGGAATGTAGCGGGCTGGCCAGCCACGGTCAGCGATGTCCGCCGCCGTGGCCACCGCCGTGACCGCGCGAGCCACCACCGACACTCCCGCGTGAACCACTAGCGCGCGAGCTGCCACCGAATCCGTATCTCCCGCCCGCACCGCCGCGGTATCCACCCCACCCGTACCCGGCGCGGTACAGTCCCACGTACCAACCAAAACCCCCGGGACCGCGGGGGCCAAAGTATGGATAGGGACCCCAGCCCCAAACCCATGGCGCGGCCAACCAGGTCCACCCGTAGCTAGGATAGTAGACATAGGAATAGGGATAGGCGTCATTGGCCGCGCCTTCATAGGTGTACTGGTTTCCGTAGGGCATCCAGATCCAGCCGTACTCGCTGGTGTACACCCACTGTCCCCCGCCCGCCGCCTGTGCCGGACCCGCGGGCTGCTGAGCCTGAGACGGCGACTGCGCCTGAACCGGTGGTGCTGGCGGCTGTTGCGGCGGCGCGGGAGGTTGCATGTCGGGCGCCGGCGTGGATGGCTGAACCGACTGGGGTGCGGTGCCAGCGGTCGAGACCTGGCTCATCGAATACTCGACGGGGCTCATTTCCTGGGCGTGCGCGACGCCCAATCTGAGAATCAGCGAACAAATAGAGACAGTCAGTTTGATTTTCATGACGCCATCCTCGCGCTCTCAGGAGTTGACTGAAACGATACGGTGAACACGGGGATCGACCAGCCGCGCGCCTTGAGCTGCCGGTGAAGATCCTCGGCATTCGTCCCCGGGAAGTCGTCATCCGCTAGAACCAAGTCGTTGCCGAAATCGCGCGGTACTGGCAGTTGCTCCATGAATTCCAGCAGTGTCTTGCTGTTACTCGCGGCAATCACATCGCAACCTTCGTCTTCATAGGCAGTGACCAGCTCCTCACGCAGCTCTGGATCAGACACCTCGATAAACACGCGATCGGTGTCCACGGCCAGGAGTGTTCGCTCTATCCAGCCCAGCGGTTGACCCGACTTGCTTATGGCGACAGGAGGCACGCGTGACTCAGACTCGCGCAAGCGCGATGAGGAGAGGTTTGTTGTTTCGGAGTATTCGGTCTTCATGGGAAGCCTCCTTTCGGGGCACAACCAAGGGATCCAGCAATCGCGGTGCCAGACTCGAACCGGCCAGCGGCAACGCGATCAGGGTCTGCTGGCGCATAGTTCGACCGCGAACAGCAACGACACTGCGGCAGTCTGTCGCGGGCGACCCTGCCCCTGCGGCAGAGAGTCGCTGTGCGTCCGGCGAAACTCCCCGCCTGATGAGCAAGTGCGGCCTTCCCGTCGTGGCACAGCCGATGCAGCATGTCGCCTCAATACCGACCAAATGAGGTGTCACATGATGAATGCTTCCGACCGGCGTGAATTCACCTTGGACGAGTTGGCGCGTGCGGCACGAGAGCAGGTGCCCATCTCGCGGATTGTCATCGCTGACGACGATCCCGACAGCCTGGAGCTGCTGAAGATGGCCCTGGGAAATCCCCAGATAGAAATCTGCGAGGCGGCCAACGGCGCGGAATTGGTGGATCTCCTGGCCGAGGGCGGTCCGTTCGATCTGGTGGTAACCGACGTTCTCATGCCCTGGATGGAAGGACTTCAAGTGTTGCTTTCGGCGCGAGCGGCCGAGATTCATACGCCCGTCCTGGTGATTACCGGGCTCACACGGCCCGATCTTCAATCCAAAGTCGATCGCCTCGGAAACGCGAAATTGTTGCGCAAGCCCTTCGGAATCCCTGAGCTGCGTGCAGCGGTGGCCGACCTAATGGCCAGGCAACAATTGGCATGAGACACCCCGCTGTTGCTAGCGTTCCTTGTCGTCTTCTCCCACTTCGCGCGAAACCAGTCGCTGAATGGTGCGGCGATCGATGCCAAGAATGCTGGCCGCCAAGGTCTTGTTTTGACCGGTGTGCTCGAGAACTCTCTCGATGTAGCGACGCTGCAACTCCTCAAGCGTGGGCCAATCGCTATGGATGGCAGACAGGTTGCCCGATGCAACGTCCCCGGTGAGTGCGGGCAGATCACCGGGCAGGATCACCCCGCGCTGGGACATGGCCACCGCGCGCGCCAGCGCGTTCTCCAGTTCCCTGACGTTGCCCGGCCATGGGTAGTTGCGAATCCGGTACATGGCCTCGTCACTGATGTGCGGTTCGGCGCGACCGAGGATGGCGGCGTGCCGAGCGGCCAGGTGCAAAGTCAGGGCGACGATGTCGTCGCCGCGTTCGCGCAGCGACGGCACCCGCAACGAGACCACGTTGAGGCGATAGGCCAGATCCTTGCGCAGTCGTCCCGCAGTCACCTCAGCGCCCAGATCGCGGTTGGTGGCCGAGATCACGCGAACGTTCACCTTGAGGACTGCAGAGCCGCCCACCCGCCGCACCTCGCCTTCCTGCAGAACCCGCAGCAACTCGCCCTGCATCTTGCTCGGGACGTCCCCGACCTCATCCAGAAAAATGGTGCCCCCTTCGGCGGTTTCGAACAAACCCTTGTGGGAAGCACTGGCCCCTGTGAAGGCGCCGCGCTCGTGACCGAACAGCTCGCTTTCGAGAATCCCCTCGGCCAACGAGGCGCAGCTAAACGCGACAAAGGGATGCTCGGCGCGGCGGCTGCGCTCGTGGATAGTCCGCGCGACCAGCTCCTTGCCCGAGCCGCTCTCGCCCGTGATCAGAACCGTGGCTTTGGTGGGCGCGACCTGGGCAATCTGCTTGTAGAGTTCGAGCATGGCAGGGCTGGTACCCACCAGCACCTTGCGCCCGGCGATGGCGGAACGCAGAGAACGATTCTCCGCAGCCAGCCGTCTTCGCTCCATCGCGCCGGCTACCGTCGCACGCAGCGCCACCACATCCACCGGCTTGGCCAGGTAGTCGGCCGCTCCGCTAGCGATGGCGTCCATCGCGGCCCCGGGTTCGGCGTAGGCGGTAATGAGGATGACGGGAGTGTCAGGAAATTGCCTGGTGACCGCCGCCAGCACCTCCAGACCGCTGGCGCGGGCCATCTGCACGTCACTCAGCACCAGGTCGAATGGGCCTTGGGCCAGTCGGTCAAGCGCCTCGCGACCGTCGGTCACGGTCACGACTTCGTAGTTCTCACGTCGAAGCACGGTGGCCAGAAGCTCAAGTGTCAGGTCATCGTCCTCGGCAATGAGAATCCTGCCGTGCGAACTCACGCACGGAAGACTATCATGGAGATCCTGTGACGCCGATGTGGTTTCACAGGAGGAGCTCATTGAGCAACGAAAATCCCAAGACTGAGTTGCTATCCAGCTGGCCTGTGCTGGTCGCTCTCGGCCTGGTGACGCTGCTCATCGTCGGGATGCTTGGGCTCGACATGTTCTTCTCACAGCGAGAGGCGCAAAGGACCACCGATATCATCGAGAATGCGCAGCGTTCGATCATCCTGCTCAGTGACATCCGAACCCACGCCAGACAGTTCGCCACGACGGACATCGAACGCGAGATCATCCATTCGACGAACGCCATCGCGACGGCTTCCCGCAGCTACGATCCCATTGCGACTTACCAGGGAGAACGCGACGAGTGGCACCACCTTCAGGATCTGCTGCGGCAACTGCTGGCCCGGCCCGGAAACCGCCAGGAGTCGGCCCCTCTCGAAGAAGAGATCGATAATTCCGTCGACAAGCTGGTGGCTATCAACACCAGCGCAGGTGTGGGCAACTTGACCGCGATCCGCACCGCGCACCGGCAGGCGCTGTGGAGCGACGCGGTTGTCGGCGGGATCGTGATCGCCATCGCGCTGGCTGTCTCCCTCTGGCTGCTGCGTGTGCTCAGTCGCCAGCGTCGGCTGATCGTTGAACGCGTCCGCTTCCTCAACGAGAAGAACAACGAGCTGGAGGCCTTTGCTGGGCGCGCGGCGCACGACCTGCGCAGCCCGATGAATCCCATCCGCGGATACACGGACCTCATCCTCGAGTCCCCGGGATTGCCGGACGAAGTCAGAGGAATGGCGCAACGGATTCACCGAGCGGTCGGACGCATGACCGGCGTGGTCGACAACATGCTGGCGCTTTCGGTTTCTGGGCGGCCACCCGTGGGACAGTCATCGTCCGCCTTGGTGGTCGAGCGGCTGGTCGAGGAAATGGGAGCGGAACTGCAAGGGGTCGACCTGGCGACGAAGCTGCGCGCCGGTCGGGTGGCCTGCACCGAGGAAGTCCTCGCCCAGATTCTGCGCAACCTGATTGGCAACGCCACCAAATTCCGCGCGCACGACCGACCCCTGCGCATCACCATCGAAACCCGAGACGTCGGGCCGATGGTCGAGATCGCGATCGAGGACAACGGCCTGGGGATGGATGCCGAGAGCGCCCGGCACGCGTTCGAGCCATTCTATCGAGGCCAGATGGACCGCGAACTCCCGGGGCATGGTCTCGGCCTCGCCATCGTGGACCGCACCACCCGAGCGCTGGGCGGAACTTGCGAACTATCGTCGGTCTTGGATCACAGCACGCTCATCGTGGTCCGGCTGCCTCGGCCGTGAATCGTTGTCCACAACATGGTTTCATCTCTCCCCGACCAGGGTTCTGGATTGAGCGGAGTGAAGACGGCTGTGATTCGCTGGCTCGGGCATCGGCGTAGCTTCAACGTCACTGGTTCCACTGCGGTGGAGGTGCCGGTGCCGGACGCAATCTTTTCCGTCCTGCTTGGCCGCGTAGACCAGTTTGTCCGCCTGCTGGACCAGTCGATCCAGCGATGTCCGCGGCCCGTCGATGGTTATGGCGCCGATGCTGAAGCTCGCCGGCCAACGGCCCTGCACGGCACCGCGGAGAGCGCCCATGAGCTTGTCGAGGACCATCTCCGCGGCCTTGTCGCCAGCCTCCGGCAATAACAATACGAACTCATCACCACCGTAGCGCGCAACCACGTCGAAAGCGCGCAAATTGCGCGCCAGCGTCTCCGCGACCACCACCAGCAGGCGGTCGCCATCCTCGTGCCCGCCCTCGTCGTTGACCTTCTTGAAGTCGTCGATGTCCAGATAAGCGAGTGAAAGCGACCGGTGATAGCGCTCGGCGCGGGCCACCTCGCGCTCAGCCGTCTCGACGAACGCCCTTCGGTTCAAGACACCGGTCAGCGGATCCGTCCTGGCCAGAATGGCCCAGCGCTCTGTCGTCGACCGCAGCCGCGAAAGAATGAAAGCAACGACGATGAAAAACCCCATTTCCACGATGCCATTCCAGTAGGGGATGAGTGGGTGGGAAAAGCGGTGAGTGATCAACCAGAGATCTTGCAGGCGCACCACCGCTGATAGACCGCAGATAAGCAATCCCGCACGCAAACTGACGAACCAAGTCGCGACCGCGATCGGTGCCAGATACAGCGGGGCTATGGAAACCTGCGCGCCCGTGACGTAGTCAATCATCCCGATTACAAGAACCATCGCGATCGCCCCGGCGACCACTTGCAACGGGCGCAGATTCTTCGCGTCTGAAGAAACTTGATGGTTCGTCATGTCGACGCTCCTTTCGCGTGTCCGTCCTCATCACCTTGCATCGGCAATGCCACGAGGAGCGGACGGCCTTGCTGCGCTGATTAGTTAGATTCCGCACCCAGCACGCAGGGGCACGAAGAAAGTGCCGCGTCACCCTGCCGCCCTCGGTGCGGCACACTGTCGCACCATCTTCAGGGACAGGCTCCGTGCTATCGCTCGTGGGCGTGTGCTATAGCACGCGCCTATATGTCCATGTTCTCTGAGCTGGGCCTTGTCCCAGCGCTTGCCGAAGCTATCGCCGCACGCGGCTACGACAACGCAACCCCCGTGCAAGCGGCGGTGCTAGAGGCCAAGGTGCAAGGCCGCGATCTCCTGGTGTCTTCGCAAACCGGGTCGGGAAAGACGCTCGCCTTTGGCTCGCTCATCGCCCAGACCTTGCTGGAAGATCCTGCGCCAGCCACGGGGGATGGGCCAGAGGCCGCCAGGCCTGCTCGTCGGGTGCGGCGGCCCGGGGCACTGATTATCGCGCCCACGCGCGAGTTGGCCAACCAAGTGCGGGCTGAGCTCGCCTGGCTGTTCGCGCGCACGCCGCTCAGTGTGGCGGCGTTCACGGGCGGCAGCGACATCCGGCGCGATCTCAAGATCCTGCACACGGGGGCGGACCTGGTGGTGGGCACGCCTGGCCGCCTGGTGGATCTTCTGTCACGCAAGGCCTTGCACCTGGAAGAGGTCAAGGCGGTTGTCGTCGACGAAGCCGACGAAATGCTGGACATGGGGTTTCGCGAGGATCTGGAGACCATCCTGGCCGCAGCCACGGCGCGCACGCGCACGCACATGTTTTCGGCCACCTTGCCCCAGCCCATTCTTGCCCTGGCGGCCCGTTATCAGAAGGACGCAGCCCGCATCGATGCCCGCAGTCTGGGCGAAGCACCGACTCACGAGGATATTCGCCACGTGGCCTACCTGACCGCCATGGGTGACAGGGGCAAGGCGGTGGTCAACGTGCTTCGCCACAACCCCGACCAGCGCGCCATCGTGTTTGGCACCACCCGAGAAGGCGTCGCCGATCTGCACCGCGAGTTGGTGGGCCAGGGGTTTCGCGCGGTGGTGCTGTCCGGGGATCGCGCGCAGGCCGAACGCAATCGCGCACTCGAAGCCCTCCGCGCGGGCGAGGCGCAGATCCTGGTGGCCACCAATGTGGCCGCACGCGGTCTGGATCTGCCCGAGGTGGACCTGGTCGTGCACGCCGATCTTCCACTCAATGGTGAGGCGCTCACCCACCGCAGCGGCCGCACCGGACGGGCCGGTCGCAAAGGCACCAGCGTTCTCATCGCCTCTCTGGCCGAACGGCGCAAGGCTGAACGCTTGCTGGCCTATGCCAAGGTGGAGTTCTCGTGGGCCAACGTGCCTGGCGCCAAGGAGATCAGGGCCCAGGGTGAGAAGCGCCTGGAAGAGACACTGCGGACAGAAGCCGCGAGCGAGCCCTCTGCCGAGGCTTCAGCCATGGTGGAGAGTCTGAGTCCGCACATCAAGCGGGACCGACTGCTCCTGTTGCTGCTCGATCGCGAACTGCAACGATTGCCCAAGGGCGAGGTGCTGCGGCCCGTGGATACGCGCCTGACCAAGAGCACCGACAGCTATCGCCGCGACTCGGGCCCGCCGGTTTCACATGCCGAGTTCTCGCGCGACGCCGTCGTGTTTCGCGTGAATCTCGGGGCGGAAAGCCGGGCCGAGCCAGGCTGGCTGCTGCCGCTCATCTGCCGGCGCGGCGGCGTCACCCGGCGAGAGGTTGGCGCCATCCGCGTCGGTTCGCAATACAGCGAGTTCGAGATCGCGGGCGAGGCAGCCAAGGATTTCGCGCTGGCTGCGTCGCAGAGCGATCCGCGCGCCCCGCACGTCCACATGGAGGTTGCCAGCCGCGCGCACCCGCCGACCCATGAAATTCACGCCAAGCCTGACAGGCATGGCGGCCAGATGCCGCTCGCCAAGCCGAGCCCGCGTCCGCACTCCGCAGCGCCGCCAGTGCGCTTCGGCGGTTCGCACCCAGGAAAGCCATCGGGCGGATCCTCCAAAGGCCCGTCATTCTCGCGGCCGGCTCGGCCTGCGCCCATCCCGGTGGCGAAGCACAAGTGGCATCCCAAGCCCGGCAGACGCCCGCTGCCGCGCTGACGCTTGCATCGGAGTTTCGCAGAAGCAAGGCACCCCATGAAAGCCCTTCAACTTATCCCAGGAACAATTCTCTTCGCGGGTCTGTTGGCAACCGCCGGATGCGGCAGCTCCTCGGCGAGCGTGGGCTTGGGCGCGGATGCCGAGGCTGGCGACAGCGGAGACGCGACGACGGAGGACGCGTCAGTCGTGAACGTGCCCAGCAATGTGGTGAGCGACGGCTATCTGACCACAGGCCCCTGGGGGGGATACGGCTTCACCGCCACCGATCCCGGCGCCGCTCAGATTGTTCCGGCGTGCGGCGCCGATTCCTGCGATCCACCGTTTGTGGGAGAATCCTTCTGTATGCACGGGACTGTCACCGGACGCACCGACTGGACCGGCTTTGCCATGCTGGGCTGGAACGTGAATCAGGACGCTGCCAAGGGGCCGCAACTGACCTGGCCGGTTCCCGCGACTGGCGGACTGATCGTGACTGTCAACAATCCCAGCAAGACTCCCCTGCGTGTCCAGTTGCAGGGGACCAATCCCCACAGCGGCGCGGATCGCTGGTGCGCGCCCCTGGTCAGCGGGAAGTTGATTCCCTGGGGCTCGCTGCTGACCAATTGCTGGGCCGGTGGCCAGCCGCAAGACCCGCTCACACCTGGAACGCCGATTCAGCAGGCGGCTATCATTGTGCCTGGCCTACAGACCGACTTGCCCTTCGACTTCTGCCTGGTCGATGTTCAGATTTTTCCAAGGCAAGCCGATGTCGACGCCGGCGATGGCAGCGACAGCAACGACGACAGCGACGACGCGAGCCCCGAATCCTACCCAGGCTGACGGCGCCCCCTCAGGGACGCTAGTGGTAGAATCTGATGTCGTCGATGGTGACGGCGCCTGTGCATATCGGATTGTCGCTCGCACCTTCGGCCGCAACCGGGACAGTGAACTGCCAGATCGTGGATATCAGCTTGCTGGGATCGAGTGGCGCCGGAGGGCTGCCCTTAATGTCGCTGACCACGAAAGGCGCCTTGATGGTCCGGGGAGCCGACGTCATTTCATCGACGGCGAGCCGGTCTTGCGGCGGGTAAGACCCGGCCGGGCCCGTCGCGAAGGCTGAGCCCAAGGTCATGTCCTGGTGCTCGACGTCGCCGGTCGCGTACTGCATGGTGCAGCCGGAGAACGAGCCGCTGATGGTGAATTGCACGCCGGTGAACGCGCTCGCATCGATGCAATTGCTGAAGGCGATGACTGCGCCCAGAAACTGTGGCGTCGACGTCGGCGCCGCGCTGACCCTGATGTGAAGCGCACCCCCGGTTGTCGTGTAGGTCGGGGATCCCGGACCGCCGACCTTGGGCGCGGCGTACGTCACGATTCCGCCCGCGATCTCGATTCCTCCCCTGTTGGCCCCGTCGCCTGCGTCCGTGAAATCCGCGATGAGACCATTCGCGGGTGCCTTCGACGTGTGGGATGGCGTGCAAGGTCCGCTCGGGAGGCGGCTCCCGCCGCTGTTGCCGCTGGCAGTGGCCGTCCCAGCGATGCCGTTGATTGCGCTGGATCCGCATCCGGCGCCCAATGCGAAGGTGCCAATGAGAGCGATCGTGAAGGAGCGACTGTTCATGGGGTCTCCTCAGGGACTTGCACATCTCCTCCGGGCGCGAGGAAACATGCCGTTCACCAGACTATGAGTCGCATGCCCGCTCGGACGGGTCAGCTGTTTCTTCGGCTCACCTTGGTCGCTTGACAGGCTCGCCGCCGCATTGCACGATCTTGTCCTAGAAGGCGTTGGCGAAACTCAATCAGAAGCGGCCGAGCAATGATAGACCAGCGCCGTCATTACTGACGGACAAGCTAGGGACGAAACGCACGGACAGGAATTGAGTCTCCTGTCGGTCATAGCGTGTGGAATCTGGGCTCCAAACAAAGAGCGCAGCGGCCACCCCGACAAGAGCCACACCCACGCCAGCGCCTATGATGCCGCCGAGCCGGAGGTTGCGATAGTTGTCCAGGCTATTCTGCGCGTCCGAGATCTCCTGGGTGCAGAGATCGACCTGCGCTGGCAGAACGAACGTGGGATCGCAGCCGCCACCGGCGCCTGGCTTGGCGGATTGCTGCAAATTCGTCAGCTTGTTCTGGGCGCCGGAAATCTCGCTATGGCCCCACAAGGCCAGCCCGCCCGAAACGCCGGCCACGACCGCGCCAGAGATCAGCGTTGTCCACGCCCAGCGACGATACGAGCGCGCATGTTGCACGTAGGCCTCGCGGGTTTCCGGCGTCGGGCGCAGATCGACCTTGATGTCGACATCGCCGCTAGATGGGACCTGCACCAAACGATCGAGGGGTTCGAATCCCGCGCGTTCGAGCCGAAGCGCATGCGGTCCGGCTGGCAAGGGTATGCTCGTGCTGTACACGCCATGGGCCCGCCCGTCGAGTATCACGAAAATGTCGCCTTCGTTGATGAGCAGCCGCAAGCGTCCCCCGTTGCCGACCGAGGGATCCAACTCTGGATCAAAGCTCACCTCGCCACGCGCGCCGTCCTGCAGGGTGATGACTTGCTTTTGCGTGCGATAGCCCGGTCGCCGCAATTCAACTGATCGCTCGCCCGGCTCGGTAGTCACCGACGCCCGCAGGGGGGTCTGGCCCACCAAGGCTCCGTCAAAGTAGATATCCGCGCCCGGAAGGGGACAGCGGACCTCGACATGCGCCAGGCGCGCCTCACTGGGGCGCAATTCCAGCGTGCTCGAAACATGGGACTGCCCGGCCACGATCACTTCCACACGCGCCGGAAGGTATCCCGACGCCACCGCGTCGACAATGTGTCGACCGGCAGCCACGCGCAAGGGTGCGGACAACGGCGTGGTCCCCGCTTCAATGCCATCGATCTCGATGGTGGCGGGCACGTTGGTCGTAAAATCCAGGAACCCGATACGCTTCTCCTGTTCTTCCTTTTCAGCGCGCGCCCGCGCCACCTGCACAGGCTTGAGCGAGCCGGGGTCCTGCAAGACCTTGTCCAGTGTATCGACCGCCTCGACCGGTCGGTCCATCGCCGCGTAAACCAACCCGATGTTGAACTGCACCAGTCGGTTGGGAATGAGATCGTTGGCCCTCTTGAATTCCGCCAAAGCGCCGTTGTTATCGCCATTCTCAAACAAGTGCAGACCGCGGGAAAAACGCTCACGCGCCTCGGCCCGCGCATCGCTGGCCTGGGCGTCGTCGGCCCGGGCCGTGCGTACGGCGTGCGGAGCGAGAATGAAAGCAGTGGCCAACGCGAGCGGGACGAATATGCGCATCAGAATGGGTTCTCCTGGATGAGCCCCTGGCGTGCAGCGCGGGATGGCTTGCCGTTGGCGGGTTTGGCGTTGTCGGCATTGCCCGCGGGATGCGGACGAGCGGACGGGTGGGCCGGATGAGGAACAGCAGGTGTCGGCGTCGGCTCGCGGTCGCTGCCGGCCGCCTCAACCTTGACCGGCGGCGGCTCGGGAATGGTTGGTGGCACGAGGGCTGGCGTCGCCGCGTTTTGCGCAGGCGCTCGCATCGGGGCAGCCACCTGCGCCTTTCCACCACGCAGCGCCAGCCAAAGCCCGAGCGCCGCCAATACAACCGCCGCCGAAACCAACACCAANNGGCAGTCCGGTCGCGAACCCCTTCTTCGTCGCGGCTGACGCTTCGTCAGTTCGACGGAATGGCGCCTGCATCGCGGTGACCACCCCGCCCACCACGGCCGCGTCCTTGAGGCGCAGACCAAGTTCCGCGGCGCTCGCCGGGCGATTGGCTGGATTCTTGTCCAGACAGGAAAGAAGCAGGCTCTCCATTCCAGGCGAAATGGCCGCGAACTCGCCAGGTCTGGGCGGCGCCTTGGTGAGATGGGCCGACATGATCTCTGCCACCGACCCATCCTCGAAAGGCAGGCGTCCGCAAAAGATCTGAAACATGATCACGCCGAGCGAATACACATCGGTCCGATGATCCACACCCCGACCGGTGCACTGTTCGGGCGACATGTACTGCGGCGTGCCCATGATGGTGCCGGTCTTGGTGATGTTGGTAGCGGCCTCGGGCTCAACCAACTTGGCGATGCCGAAGTCGAGAACCTTCATGAACGGCTCGCCGTGTTTGGGCCGCGCAATCCACAGGTTCTCCGGCTTCAGGTCGCGGTGAATGATGCCTTCACGGTGCGCGGCCTCAAGCGCTTCGCAAACTTGCAGAAGCAAACGTCGCGCCTCGGCGATGTCGGGCCGGCCGCGCCCCAGCCACGCGGCCATGGTTTCGCCCTCGAGGAATTCCATGACGAAGTACTGGCGACCGTCGGGCAGTTGTCCGAAGGAAAAGACGTCGATGATGTTGGGGTGGCCGATCTTGTTGACCGCGCGGGCTTCGTCGAGAAATCGCTGCACCAGCGCGCCGTCGCGCGAGAAAGACGCGTCGAGCACCTTGATGGCCACGCGTTTGCCGATAATCGGATGGCGGGCGGCATAGACTGCACCCATGCCGCCCCGACCCAGTTCGCGCTCGATCTGGTATTCCCCGATCTTCGTTCCCGGCTGCAATGCCTGGTCCACGGCACTTGCAGTAGATTGCGCCGAGAAGTTTCCGACCTTGGTTTCAGTCACGGGAGATGGCCTTCAATTTGCGTCCCGTTTCCGCCCATCGAAGCGCGCCGCCTGCTTGCTGCCGTCTCCGGTACTGGCTATTGGCAGGTCGACGTGATCACCCGAGTCAGGTGCTCGGTGCCGCTGTAGAGCGACACAGCGAACTTGCCCCCGAAACTCGTGATATGCGCTTCATCACCGCCACCGGCAGTGTTTGCTTGCTGCAGGACCGTTTGCGGGTTCCCGTGGATCGATCCGTCTGCGCTAAAATATAGGAAGGTGACGGAGCCGTCAGGGTAGAGCGCGGCAAAGCCAGCTCCAGTGCCGGCACTGGAGCCGCGTGTACTCCGGGCGCTCTGGTAGGCGAAGCCGCCCAGAAAGGCATAGGTAGCGCCGACGGGCACCCCGGCGTCGCCTGCTGAAGCTGAGTTCGACAAATAGGTTGCCACCAATGAGTACCCGCTCGAGGAGGAAGTCCCATTGTAGAGAGCTACGAAACCCTCCGAGGTGCCTGCTACGGCAACAACGCTGTTGTTGTTGGCCGACGGGAGGGGAGCCAGCGGACTGCCAACCTCCGTAAGCGCATCAGACGCATCGACGAAGGTCAGGGAGGGGCCGGGGCCAGGTCCAAAATAAGCTGCAGCGAACGTATTCCCCGAGAATGCAACTTCGCCCTCAGCGACGTCGGCACTCGATACGGAACCGGATGGATTATCTGTGGGTAGGGCGCGGGTGATTCCGAGATTGGATCCGTCAGCTCCGAACCTCCCGACCTTGATAGCATAGGATCCGTTATAGAATATGGAGGAGGCAACGAATTCACCGTTGAGCCATTGCACGTAGGACTGATCGTGGTTGACGTCAGAACCCTGAACCACAAACAGAGTGGTCTGACTCGGGGCTAGGTCCTTGTCGAGGAACGCCAGGTACACGCCGTAGTATGAATAGCTGTCGCCGCCAGTCGCGGCACTGTAGATGATCGCGATCTCGCCAGTCGGCGCAACAGCAGCGCCAGCGATGTAGATTCCCGAACCATCGCCAGCGGCCGTGAGCAGGGGTGTGGCGCTGCCATTCTTCTTGCCCGAGATCGGGTCGAAGTGTTGCACGTCGATGCGATTGACCAAGGTGACCGTGCCGCTATCTGCGACGCCGCCGTCGGTGGAGTCAGGACCCACATACCCATTGAACGTGAGGAGTTCAGTGGCGGTGAGCACCCCGACCCCCGATGTGTAGTTGGGGTCGGAGTCGCTCTTGGCGGCGAATGCAAATTTGGTGGGAGCCTGCCCCGGCGTGCAGGCGGTGCCAGTGGTCCCTGCCTGTCCCGCATCGCGCTTGCTCGAACCGCCCGCGCCGCCCAAGCTGGTCGCACCGCCCAAGCTGCCGCCTGCGCCGCCGCTGCCGGTCCCAGAGTCGTCCCCGGGATTCGCGACAGGGGCGTCAACGCTGCCGCCCGAGCTGCCGCCGGTCCCAGAGTCGTCCCCGGGATTCGGCACAGCGGCGTCAACACCAGCGTCGCTGGCGCCCGAACCACCACCGGCGCCTGCGCCTCCGGTGCCAGTGACGGCGCCGCCCACCCCACCGGTGCCGCCGCCCGCACCGCCGCTCGCCAGGCCGCCATCATTCGCGCCGACGAATTCGTTGGTCACGGGATTGTAGTTCTTGTCGATGGTGGGATCCGCGCACAAATGGGTTATCGAAGTACACATCTGGCCAGTGGGGCAGTCGATGTTTTGCTGGCATTGATCGCGACATTTCTGGTCGAAAGCACACACCAAGGGTTTCGTGCACTGGCTGTTGTACTGGCAAGTGGCCGTCTCCAGTGGCTGACAGGTATTTCCCTCAGCGGCGGTGATACACCGCTCACCATTGGGGCAGTCGCGCGATTGTGCGCACGCCTTGACACAGTACCCCTGCACGCATTGGAGCAGATTCTGGCAGTCGCTAGCCAGGAAGCACTTGGGAGTCGCCGGCACCTTGCTGGAACTGCTGCAGCCTCCCAGCATCAACCAAGCGATGAGAACCAACGGAGAGCGGACACCTTCGCGAAACCCTCGATGCGTCATTTTTTTTGACTCCATGTTTCCAACCACGATGCGAAGAACGTATCACATTCGCTCCCGTTGGACCAAGACTACCAAGGCCGGATTCAAACTAAGCCACTACCCACTTCTTTGGTGCAGCCGAATCCCCTAGATTCGCAGCCTGTACGAGTTCGCAAGCCCGGTGAACGACACCGCCACGCCGATTGCCAACCATCGATAGGGGCACCCCATGCCTGCCAGATTATCGGCAAGACACTCCCAGGGCTCACGACCTTTGGCGGAATGCTTTTGGATTCGAACCAGAGAAACCTTGCTACCCGAGCGGTATCCGCGACTTGTTGCGGGACAACCACCTGGCGAATGTCTGGAGTTCGGGATTGAGCACGTGGCAGAACGCGAGGTCCCGGGCCCCGCAGTAGGCACTCTCGGTTTCGGCCTTGAACTGGAACATGTTGCCAAGGTCGTCGGCCCCAGGAAAGCCGAAGCCGCGGTAGACGTCGGGCGAAACCGCGTTGTAGGCGACTGGCTGTTCCAGCGCATAGCTGAGCGCGGCGGCCATCTCGCTGCCTGTGAGATGCTCGCCAGCCACGCCCACTGTCTTTCCAATCAGCTCAGAACGCTTGAAAATTCCCAACGCGCACTTGCCAATGTCTTCGACTGCAATGCCGGGCAGTTTCTTGTTTCCCATGGGCAGCACGAAGGCCAGTTTGCCATCAGGCCCCTTCTTGGGACCCATGCCAAAGCCAATCAGATTGTCCCAATAGAACGAGGTCAGCAGAAACGTGGTCGGCACGCCCAGATCCCTGAAGAAGTGATCTGCTTCGGCTTTGGCGTCGAAGTGCGGCACTTTGTACTTACCCTTCAGCGTCGGCATACGCGAGTCGCTCAGCGGAAATGCCTTGCGCGTGTCCTCGAAGGTGGACCAGATGGCGTGCTTTACGCCCGCCTTCTTGGCCGCCTGGGCCAGGGCGTGCCCCTGAGCCGTCTCTTTCTCGCCAGAAAAATGCTCCCAGAAATTGGTCACACAGTAGGCGCCATACGCGCCCTCGAAGGCTTTGGTTAGGCTTGCCACGTCGTCCAGATCGCCCGCCACGACCTCGACCCCCAACTTGGCCAGCGCCTGCGCCTTGTCGCCCGTGGGTTTGCGCGTAATGGCCCGAACCGCGAACTCGCCGCTCTTGTCGGCCAGGATGGCGCGAACCAACCCTCCGCCCTGAGCTCCCGTCGCCCCTATCACCGCAATGATCTTCTTGCCCATAATGGCCTCCGGTGTGAATTGAGTTGTGTGGTCGGCGGCACATAAGCGCATGGCTTCCCCGCGTGGGCCGCCTCCGGCGCTTCGCCCGCTTTCATGGGATTGGATGCCGCAGACCCATGAAAATGTTCCGCTGCGACGCTCCCAGCGGCCCTGCCCTGTCAACCTAGGGCAAGCGGCCTCCTATCCGACGGTATCAACGCCGCAGATTGTGGACTTCGAAGGCTGTTTCCTGCGGTGGCGCGGCGAACCCACCTGGGATGCCCTTTTGCATTCGGGGCATCAGAATGCCGTCGCGAAACTGTTCCCAACTTTCTTTGGAGTCGTGCACAGCCACGACTGTCCAGCCACCCGCCGACGCGCCGGCGGCGTGAAAGATCTGGCCTTTGGGCAGACTGCCTTTGCCCGGATGCACCGCCGCGATCGACGCCTCGTATTGCTCCTTGGTACCACCTGGAAAGTGATGCACAACCGCGTACGCCATGTTCCCCCTCCTCTCACTCTCGTTGAAGAAGCCGCTTCTCGCGGCTCACGAGTTGAAGCATAAGACGGGCGACAGAAGAAACAAGCCCGCTTTCCTGCATTCTGAGCCCGCCGCGATTGAAACCCCTGGGCATCGATCGGCATCTTAGCGGGCCGGCTGGTCTGCGAGGCCGGAGATGATCCCCGCGGGGCGCGGTCTCTTGAAGCCAACCTGGGAACTGCCAACATCGACATCTTTCTATATTGACATCCGTCGATGTATGATTCACCCTGGCTTTGTGCCCAAGCGTCTGGCCATCGCGCAACTGCCGAAGCGAGCCACGGTTTGCTGTTCGCCACGCACAAAGCTGCGAGCCAAGGACGTCACCCCCTACGCGGCCTTGTTCAAGGCGCTCGCCGACGAAACCCGGCTCGACATTTTGGGATTTCTGGCCGCGGCAGGCGACGCCATCTGCGTGTGCCAGATCGAGGACCACGTCAGGCTTCTGTCTCAGCCCACCATCTCGCATCACTTGCGCCAACTTCGCGAGGCGGGCCTGGTCACGGCCGAGCGTCGTGGCACCTGGATCTACTACGCCGTCGACAAGTCGATGCGCGCGCGCCTGACCGAATTTGTCACTCTGTTCACAGGGTGAGGCAACAAAGGAGACCATGATGTCCAAACTGACGCTCGTCAAAGACGCTGATTCCAAATCGTCCTGCTGCTCTGGGGACGACGCCCCACCCGCGCAAGATATCCGCGAAGTGGTCAAACAACGCTATGGCCTGGCCGTGCAGGCAGTCGTGCGAGGCGCGAAACCCTCTTGTTGTGGCTCGGCCGCAACCGGCATGGGCGGAACCGATCCAATCACGCGCGATCTCTACGCGGCTGAGCAAACCACTGGACTTCCCGAGGAGGCCCTGGCGGCTTCGTTCGGCTGTGGCAATCCCACAGCACTGGCCGAGCTTCGCCCCGGTGAGACTGTGCTCGATCTCGGCTCTGGCGGCGGCATCGACGTGCTGCTTTCGGCAAGGCGAGTTGGTCCAACCGGCAAGGCCTACGGCCTGGACATGACCGACGAGATGCTTGCTCTGGCCGAGAAGAACAAGCTCAAGGCCGGCGCCAGCAACGTCGAGTTCCTCAGGGGAACCATCGAACAGATCCCGCTGCCTGACAGCACGGTGGATGTGATCATTTCCAATTGCGTGATCAACCTGTCGGGAGACAAGGACAAGGTTCTGCGCGAGGCGTTCCGCGTGCTCAAGCCGGGCGGCCGCTTCGCGGTGTCCGACATCGTGCTTCGTCGCGAGTTGCCCGAGTCAGCGCGCAAGTCCATGACCCTGTGGACCGGATGTGTGGCAGGGGCTCTGGTGGAAAGCGAATACGTGGCCAAGCTTCGCAGCGCCGGGTTCCGCGACGTCA
Source organism: Myxococcales bacterium (assembly GCA_003142855.1). Taxonomy (GTDB): domain Bacteria; phylum Myxococcota_A; class Polyangia; order Fen-1088; family Fen-1088; genus Fen-1137. The sequence continues at coordinate 42,279 of PLNW01000075.1, forward strand.
CGGTCGACCCGACCAGAATCTACGACAAGGATGATGCCGCTGAGATGGCGTCATCCTGCGGCGGTGGAGACATGAGCGAAACTCTGGCCGCTCTCGACGGCGCCATCATGAGCGCCTTCATTCGGGCGAGGAAGCCGTAGCGGAATTTGAGCGCTATCCTGCTTGCTCTCCCATTCTCTCGCCCCGTCTCCTGCGTGAAAACCGATCCAGCGTCAGGTACACCACCGGCGTGGTGAACAAGGTCAGCATCTGCGACAGCAGCAAGCCGCCCACAATGGCGATGCCGAGTGGCCGGCGCATCTCGGAGCCGGTGCCGTGACCCAGGGCCAGGGGCAAACCGCCCAGCAGCGCGGCCATGGTGGTCATCATAATGGGCCGGAAGCGCAGCAAGCAGGCGTGGAAGATGGCATCGCGGGTGGACAGGCCCTGCTCGCGCTCGGCCTGCAGCGCGAAGTCGATCATCATGATCGCGTTCTTCTTCACGATGCCAATGAGCAGGATCACGCCAATGAGCGCGATGATGCTGAATTCCGTGTGCATCAACATCAGCGCCAGCAACGCGCCCACGCCGGCCGAGGGCAACGTCGACAGAATTGTCACCGGGTGGATCAGGCTTTCGTAGAGCACACCGAGAACAATATACACAGCCAGCAGTGCGGCCAGGATAAGGGTCGGCTGGTTGGAAAGGGAATCCACGAATGCCTTGGCCGTTCCCTGCGGCGAAGCCACCACGCCCGCGGGCAGACCGATTCGCGCCTCAGCGTTGTGAATGGCATCGAGCGCCTGACTGAGTGACTTTTCCGGCGCCAAGTTGAATGACAACGTAATCGCCGGAAATTGTCCTTGGTGACTGATGGAAAGCGACGTGCGTGAGGGCGCCCAGTGGGCGAACACGGAGAGTGGAACCAGCGCCCCGTTCTGCGAGTGCACGAACATGTTGTCGAGCGCGACCGGTTCCCCCGCCAGCCCGGGTTTGGCCTCTAGCACCACGCGATACTGATTGAGCTGCGTGTACATGGTCGCCACCTGGCGCTGACCAAAGGCATCGTAAAGAGTGCCGTCCACGGCCTGCAACGACACACCCAAGCTGGACGCAATGTCGCGATCGACTTCCAGGCTGAGTTGCAAGGCATTGGTCTGCTGGTCGCTGGCCACGTCGCGCAGCTCGGGCAGGGCCTTGAGCATGTCGAACACGCGCGGCGCCCACTGGTTCAGCTCGGCCAGATTCGCGTCCTGCAAGGTGTACTGGTATTGCGTGCGCGCGCCCCGCCCGCCCATGCGCACATCCTGCACCGACTGCAGGAAGAGCATGATGCCAGGAATCGCCGCCAACTTGGGGCGCAGCTCGGAGATGACCTGGTCAGAGGTCTGGCTGCGCTGGCCAAGCGGCTTGAGCTGGATGAAGATGTTCCCGGTGTTGCCCGACGATCCGCTGCCGCCGATGAAGGTGACCATCTTCTCCACTGCCGGATGGGCCAGCACGACCTTGTTGACCGCCTCGGCGCGCTGGCGCATGGCCGGGAACGACACATCCTGTGGTGCCTCCGCCACCCCGGCGAGTTGCCCGGTGTCTTGCTGCGGGAACAGTCCCTTGGGCACCGCCTTGTAGAGAAACACGGTGATGACAGCAGCGCCGATGGTGAGAAAAAGCATCAGGTAATGGTGGCGGAGCACCCAATCCAACCCGCGCCGGTAGCCGCCCAGCATGCCGTTGAAAAAGCCCTCTGACACGCGAAAGGTGAGGCCGCGCCGTTGCTCAGTTTCCGGCCGTAGCAGGCGCGACGTCATCATGGGCGTCAAGGTGAGCGAGATGATTGCCGAGATGGAGATGGACACGGCCAGGGTGACCGCGAATTCGCGGAATAGCCGACCCACGATGCCGCCCATCACCAGGATGGGAATGAAGACCGCCAACAACGACACGGTAATTGAAACGATGGTGAACCCGATCTGTTGCGCCCCTTTGAGCGCTGCCACCAAAGGTTTCTCGCCGGCTTCGACAAAGCGCGAGACGTTCTCTGTGACCACAATGGCGTCGTCGACCACGAAGCCGGTCGCGATGGTCAACGCCATCAGCGACAAGTTGTTGAGGCTATACCCGAGCAAGTACATCGCGGCAAAGGTGCCGACCAGCGAAAGCGGAACCACCACGCTAGGGATCAGGGTCGCGCGCAGGTTGCGCAGAAACGCGAAGACCACCAGCACGACGAGAAACACGCTGAGGAGCAGGGTGCGCTCCACGTCGCGCACCGACGCGCGGATGGTGCCAGCGCGATCCACGGCCACCTGGATGTCGATGCTGGGCGAAACCGACTGTGCCAGGCCGGGCAACATGCGCTTGATGCGATCGATGACCTCGATGATGTTGGCGCCGGGCTGGCGGCGAATGAGCAAGGACACAGAACGCGTGCCGTTGGTCCAGGCCGCCACCCGATTGTCCTCCACATCGTCAATCACCCGTGCTACGTCGCCCAGGCGCACAGCCGCACCGCCCTGATAATTGATGACCAAGTCGCGAAAGCTCTTCGCCCCGACAAGCTGGTCATTGGCGGCAATGGATTGTGCCTGGCTCGCGCCCGCCAATGTGCCCTTGGGTTGATCGACAGTGGCCTGGCTGAGCACAGTGCGCACGTCCTCCATGCCCAGCCCCAGGCCAGCCAGCACCGCCGGGTCGACCTGCACGCGCACAGCAGGGTTCTGGCCGCCGCCAACAAAAACCTGGCCCACGCCCTGCACCTGGGCGATCTTCTGGGCCAATATGGTATTGGCAGCGTCGTAAACTTGCGCCAGCTGCAGCGTCTTGGACGTCAGCGAAAGGATGAGGATGGGCGCGTCGGCGGGGTTGACCTTGCGAAAGTTGGGACGCGTGGGCAGATTGGGCGGCAGATCGCCGGCCGCTGCGTTGATGGCGGCCTGCACATCGCGCGCGGCTGAGTCCACGTCGCGGTCCAGGTCGAACTGCAGGGTCAAGCTGACCGAGCCTAGCGAACTTACTGAAGTGATCTCGGTCAGTCCGGCAATCCGGCCAAAGCGTCGCTCCAGCGGCGTGGCCACGGCCGAGGCCATGGTTTCGGGGCTGGCTCCGGGCAGAGCCGCGTTGACGTTGATGGTGGGATAGTCGACGCGTGGCAGAGGTGCCACGGGAAGCTGGGTGTAAGCGGTGGCCCCCACCAACAGCAGGGCTGCGGCCAGCAATGAGGTCGCCACCGGCCGTCTTATGAAAGGTTCGGAGATATTCACGGGGCGCTGTCTGGCACCGGCGCTGCTGCGACAGCCCGAGCACGTCCGGGACGCAGCAGGCGAGCCAGCCTATCCATGTACAAGTAGATGACCGGCGTGGTGTAGAGGGTCAGCAATTGCGAAATGAGCAGTCCGCCCACAATGGAGATGCCAAGCGGCCGCCGCAATTCCGAACCGGTTCCGCTGCCCAAGGCCAGCGGCAGCCCGCCCAAGAGCGCCGCCATCGTGGTCATCATAATGGGCCGGAAACGCAGCAGACACGCCCGGACAATCGATTCCTGCGGCGGCAGCCCGTCCACGCGCTCGGCCTCGAGCGCAAAGTCGATCATCATGATGGCGTTCTTCTTCACGATGCCGATGAGCAACACAATGCCGATAAGGGCAATGATGCTGAACTCCGTCCGGGTCAGCATGAGCGCCAGGAACGCGCCCACGCCCGCCGAAGGTAGCGTGGACAGAATCGTGACAGGGTGGATGTAGCTCTCGTAGAGCACACCCAGCACGATGTACACAGTCAGCAGGGCCGCCAGAATGAGGAACGGCTCGGTGGCCAGCGCACTTTTGAATTCTTGCGCCGTGCCCACAAAGTTGGCGCGCACAGTAGCCGGCATGCCGATCTCGGCCTCGGCGCGGTGGATGGCGTCGACCGCATCGCCCAACGCAAGACCGGACGCCACGTTGAACGAAATCGTCACTGCCGGGAATTGCCCCTGGTGGGTGACGGCCAAGGGCGTGCGGCTGGGCTCAAAATGGGTGAACGCGCTCAATCGCACCTGGTCGCCGGTCTGCGAGCGCACATAGATATTCTCCAATGCCGCCGCGTTGTTTTGGAATTCCGGCTTCACCTCCAGGATGACCCGGTACTGATTGAGTTGAGTGAAAATGATCGACACCTGGCGCTGGCCAAAGGCATCGTAGAGCACATCGTCGATGGCCTGGGGCAATATTCCAAAACGTGAGGCCGTGTCGCGATCCACGACCAGTCGCAATTGCAAACCCGAGGTCTGCTGATCGCTGGTCACATCGCGCAGTTCAGGCAACTTCTCCAGCCGGGCGAGCACGCGCGGTGCCCACTCGCCCAGTTGGTCGATGTCGGCATCTTCCATTGTGTACTGAAACTGTGTCCGGCTCACGCGGCTGTCGATCTGCAAATCCTGCACAACCTGGAAGAACACCGAGGTGCCCTCCACGCCCTGGGCGCTCACGCGCAGTCGCCGCAGGATCTCGGCCGCGCTCGCGCTGCGCGCCTGACGCGGACGCAGGGTGATGGCCAGCCTTCCGGTGTTGGGCGTGGGATTGGTGCCGTCGGCGCCGATGTACGACACCACTGACGCCACGTCGGGGTCAGTGCGCACGACATCAGCCAGCGCCCTCTGTCGCGCCATCATGCTGGCGAATGACACGTCGGCCGGCGCCTCAGTCACGCCCATAATCATTCCCGTGTCCTGCTGCGGGAAGAAGCCTTTGGGGACAATTACCGCCAGCACAACGGTCAGCGCCACTGTTGCCACGGTCACCGCCAGAGTGGCCGGTTGGTGTCGCATCACCCAGCCCAGGCTGCGTTGGTAGATCGACATCATGGCGGCAAAGCCGCGCTCGAACTGGCGGGCCAGCCACCCCGGCTGCTCATGGGCGCGCAGCAAGAAGGCGCACATCATGGCAGTCAGGGTCAGCGACAAGATTGCCGACACCCCGATGGCGATGCTGAGCGTGACCGCGAATTCGCGAAACAGTCGACCAATGATCCCGCCCATGAAAAGCAGGGGAATCAAAACCGCCACCAGTGACACCGTCAGCGACACGATGGTGAAGCCAATCTGCTTGGCGCCCTTCAATGCCGCCTGAAAGGGCGGTTCGCCTTCTTCTATATAGCGGGAGATATTCTCAATCATCACGATGGCGTCGTCGACGACGAAGCCTGTGGAAATCGTGAGCGCCATCAGCGACAGATTGTTCAGGCTGTAGTGGCACAGGTACATGAGTCCGAATGTGCCCACCAGCGAGAGCGGCACAGCCACACCGGGAATGACGGTGGCGCGCAGGCTGCGCAGAAACAGGTAGATCACTGCGACCACCAGCACCACGCTCAAGGCCAGCGTGAACTGCACGTCGTCGACCGAAGCGCGCACGGTTTCCGTGCGATCGCTGACCACCGTGACGTCCACACCCTGAGGCAGAGCGGTTTGCAGACGCGGCAGCAGGGCCTTCACCCGGTCGGCCACTTCGATGACGTTAGCCCCTGGCTGGCGCCGCACACTCACGATGATGGCGCGTTTCCCGTCGGACCAGCCTGCCAGTTCGTTGTTCTCCACGCCGTCGATGACGTTGGCCACTTCCTGCAGACGGATGGGCGCGCCGTTGTTGTAGGCCAGGACGAGCGGTCGAAAACTCGCCGCGCGCGCCAGCTGATCATTGGTGGCCAGGGTGTAGTTCTGGCGGGGGCCGTCCAGGTTTCCTTTGGGCTGATTCACGTTGGCGGCGACCAGAATCTTTCGCACGTCGTCCAGGCTGAGCCCGGCGCCGGCCAGCGCCGCGGGATCGACCTGCACGCGCACGGCCGGCTTCTGCCCGCCATTGATGGTGACCAAGCCCACGCCCGCCACCTGCGCGATCTTCTGCGCCAGGATGGAATCAGCCACATCGTCCACCTGATCGAGCGGCAGGGTATCCGAGCTGATGCTCAAGGTGAGAATGGGCGAGTCAGCCGGGTTGCTCTTGCTGTAGGTGGGCGGCGCGGGCAGCGACGTGGGCAGCAGGTTCGAGGCCGCGTTGATGGCGGCCTGCACATCCTGCTCGGCCGCGTCGATGTCACGCCCCAGATCGAACTGCAACGTGATCTGGGAATTGCCGAAGCTGGATACCGATGTCATCTGGCCGAGCGAAGGCATCTGGCCGAACTGCCGTTCGAGCGGCGTGGTCACCGCCGAGGCCATGGTTTCCGCACTGGCACCGGGCAACGCGGTGGCCACCACGATGGTGGGATAGTCCACCTGGGGCAACGCGGACACCGGAAGCTGGCGGTAGCCGAGCAAACCCGACAACAACAGCCCGACGGTCAACAACGATGTTGCCACCGGACGCCGGATGAACGGCTCGGACACGCTCATTGTTTGTTGCCGCGACCCTTGCTGCCTGCGCCGGGCTTGTCCGAGCCGCCCCCTCGACCGCTGCCCGACGAGCCCGACTCGCGCAAAGATACCTTGCTGCCCGGGCGAAGCTGATTCTGTCCGTCCGCCACCACGATCTCACCCTCGCTCACGCCCTTGTCGATGATGGCCACCTCGCCCGTGGGCGCAACGGCCTCCACCGGCCGCAGCGTCACGGTTTGGTCAGTGCCAACGACATAAACGAAGGTGCCCTCGGGCCCCCGCTGCAGCGTCGAGGCCGGCACCACCAGGGCGCCCTTGCGGGTGGTGAGGAGCAACCGCGCTTTGACGAACTGGTTGGGCCACAAGTGGTGCTCGGGGTTGGGCACGATCGCCTTGAGGCGCAAAGTCGCCGTGGCCTGGTTGATCTGATTGTCGATGAGTTCGAGTTCGCCCTTGCCCAGGGCGGCCGCGCCATCGCGGCCGTACACCTCCACAGCAAGTTTGCCGTGCGCCATCTGGTCGCTGATGCGTGGCAGTTCGTCCTGGGGCAGGTTGAAGAGGACCGCCACGGGATCAAGTTGCGTGACCACCACGATGCCGCCCAGATCCGCGGCGTGCACCACGTTGCCTGGATCGACCAGACGCACGCCCGTAACCCCGTCCACCGGAGAAGTGATGCGCGCGTAGTCGAGATTCAGCCGCGCACTCTCGATGGCCGCCTCGTCGATGCGAACCGTCCCTTCGGTCTGACCGGTAGTCGCCTGATCGCTATCGAGCTGTTGCTGGGCGATGAGTTTCTGCCCCACCAAATCCTGATCGCGCTTGACCATCAGATTCGCGTTTTGCAGCTGGGCGCGGTCGCGCGCCAGCGCGCCCTCGGCCTGATGCAGTTGAACCTGGAACGGCCGCGGGTCGATCTGGGCCAGCACCTCACCCTTGCGCACGGTCTGACCCTCGCGGAAGAGGACCTGCATCAGCCGGCCGTCCACCTGGGACCGTACGGTCACCGTCTTGTAGGCCACCACGCTCCCAATGCCTTCCAAGTAGACCGGTACGTCACGTCGGACAACGGTGGCTGGCAGCACGGGTACCGCACGCGCCGCGCGCGGCTCGACCGCCGCGCCTGACTTGCTTGCACCGCACGCCGACAAGGCGGCGCCCAGGACGGCAAGCAAGACCGCTAACATCGCCGGGAGCTTCACGCGCTCGCTGCGGGAGCGAACAGCCGACAACCAAGAGACGGGCAGTGCGTGCAAAGGACCTCGAAACTTTCTCCGATCAGCGTCTCCCCCAAGGGGGCCAACCGGCTAATTTCCCTCGGAAACTACCCGACAGACGCCGTTTGTCAACGAGACAACGTGACGCTGCAAGAACGGGGGTCAATCGCGACCGCGTGCGGACTCAGCGATCTCAGCTCGGTCGCGCAGCGCCGTGTAGGCGAGGCGCAGGGTGCGAGTCGCGGTGGACCTGCTGCCCTCCACCCGATAGAGCGCGGCGGATGCGCACAGCTCGCGTGCCAGCAACCACAGTCGGCGGGCCTGACGGCGCCGCGCGATGGCCACGCGACGCGGGCACGAGGCGTGGTGGTCCCATCCGTAATCTTCACAACGATTCGAGAAGCCGCGTTCGTCCCTGGCGGCCACTTGCGCCGATTCCTGCCGATGCCCAACGCGTACCCCGAGCCATGTTTCCGGCCCCTGGTGGTTGCAGTTTGCCGGAACCCACCTCAACTTCACCATGTGCTTTCTTCGCATGACACGACACTAGCCATGTCGTGTTGCAGAGGTATTGCAGCGTCGTAAAGTTGTGTGAATCGTCAGAGCGACAGCGGATGGCGTCCTGGCTAGCGATGTCCGCCGCCGTGCCCGCCGCCGTGGCCGCCGCCGAAGCCACCGTGGCCGCCACTGAAACCGCTGTGACCGCTGAACCCACTGTGGAATCCGCCACCCGCGCTGCCGCGGAATCCGCTGACAGCGCGAGCTCCACCGCCGACGTTGCCGCGATAGACGCCCGCAGCGCCGCCGTGGAATCCGCCCGCAGCGCGATAGCCGCCAGCGTAGCCGCCCCGATAGCCGCCAGCGTAGCCGCCCCGATAACCACCAGCGTAGCCGCCGCGATAGCCTCCGCCGTATCCGCCACGGTAGCCGCCCCACCCATACCCAGCCCGGTAGAGTCCCGTGTACCAGCCAAAGTGGTTGGGACCTAGGAATCCGAAGTAGGGATACGGACCCCAGCCCCAAACCCATGGCGACGCCAGCCACGACCAACCGTAGCTTGGATAGTAGACATACGAGTAGGGAGTCGTGTCGTAGGCCGTGCCTTCATACGTGTACTGGTTTCCGTAGGGCATCCAGATCCAGCCGTACTGTTCGGTGTACACCCATTGGCCCCCAGCGCCAGGCTGTACCGCGCCCTCTGGCTGCTGCATCTGCGGCTGGGGCTGCGCCTGGGTCTGCGTCTGCACCGGTGGCGCGGGCGGCTGCTGCGGCGGCGCAGGTGGCTGCTGCGGCGGCGCCGGCGTGGGCGGCTGCACCGCCTGTGGTTCAGCGCCAGCGGTCGAGACCTGGCTCGTCGATTCCCCGATGATGGTCACTTTCTGGGCCTGAGCAACGCCGAAGCCCAGAAGCAAGAAACAAACACAAACAACTAGCGTGGTCTTCATGGCATCACCTCAAGGTGAGACGACGGTGAACCTGCTGGTATTCTACGACAGATCCCACGATAGTTCATGGAATCGTCTGCTCTGCTAACGCGGATCATTTGCGCCGTTGATGACGCAAGCCCGGTACTACGGACGCCACGGAAGGAAGATCAGGCGGCGGTTGGCTTCCTGCAGAGTGAGCGCAAACTCGCCCCACACGGGCACAAAGTAGAGGGCCACCAATACCGAGAGGGTGACGAATGCCAACACCGCGCGCGGCCAGCGGCGTTCCAGCTTGGCCACAACCCCGGCCAGCAGAATGATGGCGAAGGCGTAGGGTGTCAGGTAGTGGTAAAAAAACGAGTGCTTGCCCATGGAAACCATGAACAGGATTTGCAAGGCCACCCATCCTGAGGCGAGCACCAGCACTGCCTTGGTGAACGAGGCGTCGAAGAAAGCCGGCCAATAGCGCCGCCAACTCGCCCGCCATGCGGTGAGGCCCCGAGCCACGGGCAACCCCACCACCAGCAGAGCCGCGGGGAACCAGAACACCAGATTGCCCAGGCTGGAGGCATAGCGCGAGGTGGTTCCGGAGGAGGAGAGCTTGACCACGATGGGATGATAGAGCAACGGCCAGGTATACCAGGCCGACGCCAATGGATTGTCATACCGTCCCAGGTCGTGCAGGCTGTGCATCGACGAGAAAATGACGTTCACGACGTCCATAGGGCCGCTGGCGTGTCCCATCAGGTGCAGCCCAAGCATCCAGATGAAAAAGTGCACGATGGGCGACAACCCGAACCAGAAAATCGTGTACCAGGGCACACGACGGTAGAGCAGCACGATCAAGATGGCCGGCACCAGCGACTGCGCGGCACTCCACTTGATGGACGTGGCGATCCCAATCAAAATTCCGGCAACCGCCATGCCGCGCCAGGTGCGCGCCTCGAGCACCGCCAGGACGCTCCACATGATGAAGCAGACGAGCATGATGTCGATGAAGGCCGTGCGCGAATGGGCAATGAAAAAACCGTCTGCTGCCATGAAGGCTGCCGCCAGCCAAGCCGCCCGCCGGCTGGCGAAAATCTGGCGCGCCAGCCAGAAGCCGACGATGACGGTCTGCAGGCCGAAACACAGATACATGAACCGCCGTCCCACCGAGTTGTAGCCGAAGAGGAGAAGCCCAATCGTGCCCAGGAGCTTGCCCATCGGGGGGTGGTAGTCTTGCAGGTCAGGCACGCCGAGCAGCATGTGCTGCGCCGTCGGCAGCTCGTCAAAAGTATTGCGGGGCGGATAGCCTATCCCCTGGACGCGCAGGATCACGCCGCCCACGATCATGAAGGCAAGCAGGCAGCTGGTGATACGTTGAATGCGCCCCATCGCACCCCAGCGGTCCACGGCATCTTGCCAGGCCGCTCGGCCGGTCTCGACCACGCCACGAACCATCTTCGCTGGCGTCATTGCGGAATCACGCACTCGGTGAGAAGCCCTACCGGCACGGCGTCTTTGACCGGAGCGAACGGACCGGTGGCCTGCCAGCGCAGCGACGCCGACTTGAGCGAGCCAACCATGTGGTAGTTGCACGCGATCGAGAAGCGCTCTTTGGGCAGCTGACCGGTCATGCCAAGTGAACTCCACAGGCCCGCGCCCAGAAAGAGCACCTGATCCACGGTGTAGTAGGGACGCAGGAGCAGGCGATCCTCTGTACCCTGCAGATCAAAGGGCTGCTGGTTGGCGCGAAACGCACAGTGCATTCCTTCGAACGCCACGTCCGAGGCACAGGCCAGGTTCTGCATGTCCTCACGAACCAGGGTCACTTCAATGGAACGCGTTCCCCCCTTGTACCAGCCATCCGCATGAGGCGCGTAGCGCTGGCCGTAGCCCGTCCAGGAGTAGATCGCCCAAACGATGAAACTCACCATGAACAGGCAGAGGAACGTGTAGCAGAGCACGTTGAATTCACCCGTCACCTTGGAAGGCGGGAGCACGTCAGGCTGCGGCACCGGCTCTGGGTTGGGCGGCGCTGCGGGTGCGGGCGCAGCGGGAGAAGTCTCGGGAACAGACGGCGAAGCCATGGCCCAATGATTAAATGATGCCGTCGCCGCCGTCAACCGCGGCCCCAAAAGCCCGCCGGTGCGAGCGCGCTCGACGACCCGAGAATGCGCGCAGCGTTACCACCCTGCGACCTGGCGCTGCCCGTCAGAGGAGACCGTTTCCTGTCGTGCCGCAGATCGTGAGACCCGTTTTGTTTTCTCCACGCCCCCTTATGAAACGCCCCAGCCGAATCGAAGTCCTACGGTCACAAATAATGAAGAAACTTCTAGGCCTCGCCACGCTGACCGCCGTCCTGCTAGCCGGAAGTCCGCGCGCCGGAGCGACGACGTACATCTTTGCGACTTTCAAAGGCGACGACGCCGCTGGCATGAAGCTATCCATCTATACGTCGACCGACTCAATCAACTTCACGCTGCTGTCTGACACTGGGTTCGGTGGCAATACCAGCTACATTCGCGATCCCAGCATCATGAAGTACACCGACGGGAAGTACTACATTGCCTACACCGATCCGATGACCGCGAGCTGCTGCAACCCCGAGGACCATTTTGGCATTGCTGTCAGCTCGGACCTGATTCACTGGAGCGATCTGACGACTGTGAAGGCAGGCGTGCCCAGTGTCTCGCGCACTTGGGCGCCGGAATGGTACGTGGAGGGCGGGGTGGTCAGAATCATCGCCAATATCGACACTGGCAGCGAACTTCCCGATTTTGAACCCTATGCTTTCACTGCCCAGAACAGTGAATTGACCCAGTGGAGTGGGCCGACGGTTCTTGGTATTGGCCCGGACTATATCGACACGTATGTGGCGAAGCTGGGCAGCACCTATCACGCCTTCATCAAGAGCGAAACCACACGATATCTGGAACACGCGACCGCCCCGAGCCTGACTGGCCCCTGGACCTTCGTGGGCAAGAACGACTGGGCTGGATGGGGATCCGGACTGGAAGGGCCGGCCATTGTCCAATTGGACAATGGGCAATACCGGATGTACGTGGACCCGCAATCAGGCGGCGTGCCGTGCCAGACCATGACCAGTTCCGATCTCAACACCTGGTCTGCAAGGGCCAGCATACCGGGCACCGCGGGAACGGTCATCCGACACGGCACGGTCATTAGAGACGTGACGGGTCTTGGATCCAATGGATACTTCACGGCTGCGGGCGGATCCTCGGGCACCGGCGGTACCTCGGGCTCGAGCGGGGCCGCCGGCTCGGGCGGAACCACTGGCTCGGGTGGCAGCAAAGGTGGATCCACCGAAACGGGCGGTTCCTCAGCGACCGGCGGCATTTCAGGCTCAGGCGGCGCCAAGGGTGGATCCACGAGCAGCGGCTCAACCGCAATTGGCGGATCCACAAGCATGGGCGGCTCAACCCTGACCGGTGGCACCATTGCGACGGGCGGCTCTGCTGGCATCGGTGGCGGGAATGGCGGAAGCGCATCCAGCCTAGGCGGCCACGGCGGAGCAGGAACAAGCGGCGCCACGGACAGCAGCCGCGACGCCGGAAACGCTGACGCGAGCACCGGCACCGGGGGATCGACTGGTGCCGCGGGCGCGACCGCTGGCAGCGGCGGCGGCGCGACGCCGGATGCCGAGATCTCAGCGGGCGGCACTACCGCGAACAAGGACGCAGGCACGCTTGTAACTGGCGGGACGCTCGGCGCGGCGACCGGGGGCAGCACCAGCGCCGCTGGCGGGATTTCGGGAACCGTGGCTGCGCCCGACGCGGGCGGCATCGCGGCGGCCAGGGCGTCGGGTTGTAGTTGCGCGGTGATGGGCAGGTCATCTTCCAAGCCCACATCGACGTCGGCGGGGCTGTTCTTCGGTCTTGCGGCATTGGCTATCAGCGCGCGTCGGCGCAAGCGCAAATAGCGCCACGGAAGGCCAACCATTTTCGCGGTTTCGTGAGATGATCACGACGACATGCTCGTCCGAGCCAGCCAGTTCTTGATTCGAGCAGGAGAAGTTGCAGGAATTGGCCTGGCCCTGCTTTTCCTGGGCACAGCCGGCTGCAGTTCTGGCAGCTCCAATACCGCGGTTGATGCCGTGGCAGGAAACACGAGTGCCGGGGGAACGAGCGAAGGCTCAGCGGGAGCAGGCGGTGCGGGCCAGGGCGGCTCTTCTGCCTCGGCGGGCAGCACAGGCGCAGCAGGCGCGGGTGGGTTCAGCGCTGCGGGAGAGACGGCTGGCGCAACAGGGGCCGCGGCTGGAGCCAGCTCGGCGGGCGGCCAGGCCGGAATCGGCGGCGCGACGACCGGCGGGTCGGCTGGCTCAGCCGCGACGGGCGGCGTGGCCGTCTCGGGCGGAAGCATGGGAACCGGTGGTGCCGCCAGCGGGGGAGCCACGGGGGGCGCTGGGGGCAAGACCGTTTCAGGCGGCAGTGCGGCCGCGGGTCCCGCAGGAGGCGGCACCGGTGGAGCTTCCGGAGGGATCGTCGGCGGAACTGGCGGCGCAAGCCTGGGCGGGCAAGGTGGCGCCGGTGACAGCCCGGTCGTTCCGGTTCGTTTGCGCTGCGAGCTGCAGGATGCGCCGCTGGGCATCCAGACTGCCACTCCCCGCCTGGCCTGGGAGCTTCAGTCGTCGGACAGCAAGACGCGCGGTCTCAGTCAGTCAGCCTATGAAATCCTGGTGGCGTCATCGCTGGACAAGCTCTCCGCTGGCCAGGGCGACCTTCTCAGCACCGGGTCGGTGACCTCGACTGAATCGAGCCTGGTCTATTCTGGGCAGACCCTCGGCTCTTGGACGCACGCCTACTGGAAGGTGCGCGTCCGCGACCAGGCGGCACGCATGTCGACCTGGAGCGTACCCTCGGAATTCACGGTCGGGCTGCTGGCCACCACCGACTGGGGCGCCCAGTGGATCTCGGGCGGCGCGGGCACGGCGCTGCCGATCTTTCGCAAGGAATTCACAGTCAGCAAGACCCTGACGCGGGCCCTGGTCTCCATTTGCGGGCTCGGACAATTCGAGCTGCGGGTCAATGGCAGCAACGTCAGCGACGCGGTCATGGAACCGAGTTGGACCAACTACACGAAGAATTGCCACTACGTCACCTACGACGTGACCAAGGCCATTGTGCAAGGAAACAACGCCCTGGGTGTGCTGCTGGGCAACGGCATGTACAACGTGCCCACCAGCAGCCGCTACGCCAAGTTCACGGGTTCGTTCGGATCGCCGAAGCTGATCCTGCGTCTGCAAATGGAGTTCAGCGACGGCAGCAAAGACGCGGTGGCGAGCGACACCTCATGGACCGCGACGGCCGGCCCGATCACTTTCACCAGCATCTACGGCGGCGAAGACTTCGACGCTCGGCAAGAACCGGCAGGCTGGGACAAGGCCGGCTTTGCCGCAACCTCGTGGAAGCCGGCCACAGTGGCCAGCGGAACTGCGCCTTCACTGATCGCCCGGTCCGCACCGCCTGTGAAAGTGATGCAGGAATTCCCCTCGACCCAAACCACCCAGCCACAATCGGGAGTCTTCGTCTACGACCTGGGCCAGAACTTCTCTGGCTGGCCCGAGATAACCGTGCAAGGAACCGCCGGCTCGACGGTCAAGTTGACCACAGGCGAGCTGTTGACCGCCCAGGGAGTGGTCACGCAAGCCAGCTCGGGCAGCCCGGTCTGGTTTTCCTACACTTTGCAGGGAAGCGGCAGCGAGGTCTGGCACCCGCGCTTTTCCTACACCGGCTTTCGCTATGTCCAAGTCGACGGCGCGGTCCCTGCTGCACAGGCCGCCAGCTTCCCCGGCAAACCCCAGATTGCCAGCCTCACCGGGAAATTCATCTACGCCTCGGCCGAGACGGTCGGCAAGTTCACATCGTCGGACCAGGATCTGAACAAAATCCATGCCCTCATCCTGGCGGCCATTCGCAGCAACCTGCAGAACATCATCACCGACTGCCCGCACCGAGAGAAGCTCGGCTGGCTCGAGACCTCGCACCTCCTCTTCCCGAGCATCATGTTCAATTTCGACGTGGCGGCCTTCTACGAAAAGTTCATTCGCGACGCCCGCGACGCCCAAACCAGCACCGGCCTGGTTCCCGACATCGCGCCCGAGTTCACCGTGTTCAGCGGCGACTTCCGCGATTCACCAGAATGGGGCAGCGCCTACGTGATCAACCCCTGGCACCTGTATCAGGCATACGGCGACCGGGGACCGCTCGACGAGCACTACGCCAACATGAAACGCTATGTGAACTATGTGGGCGGCAAGGCCAGCGGGAACATTGTGAGCTACGGCCTGGGTGACTGGTACGACGTCGGCCCCGCTGCGCCCGGGAATTCGCAACTCACGACTGCCGGAGTGACCGCGACCGCGATCTACCTCCAGGATCTGCAGGTCATGCAGAAGGCCGCCCAATTGCTGGCCAACCAGACCGATGCGACACAGTTTGCTTCAAGCATCACGACGACCACGAATGCCTACAACACCAAGTTCCTGACCAGCGGCGGCTCGTATGATCGAAACAGCCAGACGGCCGACGCGATGCCGCTGGCACTCGGCCTGGTCCCGGCCAATCAGCAGGCTGCGGTCCTGTCCAGTCTGGTGGGAGCGGTCACCGCGGCCAAGAACCAAGTCACGGCAGGCGACATCGGATTTGCCTATGTGATCCGCGCGCTTTCGCAGGCTGGCCGAGGCGACGTGATTTACTCCATGCTCAAGCAGTCGACCGGGCCCGGTTACCTAGACCAAATCAAGAACGGCGCGACGTCGCTGACGGAAGCCTGGGACGCCAACCCGGCCGACTCGCAGAACCACGCGATGCTGGGTCATGCCGAGGAATGGCTGTACAACGGCCTGGGCGGCATCAATCCCGACCCGACCGGCCCGGGTTTCAAGAAGTTCTTCATTCGCCCGCAGCCTCAGACCGGCCTTGTTTCGGTCGACGCCGAGTACCATTCCATCCGCGGCCTGATCGTCAGCAACTGGCAGCAAGGCGCCACCGGCCTCACGCTGTCGGTCACGGTCCCGGTGAACACCACGGCCACCATCACCATCCCGACCAAGAACCCGGCGGCGGTCACCGAAAGTGGCGCCCCTGCTGCGACCGCCGCGGGCGTGATCTCGAACACCGCGCAAGCCAGCGCTCTGGAACTCGTGGTCGGCTCGGGCCAGTACGTGTTCGCCGCGCCATAGGCGGACAGGCCGTCAGTCGCGGCCAACTTTTCTCGTCTCCTCAGAGGACGTCTGAAAAGCTGTCTTGGGCGTTCACCCGGCGCGAAACCGGCCGCATCCAGCACCCGACGATTGTGTAGATATCCTCACCCCCAGCCCCTCTCCTGCAAAGGAGAGGGGAGCCGGAAACATCAATCGCCGCACCGCATCTTCCGACGCCCCTCTCCGTTCCGGAGAGGGGCTGGGGGTGAGGTTGCAATTCTCCGGTCGTCGCTGTTGCCCATGCCTTCCCTTTCCAGTCCTTGTCCGTCGCCTTTGCCCCCCCCACGATCATTTGCTTGACACATCACGCGGCCAATCCGGACGTGCTCTGAGCCTTTTCAGACGCCCTCCTCAGGCGATTTTTGAACCCACTTCGCCGAGGTCGCGCCCCATTCGGTGCTGAAGCAATCTGCCGATTACCACGAAAGGCGACATGCACACACACCGCTCCGACCGACACTCCGCCGCTAACCTCCTCGCCGAAGTCGCAGCAATTGGCTTGGCCCTGCTCTTGCTGGGGCCAGCCGCCTGCAGCTCCAACGGTTCCAACGCCCCGGCAGAGAACGCCGGCTCCGGGGGAAACAGCGGTGGCTCGACCGGCCAAGCTGGCGCTGGTCAGAGCGGCTCTTCTCCCTCTGGTGGCAGCGCAGGCGTGGCCGGAGCAGGTGGGCTCAGCACGGCCGTGGAAACCGGTGGCACCGCGGCGGGCACAAGCGGGTCCAGCGTGGCAGGCGGTCAGACTGGCGGAAGCACGGGCGCCAGTGCCAGCGTGGGCGCAGGAGCGGGCGTGCCGGCAGGAGCCGGCGCAGGAGCGGGCGCGGGCGCAGGCTCGACCGGCGGCGCGCAGGGCGGCGGCAGTACCACGACAAGCGCGGCGGGCGCTGCGGCCGGTCTAGCCAGCGCGGGTGGAAAAGGCGGCTCCAACGGAGGCGCCGCATCGGGCGGCGTCGGCGGCGGGACAGCCACAACAGGCGCAGGGGGCAAGGCTGGCTCGGGCGGCAGCGCAGGAGCGACCAGCTCAGGCGGCGCGCCGTCCCCTAGCATCCGTCAGATACTCAACTTCAATCAGGCCTGGAAATTCAAATCAGGTGACTACAACGGCGCGCAGGCCGCCAGCTACGCTGATACATCGTGGGCCACGGTTGGACTGCCCCACTCGTTCAGCCTGCCCTACTTCCTGTCGTCGAAATTCTACGTCGGCTATGGCTGGTATCGCAAGCATTTCACCGCGCCAGCAGAGTGGTCGAGCAAGCGGGTGTTTCTGGAATTCGAGGGGGCCTTTCAAGACGCCCAAGTTTACGTGAACGGCAAGTCGATCGGCGAACGCAAAGGCGGCTACAGTGGATTCTCCTTTGACATCACCAGCGCCGTGGTGACCGGCGACAACCTGGTGGCCGTCCAGGTCAACAACAACTGGGACGCGCAACTGGCGCCGCGGGCCGGCGACCACACCTTCAGTGGCGGGTTGTATCGCGATGTCAATCTGGTGGTGACCGATCCCTTGCACGTCACCTGGTACGGGACCTTCGTGACCACGCCGACTATCTCGGCCACCTCGGCCACAGTGGACATCAAGACGGAAATTCGCAACGACAATGCCACAAACACGAGTTGCACATTGAAGACTGACATTGTCGACAGCAAAGGGGCGACTGTGGGCACGGTGTCCTCCACGCAGACCATCCCGGCCAACAGCACGGTCACAATCGACCAAACCACCCCAGCGATTGCCAATCCATCGCTGTGGCATCCCGATCACCCGACGCTGTACCGAGCGGTCAGCACGATCTCCGACGGCGCGACTAGCCTCGACAGCTTCTCCACGACGTTTGGCTTCCGCTGGATCAGTTGGTCGGCCAACAGCGGGTTTTCCATCAATGGCTCGCACCTCTATCTTCACGGCGTGGACGTTCATCAAGATCACGCGGGCTGGGGCGACGGCGTGACCAATGCCGGGTTCTTGCGCGACGTGAAGCTGGTCAAGGACGCCGGCTTCAACTTTATTCGCGGCTCGCACTATCCCAAGGATCCAGCCTTTGGCGACGCCTGCGATCAGCTGGGCGTGCTCTTCTGGTCAGAAAACTGTTTCTGGGGCTATGGCGGCGCCACGGGCGAGGGTGCCTGGAACACGGCCGGCGCCTATCCCAACAATGCCGGGGACCAAACCGCATTCGAAACCAGCGTGACCGACAGCCTGACAGCCATGATCCGCGTGCATCGCAATCACCCGAGCATCATCGCCTGGAGCATGAGCAACGAGCCGTTCTTCACGGCTGACGCCACCAAGCCGCAAATGAGCGCACTGCTGACCAAAGAAGTCACACTGGCCCATCAGCTTGACCCAACCCGGCCGGCGGGCATCGGCGGGGCGCAGCGTCCGCAGGGCAGCGGGCGCATTGACAAGCTGGGCGACGTGGCCGGCTACAACGGTGATGGCGCGACCCTCTCCGACTTCCAGAATCCGGGCATCCCAAGCGTAGTAACCGAATACGGCAGCGTGGCCGCCACTCGCCCGGGCGCCTACGATCCCGGTTGGGGCAACTTGAGTGCCACGCTGACCAACGGGTTCCCCACCGAATACGCCTGGCGCAGCGGCCAGGCCCTGTGGTGTGCGTTCGATCACGGCAGTGTGGGCAGCACCAAGCTGGAAACCATGGGAATCGTGGACTACTTCCGGCTGCCCAAGCGAGCCTGGTATTGGTATCGCAACGCCTACGCCAATGTGGCGCCGCCCAGCTGGCCCGCCAGTGGCACACCCGCGGCTCTGCAACTCACCGCGGATAAGACTAATCTCGTGGCTGTGGATGGCACCGACGACGCGCAGCTGGTCGTGACGGTCGTGGACAGCAAAGGCAACGCCATCAACAACAGCGTTCCGGTCACCCTGTCCATCACGTCAGGCCCGGGCGAGTTCCCGACCGGAACCAGCATCACATTCACGCCGTCCGGAAGCAGCGATCAATCAGACATTGCCATTCTCGACGGCAAGGCCGCCATCGAATTTCGTAGCTACTACTCCGGCACCAGCGTGATCAAGGCGACCTCGTCCGGTCTGACTGCAGCGACCATCACCATCACCTCGCAGGGCAGCCCGGTCTGGGTTGAGGGCGTCACTCCGCCGACTGCGGCGCGACCCTACACCCGCTACACCAGCGGAGGAAGCGCAGGCACCAGCCAAACCCTGGCCTTGAACCGTCCCACCAGCGCAAGCAGCAATGCCGGCACCGCGGGCAGTGGCAACGATGGCGACACCACAACCTCCTGGCAGGCGGCAACCACCGACACGGCTCCCTGGTGGTACGTGTCCCTGGAAAGCACATACACGGTCAGTTCGGTGCAGCTCACCTTCCCCACCGCAGCCAACTACCGCTACACCATTGATGTGTCCCCGGATGGCACCCAGTGGACCACCAAGGTGGATCAAAGCCAGAACACCAGCACGGCCCAGACCCGCACTGCCACGGCCACTTTCGGCAGCGGCATTGGTTTCGTGCGCGTGAGTTTCACCGGGCAGCCCGCCGGACTCGCCGAGGTTGCGGTCAGCGGCACGCCGTGATGGACGGATATCGACAGACAACATAGGAGAATCATCACGTGACGACTTGTCGACAGAGAATTCACCCTGGTCAGCTGGGGCAAGTCGTCCTTCTGGCAGTGCCCCTCCTGCTCGTGTCGGCGACGGCGTTGGCCCAGACCCTGACCATGCAACAGCTGCTCAGCAACAACATCGATCAGCGCTTCGGCATGTTCATCCACTACAACATGAACACCTACTACTACGGCTGGGGTGAGAAGCGGGTCGACCCCAAGACCTTTGCGCCGCCGGCTGGCGACTGCCACACCTTTACCGATCAGTGGGCCAAGGCGGCCAAGTCGGCCGGCATGAAGTTCGGAATACTGACCACCAAGCACCACGATGGATTCGCCATCTGGCCCTCCAAGGCCACGCCGCCGTCAACGTCGCCCTCCGCCGTTCCCTACACCATCGCGCAAAGTGCCGTTCCGACCATGGATGTGGTCAAGTGCTACGTCGATTCTTTCCGCGCCCAGGGACTGGACCCCAATCTCTACTTCTCGATCTGGGATCCCAACAACGGCATCGGCTCAGTGGCCGGACACAACACCGACCCGGGCGCGGTCG
Organism: Myxococcales bacterium; assembly: GCA_003142855.1. GTDB lineage: Bacteria > Myxococcota_A > Polyangia > Fen-1088 > Fen-1088 > Fen-1137. The sequence continues at coordinate 62,600 of PLNW01000075.1, forward strand.
ACTGGAACGTGGTTGGAAGTTACATCACGACCCAAATCACTGAGCTTCTGACCAATTACGGCAACATTCCCGTGTTTGTGTTCGACGGCTACGCCTGGCTCACGGGCCACCAAATGATTCCCTATCAGAAGATACGGGCCCTGGTTCGCCAGCTACAGCCGAATACGATAATCGTCGATCACAACGGCGGGGTTCCCTGGGAGGTCGATGTGGAGTATTTCGAGGAGCCACTGGGCGTGACGGTGCCGTCCGGGAACGTCACTGCCGGAGCGCAAGGGCAGACCATTGCCAAGGACAAGAACTGGTTCTGGAGGAGCACCCAAGCCGCCGCCGGTTATCTGTCGGCCTCGAGCATAGCCAACGAGATCAAGACCACCGAATCCAACTACACCAACTTCATCCTCGATTGTCCGCCCAATCTACAAGGATTGCTCGAAGATCCAGTGGTCACCGCTCTCGGCCAGGTCCCGCAGTACTGGACACCGAATGCGTCACGCGCTCCCTTGCCGCAACAGCTTCCCAAGATCGAGACGCCTTTGACAGCGGTTTCCGCCACTGCGACCAGCGGCGATGCGTCACTTGCGATTGACGGCTACAACGACTCAATCAAGGGCGTAAACAATACGATGCACAGCAACAAGGGAGAGAGCCTGTGGACGTCGACCGGCGCCCTGCCCCAGTCAATAACGCTCAATCTCGGCAAGAGCTACGACAACATCGACATGCTGGAGTATCTGCCTCAGCGCCACACTGGGACGACCGCCGGGAACATCACCTCGTACAAAGTCTTCGTGAGCAAGGACAATGTGACCTTCACTCAGGTGGCCAGTGGAACCTGGCCAGCGGACGCGACGTACCACGGCCTTCTCTGCCCGCAGCGGGTACAGTTTCCCGCGCAGAGCGCGCAATACGTGCGCCTGGAAGCCGACGCAGTCAGTGGCGGCGGAACCAGCGCGATCGCCGGCGAAATTGCGGTCGGCTCCTCCGGCGCGACGGGAACAGCAGGCACGGGCGGCAGCGGCGGCACAGGCGGCAACAGCGGCACCGGGGGCACGGGCGGTGGTGCGGGTGCAGGGGGCAGTGGGAGTTCTGGCGGTGCCGCTGGCCGCGGGGGTTCCAGTGGAGGATCCGGTGGAAGTGCGACCACTGGCGCTGGTGGGCGTGGTGGGAGCGTGACAACTTCGTCCCCGACAGGCGGCGCGAGTGGTGGCACGGGCGCAGCCGCTGCAAGCGTGACCAGCACCACTGGACTGGGCGGATCTGCGGCCGGTGGCGCGGCGAGCAGCAGCTCTCTCTCGGCAAACGCGGACGCCGGCGCTGCCACGGGCGGATCGAATAGCGCCGGTGGCGCCACCGCGAACGCCAGCGCGACGCCGGATGCGGCAACGTCAATCGGCGGCACTCTCGCAAGCACCGACGCAGGCACGGGCGGCGCCACGGGCTCAAGCGCGACATCAGCGGCAACGGGAGGCAGCACCAGCGCCGGCGGCGGGACCAGCGCAACAGTGGCCACACCCGACGCGGAAGCCGCACCACCTACCCCCGCGAGTTCGTCAGGTTGTAGCTGTGCACTCAATGGCCGGTCATCGTCAGCGCCACTATCGGCATGGCTGTTGTTCGGCCTGGCAGCGTTGATACTGCGCACCCGCAAGCGCAACCGGCCACGTCGCTGATATGCGAAAACATGGGCCAACGATTCTCGTCAGGCGGTAGGGTTTTCAAACCCGATTCTGCGGTGCTGCACCCTTTCTCAATGCTGTAACGATTCCTGCTCAGCGCAGTGGAGAAGACGACATGCACCCATCCAACCGATTCTCCATGACCACCGACCGCATTCGCCGAGCGCCCCTGGCCCGCGTTGCAGTAATTGCGCTTGCCCTGCTGGGGGCAGCCGGCTGCAGCTCCGCTAGCTCCAATGCCGCGCCCGACGCCGCAGCAAACAGCACGAGCGCCGCCGGAAACAGGGACGGCTCGACTGGGCAGGCAGGCGGCGCGGGCCTGAGCAGCTCGTCCGCCTCCGGCGGCAGCACGGTCGTGGCAGGAACGGGTGGCTCCAGCGCGGCGGGAGGGACAGCGGGCACGCGCGCAGGTGGCTCCAGCGCGGTAGGCGGCCAGGCCGAAACAGGCGGCAGCGGGACGACGGGCGGAAGCGCGGGCGTAGGCCCTGGTGCGACCACAGCGGCGGGCGCAGGCAGTGGCGGCAGCACCAACGCTGGTGCTGTTGCCACCAGCGGAGGAACCAGCGTCGAGGCCGGCGGCACCACGACCAGCACCGGTGGCGTCGCCACCAGCGGAGGGAGCGCCACCAGCCTCGCCGGCAGCTCAGCGGCTACCGGCGGCAAGACGAGTGCAGGCGGAGTAGTGGCAAGCGGCGGGGACGCCTCCGGCGGCGCAACGACCACCGGTGGCAGCCCTGGAAGCGGTGGGGTCACCGCCACGGGCGGCCTGACCACCACCGGTGGCTCGACCACCTCGAGCGGCGGGAACGCCACAGCCGGCTCCACAGCTCCCAGTTCGCCTCCCGGTGACATCGCTGCCAAGGCAGGAACTCCACTGGTTGCAGCGCACAGTATGACCCGCGCACTCTATTCAGCCTACAACGGCAAGCTCTTCCAGGCTAGGCGCGCGTCCGACGGAAAGACACAAGACATCGGCGTGACGGCTGCGGGCGGTTCCGTCGATATGGCTACACTCAATACGTTTTGTTCCGAGACCACCTGCTCGGTGTCTCTCCTTTACGACCAGAGCGGCAATGCCAACGATCTGCCGCAAGCAACGCCGGCCAACCAGCCCACCGTTGCCTATTGGTCCACGTCCGATGGCGCAAAACTGCCCATGGCGGTCACTGTCAGCAAGCAATGGCTAAGGAACAGAACCGCCACCAAGAAGATCCCTACCGGCTCTGCCAGCCAGACCGAATACTTCGTGGTCCATGGCCAGTACTTTAATTCGAAGTGTTGCTATGACTACGGCAACATGGAGAGCACGATTCACGACGACGGCGCTGGCACCATGAGCGCCTTGTACTTTGGTTCCAGCACTGACTGGACCAAAGGCGCCGGGACGGGTCCCTGGGGAATGACAGACTATGAGAATGGCCTGTTCGCCGGCGCCGTCAAGGACCCCGGTGGCACCAACCCCAACTACCCCTCGCTCGCCTATCCAGGCAATAACCTTGTCACGGTCTTGACCAAGTCAAACGGGACAACATCATGGGCCCTCAAGGCCGGCAACGCCGCCTCCGGCCCGCTCAATACCTACTGGAACGGGGCTCTGCCAAGCGAGTACAGTCCTCTCAAACAACAAGGCGGGCTGTCGCTCGGCGAGGGCGGCGACGGCTCGAACCTGGGCTCAGGAGCATTTTCTGAGGGCGTGGTAATCGCCGCCGTCACAAGCGACGCCACCGATGACTTGATTCAAGCGAACCTTGTCAGTGTCTACGGACGGTAGCCCAGGACGGTAGCAAGATAGCGAAAGGCCGTGGTTCCGGCTGGAACGAGTCCACCGCAACCACGGCCTGTTCAAGCAGCTAGCAACGCATTCACTTCAAATAGATACTGGGCACGGGCGGCGGATCCATGTTGGGAGCGATGCGGAACCCTGGGTGGGGCGGTTGGTTGTAGCTCGCATTCTCGAAAGCGACCTGCGCCCGGTAGGTCGGATCGTGCATGAGCGTGTAGATGCGGCGCGCGGTCACATCTGTCGTTGTGTACACACGCAGGGCCGTGTTGGTTGACTCGCGGTAGACGATCTCCTCTCGCCAATCGCCCAGCAGATCGGCGGTCAGTGTGGGGGTGGACTTGGTGCCGTTGTTCGACGAGCAGCCGCTCGCGTTCAGTAGGGTCGCGCCCGTGCCCTTGGTGATCGACGTGCCGTTCTCAAGCTCACGCCATTCATCCGCGTCCCAATAGATGACAAAGTTGCTCCCGGGCGAGGTTGTGGTGGCAATTGTGGTGTCGCCGGTGGCACAAGCGGCCAGATGCACGTTACACGATCCGCAGTAGCACGTTGCGCTGTTTTCGTCACCCGGGCCAATATAGTCGGCGCGGCCACGGTTAGAATCAGTGCCCTGTTCCGTGGTCTTGAAGTAGAACGCGCAGGTGGCACCGTTATGAGCATCCATTCCGCCTAGCCCCTCGTGAATTGAAAACACGGTGATACCCTTGCCGGGAACAAGCTCGCCGATATCCATGGCATCGCCATGCCCCATAGCCGAAGTACACTGGAAGGCTCCCTTGCTGCTTATTGTGTAGGCGCCGGTGATGAGCTCCTGCCCAAGATCCCCGTCCGTGTCTGCCGCCATCAATGAATGGTCGCCGCCGCCATTGGGGATGGCGGTCACGCTGTCGTAGATCCAGTTCTTCGCCAAGACCCCATCCCGCCATGTATACGCAGATATCGTCATGCGCGAGTAGTACCCCCGTTGCTGGATGATGCTCGGCCGACCTGTCACAACGCCGTTGTCTGTCACGTACGCCATCCCCCCGTTGAAGCGATCCACCCGATTGCCGTAGCCGTCTCCCCAAGCGGTCACGACTCCGCGCTGCACCGGGTAGTCCACCGTCGCCAGCTCCTTGCCGGTGTCTCCGGCGAACACGGTGAGGTACTCGGGCCCAGTGAGGATGTAGCCGGTTGCATTGCGATAGTCAGCGCTGTCGTCGTCGTTCGCCGCGGGCCCCGTGCTCAGGTACGCGCCGGTGCCATCCTTGGTCCCTGGTGCGGTCTTGCAAGCAAATTCCGCCTTGCCGTCGCCGTCGAAGTCACCCACTGACATCTGCGTGTAGTGCGCCCCGGAGCGAATGTTCGGGCCCAGGTTGAGCATCCAAAGCTGCTTGCCAGCCAACGTGTATCCCGCAATATAGACGGGGTCGGTGACGCCTGATTGCGAGTTGTCTTTCGTGCTCCCCTCCCACTTCAGCACGATGTCGAGTTTGCCGTCCCCATCGAGATCCCCTGGAGCGGCGTCGTTCGCGTTGTACTGTGAGCCCGGCGGTGTCAGCGGGATGCTCGCATACTGCTGCGACCAGACCGTGACCGCAGCCGACTGTGCTCCCTCGGCTCCCTTGAGCACCACGCTCACCGTATACTTCGAGGTGCTGGTGCCAGCGGCATCCAGGTAGTTCGTGCTATCAGTCACGTTCTTGAGCAGGGTTCCGTCTTTGTACAGGTTGTACGAAGTGTCGCTGTCCGTTCCGGTGTACTCGGTGCCCAGCATGCGCCAACCGACATAGACGCCGCCAGTGACCTTCACCGCCACCACGCCGCGATCCAGGTTCTCCATCTGGTAGTGCCCGGTTCCTGACTGGACTGTCGTCTTCCCTCCCGCTGGCGTGGTGGAGCCCCCTGCTATCGTCACTCCGCCTGAGGTGGTGACACCGCCGGTGCTGGTCTTGCCGCCGGATGCAGCCGTGGTCCCGCCGGGCGCCGACTTTCCGCCAGTCGCCGCTGTCGTTCCGCCCGGTGCCGTCGTCGTCCCCCCTGGCGCGCTCGTCGTCCCGCCTGATGCCGTCGTCGTCCCGCCCGCTGCGGTCGTCGTCCCGCCCACCGCGGTCGTCGTCCCGCCCGCTGCGGTCGTAGTTCCACCCGGCGCAGTCGTCGTCCCGCCCACTTCACTCGTGGTCCCGCCGACCTGGGAAATCCCGCCCGTCGCGACGGTCGAGCCGCCGTTCGCATTTCCGGCCGCGCCCGTGGTGCCGCCCGCACTTGTCGTCCCAGCGGCATAGCTCGATCCCCCAGTGGGCGAACTGCAGCCCTGAAGCAAGGGAATGAGCCCCGCAAGCAGCAGAGCCACCGCACCCCGGACCCATATCTCTGTCGCTTTCCGAGTTCTGATTCGCATCGCATCCTCCATTGTGACGATTCTCGCATCCTCGCGGATACGCGATTCCGAGGCCAGGAAGTGCCCGACCCAATATTGGCTTTGACTCATCTTGCCGATCCGTTGACTGCAATCCGAGGAGATTCATCTTCTCCCCGGCATCGCCGGGCAGACCACTTCTGTGAGCACTACGGGGATCGGACCGTACGAAAACGGGTCTAGAAATCGCACAAGATCCGAGCGAATCACTTGGTGAGGTAGGTCCTAACACTACTGATTCAAAAA
>PLNW01000107.1 GCA_003142855.1 Myxococcales bacterium
GGCGGACTGGCGGACGGACACCTTCTTGGGGCTGATCGACCCCGGTCGCATCTTCGGGTTTTTGTCATGCTCGTGGGCGAGCATCATCATCGGAATCAAGCAGCCGCCGTTCTCTTCGTCATTCACAAGCTTCGACCAGCCACCAGACCGCATCTTCATGCCTCGCATGAAGCCGTTGGCCCAGTCGTTGGCACTTGCGAGTCCGTGCTCGTCTTCCAGCAGGAGCGGCAAGTGGACGTCGTCTTTGAACAACGTATCAGCGATGGTGTTCCAGTGCCGCATCATGAGTCCAAAGAACTCGTTGGCCTCGTCGCGACTGGCGAATCCGGAGTGGTTTGACATGTCGCCGCCGAAGACCTCCGGCAAGTACTCGCTCGGCATCACGGTCTCCGGGCCTACGACCAGAGCTGCGAAGAACCCATCCAGTTGCTCCAGGTTCATCGCTTTGTCACCCCCGCGGTTTTCGAGAAGGTCTCCAAGGCGGTCCAACTCGGCGTCGTTCAAGGGCTCGCTGGCGGTCAGATTTTTCATGGGAATTCCGGCTGCTCTGGGCAACCATTTACCACACGAAGCCCATCAGCCGCTGGCATCGGCAAACTGATGGCAACACGCCTTTCGCGTCATCCGTGGAGGCGACGCCCATTGTGAGCGATGATCTGAGCCACGCGGATACCATGGCGACTGGAGAGATCCGGTATTCTTCTGACCGCGGTTCGCCTTGACACCCATCGAACCCGGCAGAAGAGTGGCGTTCAAGAATGGAGGCAACGATGCGTTGGTACCACTACGTGGCGTACTTCTTCGGGGGTGCCTTTCTGGCGAACACACTGCCCCATCTGGGCAATGGGATCTCAGGGCACCCGTTCCAGAGTCCGTTCGCATCTCCGCCAGGGGAAGGCTTGTCCTCCTCGACGGTCAACGTCCTGTGGGGCCTGTTCAACCTGGCCGTCGGCTACTTGCTTGTCTGTCGCGTTGGGAAATTCGATCTGCGCAAGACCCGCCATGTGCTCGTACTCGGGGCGGGTGTTGTGTTCATCTCGGTCATGTGTGCCCACGGCTTCGGTCGGTTCCACGGCGGGCTGTGACCGATCTTGAGACGAATGCCCCTTCGTTCCGTCCGCCAGCCTGGCTGCGGACGGCATTGATTGGCCGTAGACCCAAACGAACGCTAGCGCGAATTGTGGTGCTGGTGGCTGCCGTTCTTCTCGCTCGCGCCTACGTGGTACTCCCCATCCATGTGAGAGGGACAAGCATGCTCCCCACCTACCAGGACGGGGGCGTCAACCTGGTGAACCGTCTCGCCTACGCCCGGTCCGAGCCGAAACGCGGCGATGTTGTCGCCGTCCGCCTGGCCGGACAAAGCGTGATGTACCTGAAGCGGGTGGTCGGTCTTCCCGGCGATACCGTCGCATTTCACAAGGGCCACCTGCTCATCAACGGCGAGGTCGTCGCAGAACCCTACCTGAATCCCGGCTGTGACTGGGAGATACCGCCAGAAACGCTCGCGCCGGACCTGTACTATGTTGTCGGGGACAACCGTTCGATGCCGGAAAAGCTGCACGAAAAGGGCAAGACTCCCAAACAACGGATCGTCGGAAGGGTTGTCTGGTGACAAAGCCCGTTCGCCTCATTCTCGCCGCTGCTCTGATCGGCCTTGCAATCTGGGGCTGGCGCGTGTGGTTTCCCAGTCCTCAAGATGCCATCCGCTCGCGCTTGCTCAGTCTGGCCCGCACAGTTTCCGTCGAGCCCGGCGAAGGAACCATTCCTAGGGGCCTCAAAGCTCAAAGCCTCGGGGACTACTTCACGGCCGACGTCGTGATCAACCTGGAAGTCCGTGGCTTTGATACACGCGAGTTGCAAGGGCGCGACGAACTGATGCAAGCGGTGATGGGAGCCATGCAGCACGTGCGCGGGCTCAAGGTCGAGTTCCTGGACATCAACGTCACTCTGGATGCCGACAACCAGACTGCGGTGGCCAACCTGACGGGCAAAGCCACCGTTGAGGGTGAAGGCGATTTCCAGGTGCAGGAATTCAACTTCAAGTTGAAGAAGGTTGATCGCACCTGGCTCATCTATCGAATCGACACTGTCAAGACACTGTCGCACACCACAGCGTTTCGCCCCAGCCACGTCTGATTTCTGATGAGCCCTGACTGCTGGCTCATCACGATCATTCAAGACGCGGATTGAAACCCCTTCCGGCAGGCACTACCGTTTCTTTGCGTGCCTCCCACCGCCATCATCCACCTGGACATGGATGCGTTCTTCGCGTCGGTGGAGCAGCGCGATTCGCCCGAGCTGCGAGGCAAGCCCGTGATCGTAGGCGGCGACCCACGGCGTGGGGTCGTGCTGGCGGCCTCGTATGAGGTGAGACCGTTCGGGGTGCACTCGGCCATGCCCATGGCGGTCGCCATGCGACGCGCACCCAAGGCCATCGTGGTCCCGCCGCGCATGACAGCGTACGAGGAGGCGAGCGATGCCAGCTTCGCCATCCTGAGTACCGTCACGCCGCTCATCGAGCCGCTCTCGCTCGACGAGGCGTTTCTGGACGTGACCGCATCCGTGAAGTTGTTCGGTGCTCCGAGCCAGATAGCTTCCGACCTGCGGGCACGGATTGCATCTGACGTCGGGCTGCCGTCATCGGCTGGAATAGCGTCGGTGAAGTTCGTGGCCAAGATCGCATCTGACGTGGCGAAGCCGAACGGGCAGAAGGAAGTCGCACCGGGTGAGGCCCGCGAGTTTCTCGCCCCGTTGCCCGTGGGACGCCTGTGGGGTGTGGGTCCGAAAACCGAGGCCGCGTTGGCAGACCTTGGGCTTCGCACCGTCGGACAGATTGCAGCTTCCGATCTTGATTGGCTCGACAAGCGCATCTCCGGGGGGCGTGACCTCTGGGAACTGGCGTGTGGTATCGACCCGCGCCCAGTTGTTCCCGACCGTGAAGCAAAGAGCATCGGCGCCGAGGACACGTTCGACGAGGACCTGGCTGGCACGGACGCGCTGCTACCCCATGTGCACTCGCAGGCTCTGCGCGTGGGACGTCGTCTGCGCCAGGCGGGCAGAAAAACAACGGTGGTGCAGCTCAAGCTAAAGCTGGCGGACTTCACGCTGCTCACGCGCCAGACGACGTTGCACGAACCGACCGACGACGGCCAGGCGATCTATCGTGCGGCCAGCGCCCTCCTGCTGGCGGAGAAACTGAATCAGAAAGTCAGGCTCACCGGCGTTTCAGCACAAAGGCTCCTCTCGCAAGGTGGGCAGTTGCCACTCTTCGATTCCGACCGCCGCACCGGTCGACTCAACGCCGCGCTCGACAGCATCCACGACAAGTTCGGCTCGGCTGCGCTGACCACGGCGGACCTGCACGAGACTCCAACCAAAAAGCGGGAATAGATGACGACCCTTTTCTTCTCCGCGCTGTGCCCAGTTAGCTATCTCCGTTTGAAATGATGGCGGCCCTGTAATCCTGGGTCACGCATACCAGGGGGGGTAGGTAGGCAGGAAAAGAGGGAAGATCTTCATGGCAACGGTTTCATTCGTGGCCTGGGTGCCGAGATAGTGGTTGCCATGAGTTTCGATTTCCGATTTTCCAGCGCGGCAATCTGGGCTTTCAGCCGCTTCAGCTCCCGGTTGATTTGTGCCAGCTCTGCCGTTGTCCGCTGTTCCTTCAGATAGCCCTCTCCGTGCTTCTTCTTGACCAGCGTTTCGACCTCTCGTCGGAGAAGCCGCAGCCACGGATTCCCAAAGACCGAGCCTTCGCGGTACTTGAGCTCGCCGGCTCGAATCGCCTGGAAGATCTCAGCTTGCGTCAGCCCTAGCTCCTTCCGCGCCGTCTTGTCGCTGATAGTTGCGCCTTTGCGCTGCCATTCGGAATCCATGTCACCCATCGTCTTCCCCTTCAGCTCTCCCGTTGGTCGATGGCCTAGGAGTTGAGCGCTTTGTTCAGCACCAGGCTGGGTTTGAAGGTCAACACGCGACGGGCACTGATCGTAATTTCCTGGCCAGTCTGCGGGTTGCGACCAGAGCGCGCCCTCTTGTCTCTGACCACGAAGTTCCCGAAGCCAGAAATCTTTATCTTCTCGCCCTTTTCCAAGGTCTTCTTCGCCGTCTCAAAAACAGTCTCCACGATATCAGCGGCCTCTTTCTTCGAGAACCCACCGACCTTTTCGTAAACCGTGTCGACGATATCCGCCTTGGTCATGTGCCTACGTTCGCCAAGAATCCCCTCGGTGTCAAAGGGTTGACCAGCCGGTGCGGACACCTGCGAGGATGGGTCGAGAAGACGTTGTTGCGTCCATGCTCGCTCCTGGCAGGACGTCCTTTGCAAGCCGGGCTTGGTGTGGCATTGCTCTGGTTCCGCAACCAGGAACGAACACGGAAAGGCACCATGGGCGAATTCACATTCCAGGGACAAGGCACTCTTCAACGCATCGACACTTTCGTGTCAAAGGCTGGAAAGACGATCCTGACCCTCATCTGCGAAACGCAGGGGCAGTACCCTCAGCTCGTGCCCATCAAGGTGTTTGGACGACTCGCCGAGCAGGCGTCTGCCTGGAAGCCCGGCTCCGTGTTGTCGGTGAGCGGTCGGCTGGGCGGTCGTGACTGGCAAGGCAAGGTCTACGGCGACATCGTGGCCAACACCGTCGAGGTAGTCAGCGAAGGCGCCCAGGACGGCGGTGGGCCCGATGTTGGAGAGCCCCCGCACAACACCGATGACGTCCCGTTTTGAGCGGTCAGCCGGCACTGATGGTTCCGCTCGTGATGGGAATGCGTCCGGTTTGCTGTCGTCCCGCACGAGGATGCCGGCCCTACGAACCTGAGTCATGCGCACCGGGGCAAGGTAGGAAGCCATGGATGCGCCTCTTGAGCTTCGACCTCATCGTTTTACCGCCGGCGAGGTGAGCGAGACCTGCTCCATGCGCTGCATCAGCCGCAGCAGATGCTGCCGCAGCTGACTCGGGCAGCGACATGCGCACCAGTCACGTGCGGCGTCCACCAGGGCCATGGCCACCTCGTCAGGGGCCTCTTCCGGCGCGGAATCAGGCTGCCTTGGTGCAACCTTGGTGCAAGAGGCTTCTTCCTCTGAGAACCTCTTTTGATTTTCGATACTTACGTTGCGGGGTGGACGGGACTTGAACTGGAACTTGGCCAAAACCAAAACCCGAGTAGAGACGCGGACTTGGCACCTATCTCTCGGGAATGACTCAGCTTTCCGGTTTCCGTCCAGTCCTCTGCCTTCCCCCAGATTCCCCTAGTTTTCCCTCCGTTTACGGCAACCTGACGGCAACGGAAACGGCTCCGACGAGCTTTATGCCGGTGGACGATACCGCAGCCAAATCTTCACGTCATGGCAGGGCACAGATCGTTGGGCTGCGCACCTGTCCTTCGCCAGGCTGTCATTCGAGGGCGGACTGGAGACCGATTCTGGGTGGATTGGTGAAACCAAGAGCGTGCTCGCGCGCGAGTGCGCCCACGTCGAGCGCGTGATCGGCGTCGGAGCGGGGCCGCCTTCGTCCCGTGGGCAGAGGGATGGCCATCCATGTCGATGTCGGCATGGCGGACA
>PLNW01000070.1 GCA_003142855.1 Myxococcales bacterium
GGGGCCGACGGCCCCCGAGCATGGGGGTAGGCTGACGAAGAACAAACCTATTCGAAAGGGTTACAAGCGCACCGCAGGTAGTTGGTCGACAGGTGTGTGCTCGTTTCCCGGCTTGCCGAAGTCGCCCTCGGTACGGGCCCGCCATCCCGCCGCCAGCAGCTTCTCGGCGACGGCCCGGCCCTTGTCGACCGCGGACAGCTGCGGTGACAGGACGCAGTCCACGTCCTTGGTTCGAACGCCGAAGGACCCGTGGCGCGGAAACAGCCAGTAGCCCGCGGCGAGGCTGCCAATGATTACGATGTTCGGATGCACATCGGACGGAACGGCGGCAGCAACCTTCGCCAGCACCTTTCTCGGTGAAACTTCCGTTGGCACAGCTTTCATGCCGCACCCGGTCGGCGACGTTCCAATGCTTTCAGGAACTGCATCGCTTGCGCTTCCAGATGTGCCTCGTGAAGGTCCAGGAGACACTCGACAGGATCGGCCCAATACAGTCCACCCTCACGGGGCGTAAAGAGCGAATTGGCGTGGTGGACATGGTGGACGACTACGCTGGCCGGCTCTGTCGGATCGTCGACGCGTTTCAAAGCCGGATCGAGCTTTTCGATGAAGGCGAGATCCAGTCCGCGGCCAGGGGCGTGTTGCGACAGATCCAGACGTGGGACGCCGACCAGGTCGAGCTCAGGGAGGTAGTGCATCGCCCCCAGAACCCCGCCGATGGCCAGGTTCGGAGGCTTGAGGTTTTCCAGGCGGCGGACGTGAGCCTCGGGCGCCCGAGGCTGCGCCGATCGGTCGCCGAAACGAACAGTCCCTCGGACGCTCTCCGCCACCGCGACCAGGCGAGCGAATTCGTCCCGCGGAAACCGCCGAAGGCGGATCTTCCTATTCGATTGCCTCTCGATCAGGCTGCCCATGCCCGCTATGGGTTTTGCGACCGTGGGATAGGAGTACCCGGAGGTCTGCGCCAACCAGTCGGTGGTGACCGGACGTCCGTCCGTCAACCAATGGTGCAAGAGGATCTTGAACACGACGAATGAGGCGTCCCCGCGAGAGGGCCGTGCTGAGTTGACGTGCGACCGCTGGGTGGCAACAATTTTCGCGAGAAGGTGCTGCGTCCGGATGTCAGGGTCGTGAGGTATCCCGATGAAATGGTCGCCCTGACCGACGCAAAGACTCAGACGATCGCGAAGGTCTGGACGAACGATCGAAACCAGGCGCTGCCAGTGCTCGCGCAGGCGTTCGATCGTGACAGAGGCATCGGGCAACACGAGGAAACCCTTGGATTTCAATTCTTTGCCTACCCAGTAGGCAAGTGGCATGAACCCCTCGCGAACGCTCCTAAGCCCAGAGACGCCTACCTTTACCTGGAAAAACTTGTCGCCGATCACGGCATCCACGCCGAAATCACCGCGCTCCGAGATCGCAGGATGGGCCATGAACCTAAGTTGCCACTTTAATATGTAGGTGGCTACTAAATATTAAAGTGGCAACTTGACAGCCCAATGCGCGGAGGGACCCGCGCAGCGGGAGACCGCGAAAGCAGATGTCCACGGAGGCGCAGCCGTTCCGAGGGCGCGTAGGGGAGCGAAGCCGCGCCCAACTCCAATGGCTTCGACCTGCCTCGGCCCCTCAGGGATCTGGGCGGAGCCTCTGCTCCTGGTGGCNNGGGTTCCGGCGCGGCTTCTCCGCGAAGGGTTCCGCGGAGGGGCGGTCTGCTATCGCGGGGCCAGGGGTGCAGTTTCTTTTCGGGGGCAGAGGGCCCTGTACTGTCCAGCACAGTTCAGTACACTTGTTTTGATGGTTTTCCAGCCATGCAGACCACGGAATTCCGTCGTTTGGCGCTGGCATAGCCCTTGCCAATAGGGAGCTCGCTCACGCAACGAACTCTCTCATCAACAAGGAACACCATGCGACCAAAACACTGCCAATCGAAACTCCAATTGCGTCGCCCCGCCCGCCAGAAACATCTCCTCATCCGCCACAATTTTTCCAAAGGGGAGTATCTCGACGACGCTGGCCATGAAATCGGAATTTCCAAAACCACTGCAAGCACCGCCTTGGCAAGCGCCATCGCAACTCTCCGGCTGAAGCTAGAAGCCCCAACAGCGCTTCCAGCCGGCGGTCGGCACACCCTGCCCAACTAGTTCGCTGTCTTTGGCAAGGAAGAGCGGGCATGTCCTGTCGACAAACCCACCCAATGCCCAATCCATCAGACACGAGAGATCGCGTGGCGTCGCCCGCCCTCACAAAGGGGCCGGAATCCAAACACGAAGATCACAGACGGAGGGACAACAATGGAGCGTGCACCCCAGTATCCGTAGATCTTCTGCGTCTGGCACTACGCAAGGTAGCGCAATGACCGCCGCAGCTCAGAAGCGGACCAGCTCGCGCTGCGTGACCATGACAGAGGCGTCTGGCTCGGGTCCTGGCAGGGCTGAGTCGCTAGTTGCTGCGGAATCAGAGGCGCGAATAGAGCGTGTCAGACCAGTATCCAGACCCTGCAGGGAGCCGCGGACCGGTGATGCCGATTCGTCACCAGGTGCTGAGGCCGACCGGCTCTGGCGACCCGAAGAAGTTGCGCGTTTTCTTGGCCTGACGCGGAAGGGGGTGTATGGCCTCGCCGAGCGTCGCATCCTGCCTTCAATCAAAGTGGGCGGCCGTCTGCGGTTCGACCCCGCAGATATCCGCAGGTGGGTTTGTGCTCATCGTCGTGGGTCGTTCGATGGTACATTGATCGACAGCCAAGCCCGCGTCTCGCTCAAGGAAGGAAGCTCTTCATGAGCGTAAGACGAGAGCGAAGAAAGGATCCAGATACCGGCAGGGAGCGCTGGTTCTGGATCGTAGACGTTGACTGGGAGGCTCCCGACGGAAGCAAGACACGAGTGCGCAAGGTATCGCCCATCCAGACCAAGCGTTCTGCCGAGGAGTACGAGCGGCAGGTGCGCGATGATCTGCTGATGGGAAGATACGGCCGCAGGAAGGAGATTCCACTTTTCAGGGATTGGTACCATGGTCGCTACTGGCGCGAGTGGGTGGTCGGCAGGAGGAACAAACCGAGCACGGTCCAGGGCAAGCTGTCTGTATACGAGCAGCATCTCGAAGCCGTGTTCGGCCACAAGCACCTCGATGAGATCAGGGCGGGGGAGATTGCAGCGTTCAGAGCCTCCCTGGTGGAGAAGGGGCTCACCGACAAGACCATCAACAACATCTTGACGATCCTCTCGAAGCCGCTGCACTACGCAGTCGACGTCGACTTGATCGCCAAGGCCCCAAAGGTTGGTCTTTTCAAGGTGGAGGCCCCGGAGATCGAGTTCTGGGAGATCGAGCAGTACGCTCGGTTGCTCACGGCGGCGGAGAAGGAGGGGCCGGTGGTGCAGGCAGCAGTGTCACTGGCCGGTGAGGCCGGGTTGAGAGTGGGTGAGGTCAAGGCGCTCCGATGGCGGGAGGACGTGGACATGGTGGCGGGGACCATCACCGTGAACCAGCAGATGAGGCAAGGTGTGGTGGGCACGCCCAAGGGCAGGACTCGGAGGACTGTTCCGATGACCGCTCTGCTTTGGGATGCGCTCAAGCGGTTGCCGGTGACGAGGGAAGGACTGGTGATTCGAAACCTGGCTGGCCAGGCCAAGAGTGATGAAAATCAAATGAAGAACCTCTCCTACCGGGTGTGCCGGTTGGCGGGTCTACCCGGGAGGGGATGGCACACACTGAGGCACACGTTCGGGACCCATGCAGCTTTCTTCGGGGTGAACCCGTGGAGGCTCATGACCTGGATGGGGCACAAACGGATCGATGAGACCATGCGATACGTGCATGTCGCCGATGGTCACAGGCGGGAGCTGCCTCCAGAACTCATCGCGGCCGTGACGGGTGAACTCGACCCCGACCGACGGATTCTGAAGCTGCTGGGTGCCCGCAGACAGGTAAATCTACGGCAACCTGACGGCAACGGAACCCACGCGCAGAGCGACATTGGAATCAAACTGGTAGCTTAATACACGAAACCCCTCAGGATTTCTCCCGAGGGGTCTTGCGGGGTGGACGGGACTTGAACCCGCGGCCTCCGGCGTGACAGGCCGGCGTTATAACCAACTTAACTACCACCCCAGGCCCCGAAGCGACAGTTTCCCGGCGTATCGGGACGCCAGGATCTACTAGCCGGCGCTGCAGCTGTCAAATGGAAGCTGGCCCGCGGGCAGCGCCCGCCGAGGTGCGACGCCTGATGCTTGCGTTCCGCCCGAGCCCGGCTACAAATCTGACGGTCATGCGAACCGTCCGCTCGATCCCTTGGTTTGCTGCGCTGGTGGTGATGGCCTGCGCGCGCCCGCCCAGCCCCAAGCGTGATGCAGCAGCGGCCGAGCCCCCGACCGAGCCCCGTCCAGTCCAGCCCGCGCAGCCGCCCCTGCCCTGGAACCAAGAGGGGGAGATGACCGATGGCGAGACCATCGTGCTCGGGACCGAGCACCCTGGTCGCGAACCCGTGGACTGGGCGCGTTCCGCAGGTCTTCTCAACGTGGAGCTCAACGACCAGTGGGCGCCCTTTATCTTCAGCGAATCGGACGGTCCCAAGGGAGACGTGAAGCCCAACCGCTACCGCCACGCCTTCATCGCGCTGGCCAATGACTGGGAAAGCCCGGATGAAATCTTCCTGGCCAGCTCCGAGGGGGCTTACGCCGTATTGATGGCCGCTGGCCTGCCCGGAACCGAGGACGCGGCGCAAAGCCCGCAGGGCAAGCGCGTGATCGCCGAGGCCAGACGGGCGCTGCGCCTGCAGCGCGAGCCGAATTTTCTCGAAGCCTACGGCATCCCGCCCACGTTTGATGTCTTGCTCAAGCGCATCGAAGACGACAAGACGAGGACCTGCTACGCCAACCTGGACCTGGCCGGCCTGGCGGCTTTCGACGGCACGGTCACGTTCCAAGGTCGCGTGCAGGCCCATCGCGAATACCACGAGGCCACCGGCGATGCGGCTTGGGTCGACAAGCAAATCGCCAAGGCCCAGGAAGCGGCGGGCACGACCACACGCGATCGCGACGGCTGGCTCAAGTTCATCGCCGCTGACGATGCCAAGGCCGCAGCTCGCATCGAGCGCGCCCGTCGCGGACAGGTGCGTCTGCGCGCGATCCGGGCGGTTCAGGCGCGCCTGGTGTGCGAGGGGTTGCTCTCGTCGCAGTCCAAGCACGTCGAAGGACACTTCGACTTAGCGACCAACGAGGCGTTGGCGGCCTGGGAACGCAAGAACAACATCTTCGGCTGGGGATTTCTCGGCGGCGAGACCCTGGCGGCCTTGCAGCGGCCGCCGCTCGACCTGCACTTCGACACCTTCCGGCGCATCCTGATGGAACGGGTGGCCGATGCAGCCGGCATCATCGAGGATGGCTCCGTCTCGGGCGGAGCCAAGCCGGCCACCTACAAAGACGCGGCGGGCGTCGAACACCCGGTGCCGAATCTCATCGCCGAATACACCGACGCGCTCATGGCGGGCCTGGGAGCCCGCACCCCTGACGACATGCTCAGGATCATGAATGCGTTCCAAACCCAGGGGATAGGGAACATGCTGCGCGTCGCCTTCCCGCCGCCCAAGCTTCCGCCCTACTACAGCAACAAGATGGACATTTCCGTCGAAATCGATCGCGGCGATGTCTGGTACGACTTCCCCTACGATGAAAACGGCAAGCCCATTGCCCAGCCGCGCGTGAACTTCCCCAGCCTCAGGCTTTTCGTGAACTGGAACAAACAGAAAATTCCGCTGTGCCGCTGGCGCACCACCATCGGGTCGTGGCGCAGCGAAATGCGCCCCAATGGCAAGGTGTACTTCAGGTACAAGAACTCAGACGTCGGCCCGCGCGTGTGGAAAGACATCGTGGCCGGGCCGGTGTGGATCCCGCCCGAGGGAACGCCGGCCAAGGATCTGCTGACACGCAAGATGTTGAACCGCGATGCGGGGGCGGTGACGGCGGTGAACACCGACGTGATGGGGCCCGGCTATGAGTCGGCCTACGGCCTGGTCATGGCGATCCATCACTGGAAGCGCGGCGCGAACACTTTCTATGACAACCAGATTCGCACCCATGGCTCAGTGGACTACACCTCGATCGCGCGGCGGTTCTCGCACGGCTGCCACCGTCTGGTGAACAGCCGGGCCGTGCGCCTGTTCGATTTCTTGCTGCACCACCGGGCCTTCCAGCGCGTCGGCAACGTGCCGCTCACGCTGCGCCGCCATTTCGACTACGAGGACAAGCGGTACCACTACGCCCTGGGCACGCGTGGCTACTACTATGAGCTGACCCCGCCGGTGCCGGTGGTGGTCACTGAAGGCCACATCATGGGCAAGGTGAAGCGACCAATCGATGCCTACTTGCCCAAACCGGGCGTGGACTACGGGCCTTCCGAAGAGGCTGGCGAAAGTGCGCCGGAGGTCGGCCCGTGAAATTCGCAGGTCGTGTTGATAGCGGGCTAAAGGAACGCCCTCGGTCGCTCGATAGTGAGAGCATATCGCCTATGGTCAAGAAAAGACTAGTGGCCGGCGCGACCGGCGCTGCCGTACTCATGGTGGCAGCGCTGGTCGGCTGCGCCGTAAGCGTGCGCCGCGATCTCGCCAAGGTTCCGCCTCGCGAGGTCATCCTCGACGACCAGTGCCACGTGCAGGACTACTTCGACGATCTGGCGCGCGGTCGGGAGCGGCCGCCCGCGCTGGTTCATTCCGACGAAATTCAGACCAGCGACAGCGAGAAGACACTAGGCGGTCGCAGCAGCTATCTGTTCGGGGAAAACACCAGCTTGCCGGCGCTGCGGCGCCTGCTGCTGGAGAATTGGAAGCCGCTGCCGGCCGCGATGATGACTGCCACACAAGTCGAACTGGAGGTGCGCTGGGCCGAGAAACTCAGCACGCGCTGGGTGGTAGCCGACGAGAACGTCGAGTTGCGCGCCGCCGGAAAGACCATCGCTCTGGCCCCGCATCCCTGCCTGACCGCCTTTCTCTTCGGACGCACGCTGTTCGAGCGGCGGCGCGAGCTGGTCGGGTTGCCGCCGCTGCCGATGCCTCCGGACGCGGGTGCGGCGGATCGCATGACGTCCGATTGATCGACGCAAGGGTGGTGTAGACTTCGCACCCCCATGCCCTACGACCATCGCTCCGTTGAACCCAAGTGGCAGGCCCGCTGGCGCGAGGCCCGCCTGCACCAGACCACCTTCGATCCCCAGCGGCCCAAGTTCTACGCGCTGGACATGTTTCCCTATCCCTCGGGCGCGGGTCTGCACGTGGGCCACTGCGAGGGCTACACCGCCACCGACATCATCACACGCTGGAAGCGCATGCAGGGCTGGAACGTTCTGCATCCCATGGGCTGGGACGCCTTCGGTCTGCCGGCCGAGAACTACGCCATCAAGACCGGCATCCATCCGCGCGTGACCACCGAGAAGGCCATCGCCAACTTCCGCCGCCAGATCGACTCGATCGGCTTTGCCTACGACTGGGATCGCGAGATCAACACCACCGATCCCCAATACGTGAAGTGGACGCAGTGGATCTTCTTGCAGCTCTTCAAGAAGGGCCTGGCCTACGAGGGCACGGTGCCCATCAACTGGTGCCCCTCGTGCAAGACCGGGCTGGCCAATGAAGAAGTCACGCAGGGCTGCTGCGAGCGCTGTGGCAGCGCGGTCGAGCGCAAAGACATGCGCCAGTGGTTGCTGCGCATCACGCGCTACGCGGACCGCCTGTTGGAAGACTTGGCGGAACTGGACTGGCCCGAGTCCACCCTGGCCATGCAGCACAACTGGATCGGTCGCTCCGACGGAGCCGAGGCGATCTTCAAGGTCGTCGGCCCCGACGGCTCGCCGGGCAGCGACGAGATCAAGGTGTTCACAACCAGGCCCGATACCCTGTACGGCGCGACCTACATGGTGCTGTCCCCTGAACACCCGCTGGTCGACAGCTTGACCACGCCGGCACAGCAGGCCGCCGTGCGCGCGTATCAGGTCGCTGCCCGCCGCAAGAGCGATCTGGAACGTACCGACCTGGCCAAAGAAAAGACCGGCGCGTTCACCGGCGCCTTTGCCATCAATCCGGTCAATGGCGAGAAAACGCCGGTGTGGATCGCCGACTATGTTCTTTCCAGCTATGGCATCGGTGCGATCATGGCAGTGCCGGCGCACGATCAGCGCGACTACGAATTCGCCAGCAAGTTCAATCTGCCCATCCGCCCGGTGGTGCGGCCCGCCGACGGCCGCACGCCCGAAGCGGGCCAGGCCTTTTGCGACGAGGGCATCGCGATCGATTCAGGCGATCTCGACGGCCTGCCCACGGCCGAGGCCAAAGCCAAGGTCACCGGGCAGCTCGAAGCCCGCGGGCTGGGCCGCGCCATGGTCAGCTACCGGTTGCGCGACTGGGTGTTTTCCCGGCAACGCTACTGGGGCGAGCCCATCCCCATCGTTCACTGTCCCACGCACGGCACAGTGCCGGTGCCCGAATCGGCACTGCCCGTGACCCTGCCCGAGGTCGAGCGCTACCAGCCCACCGGCACTGGCGAATCGCCTTTGGCCGGGATCGAATCCTGGGTCAAGACCACCTGCCCGACCTGTGGCGGCCCGGCCCGACGCGAAACCAACACCATGCC
The DNA here is from genome assembly GCA_003142855.1 of Myxococcales bacterium. Lineage (GTDB taxonomy): Bacteria > Myxococcota_A > Polyangia > Fen-1088 > Fen-1088 > Fen-1137. Next base: position 8,616 of record PLNW01000070.1, read on the forward strand.
TCAGTGGGCGGGATCCTGCTGGTACTACCTGCGCTACCTCGACCCCAAGGCCGATCGCGAGCCCTGGTCCCAACAGGCCGAGAAGCAGTGGCAGCCGGTCGATCTCTACGTGGGCGGTGCCGAGCACGCGGTCCTGCACCTGCTCTATTCGCGCTTCTGGCACAAGGTGCTCTTCGACCTGGGATATGTGTCGACCAAAGAGCCTTTCAAGAAACTGCGCCACCAGGGCACGGTGCTCGCCTATTCGTACCAGGATGCCCTGGGCCGCTACCACGACCGCAGCGAGATCGAGCTGCGCGGCGATGACGTCATTCTCAAGGCCACAGGCGAGAAGCTCAAGGCAGCTGTGGACAAGATGGCCAAAACCAAGCTCAACGGCATCAACCCCGACGACGTGGTGGCCGAGTACGGCGCGGATGTGTTGCGCCTGTACGAGATGTTCATGGGCGAGTTCGAGCTGCCCAAACCCTGGGACGCACGCGCCATCGAGGGCTGCGCGCGTTTTTTGAAACGCGTGTGGCGTCTGGTGGAAGAATTGAACGAGAAGCCAGCGCCGGCCACTGATGCGCACCTGCGCCTGCGCCACAAGACCATCAAGAAGGTGACCGGCGATCTGGATCGCATGGCCTTCAACACGGCGGTGGCCGCGATGATGGAGTATTTGAACGAACTCACCAGCAGCGGTGCCACGCGCGAGGATATGCTGACGCTCATCAAGCTGCTTGGGCCCTTTGCGCCCCACCTGGGCGACGAGGCCTGGGAGAAACTCGGCCAGCGGGGCTTCCTGCTGCAAGCCGCGTGGCCCAGCTACGACGAGGCGCTGACCATCGACGCGGTGGTGACCTTGGGTGTGCAGGTGAACGGCAAGTTGCGCGGCGATGTCCAGATCGCGCGCGACGCGCCCGAGGCCGAGGTGCGCGCCAAGGCGATGGCCGTGCCCAATGTAGCCAAGCACCTGGAAGGCAAGACCGTGCGCAAGGTCATCGTCGTTGCCGGCAAGATTGTCAATATCGTCGTAAGCTAATGAAGCGTTGCCTCAAACCACCGAGGCAGCGACGGCCGACGATCCGGGCCGC
>PLNW01000030.1 GCA_003142855.1 Myxococcales bacterium
CAGTCGCGAAATGTGGCCTCCTGAAAAACGGGGAACCTGCTTGCCAGCGCCTCGCAGAAGTAGCGCCGCTGTATCTCCGGTGCCGACTGGTCCGCCACCGTGTACAGGCCGCCATGCCGTCGATTCCATTCGACCAGCAGGCGCGTCTTCCCGACGCGCCGTCGCCCAGTCAAGACGGCCAGTCCTCCGTGGCGACGCCGACACAGGCCGTCCAAACGTTCCATTTCCTGGTTGCGGCCGACGAATTCCATGCTGGTCAATAATTATGCCTGGAAGCATAATGTTCAAGGACATAATTCAGCATAGCTGCCTGTCCTTCGCCAAGCGGTCATCCGGGAACCTCCGCCCGCTGGACGAGGCTGCCCTCGCTCCGATGCCGATCGCGTGCCCGACGTGGGCGTGCTCGCGCGCGACCACGACTTCGCGTTCACCCTCTGCCCAGGATCGGTCGCCCGACGGCGCTCGGACGACCGGGTGGCGAATTCCCATCAACGGCGGGTGATGAGCGTCCTGGGCAGAGGGGGCGATCACAACTCTAGAATGCGGAACGATTCGGCTCCAATCGTTCCCACGCCATCTTGCGGCGAAGAAAAGTCCAATGATTCTGTGGAGCTGATGGGGATCGAACCCACGGCCTCTAGAGTGCGATTTTTCGCATGACCCAATAGAAGACAAGCACTTAGAAACAAACCCAATTGTGCGGCAGCGGCCGAATGCCAGAGATTTCGCCTGCTTGGCTTGCACAACTGGGGAGAGAGATTAGGCCCCCGCAGCCGTCACTGCCGCCGCATCAATGACCAACATCCCCTCGATTTCCTTCTCGCCGCCCTCGCTCGTGGGCACAAACAGGCAGTAGACGATTTCGGAAGCCTCGGACAAAGCGGGCGGCACTCCCTTGCGCCGAAGCTCGCCCGCAACCCGACGCAGCTCCGCTGGCCGGACGGGCCGCTCGGACCATTTCACCTCGCCGAGCAACCCGCACTTGCCATCGAGTGCGCGGCTGACCACATCCCACTCTGGGCCTTTCCCTTGCCAGTATCGCCCCGCCGGCAGCCACGGCCCTCTGCGGGCCAGCGGCGTACGCGAGCCCGCCACGAGAGCCACACTCTGCCGGCACAGCTCCTCCCACGCCGCTGCGGAGAGGCCGGGCCGGGCGCCTTCCCATAGCTTCCGCCGCACGGCCGCCGGCGCCTGGGCCAAGAGTGCGCGATGGGGCGCTACGGTTCTGAACCACAGCCGCATGAACGGATCGGCTATGCGATAGAGCGCCCGCTTGGCCGCTTTCTCGCTCTCCCCGAAAGGAACCTCGCGATGGACCAAGCCCATTTCGGCAAGACGCGTAAGGGGACGAGCCAGCGAGGTGGGCGGCTGCCCAATGCGTGCGGCGATTTCGCTGGGACGATGCGCGCCCAGCCCGATCGCGTCGAGAATCGGCCGTAGCGCCAACGCGGGCGGTACCTCGTCCAGCAGCAGCCGGTCGGGCTCGGCGTGCAGTGGCGCGAGAGGATCCAAAACACAACGGTCCACCGCCTCGTCCACGCGGGACGCAAAGGGCTCTGCCAGCTCCCAGTAGCGTGGAATGCCTCCCCAAGCAGTGTAGGCCTTCACGCAGGTGACAGGATCAGAGATGCCAGTGGCGGCAGTAAAATCAGCCATGCGCAGCGGTTTGACCTCGATCATTTCTACGGCCCGCCCGTACAGCGGAGCCGAAGAGTCGAGGACCAAGCCGTGCATCATCCGCTGACTCGACCCGGCGATAGCCACCACCAAGCCGGCGTGCACGGCCTCCTGATCGATCCAGTGCTGCAAGACACTAGGAAGCTCAGGGCTGCTGGTGACCAGGAATGGAAACTCGTCCAGAATCACGGGTCCCTTCCAGTGGTCCGCCTCGGCTTGCTGGGCCAGCGCTTTTAGAATCGAACGCCAGTCGCGAAATGTGGCCTCCTGGAAAACGGGGAACCTGCTTGCCAGCGCCTCGCAGAAGTAGCGTCGCTGTATCTCCGGTGCCGACTGGTCCGCCACCGTGTACAGGCCGCCATGCCGTCGATTCCATTCGACCAGCAGGCGCGTCTTCCCGACCCGCCGTCGCCCAGTCAAGACGGCCAGGCCCCCGTGGCGGCGCCGACACAGGCCGTCCAATCGTTCCATTTCCGCGTTGCGGCCGACGAATTCCATGAAGGCCAATAATTATGCCTGCAAGCATAATGTTCAAGTACATAATTCATCGACCAGACCTCCCCAAGGTTGACCTTCTTCTCGTGAGATCCGAGACAATAGGAAAGCGCCTGCGGTGTCTCGTGGAGCCAGACCAGGTACTGGAGGTCGGCGGCTCACGCTGGCGGCGCGGTCATGGCGGCACCGCAGGTACTGTCGGTGGTCGACCGTCAAGCGGCGCCTGCGTCCTCGCCGTTGCCGGGCGGAGGCCTTGAACTGCGCGTCGGATCCTGGCGCATCAGCGTCCACCGCGTGACCGACTGAGCGCACCTGCATGGGCGAGGCAGGGCCGTGCTGAGCGTGAAAGTCCGCCGCGTCTTCTTGGCGCGACACCGGGGCGATTTCCGCAAGCGGTTCGACGGTTTACTGGCCGAAGCCTTTCAGCTCGGTGCCGGCAACCACGGCTGGGCCTTGCCGACAACTCTGAGCGGTGGACTGTCCAGGGCAAGTGGCCGCGCCCGTTGTGGGTGCCCGGGTCGCGAGCCCTGGCGCCGGGGGCTTCGTCTACTCCCGCCG
>PLNW01000137.1 GCA_003142855.1 Myxococcales bacterium
GCCACATCGCAGGCGCCGGCCGTGGGGCGACAGACTTCGGTGGCAGCCACGAACTTGTCGAGGGGACAAGCCGTGCTGATGCCGTCGCAGGTCTCGGAGACGTCGCACACATCAGTAGCCAACCGGCACACCGTTCCTGTGCGTGCCGGCTTGCCGTTGGAGAGGCAGGTTCCGTTGAGGATGATGGGGGCGTCGCCGTAGCCCGCGTCTTGCGTGCTGGCTGCGCCAGTGCCACTCCCGCCGCCAGTGCTGGCTGCGCCCCCGGTGTTGCTTGCGCCCCCCACGCTGGCAGCGCCGCCAGAGCCGGTCGTGCCGCCGGTGCTGGTCGCACCGCCGCTCCCGGCGGTCGAGCGGCCGCTGCTGGCTGTCGAGCCGCCAACGCTAGCCGCAGAGCCCCCGGTGCTCGTGCCGCCGCCAATCCCGCCCGCGATGCCACCCGATCCACCGATAGGTGCATCCGACTGAACGCCAGGGGCATCCCGCATCCTGGCATCGCCAGCGGCGGTGGGAGCGTCTGGCGGATTGGTGGCGGAACCACCGCTGCCGCCCGTGGCGGCAGGAGCGTCGAATGGACCTGCGGTAGTGCCACCACTGCCGCCAATGGCGATGGGAGCGTCGGGTGGACTGGCGATGTTGCCACCGCTGCCAGATGCGCCAGAGTCGGGCTCGACGGCGCCACCAGGAGCGCTCGACGGCAAGGTCCGCAGTTGGCTGGCGTCGAAGGAACACGCCGCCGCCAGAGCGGCGATCAGGTAAGAACCAGGGATGGCGAAGCGTGCTGACAAGGAGTTGAGTGCTCTCATGGATGCCCTCGGCGCGGCGTCAGGCTACTGGAAAGACAGGGAGGTCACGCAGAAGTCGAACGAGCCAGCCGTGGGACGTGAGCTGGCCTGGAACTGGAAGTTCGATGTGTTGGGCGGCCCGGTCAGCGCCACGCCGGAGGATGGAGACCAACACATCGTATTGAAACTGGTCCAAGGAATGGTCTGCGTCGCTGTGGTCATAATGGCACAATAGGTCGTTCCTGTGGCGCCGACGAAGTGCTTCACCTGCAGGCGCATGTCCGCATTGGTGGGAAGGCTGGTGACCGTGACCGTCACACCCGTTCCCGCGAGCTGAACCGGCATCTCGGTGGTGGCGGTGGTGAGCGTTGAGAGACTGAATAAGATGCCAGCTCCCCAAACCGTGTAGCCGCCGGCCGGATTCTGCGCGCCGACGGTGCCCGCTGCGCAGAGACTGTTCGGCAACATGCAGACGGAAGAAGCTATCTTGTCACTGAAGGTGAAATCGTAGCCACTATAGGCTCCAACCGTGCAGAGGCCGCCGGGACAAGCGATACCGCCGGTGCTCTTGGGCACAGGCGTGCAGGTTGAAGTGTTTTGTGTGCCAGTTCCGTGCACAGTCAGGGTTCCGGAGACCGTCCCATCACCAATGGTCACGGTTCCCGTCGCGTTGCCAACCAGTGTCGGTGCGAAGTGGACAGCAAGCGCGCAGGTCTTGGCAGGCGCCAGGCCGGCGGCGCAGCCATTGCCCGCGACCACGAAGCCATTGCCCGGAGCCGAAACAGTGAGCGGGCCGGTGGCCGCGCCACCGCTGTTTGTGATGGTGAAGGTTGCGTCGGCGCTGACCGCATTAATCGAGATGGAGCCGAAATCGTACGAACTCGGCGACACTGTCAGCGCGCCTGGGGGCAGGCCGATGCCCGAAAGCTGGATAGAGCCAGGGTTTGCGCTGGGCGCAGTCACGGTGAGCATCGCGGTCAACGCACCAATCGCGGCCGGCTTGAGGGCCACGTTGACGGTGCAGGTTCCGGCTGCTGCGAGCGAGATCCCGGTGCAGGTGTCAGCGCTCATCACGAATTCTGGGTCGGTGACGGCGAGCGCGAGCGCGCCCGAGGCCGTGGTTCCAGTATTCTTCACTGTGAAGGTCTGGGCCGTGCCCGTGCTGCCGATGAGGACTGAACCGAGGTTGGCCGTGCCGGTCACCGTGAGGGTGGCGGGGCCGACCGAGACGCAGGTCAGGACGGCCGTGACCGAGGTCGCAGCGCCGCTGCTGTCCGCAATCTGCAGACTTGCGCTCTTCGTCCCCACGGTGGTCGGCTTGCACACAACCTGCAACGAGCAATTGGCAGACCCGGCCAGGGGCGTAAGGCATCCCGGGGTGGAGATCGCGAACTGGTCCGCGTTGGTGCCGGTCAGGGTCGCCGAGATCGGGCCGGTCGGCAGACCGCCCGTATTGGCAACGCCGAAGGCCACCGGATCGCTCTGGGTCGCGTTCGGGGTCTGGAAAGTGGTCGAGGGCGGGCTGAGCACCAGCTTGGCCGGGTCAAGGACCGTGGCCGTAACCACAGCCGTCTTGGTCGACCCAGCGGCGCTGCACACCACCGAGTCGGTCTTCGAACCTGACGAGGTCGCCTTGAAGGTGAAGCCGACCGTGCAGGAAGCGTTGGCAGCCAGAGCGGCCGGGCAGACCCTGGCGGGGTCAGCCGTCAGATCCACGCCGTTCACCGTGCAGAAGAGGTTGGTGACAGAAAACGTGGCCGTGACGGTGACCGCCCCAGAGACGGAGGTGTTCGTCGCCACCTTGTCGCCCAGGTTGACACCGACCATGTTGAAACTGCCCTGGGCCACGCCACTGCCGCTCAGGCTGACCGCCAGTGTGCTGGAAATCGACAAGGCTCCGCTCGCCGGCCCGGTCGCCGTCGGAGTGAAGACGACCCAGATGGCACAACTGCCTGCCGCCGGGACGGAGCCACAGGTCTGCGCGATGCTGAACGCGCCCGACCCAGTGATGCTCGGAACGATTGCGACCGGCTTGGACCCTGAGTTGGTCACGGTGACGATCTGTGTGGCGCTGGTCGCGCCGACGTCAACACTCCCGAAGGTCAGAGTAACCTTGTCAATCGACAGTACGCCCAAGGGTGTGCCAGCGTCTGCGGCGCCTGTGCTCCCGCCGCTGGAACCGACGGTGCCTCCTGTGGGGCTGGTCGTAGTGCCACCGGCGCCGCCGATTCCGCCTGCACCATTGGTTCCGCCTGCGCCCGCAACTCCGCCCGTTGCAGCGGAACCACCGTTACCGCCCGTGACGGCTGGAGCGTCGGGCGCGCCGGTAGTGTTGCCGCCGCTGCCAGCCGCGCCAGCGTCGCGCACGGCGAGCGGCTCGACGGATCCGTCCGCAAGAGCCCGCAGTTGGCTGGCGTCGAAGGAGCAGCCCCCAGCCAGCACGGCGATCACGCAGACACAAGGCGATGAAAGCACCTTCACGGTCAGTACCTCACGCTTGCCACAAAGCCAGTCGCGCCACCCGCCATCGGCGCTGCGCTCACCGGTTTCCCTTCGAAGTAGAACAGCACGCCGGCGGTTACAGCGGCGGCGGCGGTCAATCCCCATAAGACGTTGGCCGTGGTCTGGCGCGAACTGACCGAGTCGATGTCGCTCTGGGGACAACCAGGGCGGAGCAAATTGCCCGCGCCGCAGGAACTCTTCAGGCTGTCGAACTTCTCCTGCATCAAGACCCCGGCTGTGATCGCGCCTGCCGCCAGCAGCACCGTCGAGCCGGTTGCCACCCATGTCCATTTTCTGCCCAGCCACCAGCCCTGGCTGGCGTCGCCGGTCGGTGGCGCAGCCTGTACGTCGAAAGCCGGCGCAGGCTTGGGTGCCGGGGCGGGCAAGGCGCCCGCGAGAGGAAGCAGCCGCATAGTCACGGTGCCTGCCGAACCCGCCTGAACCTCCACATTCTCAATCGCGGGGGCCATGTTTGCGTGGCTGGCCGTGACCTGGTGTCGGCCGGGCGTGGCCCAGATCAGCTCAGGCAGCGGTGTCAGGCCCACGGGTTTGCCGTCAACGCTCACCTCTGCGCCCGGCGTTTCACAGTCGATGCGAATCTTTCCCAGCTTCTTCCGCAACTCAATTACCGACTTGTTCGCATCCGCAATCGTCTCGGGAGACGCATCGGTGGCCTCTGCCAAGAAGCGCTGGAACGCTTCTATCGCCTCAACCGGCCGGCTGAGATCACGGTTGGCTTGACCGATGTTGAACATCAGCTTGGGCGATGGGTAGGCGGCGTAGGCGGCGTTGAACTTCTCCAGCGCGCCGCCGACATCGCCCTGCTGGTAGAGTTTTGTGCCCTGGCCCAGCAGCTCCTGAGCCTGGGCTTTGGCCTGCGGGTCGGCGGTCAGCGGCGAGGCTTGCGCGAGAATCGCGAGCAGGATGAAAGAGGTCGTACACATGGTCATAGCTCCTCGATCAGGTGGCGATTGGGGCGTTGGGGTTTCCGGGCGGGAGCCGGCTCAGCCGCGGGCGGCGAAACAGGCTCCCTTGTTTTCTGTGCCCCAGGCGGAACGCCGGGGTCTTCTGCGAACGGATCATGCCATTGCTTGGCGCGGGGACTGGAGCCCGGTTCGCCGGTCGGGGCCAAGGCAGGTTGCGGCCGCCTGGCAGCAGGAGGCTTGGGCAAACCTCCCCGCGCGGGTGGCATGGGCGCAGGTTCCGACGTTGCGGCCACGGGTGGCGGAGGTGCTGGGACGGGCAGCGGCGTGACTGTCGGTACGGGCGCTGGCTTGGCGGAAGTTGTGGGTGACTTGGTTGGTGCTGGCTTTGGGGCGGAGCCCGAACGCCACAACAGGAACGCCCCGAGCAGCAGCAGCACGCCGATCGCCGCAACCATGGCATGAATCGGCTTGATCCGATTCCGCGGCAGCACCTCAATCGCATCGTCGTCTGGCTTGCGCGCGTTCCGCGGCATTCGCGCAACAGCGGACTGCGGCGCGGGTGTTGGCGCAACCGGCGTTGTGCCGTACCCGACGGTTGCCCCGGTCGTCGGCACCAGCGCCACCGGCGTCGGTGTGGCATCGGCGGCCCGGCCAAATGTGGCGGCTTCCAAGGCGCGGGAAAACTCCCGCATCGACGCGAACCGCTCCGTCGGCCGTTTGCTCAATGCTTGTCGCAACACCGACTCGACAGCCGGCGGCAGGCCCGGCACCCGTGGCGCCAGGGGATGCGGGTCGAGGTTGATGATTTGGTACAGCAGCGCGGCCACCTCATCAGCCACGAATGGCCCGCGACCGAGCAACATTTCCCAAGTTATGCAGGCCAGAGCCCACTGGTCCGTGCGCTGATCGATTTCTTCGAGCATGCCTGTAGCTTGCTCGGGCGACATGTAGTTCGGCGTGCCCATGACGGCCGATGCGCTGGTCAGTTGCGTGCGCGCCGCCTTCATCTTGGAAATGCCGAAGTCGAGCACTTTCACGAAATCGGGCTCGCCCGGAACTTGCAGCAGAAACACGTTCCCGGGCTTGAGATCGCGGTGAACGACACCTTGGTCGTGGGCGGCATTGAGCGCCGAGGCGACCTGCCTGACCACGTGGACAACGGCCTCGATCTGCATGCGACCCACGCGACGCAGGCGGTGGTCGAGATCCTCACCCTCCAGATATTCCATCACCAGGTAGGGCTCGCCAGATTCGGCCTGGCCGAAATCGATGACGTTCACCAGGTGGGGGTGGCCAAGGTGTGACGTGATCTCGGCCTCGCGATGGAAGCGCGCCAGCGCTTCGCGATTGGCGGCCAGATCGCGCGCCATCAGCTTGATGGCCACGCGCTTGTTGAGCCGAAGCTGCACCGCCTCGTACACCGCGCCCATGCCGCCTTCGCCGATGAGGCGCGTGATGCGATACGCGCCTTCGAGCACGCTGCCGACTAGCGCGTCCATGGAAGGCTCAGCCGGCACGACGGATTTCTCCTACCACGCGAACCCACGAGGGGTTCGCATGGCCGCCAGGTTGAGTTCCAGTGTAGTCACGCGCACCAGCTTGTTCTCAATAGTCCTACGACGTCAGAGCCACACAGCAGACACTGGTAGCGTAGACCCCAGCCCAACTCGCGTCAAACGGAGGTTCGTCTGCTGCGCTACCCAGCACGCCGTCGTCGGCGAAGTAGTCGGCTGCGAACGGCCTCCAGGGAGCGCCTGGGCCGCGGCGACTTGCGTCGTCTTTCGATCTCCTCCCAGAACGTACGCGAATGTTCGAGCAAGACCGTTTCCAGATCATTCCCCTCCACCCCCTGCAGAACGGCGACCGGTTTGCCCTGCCTTGCAAGGCAGACCGGCTCGTTCTGCGCTTCCTCGATGAGTGATGCCAGCGTTGCTCTGGCTTCACGAATATTCACGACTTTCATGTCAAAGACTCCTCTGTTGTGCGTCTGCCCTTCCTGACGATGCGGATCACGATCACCCCGTTGCCCTCCACGTCATAGAAGACCCGATACTCGCCCACGCGCAGTTCCCATGTGATTCCGACCTTTGTGGGCAAGCCAATGGGATACACGGGCCTACGCTGTCGACTGATCCGCATCGGTTCGTGTCGGAGAGATGCTTCGATGGCGTCGAGGATTCTCTCGGCGTCGTAGGGACGCAGGGCTTCAATTTCCTCCACAGCTTCGTCGGCGAATTCGATCCGGTGGCGCACTCGTGTATACTATTGTGTACACATACGGGTTTGCGGTCAAGGGACCGTGAAAAAATGCGAGCTACCGGGCCGGAGCCAACCGGGCTGGAACGACCTCGAACGCCCCCATGGCCAATGCGGCGGCGTGCAGAAGGCGGTCATACGTGACCAGGGCGCGATCGTCAGCAAGGGCGGCTGCGGCCAGGTGCAGGCTGTCCGCCGCGCGCAGGGGCGCGTGACGTCCGAGGGTCAGGAGCAAGCGCTCTGCCTCGCGGTGGGTGGCTGAAGTCAGGTCGAGCAACCGATACTCGCCCGCGCGCACGTCGCGGAGAAGCTGCTGATAGATGCGGCGGCCGGCGGCAGCGTCGACCTGCCCTTCACGCATGCGGCGAGCGAGCGCCGCGGTCAGCTCGGTCAACGCCAGTTCCGAGATCAGAAGGTCGCGCCGCCCGGTCAAGGCCGCGTCGAGTGCGTCGCTGTCTGGCTCCTGGACGTAGATCTTGGCAAGCGCGCTGGTGTCCAGATACAGCGGGCTAGCTTCGATCTGCACGGTCTTCCGCTATTGCAAGCGACAGGGGGGCCACGTTTTGGCCGGCGGCCGCCCGAAAGCGTCTGTGGCTGCGGAAGGCGCTGGGCGCTTCGTCGCGCAAGGGCACCAGCCGGGCCACCGGCCGGCCATGCTCGGTCAGCACGATTTCCCTGCCCTTGCGCACCTCCGCTACCAGCGATGACAGCCCCTGGCGCGCTTCGCGAATGCCCGCAGTCTTCATGACGTCTCAATTGTGCTACAGGTAGCACAATTGGGCAAGGGATCTTGGTGCAGCGGGTCGAGAAGGGCGCAAGGCCCGTCACAGCAGGGCGCGCAGTTCGTCCACGTCCAGCCGCACCGCCTTCAGGATGGATCGCAGCGTACCAAGAGGAAGCGTCTGGCCCTTGTGGACCGGAACCACCGCGACCCGTGTGGGATCATCCCGGTGAACCACCATGACGTGGCTGCCCTTGCCGTGGACTTCGACGAACCCGGCACGGCCAAGAGCGCGCACCAGGCGCGCACCACCGACCTGGGGATAGTGGCTCACGCGGCTTTGACCCTAATGGTCGGGAACGAAGCCCGCGGCTTTGGGATGGGACGTTTCAACTTGAGCAGCCCCTCCAGATAGCAGGCGATGGCCTCGCGTGTGTTTGCCGCAGCCTCGCGGCGCGTTTGCCCCATTGACGTGCAGCCCGGCAGATCCGGCACGTAGGCCGAATACCGGCCGTCATCCTCGCGCTCGATCACCACTGTGTAGTTCGCCGTCATGACCACCCTACGATAGCACGCCACCGTGGTGGCTGTACCGCGTACGACGCACCTTGGGCCTGGCGGGTTCGATTCGCCTGTTGACTGTCGCGGGTTGTGTTCAGAATATGCGTGCATGTCTTACCTGGTTCTCGCGCGCAAGTACCGGCCACAGAAGTTTGAGGATCTCCTCGGGCAAGAGCATGTGGCGCGCACGTTGACCAACGCCATCAACATGGGCCGCGTGCACCACGCCTTCCTGTTCACCGGCGCGCGTGGCATTGGCAAGACCAGCGCTGCGCGCATCCTGGCCAAGGCGCTCTGCTGCGCGCAGGGGCCGACCGCCACTCCCTGCGGGACCTGCGCCATCTGCCAGTCCATCTCCAGCGGGCAGTCGGTGGATGTGCAAGAGATCGACGGGGCGTCCAACACGGGTGTGGATGATGTGCGGGCGTTGCGCGAAGGTGTGCGCTACTTGCCGGCCGAGGCGCGCAAGAAGGTGTACATCATCGACGAGGTTCACATGCTGTCGACGAGCGCCTTCAATGCGCTGCTCAAGACACTGGAGGAACCGCCCGAGCATGTGGTGTTCATCTTCGCCACCACCGAGGTGCACAAGATCCCCGCGACCATCATGTCGCGCTGCCAGCGCTACGACTTCAAGTTGCTGCCCAGCAAGGTGCTGGCCGAGCACCTGACGCGCATCCTGAGCAACGAGAAGATTGCCTGCGAGCCGGACGCCGTGCGCTTGGTGGCGCGCGAGGCAGCGGGCTCGGTGCGCGACGGGCTTTCGCTGCTCGACCAGGTGGTGGCCTACGTGGGCGACGAGACGCTGACCCGCGAAAAGGTGGCCGAGGTGCTGGGCGTGGCGGACCGCCGCCTGCTCTTTCAACTGGCGGACAAGGTGCTGGCGCGCGACGTGGCGCAGACCCTGCGGCAGGTGGCCGATGCAGTCGACCGCGGCGTGGACCTCATGCAGATGGCGCGGGCTTTTCTCGGGTTTCTGCACGACATCGAGCTGATGGGCGCGGTTCCCGACGCCGAAGATTTGATCGACGCGACCGCCGAGGAAGCCGCCGAGACCAAGACGCTGGCCAGCAAGGCTGGCAAGGACCTGGCGACTTCGCTCTTCGATCGCTGGGCTCGCGCTGTGGAGGATGCTGCGCGGTCGCAGACGCCGCGCCTGTTGCTGGAAATGGCGTTGGTGGATCTGTGCAACGCCGAACCCATGCTTCCTCTCGGCGACCTGCTCGATCGACTGGAGAAGCTGGAGGGCCGACTGGGTGGGGCTGGCGCACTTCCGGCGCGGTCCGCGCCGTCGGAGCCGCGACCCCGGAGCGCACCGCCTGCACGCCAGATAGCACCGCCCGCGTCCCCAGCATCACCGGCTTCGTCGCTGTCGCCCCACTCAGACATCGCCGAAGTGTGGCGTCGGGTGCGCGAGTCGTTCGGCCATCGGCCCGCCATGGCCGCGGCCTTGGACCACGCCGAGGTGGGTGGCTGGGAAGGCGGCGCGGTCAGCCTGCAGTTTTCGCAGAAGTTTGCCCTGGATCAGACCGCCCGGTTCAAGGCCGAAGTGGAACGCGCACTGACCCAGATCACCGGCACGGCCACTCGGGTCGAATTGAAGATGGCGACGGGCAAGGTGCTGCCGCTGGTGCGTTCCGAGGTCGGCCGCGAAGCCGAGGCAGCCCAGGTCGACCAGCACCAGCGCGAAACCGAGGCGCGCGAGCATCCCATGATTCGCAAGGCGCAGGAGCTGTTCGGCGTTGCGCCCAAGGAGATCAAGACACCATGAGCGACGGACCCAACCTGCGTAACCTCATGGAGACCTGGCAACGCGTGCAGGAACAGCTCACTCAGGCCAAGGACGCCCTGGGTGACAAACAGGTCGAGGCCGAGACCGGAGGCGGCCTGGTCCGCTGCGTGGTCAATGGCCGCAGCGAAGTGCTGTCCATCACCATCGAGCCGTCGCTGATGGCGGGCGCCGACAAGAAGATGATCGAGGACTTGCTGGTGGGGGCGGTGAACCTGGCGCTGGAACGGGCGCGGCAGGTGGCGCAGGAAGACCTGGCGCGCGTAGCTGGGGGCTTGGCCATGCCGCCAGGGGGCGCGAGTGAATGAGTAGCCCAAGTCCCATCGCGCGTCTGGTGGCCGAGCTGGGCAAATTGCCTGGTGTGGGCGAGAAAACCGCCGCGCGTTTGGCCTTTCATATTCTGCGCGCGCCCCCGGAAGACGCGGCGGCATTGGCTGCGGCCATCGGCGACATGCGAGCCAAGATCAGTTTCTGCAGTGTGTGCTGGGATTTCACCGAACAGGATCCCTGTCCCATCTGTCGCGACGCCCGCCGCGATTCATCGATGGTGTGCGTGGTCGCGCAGCCTCAGGACGTCTTGGCCGTCGAACGCGCGGGTGGGTACCGGGGTCGCTACCACGTCTTGCACGGGGTGCTGTCGCCTCTGGACGGCATCGGTCCCGACGACCTGCGCGTCGCGGAGTTGGTCAAACGCTGCAGCGGCGACATCAAAGAGGTCATCATCGCCACCAACCCGAGTGTGGAAGGCGAAACCACGGCGGTGTATCTGGCCAAATTGCTGCGGCCGCTCGGCGTGCGCTGCAGCCGTATCGCCACGGGCGTGCCCATGGGCGGCGAGCTGGAGTACGCCGATCGCCTGACCCTTTCACGCGCGATAGATGGGCGCAGGGAGATGTAGGCAGCCCGGTTGTCTGTCGCCGAGCCCAGATACCTGATAAGCTGCCCTTCACTCCCGTTCCCAGATGTGGGAGAAAATGCCAGCGATTCCATCCCTTGAAAGCCTGTGCGCGTCGATGTTAATGGTTGCAAGTCCTGCTAATTTCAGCTTGACCCGGCGCGAAGGAGTCTAGACAGCCAGATGAGCGGCCCTGATGTGATGTTCCCAGAGGAGCAACGACAGATCGCTTCTGTCTGTCAGCGCCTTCACCGAGATGCCAACGGCAAGGCCGTGCTTCTCATCGGCCGCGACGGACAACCCATTGCCGAGGCCGGCGAGGTGGGCGAGATCGACGTGACCTCGCTGTCATCGCTGACTGCGGGCAACGTGGCGGCCACGGGCGGCATTTCCAAGATTTTGCGCGAGAAGGATTTCACCAGCCAGTTCCACGAGGGCGAGAAGACCCACGTGCACATCACTCTGGTGGCCGGCCGTGCCATTCTCGTGGTCTTGTTCGACGAGCGATCCTCCCTCGGCCTGGTTCGCCTTCGCGTCAGGAAGGCGACTGAAGAGATGGCGCGTATCTTCGAGCAGGTGGCAAAGAAGGCCGCTGCCCACACAGGGCCGTCCATCCTCAACGAGATCACCGACGCTGACATCGACAAGCTCTTCAACGACTAACTGTCGCCCCCGATGAGCTTCATCAACTACTCATCCCGCGAGATCAACTGCAAGCTGGTGTACTACGGCCCTGGTCTCGGTGGAAAAACCACGAACCTTCAGTTCATCTATGCCAAGACCAGCCCCGAAGCGAAGGGGAAGATGATCTCGCTGGCGACTGAGACAGAGCGGACGCTGTTCTTCGACTTTCTGCCTTTGTCTTTGGGCGAGATTCGAGGGTTCAAGACGCGCTTTCACCTCTACACCGTGCCGGGCCAGGTTTTCTATGACGCCAGTCGTAAGCTGATCCTCAAGGGCGTCGACGGCGTGATCTTTGTGGCCGACTCGCAGATTGAGCGCATGGAGGCGAACATCGAGTCGATGGACAACCTGCGCCAGAACCTGATCGAGCAGGGCTATGACCTGGACAAGCTCCCGTTCATCATTCAGTACAACAAGCGGGACTTGCCTAACGCCGCGTCGGTGGCCGAGCTGCACGCCGCGATCAATCCGACCAACGTGCCCGAGTTCGAAGCCCGCGCCACCACTGGCGTGGGCGTTTTCGAGACCCTCAAGGCCATCGCCAAGGCCGTGCTGACCGAACTGAGACGCGGCAGCGGGGGGTAGACTGCAAGCCTCGTGGGTGCCGCCCTGCGCACACGCGAGTCGCCCACGCAGCCCGCACCACGCTGGTCGCTAGCGCTCACGCCACCGCTCACGCGCACGCTGGCCCAGAAAATCCGTCGCCCCAAAGTGCCTCGGCGTGGCCAAGATCGCATTCTGCCGAACCATGGCTTACACCTTGGGCATGAGCGTCGGGTTCACCGCGGTCTTCAAGAAAGTTCCCGAAGGGTATGTCGCCTATGTCGAGGAGCTGCCGGGCGCGAACACCCAGGGCGCAACGATCGAGGAGGCGCGGGAGAATCTTCGCGAGGCCGTGGAACTGGTCCTCGATGCCAACCGCGCGCTGGCCCGACAGGCGGCTGGCGGAGTTGCTGCTCAAGAAGCCTGACGTGGTGGTGCAGTGGCTGGAAGACGCAGCTCTGGGGCATCCGGCCTGATGCACAATCGATCTCGCCTGGCGAAAGCCGTCGCGGAAGACGCACCTACCCGGCGAGCAGCCGGCGGGCGAGCAGCGTGTGCATGTTTCGTCGGCCGTCGGCGATCAAGTAGATCAAGACGGAGCGACCAGTGACCCGGTAGATCACCCGGAAGGGCTTGAAGAAGACCTGGCGGTATTCTCGGATGCCAAGCGCCAGAAGTTCCCTGGGAAAGGCGCCCCGCTCCGGGGATGTGGTCAGGCCTTCCGCCACCTCGACCAGCCTGTCGAGCACGTGATCCGCTCTCGCCGGTGAATCGAACCGGGCAATGTGGTCGTGGATTTCCTCAACGTCCCGTCTCGCGTCTTCTGTGACGAGGACCTGGTAGCGCATCACCTACGTTCTCGCCGCGTACGCAACCGCTCGACCACGCGGGCCAGGGGCTCGACCTTCCCCTGCTCAACCTGGTGATTGCCAAGGGCCAGGATCTTGAGCAAGGCCAAAGTCTCCTGGGTGGCTTCGTAGGAGGCTACGTCCTGAATCACAGCCTTGGCCGTCCCATTCTGGGTGATCACCATGGGCTCGCGCTGTTGGTCGAGCTGGCGCATGACCTCGGCGGCGTTGGCCTTGAGGAAGCTGATGGGTCTGACCTGAGTCGAGTAGCGCATGCCCGAGACCTCCAAGGACCAAATATAGTCCTTTAATGGCCCGGTGCAATCACGGGCACGCTGGCCGATCTGCGATTCCGTAGGGGCGACCCGCGGTCGCCCAGCTCCTATCTCCGTAACACCAGCGCGCCCAGGCCGGTGGCCAGGAAAGCGTTGACCGCGAGCCACGCCCGGTCGAGGACGTCGGGCACGAAGCGAATGTCGGCGGTGTACGCGCAGGCGGCAAACAGGAGCCCGCCCGCCACCCCGAAGGCCAGGCCTGCCAGCGCCGGGCGCAGCGAACGCGCGCCGTAGAGCAAGGCCACCGTGCTGACCGGCAACAAGGCGCTCCACAACAGCGGATTCCCCTGGCCGGCCGGGCCCAGTAGCTGCGCCAGGGACTCCAGCGTGCCGGTGCCAATCGGCGAATCGGCCAGCCACGCGGGCACTCCCAGCGACGGCAGGAAGAAGAATCCGCAAGCCCCGAGCACGAGCGCGGTTACAAAGACCCAGGCCTGGGCGCCGCCGAGCCTTTCGCGCCGGCGCACCCCGCCCAGGCCCAGCAGCCCCAGAGCCGCGCCCAACCCCAGGGTGGCCGCCCCTCGCGAGCTGCGGGCCTTTCTCAGGGCAGCCGCGGCGTCCGCTATCCCGGCGCCGTAGTGGTCGTCGATGCGGCGCCCGCTGGCCGACGCGACCGGCTTGGGCTTGCGGGCCGTGTCTGCCAGGATAGCCGCCACCGCGTCGGGGCGGGTGACGCCGGCCCCGACCACCAGCGCCGCGATGCCTGCCACGTGGGGCGCCGCCATCGAGGTGCCCATGAACCACAGGTACCCGCTGCGCGCGCCCCCGGGCAGGATGGTGTTCTGCAACACACCGTCGGGCTTGCCGTCTCCGTTCTGGTCCACCCGCATGTTTCCGCCGGGCGCGGCGATGTCTATCTCCTTGCCCCAGTTGGAGTAGAAGGTCGTGGTCTCGTCCCATTGAGTGGCGGCCACTGCGATGACGTCCGGGTAGCGCGCGGGGTAGCTGACGCGGCCGCTTCCGTTGTTCCCTGCCGCGGCCACCACGATCACTCCCTTGCGATGCGCGTACTCGATGGCGCGACGAACTGGCGTGACTGGGAAGGGGCCGCCCAGGCTTAGATTGATGATGTTGGCGTCGTGGTCGGCCGCAAAACGAATGGCCTGGGCGATGGCCGCCATGGAGCCCGCACCCTCGCGGCTCAAGACCTTGAGCGGCATGATGGCGGCACGGAAGGCGATCCCAGCCACCCCGCGGGCGTTGTTGGTGCTCTGAGCGATGGTCCCGGCCACATGGGTGCCATGGCCGTGATCGTCGTCGGTCTTGTCATTGTCGGCTACGAAGTTGAAGCCCGGCACGAAGCGCGTGCCCGCAAGATCAGGGACGCGGCTGACACCGGTATCGATCACCGCCACCACGACCCCGCGGCCCTGGCCCAGCTTCCACGCCGCGGGCAGCCCGATCTGCTGCAGGTGCCACTGGTAGCGGAAGCAGGGATCGTTGGGGAAGCCTGCACTTTTCGCAGTTGCGCGGTCGTCGTTCGCACACTCGGGCGCGTCCACGGGCGGCGCCATCGGTGTCCCGTCCTCGGGAAACAGACTGACCGGGGCGTCGTAGTCGACCGACTCGACCATGGGGTCCGCGCGCAACCTGCGGGCCGCGTCCTCTGCCTCCTGCGGGGTTGGGAAGCGGATGCGGTACATCCGGTCCGTCGCCGAGAAGCGACTGATGGGTTCGTCCACGTAGCCGCGGGCGGCTAGCGCCTGGTTCGTGATGTCATCTCGGAAGTCGACTATCAGCGTGTCGGGGCTGGTGCGCGCGGCCGCCAACAGCTCGTCGGGCGGAGGCGGTCCACCGGGGTGCGGAGTCACGCCCCGCCACGACCAGGCGGTGATCCCGGCGAGCCCAAGCGCAATCGCGCCGGCTACTCTTGCACGCATCACCGTCAAGTATATGCGGATGCCGGGCCGACCACATTTCCGTGACGCAGTGTCACCGTTCGAACGGGGCATTGGCCTGGTTGGGCCAGGGCCGGGGCTGGTGGCAGCCAGAGTCTGACCCTTCTCGGGGCTGCCCCGGCACTGCTATCCAGCGGAGTAGGTTGACGTACAGGAACCTACCAGTTTACAGTTTTGGCTCCTCCCGCCTTTCCACGAATAAACTAGACGCCGTCGCAGGAGCACTCCCCAAAGATGATCTTGATTTCAAAAAGGTATCGGCATGTCGTGCTCCTCACCATTTTCAGCGCGGCGGTCACTTGGGGGTCTCGGGCTGATGCCGAAGACGCCGAATCCGTCCAGAAGGTAGTCGAGCTCAACAAGAAGGCGCTGGCCGCCTATGCCAATCTGGACGTGGAGGAGGCAATCAACCTTCTCAAGCAAGCGCTCGAAACATGCAGAACCGCGCAGCTCGACGACCACCTGGTGGCGGCGCGGACCCACGTGCACATGGGCGTGGTCCTGGTGGCTGGGCTCAAGCAGCGTGACCAGGGCATGGAGGAGTTCAAGAAGGCGCTACAGGTCGATCCCACGATCAAGGTCACCAAGGGGATGCTCAACCCCGAGGTACAGTCAGCGTTCGCAGAGGCTGCCATGGATGTCTCGGAAGGTGGCGAGGGCGAGGGGACAGCTCCCGCCACGGCTGAGACCAAGCCCCAGAGCGCGGAGTCAGCCCAGCCCGCGGAGCCTGCCCAGCCTGCTCAGCCTGCGTCCTCGGTTGGCAGTGCCATTGTCCACACTGCGGTGACTGCCAGTGCTGTGGGCCAGCCCATCGTCATCCAGGCGGAGGTTCCGGCGTCCCTGGCCGCAGAGAGAGTGGTGCTGGCCTACCGGCCCGACGGTGCTTCGGATTTCGTCACGCGCGAGATGGACGCCGTCGAGGGCAGTGACGCGTACCAGTCCCAGATTCCAGCCGAGGCGACCAGCGGCGCATCAGTGGCCTACTACATCCAGGCGCAGGACGGGCAGGGCCAGCTCCTGGCGCAGAATGGAGAGGCAGCCGACCCGCACATCGTCAATCTGGGCGCCAAGGCCGCCGGCGGCGGCATCATCAACGGCGTGACTGAAAACGAGACCTCCAATGAGGGAGAGGAGGGCGGTGAAGGCGGGGAAGGCGCGTCGTACTGGTTTGCCTTGGCCCTTGGTAGCGGCGGTGGCTACCACTCGGGTACGCCCGAAGCAAACCGCACGAACGACAGTGGAGTAGCTCTCAAGGACTCCGGCATCGCCGGGGCCTTGGCCTTCCATATTTCCCCTGAAATCGGCTATTTCGTCTCCGACAGCCTGCTCCTGTCCTTGCAGGGGCGCTTTCAGATCGTGACCGGCGGCAGCCAGATCAATGGCAGCGCCGTGACCAGCAGCAAGGACGCATGCAAGGGAGGTGTCTGCCATCCTGCCATCTATGCCTTGGCGGGGTTGGCCAAGCTGACGTGGTTCATAGGCGAACCCAAGAAAGTCACGCCCTTCGTCTCGCTGGCTGCGGGAGCAGGCCAGATTCGCCACGTGGTCAGCCTCCCGAGCAAGGACCCGGCCAACCCCTCGAAACCATATCTGCTCGGCTGTCCGTCGAGCGGCTGTGTTGACACCGTGGTGGGCGGTCCAGTCTTGTTCGGCCCCGGCGGGGGCATCACCGTGGAGTTGAGCGATTCGTTCTTGATCGTGGCCAGCACGAACGTGCTGGTGGGCGTGCCCCACACGATGGTCAACGTCGACCTGAACGTTGGTCTTGCCTACGTGAGGTAGGGATGTCTTCGCGGCCGCCGAGCTGCGTGGCATAGCGGGCTGCGACGAACAGGGCATCGGCCAGACGGTTGAGGTAGGGAACGATGGAGCCAGCCGCCGGTTCCTGGGCAGCCAGGAGCACGACCTGGCGCTCGGCGCGGCGGCAAACTGTGCGTGCCAGGTGCAGGCAGGCAGCCGCGGGGCTGCCGCCGGGCCTGATGAAGGCACGAAGCGGAGGCAGCCGTCGGGTCCAGGCATCGATGTGGCGCTCCAGCGCCGTGACATGGCGGGCGGCGATGCGTGTCTTGCGCCGAGACGGCGCGGCCAGATCCGCGCAAAGGCCGGAAAGCTCGTCCTGGATGCGGCCAAGCGAAACAGCCAGGCGTGCCGTGTCGCTGAACGCCGGGGGCTCCCGCAGCAAGGCACACGCCAGCCCGATGCACGCGGAAAGCTCATCCACGGCACCCAGACACTCCAGCCGCTGCGCGCACTTGGCCACACGCTGTCCGCCGGCAAGCTGGGTCTGCCCGCGATCGCCTGTGCGCGTGTAGAGTCTGGCCAAAGCAGTCACTTCGCTCGCGAGACTGGCCGGCGACTCGCATGCGGGCCGTAGTTGAGGACCACCACCTCCGAGACCGGCCCGCGCTTGTCGCCGTTCGAGTTGATCATCCTGCGCGCGGACACGCAGTGGATACGAAACCCCGCGTACAGCTTGCGTATCAGGGGCGTGTCGCTATTCGACAGCATCAGCAGGCACCCACGCCGGTCGAGCTTCGCATAGAGGTCGGCCAGATCGTTCTGGTCCTTCTCGCCAAAGGAGCCGCTGGTGTACGACGTGAAGGAGCTCGTCTTGGAAAGGGGTTGGTAGGGCGGGTCGAAGTAGATGAAATCGCCCTTGCGTGCGACGCCGGACAGGTCGCGGAAATCGCGCGACTCCAGTTCTGTTTTTTGCAGGGCCGCGCTGGTTGCCCGCAGCAGAGCTTCGTTGAAGATCTCCGGTTTTACACGGTGGCCAAAAGGCACGTTGAAGAGCCCTCGGCTGTTCACCCGATACAGGCCGTTGAACCCTGTCTTGTTGAGGTAGATGAGACGGGCCGCCCGTTCGGCGCGTGTTTGGGGATTCTGGCTACGCACTTCGTAGTAGTAGGACTCGCAGTGCTGCTTCTGGTGTTGGCGCAGAAGCTCGATGAGATCGTCGACCTCGTCACGTACGGCCAGAAACGTGTCGATCAGCTCCGCATTCGTGTCGGACAATAGGGCGCGTGAAGGCTGCAGCAAGGCCTGGACGTTAAAGAAAACCGCTCCGCTGCCGAGGAAGGGTTCCACATATCGGTGGATCTTCTCTTGCTCGGGATACAAGGCTCGGAACTGCGGCAGAAGCTGGCTCTTGCCTCCTGCCCACTTGACAAAGGGCCGCAGAAAACTGACGTTCTCGGCGATCCGAAAAGGGGAACGCTGGTAGGGAAGCCGGTTGACGCTGGAAGAACTTCGGGGACACACCGGGACGCATTTAACGCGTGTCCCACGAAAGAATGCAACACCAGAGCAACGCGCAGGTGACGATCGCGCAGAAAACGGCACCGCAGCGTCACATAGATTTAGGTGGCGTTCTCGTCCTCGTCGAATAAACTGCCGCGCCTTCAGCAATCCAACCAGAATAGGTTAGGCACGTTTCATGTCGTCCATCGAAAAGATCCGAAACATAGGTATTTCCGCGCACATCGATTCAGGAAAGACCACGCTCTCAGAGCGGGTGCTCTTCTACACCGGCAAGATCCACAAGATTGAGGAGGTCAAGGGCAAGTCCGGGGTGGGCGCGACCATGGACTTCATGGACCTGGAGCGGGAGAAGGGCATCACCATTCAGTCGGCGGCCACGTCGTGCGAGTGGGAGGACTGCGCGGTCAACCTCATCGACACGCCCGGCCACGTAGATTTCACCATCGAGGTGGAGCGTGCCTTGCGCGTGCTGGACGGCGCTGTGCTGGTGCTCTGTGGCGTGGCCGGCGTGCAGTCGCAGTCGTACACGGTCGATCGCCAGATGCGGCGCTACCAGGTGCCGCGCATCGCCTTCATCAACAAGCTGGACCGCGCGGGTGCCAACCCGGAGCGCGTGACTGGGCAGTTGCGGGAGAAGCTGCACCTGCACACCATCCCGGTGCAGATCCCCATCGGCGCCGAGGATCACTTCGAAGGCGTGGTTGACCTCATCCGCATGAAGGCGGTGTACTTCGACGGGAACAAGGGCGAGGACGTGCGCCTTGCCGAAATACCGGACGAACTGGTGGCAGAGGCCAAGGCCGCCCGTCAGAAGATGATCGAATCCATCGCCGACATCGACGACGCCATCGCCGAAAAATACCTGCACGAGCAGGAGTGCACCCCCGAGGATCTGATCCCGGCCATCCGCCGGGTTACCGTCGCCTTCAAGGGCACGCCGGTTCTCATGGGCTCGGCGTACAAGAACAAGGGCGTGCAGCTTCTGCTCGACGCTGTTCGGGACTACCTGCCCATGCCCTCTGAGGTCGAGAACATCGCGCTCGACCAGGATCACGGCGAGGCCGAGATCAAACTGGAATCCGACACGAGCAAACCGTTCGTGGGGCTGGCCTTCAAGCTGGAGGACGGCCGCTACGGACAGCTCACCTACATGCGGGTCTACCAAGGCAAGGTCAGCAAGGGCGACTTCATCGTGAATTGCTCGGCTGGACAGAAGAAGGTGAAGGTCCCGCGCCTGGTGCGGATGCACGCCGACGAGATGGAGGACATCGCCTCGGCCGAAGCCGGCGACATCGTGGCCCTGTTCGGGGTGGAGTGCGCCTCGGGCGACACCTTCACCGACGGGCGGGTCAATTTCACTATGACGTCCATGCACGTGCCCGACGCGGTCATCTCGCTGGCGGTCGAGCCGCAGGACAAGGCGGCGCAGACCAATTTCTCCAAGGCGCTCAATCGCTTCACCAGGGAGGATCCCACCTTCCGCGTGTCGCGCGACGAGGAGTCAGGACAGACCATCATCAGCGGCATGGGTGAGCTGCACCTGGACATCTACATCGAACGCATGAAGCGCGAATACAACTGCGTGGTGATTCCAGGTCGACCCCAGGTCAAGTACCGCGAGACCATCACCCAGCGCGGCGAGTTCAGTTACACGCACAAGAAACAGACCGGCGGCTCGGGCCAGTACGGCCGCGTGGCGGGCTACATCGAGCCGCTGCCTTCGGATCATGAAGGCGGCTACGAGTTTGTGGACGACATCGTGGGCGGCTCCATTCCGCGTGAGTTCATCCCGGCCTGCGACAAGGGCTTCAAAGAGGCGATTAAGCGGGGGCCCCTGATTGGTTTTCCCATCGTGGGCGTGCGCTGCCTCATCAACGACGGTCAGTCGCACCCGGTGGACTCGTCCGAGTTGGCCTTTCGCACGGCGGCCCTGATGGGCTTCCGCGAGGCCTACAACAAGGCCAAGCCCACCATCCTCGAGCCCATTATGCTGGTCGAGGTGCAGTTCCCCGAGGAATTCCAGGGCGCGGTCATCGGCCAGCTCAACCAGCGCCGGGGAAACATTCTGAGCACGGAGAAGCACGAAGCCTTTGTCACCGGCGTGGCCGAGGTTCCCCTGGCCGACATGTTTGGCTACGCCACTGACTTGCGCTCTGCCACTCAGGGCAAGGGCGAGTTCAGCATGGAATTCAAGCGCTACGCCGAGGTGCCCAAGCAGGCGCGCGAGGCCATGATCCTCGACTACAAGGAGAAGCGCGAGAAGGACGGGGCAGGGCGAGGCTCGAAGCGCGCCGCTGGGTGACGAGAACCGGTGCCGGGGCCGGCGAGGGCGCGCGCGAAGCGCGCGGGGCGGGCGGGGTGGGTTGTCCGTCCCGAAGTCCCCGAAGGGGAGGCCGGATCCGGTCACTAGCCCAGAACGGTAAGACCGAAGGCGCAAAAATCGCGGTCAAAGGCCAAGCAGGCCATGTCGCTGAGTCGCTGCCGTACGATCACGAACGAAAGCGCATCACAGTAGGAAATACGCCGTCTGGGAGCGAGACGTCGAAAGATCTCCAGCGCGGCAGCGTGGTCGCCGCGAACGACGGTTGGACCGCGGCCCCCTGACGCGCATATAGTTACGTCTCATTCAACCGATAGGTACAATCATGACCACGAGCAAGCGAGCGCTTTTTCTGCTGGCCGCGGGGCTCGTTCCACCCTTGCTTCTCGTTTCCGCCAGGGCACAGGCCGCTGACGAGCCGCCCGTGCAAGGCGAAGGTCTCACGCTTGCCTACCTGACTGACCTGCACACCAAGGTGCACAAGGCCTGGGCCGAGAACTTTCTGGCCATGGCCTCCGCGCGGCTGCCCAAGGACCATCCCGTCAATCTCGCCACGCGCGCTGTGGTGGTGGAACTGGTGCTGGCCCCAGGCGGTCGCTTGCTCAGCACCGCCGTGACCACCCCGTCAGGCTCGTCGGAGTTCGACACGTCTGCGCTGGACGTGGTCCGCGACAACGCCCCCTATGCCATCGCGCCCGAGGAGGCCTTTTCCGACGACGGCAACGTTCGCGTCTTGTGGACATTCGCCCGCGATGATCGCCGTTGTTCCGATCTGCGTATCGAAAATGCGCAACTTCCCTTGCCGCAGGCGGTGCGTGCTCTGGTGGCCCAAGGTCGCGACCGCACCGCCATCAAGCGCTTGCAGGCAGCCGGCGACGACGTGCGCGAGCAGGGGTTCTCGTCTTTTGCCTGGGCCTGGCTCGACAGCGCGCAGCCCGATCAGGGGCTGGCCGTGGCCGCGGCACGCGCCGCCGGGGGTGACAGTGCGGGAGCTGACAAGCTTCGCCAAGCCGTGCCGCAAGGCGAGCAGGTGGAGACAGCGGCGCGCGGCCTGGCGCGGCTGGCGATTCCCCTGTGCCCCCTGGTGAAGGAGAAGCTGGAAGGGCCAGCGGGCGAGGCTCGCGGCGTGGCGGTGGCGGTCTTGCGTTTTGGGCTCGAGCGCGAGTGCCTGCCAGGAGTTCTGGTGGTGGCCAAAGACCGCTCGGCGCCGGAGGCTCAGCGCGTGGCAGCCGTGGAAGCGCTGGGCACTCTCGACGATCCTGAGGCGCACGCGAGCTTGCAGGCCCTGGCCAAGGATGCGCCGCCAGCCATACGGGCCGCGGCGCTGCTCGCCGGAACGCGACCAGGAACGGGTCGGGGTGCGGTTTTTCATTTGACCGGGCTTTTGCACGATCCGGCGCCACGGGTGCGCGGAGCCGCGGCTGCGGCTCTGCTGCGGGCCGGGGGCGAGGCGATGGTCCCCCAGCTTTTTCAATTCTTCAAAGAGAAGGATCCGCGACCCGGCGAGTCTGTGGCCAAGGAACTCGGGACCATGAAGGGCGAAGCCTCGGCCGAAATGCTCGGCAAGCTCGCTCACAGCAAGAATGATCGGCGTGTTCGCCTGGCCAGCGCGCGCGCCCTGGCCGCGCGCCGCGATCAATTTGCGCACAAAGTGCAGGCCACGCTGGCGGGCGACGGGGATGCCGAGCTGCGCTTCCTGGGCAGCGCAGCCGTCGACGCGCAGAAGCGGCTGGCCGCTGCCTCAGCGCCCGACGGCCATGTCTGGCGCGCCTCCTACGCGGCCCTGGCCGCCGGTTCAGGCCGCCTGGCTGCCGCAGATTGGGTTCTGGTCCAATTCCCCAAGCTGGATCCGCCGGCGCGCGTGGAAATCATGGGCGAGTGGTTGGCCGGGGCCAAGCCGTCGGTCGAGAAGTAGCAACGCCGGCGAGGGCGCGCGCGAAGCGCGCGGGGTGGGCAGGGTGGCGGGCCGTCCCGAAGTCCCCGAAGGGGAAAGCCGGTTGCCGGAGCCGGCTCGACAGCCTCGCCGCCTCCTCCGCTCGACTCCCGCAAACGGCTACTATATCTGTCAACTCTAACGCCTATGCGCTGGAGGGGTGCCTTCGATGTTCGAGAGGCGGCGCTCTAGCGCTTTCCTACGGCCTCAAGCGCCGCCATGGCCGCCAAGAACGCGCGCAGGTCGGCCGGCCCTTGCATGGCCGTTTTGTGGACACGGGCCATGTCCAAGTCTTCGTAGGCGTGGGCCACGACATTACGGAAGCCGGCGGCGCGAGTCAGGCGTTCGGAAAGACCGGCTTCTATGACGCCGGCACTTGAGAGCTTGCGGAAGGCTTCGCCGTAGCTCGTGGGCGAGCCGAGGCCGGATTTCACGCAGGTCGAGACCGCCAGGTCGATGACGACTTGCACTGCCTGCCAGAGATGAAGGATGACAGCGTCGGACTCGACGGTCATGGGCCGCAGATCCTCGGGGAGGGCGGGAAGCAGATCAGCGACACGTCGGAGGTGACGTTCGATGGCCGCCGCCTTTTCTGCCAGTACCGCCGTGTCGGGGCTCATGCTGCTTGCAAGCCGTCGAGGATTTGTCTGTAGGCCGCGCGCAGCACAGGTTCGACATCGCACCAGAAGCTGGCGGCGTCTATTTGGAACGTCTGGAAGATTCCGGTCTCGTCCTCGAACACAGGTTTTCCGCCAACCGCAACCTGGATTCTCAGCAGGGCGCTGGCCTTGGACAGGTCGACCAGATCGACAAGGTCCGTGCCGAGGATTTCCATCAGGCGCTCGCGCAACAACTCCTCGTCAAGAGTACCGCCGGCCAGGTAGCCGAAGTCCCAGTCGGACTGGCCGTGTACCTGCCCGAGGACACGAGAGCCGAAGAGCACCAGCAGCCTAAGACCGGCCTGCCGGGCAGATTGTGCCAGCGCCTGCTCGGGAACCATGGCCCCATTCTACGCGATCCGGCAGAGTACACCACCACCCCCACGCTCGTCGGCCCGGTTCCCGGCTTCCGGCCACCGGCGCCGGCCACCGGCGCCGGCCACCGGCCACCGGTTCCGGCTCCGGCCCCCGGCCTCCGGCCCCCGGTTCCGGTTCCGGCCAAGGCCACGACCTTCTGCGGCTATCGTGGCTCAGGCCGATGGTGGTTCGCCGCCTCGGTCGTGATATACGGTTGCACTTCTGAACATGGCAGCGGCTGCGTTCTATGACCTCGACGGCACCCTGTGTCGTACAAACCTGGTGCACGCCTTCGCTTACAACGCGCGCAACCAGCAGGGTCTGTGGAGGAGCGTGACCCGCACGGCGTCGACCGTGGCCAGCATTCCCTTGTTCCTGGCTGCCGACGCGTTCAACCGACGGCTCTTCAACGACATCTTTTTCCGCCGCTACCGGGGTGAGTCCGAGGACCGCTTGCGCTACCTGGCCCAGGAGCTGTTCGACACGGTCATCCGGCCGTCCATCTTCCCAGGCAGCTACCAACTGGTGGACAAGTCGCGCCGACTGGGATTGCGCCAGGTGCTGGTCACGGGCGCGCTGGACCTCACCGCGGCGCCGCTGGTGCGCCACCTGGGCTTGGACGACTCCGTCACCAACCGACTGGAGTTCGTGGACGGCAAGGCCACCGGGCGCCTCTTGCCGCCGGTGATGGCCGCCGCCACCAAGGCCAGCTGGATTCGCGTCTACGCCGAGAAGGAAGGACTCAATCTCACCGAGTGCTACAGCTACTCGGACAGCATGAGCGATCTGCCCATGCTGTCGGTGGTGGGCCACCCCACCGCGGTCAACCCGGATTTTCGCCTGAGGAACACAGCTCTACAACATGACTGGCCCATTCTGGATTTGCGTTAGCATGAGGCCCCGATGAACAAGCGCGAAGCCAAGCCGGTGCGCGGGCCCGTGCCCCGCCACAAGGAAGACGATCAAGTCGTCTACATCGACAACAACTCTGCGCCCCGGATCATCTTCTCGGGCACCGACCTTTTGTTCGAGGACCTGCCCATCGGCACGCGGGTCATCTACGCCAAGCCGCCCATCGAGGGGCTGGCCAATCCCGGCGCTGCCATTCGATACGCGCTCAACCATCCCCTGGGCAGCGAGCCGCTTTACACCCAGCTTTCGCCCGGCATGCGCGTGACCATCGCGGTGGACGACATCAGCTTGCCCCTGCCGCCCATGATCACGCCCGACATCCGGCAGACCATGCTCGAGATCTTGCTTGAGATCCTCGACGCCAACGGGGTGGACGATGTGCACATCATCATCGCGCTGGGGTCCGCGCACCGGCGCATGACCCCGGCGGAGATGAAGCGCATGGTGGGCAAGAAGATCTACGACGCCTTCTACCCCGACCGCTATTACAACCTGGACGCCGAGGATCCCGACGGATTCGTCCCCTTGGGCAAGACCGCCTACGGCGAGCCGGTCAACATCAACCGTCGCTGCGTCGAGAGCGATCTGGTCATCTACGCCAACGTGACCTTGGTACCCATGGATGGAGGCCACAAGTCGGTGGCGGTTGGGCTGTGCGACTACGAAAGCGTGCGTGTCCACCATGAGCCAGAAACCATCGCGGCCTGCAACAGCCTGATGGATCCGCCCCAGTCCATGCTGGCGACCAAGCTGGCCCGGATGGGAGCCATCGTCGATCAGCACATGAATGTGTTTCACATCGAGACCGCGCTCAACAACCGCATGTTCGCCTCGCCGCTGGCCTTCCTGGGCAAGAACGAGGACGAGTTCTCTGAGTTCGATCGCTTGAAGGCCGAAGCCCTGCGCCTGACCCTGTCCAAGATGCCGGAGGTGGCCAAGCGCAAGATGTTCAACGCCATTCCGGCCCCCTATCAATTGATCGCGTGCTACGCCGGCAGGGCCGATCCGGTGCACGAGCGCATCGTGGCCAAGCTCAACGACCAGTATCTGGTCAAGGTGAAGGGCCAGAGCGACATCGTCATCTTCCCCATCCCCTACATCTCACCCTACAACGTCAACTCGATCCTCAACCCCATCCTGCTGCAGGTGATGGCGCTGGGATACTTCCACCACTTCTATCGGGGCCAGCCGGTGCTGAGAAAGGGCGGGGCGCTGATTCTCTGTCACCCCTGCCATGACGAGTTCGATCACGAGTACCACCCGAGCTACATCGAGTTCTTCAACCGGCTGTTGCCCGAGACGCGCGATTCACACGAGCTGCGCAACAAGTATGAAGAGGAGTTCGCGCGCAATCCCAGCTACGTCGAGATGTACCGGCGCGGCCACGCCTACCACGGCACCCATCCCTTCTTCATGTGGTACTGGGGCGAGGCGGGTCGCCGGCACGTGGGCAAGATCATCGCGGCGGGCGCGAAGAACGCGCATGTGCCGGCCACCTTGGGCTGGGACCGTTCGGAGTCGCTGACCGAAGCGATTGCCATGGCGCGATCCTTCGTCGGCCCCTCGGCGTCGATCACCCTGATGAAATGGCCACCCATCGTGATGGCCGACGTGGAGTAGCCGCAAGCCGATGAATTCGCCTGCAGGCAACACCAATTCCGTACTCTCGCCACGCGAGATCTACCGAGGGCGAAACGTCTTCATCCTGGGCAGCACGGGCTTCCTCGGCAAAGTGCTACTCAGCATGCTGTTGCATCGCTTTCCGGAAATCGGCCGGGTGTACGTGATGGTGCGGCGGGGGACGGGCACTTCCAGCGAGAAGCGCTTCTGGGAGAATGTGGTGCCCTCGCGAACCTTCGATCCCCTGCGCGAGAAGTTCGGCGGTGCGGACGGTCTGCACGAGTTCTTGGCCCAGAAGATTCGCGTCGTCGACGGCGACATCACCGAGGACAACCTGGGCCTGAGCGAGGAGCAAGCGGCCGCGGTGGCGGCTGACATCAGCGTGGTCATCAATACGTCGGGCAAGGTGACCTTCAACCCGCCGCTGGAGTCGGCCCTGCGCACCAACGTGCAGGGAACCAAGAACGTGATCGCCTTCGTCAAGCGCATGCAGCGGCCCGCGCTGATTCACACCAGCACCTGCTTCGTGGCTGGCAACCGCAGTGGCAACGTGTGGGAGAGCGAGCCACCCGACGGCTATTTCCCGCGCCGGCAGGAGTTGGCGGGAACGCACTTCTCGGTCGAGCAGGAGATCGCCGACTGCGGCCGCATCGCGGTCGAGGTGCGCGCCCAGGCCGACGACGCGCAAGTGGTCGCGCGGCTGCGCCAGCGGGCGCGTGAGGCGCTGCTGGAGCAGCACCGCGATCCCGACGACGAAGTCACGCTCAAGCTGGCGGTGGCGCGTGAACGCAAGGACTGGGTGCGGGCTGAGCTGACCCAACGGGGCATCGCGCGCGCCCAGGACTGGGGCTGGCCCAACATCTACACCTACACCAAGAGCATGGCCGAGCAACTGGTGGCGCGCGAGAGCAGCATCGTGCGTTCCATCGTGCGGCCGGCCATCGTGGAAAGCTCGCTGGAATACCCGTTCCAGGGCTGGAACGAGGGTTTCACCACCTCGGCACCTCTCGTGTACTTGGCGCTCAAGGGCCAGAACCTCTTGCCGGTGTCCGAGTCGCTCATCCTCGACGTGGTGCCGGTCGACTACATTGCCGCTGCGATACTGATGGTGGCGGCGCAGGCTTGCGTCGAGCAGCCGGAGTTGGTGCACCAGTTGGCGGCCGGCGATCTCAATCCCTCGTACATCGGCCGGGTGACCACGCTGACCGGGCTGTACAAGCGTAGGC
Source organism: Myxococcales bacterium (assembly GCA_003142855.1). Lineage (GTDB taxonomy): Bacteria > Myxococcota_A > Polyangia > Fen-1088 > Fen-1088 > Fen-1137. Next base: position 27,029 of record PLNW01000137.1, read on the forward strand.
GTTTTCAGGACAAGGAGGTGGGCAACAAGTTCCTCAACCAACTGGCCGCGCGCATGGAGTTCCGGCCGGTGACCTACGAGGAATACGACAAGAAGTCGTTGCCCCTGGTCAACCGCGTGGCCGAGCGCGCATCCGAGACCCTGGACCGCGTGCGACCGCGCTGGGCCGGGGGTCGTTTCGCTGAGCTGGTCGATCGGGTCAAGAAGAAAGTCGACGAGGTCACGCGTGTCACCAAGGAGGCGGGCGAGAACATCGATCTGTTCCGACCCTTCATCTTGGACAACGCGTATGTCTTGCGGGCCGACCACATCCGGGCGTTGCGCGACCGGCTGCCGGCCGAGGAACGCGCGCTTCTGCCCTGGTCACCCGAGACCATCGATTGGTACGACTACTTCCTCAACATCCACTTCCCCGGGCTGCAGAAGTGGGTGTTGCCCGAACTGGACGAGACCTACGCGGCCAAACCCAAGAGCGTGTACGCGTACCACGACCTGCTGGAACTGTTCAACACCACCACCAAGCTGCACGCCACCCGCGTGGCTTTGCGCATGGAACGGGGCAAGCGGCAGGAGTCGTACAGCTACCAGAACCTGCAAGAACTGGCCACCCGCGCCGGCACCTTCCTGGTGGGCGAGAAGGTCCGGCCCGGCGATCGCGTGATTCTCTACGCCAAGAACGCCCCCGAGTGGTCCATGGCTTTCTTTGGCGTGATCAAGGCGGGCGGGACTGTGGCGCCGGTGGCGCATGATTCGACCACGTCCGAGCTGGTGAACATCGCGCGCGCCTCGGGCGCGGTGGGTTTGATCATCGGCGAGGACTTGCTGGACAAGCGTCCCGATCTTGCAGCCGCTCTTTCCAAGGAAGGCTTGCCCACGCGGCTGTGGCCTTTCGAGTCGGTGTTCGCCCTGCAGCCGCTGGCTGTCGAAGAGGAGCGCGGGCGCGCGCTGGTGAGCAAGCACAACCCGGATGCGGTGGCTTCCCTCATCTTCACCTCGGGCACCACCGGACATCCCAAGGGGGTGATGCTGACTCATCGGAATTTCACCTTCATGGTGTCCGAGTTGTTGCGCACCTTCGACCTGGGGCCCACCGACGGCATGCTCTCCGTGCTGCCCTTGCACCACACCTTCGAGTTCTCGACCGGGCTGCTGGTCCCGCTGGCGCGCGGGGCGCGCATCACCTATCTGCAAGAGCTGACCGGCGACGCCATCAGCAACGTGCTCAAGACGGGTAAGATCACCGCCATTGTGGGCGTGCCCGCGGTGTGGGAGACGCTGCGCCGGCGGGTCTTGCAGAAGTTCTCCGATCGCTCTGCCGTCGTGGAATCGCTGGTCAACGCACTGACGCGGGCCAATTTCGAGTTGCGCTCGCGCACCGGAATCGATCTGGGCATGTTCGTCTTCTTTCCCGTGCACAAGGGGTTTGGCGGGCGCGTGCGCTACATGATCAGCGGTGGGTCGTCGCTCCCCCCTGAAGTGCTCAAGACCTTCTACGGCATGGGTTTCGACTTCTTCGAGGGCTACGGCCTGACCGAGACCGCGCCGGTGCTTTCGGTCACCACGCCCAAGAAGAAGCCCGTGCTCGGGTCGGTGGGCCAGCCCCTACCCGGCGTCGAGATCAAGATCGACAGCCCCGACGCCTCGGGCGTGGGCGAGGTGATCGCGCGCGGGCGCAACGTGATGGCCGGCTACTGGGAAAACCCGGAAGCGACGGCCCAGGCCATTCGCGACGGTTGGTTCCATACCGGCGATCTGGGGCGCTTCGACGGGGACGGCAACCTCTTCATCGTGGGACGCTCAAAGGACGTCATCATCGACAGCAATGGCAAGAACGTCTATCCCGACGAGGTCGAGGATCTCTACCGCAACTCACCTTTCATCAAGGAGCTGTCGGTGGTGGGGCTGCCCGATGGCGTGGCCGAGCACGTGGCCTGCGCGGTGGTGCCCAGCCTGGATCACGACCCGGGGCTTGCGCGGGCCGAGGTGCAGGCCAAGATTGAGTCGCACTTCCGTGAGGTGGCGACGGGTTTGCCCTTCTGGAAGCGCGTGCGCACGTTGGAATTCTGGGAGGGGGACCTGCCGCGCACCAGTTCGCGCAAGATCAAGAGGCGCGACGTGGCCGACGAACTGATCCGTCGTCACCAGAAGAACAAGGTCGAAAGCCCGCAGACCACGGAGGCACAGGCCTCCGAGGCAGGCGTGGGCTGGTTCTTGGAGATCGTGGCCAACGCTTGCGGCAAGGCGCCCTACGAGATCCGCATGCACAGCCGCGTCGACGAACTGGGCTTCGACAGCCTGACCTTCACCGAGTTTGCCGCCGCGCTGGAAGCCGCGGGCGTGCACGTGCCCGAGGGAGTCGTGTTCATGGGTGCGGTCGATGTGGCCGCGCTCTACGACCTGGCCACGGGCAAGCGGCACAATCCGGCCTTGGAGAAACGCGAGCCGCGCCGACGCGACGCTTTCCAGCACCACCAGGAAGGTGACATCAGGCTGCCGGCTCCCTTGCAGCGTCTGGGCAAGCGCGGCTTGGCGGCCGCGCAGAAACTTTTCTACACGCGGGCGCTGCAGACCAAGGTGCGCGGGCAGGGCCATGTCCCCCAGCACACGCACTTCATCGTGGCAGCCAACCATTCCTCGCACCTCGATATGGGTGCGGTAAAGGTGGCGCTGGGCGAGGCCGGACGCGATCTCGCGTCGCTGGCTGCGGCCGACTACTTCTTCTCCAATCGCTGGCGCCGGGCCTACTTTGCCAACCTGACCAATCTGGTTCCCATGGAGCGGAGTGGCTCGGTCCGCAAATCATTGGCCATCGCCGAGGGAGTGCTTCGCCGCGGCCGCAGCCTGATGCTGTTCCCAGAAGGCACGCGGGCTCGCGGCGGCGTGATGGCCGATTTCTTGCCCAGCCTGGGCTACCTCGCCCTGCGCGCCGACGTGGGCATCCTGCCGGCCTATATCCGTGGCACCCATGAGTCGCTGCCCGTGGGCGCCACCTTTCCCAAGACGCGCGATCTGGAGGTCCACTTCGGGCCGTTCCTGTCCATCGATTTTCTGCGTGAACTGATTGCTGGCTTGTCGGACAAGGAGTCCTGGCGCCTGTGCTCGGCGTTGACCCAACGGATCGTCGAGAATCTGCGCGACGGTGTGACCACGCGCTTTGACGGGGCGAGCGTGCGGGCGGCGTGGAACGGCGAACAACTGGGATCCCTGCTGCCCCGGTTGCGAGCGGTTGAGGACGGCCAGGTTGTCGGTGAGGGTGGGGAGAGCCCATGAAGATCTTGGTCACCGGTGCCCCGGGTTTCCTGGGATCGCCTTTGGTGGAAGGGCTGTGCCAGCGCTACGAGCCCAAGCAGCTCCGCGTGCTGGCCGTGGCGCCCGCGCCGGAGTTTTCCAGCCTGGGCATCGAGGTCGTGGTGGGCTCGATCCTGAATCCCGCCGACGTCGCGCGCGTGCTGGAGGGCGTGACCCATGTGTACCATCTGGCCGGCTTCGTCTCGCGCAAGCCCGCCGATGGCCACCGCATGTTCGCGGTTCACGTGCAGGGCACGCGCTTGCTGTGCGAGGCCGCACTCCCCGCCGGGGTCAAGCGCATCCTGATGGCTTCCACCAGCGGCACCATTGCGGTTTCCAAGCGAGCCGACGAGATGCCCGACGAGGACTCGCCCACGCCGCTCGAGCTGATTGCAGGCTGGCCCTACTACGCCAGCAAGTTGTACCAGGAGCGCACGGCACGGCTCATCTGCGGGGAGCGCATCGAGCTGGTCATGGTGAACCCCAGCCTGCTGCTCGGGCCAGGCGACGTGCGCATGGGGTCCACGCGCGACGTGCTCTCCTACCTCGCCGGCGACGTCAAGGTCGTGCCTTCGGGCGGGCTCAACTTCGTGGATGCGCGCGACGTGGCGGCCATCATTCCGGTGGCCATGGACAAGGGCCGTCCTGGCGAGCGCTACTTGCTGGGCGGCCACAACATGACTTTCGCCGAGTACTTCGACCGCATCGAGCGGGCGAGCAAGGAGTACCACCCGCGGTGGAGGGCGCACAGCCGCTGGCCCGTGCTGGCGGCCAAGGTGCAGTCGGCTCTCTTCAAGGCGGCTGGCCGCACCAGCCCGATCGAGCCGGCCAGCGTCGACATGGCCAGCTACTTCTGGTACTTCGACAGCGCCAAGGCGAAAAGCGAGCTGGGCTTCGCCCCGAGGGAGGCCAGCGAAACCATTTTCGATACGATTCACTACATTCGGGAGAATGCTCTAGGCAAGGGCGCGTTCGCGAAGTAGCTGAGAACACCGAGGGCAGGCATGCAGCCAGGACAGCCAAGCCGTACTGCACTCGGGGCGGCTGTCCATCGCGCCGTCCACCAAGTACTGGAGCGCGGTCGTATCTTCACCGATCCGCTGGCGATGCGCATCTTGGGCGCGGACGCCGAAGCGGCTGTTCGCAATGCGGAGAACGATCCGTCGCGACGAAAGCTGCGCCTCTTCATTGCCGCAAGAACGCGCTTTGCCGAGGATGCCTTGACTGCCGCCGTCGCACGCGGCGTCCGCCAGTTGGTGGTGCTTGGCGCGGGGCTCGACACCTATGCCTACCGCACCACCTTTGGGGAAAGCCTGCGCATCTTCGAAGTGGACCACCCATCCACCCAAGCCTGGAAGCGCGAACAGCTCACCCAGGCGGCAATCCCGGTGCCCCGCACGCTGACCTTCGTTCCGATCGATTTCGAGCGGGAGACTTTGGCGGGTGGCCTGGCCGCCGCTGGCTTCGATCCGGGGCGACGAACGTTCTTCACCTGGTTGGGCGTCGTGCCCTACCTGACGGAGCAGGCCGTCCTTTCAACCCTCGGCTTCATCGCCAGCCTTCCGGGCGGCGCCCACGTAGTGTTCGACTACAGCAATCCCCCGGCCTCGGGCCCCGACCAGCATGACGACGCTTCCGTTGGAGAGGCGCTTGCCGCGCGGGTCGCATCCCTGGGTGAGACTTTCAAGAGCCATTTTGAAACGGACGTGCTCCACGCCAGCCTCACGGCGCTCGGTTTTGCCCAGATCGAAGATCTCGGCCCGGCGGTGATCCGGGAGCGCTACTTTGCAGGCCGGGGAGGCTCCGTGCCCGACAGGGGCGGGCACATCGTACGCGCAACGACCGTTTGAGGATCCTTTCAGGCAACCTGTGGCTCCAAGTTCGCCATGCCCTTTGGTCGCGGCCGCAAGGCGGCCCTGTGGTACGCTCTGGGCGTGGGCCGGATCATCGACATCTACGGGGGCAAAGACCCCAGGATATTGCCGCGCTACTCGATCGCGGAGGCGGCGCAGTACGTCCGCGTTCCAGTGACCACGCTGGCGATGTGGGTCAGAGGCCGTGCTGCCGCTACGGTGCACGCTGAGCCGGTCATCTTGTTGCCTTCCGGCTCGCGCCTTCTTTCGTTTCAGAACCTCGTCGAGGCCCATGTTCTCGGGTCGATTCGTCGCCATCACGGTGTGCCGCTGCAGAGAGTACGGAAGGCGCTCAAGTTCGTGCAGAGGAAGCTGGCACAGCCGCACCCGCTCATCACGGCGCAGTTCGAGACGGATGGCATCGACCTCTTCGTCCACGAGTTGGGCAAGCTGCTCAACGTCTCACAGGGCGGCCAGGTCGCGATCAGGGCGGCCCTCCAGGCTTCTCTTCGACGTGTCGAGCACGATACCGATGGCCTTGCCGCACGCCTGTTTCCGTTTGTGTGCACCGGCGACGGCGACGAACCCAAGTCCATCGTGGTTGACCCGCGGATCTCGTTCGGTCGGCCGATTCTGGCCAAGACCGGTATTCCCGCCAGCACAGTGGTTGGCCGCCTGAAAGCTGGCGAGCCTTTGCAGTCGATCGCTTCCGACTACGGCATCACCCTCGAACAAGTGACCGATGCCATCCGCTGCGCGCTCCCAGCTGCTGCCTGAACCGTGGGTCTTCTTTCTGGACCGATCTCGCTGGGCAGCCGCCTGGTGGCCGAAGCCCTGCGCACCGAGGGTGAAACCGTAGAGGTGCACGACGCCCATTTCGCCAAGGACGCCTCTGACGTGGAATGGCTTGGGGCTGTCGGGCACACGGGATGGGTCGTCGTCAGCAAGGACGATCGAATCCGGCTGAACGAGGTCGAGAGGATGGCCCTCACCGAGGCTGGCGTGGCTGCTTTCTTCCTGGGCCGCAGCGACCTCACAGGACCCCAGATGGCGAGAGCGATCGTCACGGCGCTGCCTGCTATGAGACGCGCGCTGCGGCGCTTCGACGTGCCGTTCACAGCCAGAATTTCGCTAGACGGTGACGTGTCCGTGTTCGAGTCGGCCGGGAAGAGATTCAGTCCGGCGAAGCGGATCAGACCGTGATTGGGCCACGGCCACGGCCACGGCCACGGCTACTGCCACGACCAATCGCGGCTGTCGCGGGATTGTGGGCTGTGACTCCGCTTCACGCGTGATACAGCCCGTGTGGCGTGAGCACCACGGGATCGCCGGGTCGGAAGGGCGGGGGCGCGGCGTACACGAAGGCCTGGTAGCCGCCATCCTGGAAGCGGACCCACACTTCGTAGCTTATCCGCTCAGAGGAGCCTGAGCTTGCTGCCGCGCCCACAGCCGCGCCGCCCATCGCGCCAAACAGGGCACCGGGGCCGCGGCCACCGCCCAGAATTCCACCGATGATGGCCCCGGCGAGCGCGCCGCCTGCAGGATCGCCCTCGCGCCGCTGAATGACCTCGCGAATGTTCGTGACGGTGCCGTAGCGCACCCATTCCGGCTGGCCCATTTCTGAGGAAGTCGTGGCGGTCGTGGCACATGCTGGCATCACGGCAACCAGCAATACGAAAGCGATGCGGCGAAAAGTTTTCATGGCGAACCCCCGATGGGCTTGGAAGATCAACCCAACCCTGAGCCCTTGCTAGAGCATGTTCTGGGCCAATCTTACCTCCGCCGAAATTGCTTTCCACCCCCAACCTGGGCGACCATAGCTGCCATGCTGCGTCTCTTGCCAGCCGCTCTTCTTCTTCTGGCTGCCCCCCTGGCCTGGGCCGGGCAGCGTGTGGCTGTGCAGCCGTTTAGCGGTCCAGACGAAGACAGCAGGCTGGTGCGCCAACACGTCGCACGCATCGTCGCCAACCACGGTTTTGCCGTCCTGACGTCTATCCCCGCTGTGTCGGGCACGGGACAGTATCCTCAGCTTGCGCGCGACCGTGAGCTGAAGGCCTTTGTCGTCGCCGACATCGAGCAGAAGGGCAAGCGGCTGGCCATGACGTTCCTTGTGTGGCAGGGCATCGATGGCTCGGTGGTGGGACGCTGGGAGATCGCGGCGTACAAGGAGAAGCTGGCGCGCGTGCTGAAGAAAGACTTCTGGAAGAGGCTCGGCCCCGCCATCGCCAAGGCCATGGCGCCGCCCTCCAACCATCTGGGCCCGGCCCCACCCATGCGCATCGACGCCAGCTCGCCCTACGACAGCGACGTGCAAGGCGTCGCGTGGCGGCGCCGCTGAGCGCCCACAAGCCCACTCCGTGTCCTCTCCTCTCCCCTCTGCGTTCTCAGCCGGCGATTGCTGTCTCGATCAGCCGCTCACCCAAGCTACGTTCAGATATTCTCATACTTCTGGAACAGCCGTCCCCACTGCGTGTCGCGCTTCCAGTTCTCGAAGGTCTTCTTGTCCTTGACCGGCCAGCGGTAGTAGTCGTGGTACGCCTCGCTGGCGGCCACGAAGACGTTGACCAGCGGGGTATGGAAGAACAGTTTCTGGAGGGCCTTGAGCGGCCCAAACCAAATGAAGTCGCCGGCCATGCTGGCCAGGTTGTCGCCCACCTTGAAGCCCCAGCTCTCGTTTGAGATGTCGTCGCCGACGATTTCGATGTCGCGCGGGTCGCCCACACCCAGGCCATCCTGGTGCGCGACGCTGATGTATTCCAGCGACATGGGATCGAAGCCCATCATCTTGGCCGACACCGCGTCGATGGCGACCTGATCCGCGCTGGCCAGCATGTAGTCCTTGATCACCGGGATCATGGTGCGCGGCCCGGGGCCGTTGCCCGCGGTGGTGCAGTCCATGATGGCGAAGATGCCGGTGTGGATTTCTTTCTGGATGGCCAACAGATCCACCAGGGTGCGGTGAATCCAACTGTGCGTGTAGTGGCGGTGCGTGGCCAAGAGTCCGCCAAAGGCGTTCTTCATCGCGCCGGTGGTCGTGGTGTAGATGTGACACTTGGCCGTGGGCAGGTGGACGATGTTCTTGCCCAGGAAGTAGTCGGGGATGCGAATCCCGTCGGGGAAGACGCGTGGCAAGACGTGCATGCGCGCCTTGGGCTTGTACTCGACCCAGCGCATGTCGCTTTCCTTGAAGTTGTAGAGAACCGGGACGTCGTACTTACGGAAAAGCGGCACGTAGTGATTGAGGTCCTCGCCCTTGAAGGCGTTGGTCACCACGGTCTTGTTCTGCACGCAGGTGATGTCGGCATACCCGGCGGCCTTCAGGGCCTTGATAGTTCCCTCCATCTGCCAGGGCGTGGTGTTGGCGCCCGGGAATGGGTAGTGCCACGAAATGTTGTCCTTGAGGATGGTGGTCTTGCCCGCCGCAAGCGCCTGCTTCATTCCCGCAAGCTCGCACAGGCGCTCGATGTCGCTCAGGATGGTTTCGGGCTTGCACTTCAGAACGGCGACTTTGGCTTTGGCCATGGTGGAGTCCTCACCGTCTGTGATACCAGCTCGCCTGCGCCGCCGCCAGCCGGCGATGTTGGGGCTGTGGCCGGCGTCACACCCCTTCTCTGGAGCCCTTTGGCAAAGCCAGCTTCGCCGGCCTTGTCGAGAGGCTCCACGCCTCTCATGCACGATTTCTACTCGCAGCCCTTCTTCTTTGGGGTCTTGCAGCAGTCGAGTTCCTTCTTGGCCGCGGCGACCTTGTCCTTGGCAGCCTTGGCATCCTCGGTGGCCTTGGCCTTGAGCGGCTTCTCGCACTCGGCCTTCTCCTTGCCCTTCATTTCCTTGCAGCTCGACAGGTCGGCCTTGGGAACTTCCTTGACGGCTTTCTTGGCATCGTCGAGGGCAGTCTGCTTGGGAGAGCAATCGGGCTTCTCGGCCTTCTCGGTCTTCTCAGACTTCTCAGTCTTCACGGTCTTCTCGGTCTTTTCGGACTTCTCAGTCTTCACGGTCTTCTCGGCAGCGGCCGGAGCAGCAGCCGGTTTGGCTGCAGCGGCCGGAGCAGCGGGCTTGGCGGCCGGAGCCTGGGCCATGGCAGCGATGGGCAGAACAGCGGAAATAACCAGAACTAGAAACATGCGCTTCATCGGGATCCCTCCTTGACGTCTAGCGTCTCAGGTCGGAGATAATACAGGTCGAGAGAAAATTCGCCAGATCTTAACGAGCTTGCAGCGGGGGTTGAGCATCTGCGACCATAGCCGCGTCAGGAGGCCACGCATGCGTAAGGTGAAGATCGTCTGTACCCTGGGTCCTGCGACCGCGGGTGTGCCCCGCCTGGTGGAGCTCATCGAGGCGGGCATGGACGTCGCACGCCTCAATTTCTCGCACGGTGACTACGACACCCACCGCAAGACCTACGACGAAGTGCGCGCGGCGGCCCGCCAGGTGGGCCGGCCCATCACCCTGTTCGCCGACCTTTGCGGCCCCAAAATTCGGGTAGGACGCATGACCGGCGGTCAGGTGCCGCTCGAAAGGGGAAAGAGCATCTGCCTAACCACCACTGAGGTGCTGGGCACCAGCGAGCGGGTTTCGCATACCTACCTGCCCCTGGCGCGTGACGTGAAACCGGGCGATCCCATCTTGCTCGACGACGGTCTCCTGCAGCTGCGCGTGGAATCCATCAAGGGCGACGACGTCATCTGCCGCGTGGTCGACGGCGGCGTCTTGAGAGACAAGAAAGGCATGAACCTGCCGGGTTCGGCCTTGTCGGTGCCGGCGCTGACCGAAAAGGACAAGAAGGACATCGTGTTCGGCCGTGAACTGGGCGTGGACTGGTTCGCCTTGTCCTTTGTGCGGACCCCGCAGGACGTGAGAGAAGCCAAGGAGCTGGCCGGCGGCATCCCCATCATCGCCAAGATCGAGAAGCCCGAGGCTGTCAGCCGGCTGGACGAGATCTTGGACGTCACCGACGCGGTCATGGTGGCGCGGGGCGATTTGGGTGTGGAAGCGGGCAACGAAAAGGTGCCGCTGATTCAGAAACAAATTCTGCATGACATAAAGTTTCGCGCCAAACCCGCCATCACCGCCACCCAGATGCTCGATTCCATGATCAAGAACCCGCGGCCCACGCGCGCCGAGGTTTCCGACGTGGCCAACGCCGTTCTCGACGGCACCGACGCGGTCATGCTGTCAGCCGAGACCTCGGTGGGCGACTATCCGGTGGAAGCGGTCAAGACCCTGGCGCGCATCATCGACGAGATCGAAGGCAGCGAGTACTACCACAAGTATTGGAAGGAACGGCCTGACGTGACCGAGCGGACCTACTCCAGCTCGATAGCCGACGCCGCCGCCGAGATTGCCGAGGATCTCAAACTGGCGGCCATCGCCGTATACACCGAGAGCGGACATTCGGCAGCCCTACTTTCCGCGCAGCGCCCGCTGGCCAACATCGTGGCGTTCTCGCGACACGATACCGTCCTGCACCGGCTGGGCCTGTATTGGGGCGTGTACCCACTGTTTGGGGCCTGGGTCAAGGGCGTCGCTGGCGTGGTCGAGCAGGCTGAACGCGAGCTGTGCACCCACGACATGGCCAAGCCCGGGGATGACGTCATTGTCACCTACGGCGTGGTGTTGAAGGACGAGCCGTTCCAGACCAACATGCTCACCCTGCACCGGATTCGCGGCTGACTTCCTAGTCCCGCCGCAGAGGCAGAGGTTCGTGGCTTTGGCCGTGGCCGTGGCCGAGGTGATCTGTGGCCGCGCGCACGAAGCCGCGCGCCAGCTTTGGGCGAGGCACGGGAAACTCAAACCAGCTGCGCACGTCGGCGCGCAGGCCCTCGCCGTGCATGAAGTTGTAAACCGCACGGCGCAAGCCAGCGGCAAAGGGCGCGGGGTCCTCGCCGCCCGGCTCGCCAAACGGAACTTCATTGCGAGCAAAGGCCGTCGGTGGCGTTTCGAGGATCCGAATTCCAAGCTGGTCCGCTGCGCGAAAGGCCGGGCTGTGTACCGTCAGCGCAAAACGGTGCCAGTACGCCGAATCGAGAAAGCTGGCGGCAAAGAGCTGGCGAACCAGCTCCAGCGCGTCCACGGTTTCCTGCGCGGTCTGCGTCGGATAGCCGTACATGAGATAGGCGTGGACCAACACCCCGGCGCGCGCAAAAGCGGCCATCACACGCGTGGCCTGTGCCAGATCGAAGCCTTTGCGTAGCAGCGCCAGCAAGCGGTCCGTGGCGCACTCCAGTCCGCCGGTGACCGCCAGGCACCCCGAGCGCGCCAGCAGGTCGGCGAGCGCGGGCGTGAAGTGTCGCTCGAAGCGAATGTTGGTCCACCACTCGACTTCGAGGCCGCGGTCGAGAATGCGGCGGGCCACCGCCGCGAGCAGGGCAGGAGGCGCCGCCTCGTCGACGAAGTGAAAGCTTCGCTCTCCGGTCTGCGCCATGGCTGCCTCCATCCAGCCGACGACCGTCTTGGCGTCAGCCGGATCGAAACGCGCGATGGTGTCGAGACAGGTGTCGCAGAAAGTGCAGCGGTGCCAGTAGCATCCGTGAGCCAAGGCCAGCTTGAGCCAGCGTCGTTCTGACCACAGCCGGTGCATGGGGTTGGGGCTCTCGGCCATGGCCAGGTAGCCATGGGTGAGAAGTGGCGAAAAGTCAGGCGCGGGACGATCGCGGTGGCGCAGCAACGGCGCCGTCGTGTCGTCCACCCAGACCACGCGGCCGCGCCGGCGCATGCGCGTGCGGACCAGCGGCGTCTTTTGAACTATGCGAAGCAACGGCATCTCGCCGTCGTCGTAGGTCACATAGTCGAAGTCATCGAACAGGCGCGGGTCGGAAAGCGCGCGCAGCTCGGTGTTGACGTAGCCGCCGCCCAACACCGTGGCGATGCGCGGGTCGAGCGCCTTCATCCGGCGGGCGATGCGAAGCGCACCGTAGAGCGCGCCCGGGAACGGCACGGTGATGCCCACCACGCGGGGCCGGTGGAAGCGCCAAGCAGCTTCTGCCAGTTCATCGATCCAGCGGTCGGTGAGGCGGCGGCGTCCGCAAAGCGCCCGATGCAGCGGCTCGAAGTCGCCGCTTGTCGCCAGAGCCTCGGCATAGCGGGCCATCTCGAAGCGATCGTCGAGGCCGTCGTGAACAGCGTCGGCGATTTCGTCGAGAAAGATGCTCCCGCGATGGCGCGCCAACGCCGCCAAGTCGTCATTTGGGAAAAGCCCGCGCAGGGACGCAAAGCGCGGGCCTTCTGGCAGGCCTTGGGGATGAACCAGCCCCCGCTGCAGATCCGGCGCGCATCCCTGCAGAAACTCCACCACGCCCGGCACGGCACACTCGATCTCCCGCACGCGGGCGAGAAAATGCCGCACCGATGGTGGGCCGCGGCCGGCGAAGCTCCGGCGCAATGCCTGCGCCACTTCTCTCACTCCCTGCGGCGAGAACAACCGCAAGGCCAGCCCCAGCGAAAGATCCTCCTGGGCCACCGGGTATCCGTACCGCCGCAGAAACGCGGCCAGCATGGGCACCGCGGGATACGCCGTGTTGAATTGCACCATAGGCGGCGTGATGAGAAGCACCTGTCTCAATCGACGTGCCCTGCCATGCAAAGGAGTGTACATATGTTGCTCAAGCAACGCCATGCGGGTGGAAGGGCTCAGAACCATGCCGAACAGCCTGCCCAGATGGGAGCATTTCGATCATCAGTCCGACATTGGCGTGCGTGGCCTGGGGCGTTCGCGCGACGAGGCCTTTGCGCAAGCTGCGCAGGCGTTGACCGCAGTCGTGACGGATCCTGCGTGCGTGCTGGCGTGCGAGAGCGTACGTGTTTCGTGCCAGGCAGCGGACGACGAGATGCTGCTGGTCGAGTGGCTGAACGCGATCATTTTCCAAATGGCCACGCGTGGGATGATTTTCGGCCGCTTCGCGGTAGCCTGTCAGGGCATGCACCTCGATGGGGAAATGGCAGGGGAGCGCATCGATCGGGATCGTCATCAGCCAGCGGTCGAAGTGAAGGCCGCCACCATGAGTTGCCTGCGCGTCGTCTGTGATGCGACAGGAGTTTGGACAGCGGAGTGTGTGGTCGACGTCTAGCAGGAGCGACGCGGAAACATGGATCTGAATCGCCTGTCGAAGAAATCCAGCACCGAGTGGTGGCTGGCGCCCACAGGGCGCATGCGCGTGCCGGGCATCATTTTCGCCAGCGAGGAACTGGTGCGCGCCATGGACGAGAAGGTGCTGCAGCAGGTGGCCAACGTGGCGGGCCTTCCTGGGATCGTGCGTGCCTCCTTCGCCATGCCCGACGCACACTGGGGCTACGGTTTTCCCATCGGCGGCGTGGCGGCATTCTCGGCAGAGGCGGGCGGCGTGATCTCCGCCGGCGGTGTGGGCTTCGACATTTCCTGCGGCGTGCGTACCCTGCGCACTGGCCTTTCCATCGACGAGGTCGAGCCCCGGCGCGCCGCCTTGGCCGACGCACTTTTTCGCGCGGTTCCCTGCGGGGTTGGCAGCACGGGTCCTGTGCGATTGTCCGCCTCCGAACTCGACGACCTGATGCTGGGCGGGGCGCGCTGGGCGGTGAAGCGCGGCTTTGGTCGCGCGGCCGATCTGGAAACCATCGAGGAGGATGGTGTGATGGCAGGGGCGGATACTGATGCAGTTTCGCCAGAGGCGGAGCAACGGCAACGCGATCAGCTTGGCACCCTGGGCTCGGGCAACCACTACCTGGAGGTACAAGAGGTCGTCGAGATCTTCGCGCCCGAGATCGCAGCGGCCTACCAGCTTCGCGCCGGTGAAGTGGTCGTGAGTATCCACTGTGGCTCGCGCGGTCTGGGCCACCAGATCGGCACCGACTATCTCAAGTCCATGTTGGCCGAGGCTGGCCGCCACGGGATTGCGCTGCCCGAGCGCGAGCTGGCTTGCGCGCCCATCGACTCGGCAACGGGCCGGCACTACCTGGGAGCCATGCGCGCGGCTATGAATTGCGCCATGGCCAACCGCCAGGTCATTGCACACTTGGTGCGCGAGACCTTTCGCGAGATTTTTTCCGCGGCCGAGCTGACCCTGCTTTACGACGTTTCCCACAACACCTGCAAAGAGGAGGAGCATGAAGTCGACGGCCGGAAGCGCCGGCTCTTCGTACATCGCAAGGGTGCCACGCGCGCCTTCGGGCCAGGCCATCCCGCGGTGCCAGCTGTCTATCGTTCGGTCGGCCAGCCCGTGCTCATCGGCGGTAGCATGGGGACCGCGTCCTACATTCTCGCGGGCACGACCGAAGGCATGGGCCGTGCCTTTGGTTCCGCGGTTCACGGCGCGGGTCGCAGCTTGAGCCGTCACGAGGCAACGAAACGTTGGAAGGGCCGCGCCGTGGTCGACACGTTGGCCGGCCATGGCATCTTGATCCGCAGCCCATCTTTGCGCGGCGTGGCCGAGGAGGCTCCGGGCGCGTACAAGGACGTTGGCGCGGTTGTCGACGCCGCAGAACAGGCGGGACTGGCGCGCAAGGTGGCTCGCGTGCGGCCTCTGGTCTGCATCAAGGGATAAGGAAAAGCCTGACGGACAGAGCCAGGCAGTCTCAGATTTCTGAGGGACATGCGGGCAATTCCAGCGCTATTGCGGCAGAATGGTCTTCGTGGGTGGCGGCATCGGGTTTGCAGAGACAGGAATCAGTAGAAGTAACCGTCCCAAAGGAGCCCAAGCCATGTCGAGCCACACCTCGCGATCTTCGCGCCATGCTTTTCTGATTTCAGCCGCCGTTGCTCTATTGGTTGGCGGGCTGGCCCGGACGGCCGCGGCCAAGACCTGCACGACCAACTTGGATTGCGACACCGGCTACCAGTGCATCACTCTTGCGTACGCTTCAACTGGAGGGGCAACGAGCATTTCGTCTGGGGGGACGCCAAGCACTGCCGACGGCAGCGGCGGCGCAGGAGGAAGCGTGGCAAGCGGCGGTGGCGCGGTGGGGAGTTCCTGTCCCAAGGGACTCAACTGTGGGCAGGTCTTGCCGCCGGCCACTGTGCCTGTGCCTGGGCCAGACGCTGGCGCTGTGCCATCGCCGGGTTCTGGGCTGTTGTCCCCCGAGCCCGTGCCCACGCCAATCACCGGCACCTGCGAGATTCCCTGCTCGACCGTGGCCGACTGTCCCAGCGCGGATTTCGGTTGCGTGGTGGAAACCATTTCGCCCCCCGTTTGTCTGGCGGACCCGAACTGCGCAATGCCGTCGTTGCCCAGCACGACCGGAGGAACCTGCGTGGCCCAGGCTCACGCCTGCAGCACGGCTGCCGATTGCCCGGCGCCGCTCACCTGCCAGGCTCTGTCCGGGT
The DNA here is from genome assembly GCA_003142855.1 of Myxococcales bacterium. GTDB lineage: Bacteria > Myxococcota_A > Polyangia > Fen-1088 > Fen-1088 > Fen-1137. The sequence goes on from PLNW01000137.1 coordinate 42,460, forward strand.
CATGTGCGGGCAGTGCGACTGTGGGGCCCGACGGAAAGGTAATCACGACGTCAGAGACCTGCACCCCGGGACCGTCAGTCTGCTCTTGGAATCCGGAGACCTGTACGATTGACAGCGACTGTGCGGACCCGCTCTACCAGTGTGTGAAGACCGGCGACTCTGGTGGTGGGTGTTCCAGTTCCGGCGGGGGAGCCTGCGCAGCGAACGAGACCTGCCCGCCGCCACCAACCTGCGACAGCACACCGACTATGTTGTGCCTGCCCAAGCTCGTCGATTGTGCCTGTGGTCCATGTCCTGCGGGCGCGGCCTGCGGAGCGTGCGCGACCTGCCTTCCGGGGTGGAGCTGCTTCGATTTTTCGAGCATAGGCGGCGTCCCGTCAGCCTGGGGTTCCGTCGCGTCCAACAAGGCCTGCCTGCCCGACGGGATTGTCATGGCGGCGCAAGGCCACGCTGCGGTCAACGGTCAGCTCGTAGTGGGTTCTGGATCGAGTTCAAGTTCAAGCTCTGGTGGTACGCCGACTCTGGACGTAGGCGGCGCGGGTGGCGCGAGCGGAGGCGCAGGCGGCGCGAGTGGAAATGATGGCCGCTCCACCGGCGGAGCCGCACAGAACCCACCTCCGGTGAGTCCAGTGCCCACGAACGAAGGCACTGCGGGCTCAACGGGCTCGGCTCAGCCCATGGCGCACTCGAGCGGCTGCGCCTACGGTGGCAGCGAAGCCAGCTCGCCGTGGCTTGCTTTGGCCATGATCGGACTAGTCGCCCGGCTCGCTCGCCGACGTCGCGAAGATCGCTAGCTTCGCTCGACAGCCAAGAGAACCGCGCGCAGCTTGGGGATCTCCTCGGTCTGCGCGCCCACGATCACATCCACGTCGCGACCGCGGCGCTCGGCGTGCAGGAGATCGCCCTGGGGCCGGATCAGGCGCCAGGCGTCCTGACCCACGCGTCCGATCCCTGCCGCCGGAAAACGCGCTCCCAGGATGTCGAGATAGGCGGCCAAAAACTTCTTGGCATCGCTCTCGCTATCCCAGCGTGTGGCCCATAGAACAAGGAACTTACTAGCCCGCTTCCACACCCAGAATCTGTCGCCGCCCCATCCCGCAGCCGCTGCGTCGCCCGAGGGAAAATCCCAGGTCTTGAAATAGGCGCGCATGCCCAGCTCGCCCAGCACGTCGGTGGCCGCGGGCGCGTCGTTCAGGGCTGGCCGCCCGGCTGGCAGACTTATCGCGATGGGCGGATCGCGACCGTCGAGAAACTTTTCGCGTGCGTGCAGGATCTGCTCGGTCGAGGCTGGCGGGTGTCGGTAGAGATCGTTGACCGCGGCCCAGCCGCCCCGTCCCCACACCTCGGAAACCAGGGCCGCGCCTTTGAAGTAGGGCTCGATGAGCGGCATGCTGATGAAGGGCGGCAGCCTGGTCATTTGATCAAGCTCGCGTCGCTCTTCTGGGCTCAACTCGGCGGCGCTGCGGCCCCGGCGCGTGGCAGCCAGCAGCTCGAGCGGATCGGCCGCGCCCAACAGCGCCAACGCCATGCGCACCCCCGCGACCCCGAGGGGACCAAGCTGTTTGGCCGCTCCTTCGCCGCTGGCAGTTCGCCAGGCCAACATCATGAAGGTTGCCTCGCCTTCGGTCACGAACTGGCGGGCGGTGCGCTCATCTTCCGACAGACCCAGCCGGTTGCCTTCACCGCCGTCGAATGTCTCCAGGTCGAAATGCTGGTCGTCGAGCGCGTGGGTCAGCTCGTGCGCCACGATGATCTCGTCCACGTCCTTGTCCCGCGCCTCGCCCACCACGCGAAACGCCTTGCTGCTCGGATCGTAATAGGCCGCCACCTGTGTAGTCAGCGCCTCCTCCAGCGTGGTCATCAGGTCGAAGCCCTGCGGGGCCAGGCCCAGGTCAGCGTAGGCGTGTGACAGCGCCTGGTTCTTCTCCGGCGGCAACTCGCGGCCCAGTTCCCCGTGAACCCACGCGCGGAAGTCCGCACGGCTCTGCGTGGACGAAGGGACCGAATGCTTGAAGGGCAGGGCGCGCAGCGCGGATAGCTCGGTCTCGATACGCGAGAAGTGCGCCACCGGGGACGCCGCATCGGACGAGGCCGCGGCGGGCGTCGGTGCCACAGGCTGGACCCGGGCGGGTGCATGACAGCCCAGGCACAGGAGCACGAGGAGGAGAGTGCGGGACATCGCTGGGGCCATTAGCATATCTTGCCCGTGCTGTCTCAGCGCGAGACCGGATATAATCGCCGACGAGGGAACTTTGATCGGTCGCAGCATCGGCAACTACAAGATCGTCCGCGCCATCGGCGAAGGCGGCATGGGCACCGTGTACCTGGCCGAACACCCCATGATCGGAAAGCGCGTGGCGGTCAAGATGCTGCGCCCGGATCTGGGAACCGATCCCGGGCTAGTCTCGCGCTTCTTTCAGGAAGCCCGCGCGGTCAACGAGATCCGTCACCCCAACATCGTCGACATCTCGGACTTCGGTAAGACCGAGGACGGCATCGTGTACTTCGTCATGGAGCTGCTCGAGGGGCGCAGCCTGCGCGACCGCCTCAATGCCGAAGGCGCGCTGCCCATCGACGACGTCGTCACCATCAGCCGGCAGGTGTGTGATGCACTGGCCGCGGCCCATCGGGTCGGCATCGTCCACCGCGATCTCAAGCCCGACAACATCTTCCTGCTTGCCGATCCCGCGCAGCCGGGCGCGCTGCGCAGCAAGCTGTTCGACTTCGGCGTGGCCAAGCTGCTGGGCGAGCAGGAAAAGCAGGTCGGCCACAAGACCATCGCCGGCTCGGTGGTGGGCACGCCTTTCTACATGTCGCCGGAGCAGGCCCTGTGCCAGGACGTGGGCGCGGCCGCCGACATCTACGCCATGGGCGTGGTGATGTTCGAAATGGTGACGGGCCGGGTGCCGTTTGCCGCCGAACAACTCGTGCTCCTGCTCAACGCCATTTTGAAAGAGCCGGCGCCGCCAGCCAGTCAGTTCCGGCCCGATGTGCCCGCCTTCCTGGACCGCCTGATTCTGCGCTGTCTGGAGAAGGATCCCGGCGGCCGGCCCCAGACCATGGAGGAGGTCGTGGCCCTGCTGGGCGCGGGCGCCGCCGACCTGGCCGGGCAATCCATCGCGTTCGGCCAGACTATGGCCGTCGGCCCTGGTCTGGCCAACCTCACCGCTTCCGGTCTTGCGGCGGCCCGGCCGTCGGCTGTGTCGGCGCGAACCAGCGCGCCTGGCAGTCGGTCCACCCTCCAGCCCCAGACGATTTCGGCGCGGACGACAGAGACGGTTCCGGCCACGCAGGCGGCCAGCGATGGCACGAGCGCAGGCGCAGTGGTCGCGCGTGGGGGAAGCGCGCGACAGGGAGGGGCCGGACTGCTGGGCTTGGCGCGCGGCTGGCTGAACTCTCCTCGCGTGGCCCGGGCTGCCATTCCCGCGGTCATCGTCGCAGCGGTCATCATCGTCGCCAGCGTGTTCGTGTCCACGGCCTCGGCTCCATCCGTCATCAGCGAAATCGTGGCCGCGCAGCCGCCACCTCCGCCTGCGCCCACGCACGCCGCCATCACGCTCAACTCCGAGCCCGGAGGCGCGGAGGTCACGCGTCTCAACGATGGGCGATTGCTGGGCACCACCCCGCTGGTCGACATCCGCCCGGTCGATAGGCAACAGATGAACTACCGTTTTCGCTTGGCCGGGTACACTGAGGTGCAGATTCCTTTCCAGATCACCACGGGCGGCAGTTTCGAGGTCAAGGCCAACCTTGAAGCCAAGATACGCGAGCCAGGCCGTTCAGTCTCGTCGGGCTCGTCGCGGAAGACGCCCCGGGGCAAGGTCAAGAAGGGAGGGCCCATGGCCGCAGCCACCGCACCCGCGGCGCCAGTTCCGGCACCGGTGGCACAGCCGCACTATGACGAGCCATCATCCTCCACTTTGCCGCCTCTCAACCCGTCGGTCCGGGTGCGCCGCATTGGCGGGCGCTGAACCTTGACGGTCACGTAGGGGCGCGGTAGTAACGCTGGCCCCGCCGGCCTAGCTCAGTGGTAGAGCATCACTGGCGTCGCGCGCGTCATAGTCATGGTTAGGCATAGTTGGTGACTGTGCGACACAATGAAAATTTGTGATTTCCACTGGGGCGCTTGATGACGGTACCCAACCTGCGCAGCGTTTGCGTGCCGCCACGCACTGCTCCGACGTCCTCGGCCAGAGCGCCACGGTCGAGGACGCGCACGACCTGATCGAGCTGCCGCTGAAGCATGCCGATATGGGCTGCCAAATGCCTGTCCGCTAGTGGAACAACAATCCCCACCTTCGGAAAGCTTCGCCATTTTCACAGCAGCTTGCGGTATCGCTGCGAGACTTCGCTACGATACTCACAGCCATTGCAGTTCTATTGAGCCATTTCCTTCCGCCATTACACTGAGTTGCCAAGGGTTCAGGAACACTCATTTGCACATGGCGCGAGACACGATCAATACATGGAGGACGCAATGCAAACCAGAACAAGGACGGCGATAGAAACTCTAGCACGCGGGTGCGTGACTCTGCTGCTCGCCAGCACCATCACGTTGCTCCAAGCCTGCGGTTCGTCCGAACAGGGATCAAGTTCGACAGGCGGGTCGTCAGGTTCAACTGGCATCGCGGGCGAGAGCGGGAATGGAAATGGTGGCTCGACACTCGTGACTGGTGGGAACATCCAGTTCGGTGGGAACACTACCATAGCCGGCGATCAGGCCGGGAACAACGGCAATCCGGGCGCCGGGGGCAACACGACTGTCCCCCCCGCCGGGGGCAACACCAGTCCCCAGGACAACACTAGCACCGGCAGCGGGACGGACACCGGCAGCGGGACGGGCACCGGCAGCGGGACGGACACCGGCACTGGGACGGACACCGGCACTGGGACGGGCACCGGCAGCGGGACGGGCACTGGCAATGGGACGGACACCGGCAGCGGGACGGGCACTGGCAGTGGGACGGACACCGGCGTTGGGACGCTCACCGCATGCGGGACGTTCACTGGCGGTGGGACGGACGCCGGCACTGGGACGGAGACAGGGCGCGGGACGGGGACAGAACGTGGAACGGGCACCGGTAGTGAGACGGCGACCGGGCGTGGAACGGGGACAGGGCTTGGGACGTACACCCTGTGCATGACGCTCACGGGCAGCGGAACGCT
>PLNW01000042.1 GCA_003142855.1 Myxococcales bacterium
TCGATCGTCTTCCAGCCGCCGATGGTGGTCGGCCAGCGGCCCAGGGCCACCTCGCCCTTGCCCACGCGCGCGTACAGCGTGAGGGTCGGGCGGTCGCTGACCGGGGGATGCCACTTCTTGTGTCCATCCTTGTCGAGTTTCGGCCGCGCCAGGACCACCTCGCCGCGATCGATCTCCGCGCGAAGATCCATCTTGGCACTGTGGTAGGCCGGCAGCGGCGGCAGGCGGATCGCGACGGCCGTGGGCAGGGGGGCAGGCGCCTTGCTCGCCGGTGCTTTGCGCACGGGCCGGCGCGAGGAAGGCGGCGGCGCAGGGGGGACCACCAACGTGCTCGCGAGCACGGCCTCCGGTGACGTCCAGCCCAGCGCCTGGCTGGCGGCCTGGGTGGCCGCAGCGATCAGATCCGGTGCCGGGGTGACCTTGCCCGGCTCGGATGGGGTTGATGGGGCCTGGGCCGGGGCCTGCGTGGTGGCGGCTTCCACAGGCAGCGGCCGGAACTCGGCGTTGTCCAGTACGCGCCCCTGCACCTGGCCCAGGACTCCCAGGGCCGAGCCGTCCTCGAGCAGCCCGGTCGCATCGACGACCCGCTCGCGCAGCGCACGCAACAGCGCGCGGAAGTCATACTCGCGGCTGTCGCCCAGGAGCACGGTCCGGGTCTCGAGGTCGATGCTCGCGTTGTCTGCGATCATGTGCAGTCGCTGGTAAATCTGCAGGCCCGCGGCCGTCCGCCGATCCATCCGGCCGCCGTTGGCTTTGCCGGCCAGCAGATCCTCGCAGCGCAGGTGGGCCTGCATCGCGACCACGGCCCGCTTTTCTAGCGCGGTCAAGGGTCGCGGCGAGATTGTCCGCCCGGTCAGAATCATGGGCGTTTCGGCGACCGTCTTGGGGTCGGGGTTCGGCACTTTCTCCGGCTGTTCCGGCGGGATCACGTTCTTGGGTGACAATTCCTCAAGTACCGCGTCCTTCACTTTCTCGTGGCAGGCGTGGCGCTTGCTATCCGCCAGCCGTCGCCGCAACAGGTTCAGGCTGGGGGATATCCCGAACGCCTCGAAGAAACGGTCCTCGCGGGGGCGCGCGTAGGCGCTGCCCGGGCGAAACCGCCCGTTGGCCAGGTCGATCAAATAGGGGCGCAGCGGCTGCGGCTTGTCGGGCGCCTCCGACAAGATGTACGGCAGCCAGTCGTCCGAGAGATCGACCACGGTCAGGCCGTCCCGGTGTGCGTTCTCGGGCGTCGTCTGGCCCGCAAAGCGCCCTGCCTCGACGACCGTGAGCCCGCCGCCGGCCGGAGCCGCCTGGGCCACCGGCGCCGCTTGGGCTGCCGGCGCCGGCTGCTTCGCCTGCGTCGTTTGTCCACTGCCCGCCCAAAGGCCGGCGAGCGCCAGGGCAGTCGCGCTGGCCCCGGGCGCGCGGCCGGTGCGCGAACGTCTTTGGGCCGGACTCCGTGGGGACATCTTCAGCACCAGGCAAGCGTAGAGTCTTGGCCTTCGCGATTCAAGCGGGAGTTTGCTGAATGTCAGGCGTTGAATTGTCAAGCGTTGAATGGCGCGGGACAGATTTGAGCCGTGCTCGCAGACGCACGTGTGGGGGGCACGGCAGAAAGCCCATTTCTTTCGCACAACTTTTCACACTAGCGCGGTAGCGCCGCTTCAGCGCCCAAGACGGAAGCAACCAGGAAACGAGGTTTTTCACCTCGACTGACAGACACCACCCCGACACGAGCCGCCGTTGCCGCAGGGTGTACCCTCAAGGGCCGCGTCGCCGGGCGCGCACATGCCGCTCATTGGATCGCACACCCTCGCCAGGTGGCATGCGTCCACCGGCGGGCAATAGGTTGCTGGGCCAGCAACGCAGACGCCCGATTGGCAAGTATTGGCTTGTGTGGCCGCAGTCACCTGCTGCACTGTCGGGATTAGGTAATCGACGATGTTGTCGATCAGGACGACATTGAAGCCGCCGTATTCCATGAGCGCGTTCGCGTCCGCGATCACCACGCCTCGCGCCGACGCGGGACCGAGATCACCAACGTTGAACTGCGCTAGCGCCGGGAGCGACGGGTTTCCGTTGAGGCTGGCCACCACCGTCGCCTTGCCGGTGCTCATCCAGGTGCCAGGAACATCGGTGTCGGTGGTGGACCAGCTCCCGGATCGACCCGAAACCAGTGGGCTACCGGCGACGGTCGACTGCATCGGTCCAGACAATGTCATTCCGCCGGCGGTCATGTCGACGGGGCCGAGGACAGAGTTATTGGCAAGCTCTGTGTCCGCGCCCGCAAATGTGGAGTTGTCTGAGCTGATCAGGAATCGACCGCCGCCCTGAATAAATGCGGTCACCGCTTCCTGCTCGGCCTGTGACAGCGGCGTGATGGCGAAGTTGGTTGAGGAGGCGCTCGTGATAAACAGGATGTCGAGCGTAGCGAGATACACGGGAGTCAGCATCGGTGCGCCGGTGAGGACGAAGGTCACTCCAGGGAAGTTGGCGGTGACGAGTTGCTTTCTGAAGTTGAGCAGGAAGCTGCCAGTCGCCACGCTGCACTCGCCGCCTCGTGATGCGTCGAATCCGCCAATGGTAATCGTAGTGCCCGAGGTGGGCTGGATAACAGTACCACTTGCACAGAGATTGCTGGATACACAGGCGGTCCCATTGTTCTCGCGGGGAGAGGCGCAGTCACTGCCACTGTTGCCAGTGGCACCTCCATAAGCGCCGGTCGCGCCGCCGAATCCGGCCTGCGACAACGTGGTGCCGCCCGCCCCACTCGTGTCTCCACCCTGGGACGCGGTGCCACCAGTACCTGTGCTGCCCGATTGGCTGGAAGCGGCCTGGTCGAGCGGAGTTCGTCCGCATCCTGTCGGGAACAGAAGGGAAAGCACCAGCCATGGATTCAAGCAAACTCTTTTCATACGAGTCCTCGCAGAAATGCGCACGACGCCCCGAGCGATGCGAATGATAGCATTTCTCCTCGCAAGCACCGCGATGTCTGGGTAGGGAAGGACAGAACGAGCGTTCATGGCGCCCGCGCCTTGTTCACCGCCGGCTTGAGCTCCAGCAAGGTTCCCACGCGCTGGTAAAGGCCGGAGCCGACCGCCAGCGAGTGCTCCCAGATTCTTCGGCGTACTTCTTTGGCGGCGCCCTTCTCACAAATCGAGGCATTGGAGTATGACACGGCGAGCCTCGAATGAGAAAGTCCATCACGAAGAAGCCCACCTCCGTTTTCATTCGCCAGACGGTGTCTCCTCGGGAGACAGCTACCAGCACATCGCCTTTGGTGTACCAGGATCAGCGGTGCCCGCCACCGTGGCCGCCGCCAAAACCGCCATGGCCTCCCCAACCACCGTGCGAGCCGCCGAAGCCGCCGTGGAATCCGCCAGCCGCGTGATAGCCGCCACTGACGCCGCCGCGATAACTGCCACCACCAAAGCCGCCGCGGAATCCGCCGACAGCGTGAGAGCTGCCAGCGCGCAGTCCACCACCGTAACCATTCCCGACACGATAGCCACCACCACCGTATCCGCCGTGGAATCCGCCGCGGTATCCGCCCCAGCCATACCCCGCGCGGTAGAGGCCGGTGTACCAGCCAAAGTGATGGGGACCCAGGAGTCCGAAATACGGATACGGACCCCAGCCCCAAACCCAAGGCGACGCGAGCCACAACCAACCGTAGCTGGGGTAGTACACATAGGAATAGGGAGAAGCGTCGTAGGCCGTGCCTTCGTAGGTGTACTGGTTTCCGTAAGGCATCCAGATCCAGCCATACTGACTCGTGTAGACCCACTGGCCGCCAGTCGCCACTTGACTGGCTGCGACTGGCTGCTGAACTTGCGCCTGGGATTGGACCGGCGGAGCCGGCGGCTGGAGGGGTGGCGCCGGCGGTTGCTGAGCTGGTGCCCCTGTGGGCGGCTGCACCGACTGCGGCAGAGCCTCATCGGCTCGCGCGACGCCGAATCCCGCGCACAGGAAACAAAGGCAAACAGTCAATTTGGAGTTCATGACAACACCTCGATGTTGAACGACCGTGTGGGCTGTGATTCAACCTGTCCAACAACAGTCGGTGCAATCCCCGCGCCACCGTCGCTGCGGGCAGTTGCCGGCCAGGCATCACCAGAGCACCGAACGGTTTGCCGGACCGAGTGAAATTGCGCAGTTGCGAGCGGCCCGAGGCGCGAGGAGGGAGAATACTCGACGTATTTGACCGACGAGCAACGAAGGGACGCGACGCAAATGGGCGATTTCACGACGGGAGGCAAACCGTTCGGTGCTCTAGTTCCAGTTGCCTTCCGTTGCGTGCTTGGCCCGCTGTGAAGTATCTTCACGGTCCAGCAGATGGCTGCACAACTCCTGCAATGGGACGAATCATGCGCTCATTTCTTCGCGTCAGCCTTGTCGTGTCGCTCCTTCTCGTGATGGCACCGTTCGCCCTGGCTGCCGACGGCCTCGCGCTCACGCCGCCCATGGGTTGGAATAGCTGGAACAAGTTCGCCTGCAACGTCAGCGAGAAGCTCATCCAGGGAGCGGCCGACGCGTTGGTGGCGAGCGGCATGAAAGACGCGGGCTACCAGTACGTGGTGATCGATGACTGCTGGCAGGTCAGGCGAGATGCGGCGGGAAAGATCGTGGCCGACCCCGAGCGTTTCCCGTCCGGGATCAAAGCCCTGGCCAAGAGCATCCACGACAAAGGGCTGAAGTTCGGGATCTACTCGGACGCCGGCACCATGACCTGCGCCAAGCGGCCGGGCTCGAAGGGCCACGAGGCGCAGGACGCAAGGACCTACGCCGAGTGGGGCGTGGACTACCTGAAGTACGACTGGTGCAACACCGACGGACAGGACACGCGCGACGCCTACGCGAAGATGGGCCAAGCCCTGCGCGCCAGCGGCCGGCCCATCGTGTTTTCAATCTGCGAATGGGGAAACAGCAAACCGTGGACTTGGGCGCAGGGCATTGGACACCTGTGGCGCGCCACCGGCGACATTCAGGACTGCTGGGACTGCAGCCGGAGCTGGGGCGGCATGGGCGTGGTCCACATCATCGATCTGATGGCCGACCTGTACCCCTACTCCGGCCCCGGCCACTGGAACGACCCGGACATGCTTGAGGTGGGCAACGGCGGTCTCACCCTGGTCGAAAACCGGACCCACTTCAGCTTTTGGGCCTTGTTCGCGGCGCCCCTGATGGCCGGCAACGATGTGCAGGCGATGAAGCCAGAAATCAGGGACATCCTCATGAACCGCGAAGTGATCGCAGTGGACCAGGATTCCCTCGGCATGCAAGGGCGCAAAGTGAGCGACAGCAGCGCGCGCCAGGTCTGGGTCAAGCCGCTCGCAGACGGCTCGCGGGCCGTCATCCTTTTCAACCGCGGCAGCGAGGAGGGTCCCATCGCGGTGGCGTGGGCGGACATTGGCCTGTACCCCAAGACCAAGGCCCGTGTGCGAGACCTTTGGAAGAAGGCCGACATCGGCGCTTTCACCGGCCGCTTCGAGGCCAAGGTCGAGCCGCACGGCGTGGTGATGGTCAGGATCACGCCGCAGTTCTGAGCCCTGCTGGCCGACGCCAGGGCCAAGATCGCCGCTGGTGAATCCCCAAGACCCGCAAGAGTTGCGCGGCCTTGTCGCGTTCTGTCGCATGCCGTCACCGACTGCCCTTAGTTGAGCCGTCCGCCGCGCTCACCGGCACCTACACCACGGGCAGCTGCTCGGCGTGTCCTGCCGCTGCAGGTTGAACACGAACCTGTCAGCCGAGATGTCTGCCACTTCTGGAGGAGAAGCATGAACATCATTGCGAAGATTCATTCCGCGGTCCCGGTGCTCCTGGTGGGATTGGCCGTTGGTTGCTCGGGAGGCGCCTCGCCAGCCGTCCACCACGACGCGAGCATTCAACCAGGGGGAGCTGGTGCTTCAGGCGCCACTGGCGTCGCTGGCACCACCGGCGCAGCCGGACAGACGACAGCCGCTGGCAACCCCGCCGGCTCGCCAGCTGGAGCTGCCGGCGGTGGATCCATGAGCAACGGCGGCGTTTCGACTGCAGGCGCCGGCACCACCGCTGCTGGCGGCACCACGAAAACTGGTGGCACCACGGCCGCCACCAGCACCATGATTGTCGGCGGAACCACGCTTGCCGGCGGCACCGCAAAGACAGGCGGCACCGCGGTTGTCGGCGGAAGCGCGGCAACCGGCACTACCGTTGAGGGCGGGACTACGGCCACCGGCGGCTCTACCGTTCTCGGCGGCACCACCGTTGAGGGTGGCACCACGCTTGCCGGCGGCACCACCAAGACAGGCGGCACCGCGGCTACTGGCGGAACCGCCGTTACAGGCGGAACCACCGTTGCCGGCGGAACCACGAAAACAGGAGGCACTACCGTCACTGGCGGAACCACCATTGCCGGGGGCACCACGGTCACTGGCGGGACCACCTCCACTGGCGGGACAGCCACAACCGGCTGGGCGACGATACACAACGATTTCTTCTGGTACGACACGGATGGCAACTTGATCAACGTGCGCAGCGGAGCCCTTCGCAAGTTTGGTGACACCTACTACTGGTACGGCGGAGCCCCGAACGACCACAACCAAACCTGCTATTCGTCGCCCGATCTAGTCCATTGGACCTACAAGGGTATCGTGCTCACAACGACCGGCGATGCCAACCGAATGGACATCCTGTACAACGCCACGACCCAACAGTACGTGATCTTCCTGAAGTACATTGGGAATGGCGCCTATTTTGGCATAGCCACCGGTTCGACTCCCGACGGACAATTCACCTTCAAGAGCCAGACACTGGTAGATGGCTTCGTCATCGGAGACATGTCGATGTATCAGGATGACGACGGGACAGCGTATCTGGCGTATGTCTGGTGGGGGACCGGCACCAACAAAGCACACGGCATATATCGAATGTCGGCGGACTATTTGACTCTGGATACGCGAATGTACCTGTGGAACGAGGGCAGTCGCGAAGCTCCCCACATCTTCAAACGCAACGGCACCTACTACTATGGGCTTTCCGAAACCAACATGATCGATCCATCACCCACCCGGTACTACACCGCAACCAACTTGGCCGGCCCTTGGTCTGCTGCAACGATGCTAAACACGCCCGGCTCGAGCGTTTCGTGGCAAACGCAGTGTGATTTCGTTTTCCCGTTCGCGGGCACGCAAGGGACCGTCTACATGTACGATGGCGATCGTTGGGAACCCACGGGAGGCTTTCAAGGCGACTACCTGTGGCTGCCTTTCGAATTCGGCACCGGACTTATCCCCGAGATGGACTACTACCAGGATTGGGACTTGAACGCGGCCGCCGGCACCTGGAGGGCCTTCGATCGTACTACGCGCGACCTGGCACTGGGTAAGACGGCTACCGCCTCCTCGACGAACGGCACGAACGCGGCTGCGGCTGTAACCACGGCTACGACCTATCAGAACTACACTGCCACCCGATGGGAGAGCGCAGCGAGCGACCCGCAAACGATCATGGTGGATTTGGGCTCTGCTATCGAAATCGACCGAGTCATTCTCAAGTGGTACACGGATTATGGCAAGTCCTTCAAGATTCAAACGTCGACCGATTCCACAACCTGGACCGACGTGTACACCACGACCAAAGGGGCGTCCTATTCTGTGACCGACGTCACCTTTGCCAAGACCAATGCCCGCTATGTGCGAATGAATGGCACGCAAAGGGGCAATGCAAACGGATACTCATTGTTTGCTTTCATGGTTCTCAATGACCCTTAACCCACCAGCGAGGCGCCCTCTCGTCCTTCAAGAACGCCGCTTACCGCCTTAGACTCCTCTAACCCCTAGCATGACACAAGAATCTCTATCCCACTTGAGCCGTCTGCCACTTTGGGGGAAGCCATGAACACGATCTCGAAAACATATTCTGTTGCCCTCGTCCTGCTGGCCGCCACAGCCGTCGCCTGCTCTGGAGGTTCGTCAAACGCCCACAACCAAGCGGGTATTCAAGCAGCCGGAGCCGGCACTTCGGGCAGCACCACCGCCATCGCTGGCACGACCGGCGCGGCCGGACAAAGCGCAAGCAATCCTGCTGGCTCGCCCGCAGGAGCACCAGGCGGCGCCTCCAGCACCGGAGGTGTTGCTGCTGGAGGCGCTGGCACCATTGCTCCTGGCGGTACCACAGTCGAGGGCGGCACCACCAAGACTGGCGGCACCACCGTTGCCGGCGGAACCACCATTGTCGGCGGCACCACCAGCGAAGGTGGCAACACTGTTGCTGGCGGGACCACCGTTGTCGGCGGCACCACCAAGACCGGCGGCAGCATCGTCATGGGCGGTACCCCAAAGTCCGGCGGGACCACCGTTGTCGGCGGGACCACCGTTGCCGGCGGCACCACCGTTGTCGGCGGCACCGTTGCCGGCGGCACCACCAAGACCGGCGGAACCACCGCCACTGGGGGCACCACCTCCACTGGCGGGGCAGGAACTCTCGGTTGGGTCACAATACACAACGACTTCTTCATATATGACACCGACGGGAATCTTCTCCAGGTGCGCAGCGGAGCTCTCGACAAATACAATGGCCTCTTCTACTGGTATGGCAGCCCGCCTCCCGCGACCGACCAGGTTGCCTACACGTCTTCCGATCTGGTCCATTGGACCTACAAGGGCGTGATCGCCAAACTGCCCGAGGATGCCAATCGAATGGATGTGCTCTACAACGATACGACCAAGAAGTGGGTGATGTTCTTGAAGTACATTGGCAACGCTGCCTTTTTGGGAATATCTACCGCGGACGCTCCTGAAGGGCCATTCACGGTTCCACCAACCCAGACTCTCGTGGACGGCTACAGCATCGGAGACATGTCGGCGTGGAAGGATGACGACGGGCAAGCGTATCTCGCCTATGTTTGGGACAAAACCGGCCCCAATCGACAACATGGCATCTACAGAATGTCGGCGGACTACTTGACCCTGGACACGCAGATGTATCTGTTCGATGTGCCTAGTCGTGAAGCCCCGCACATGTTCAAACGCAACGGCACCTACTACTATGGGGTGTCCGAAACCAACGGGATCGATCCATCACCCACGCGGTACTACACGGCAACCAACCTGACTGGCCCTTGGTCTGGTGAAACGATGCTCGTCACGCCCGGTTCGTCCACAACCTACGAAACGCAGTGTGACTTCGTTTTCCCGTTCACGGGCACCGATGGGACCGTCTACATGTTGGACGCCGATCGTTGGAAGCCAAGTGGAAATTTCATGGGCAACTATGTGTGGCTGCCCTACGATTTCAGCGCCACTGGCGCGCCAACGGCGAATTACTACCAGGATTGGGATTTGAACGTGGCCGCCGGCACGTGGAGGCAATTCGACCGTACTACGCGCGACTTGGCTCTCGGCAAGACGGCCACCGCCTCCTCGGAAAGCACTGGAAATCCAGCCACGAGCGTAACCAAGGCCACGACCTATCAAAACTACACAGCCACGCGATGGGAGAGCGCGGCCTCCGACCCACAAACCATCATGGTGGACCTTGGCTCTGCCGTGCAAATCAACCGGGTCATTCTCAAGTGGTACTCGGACTACGGCAAGGCGTTCAAGATCCAGGTGTCAGCTGATTCCACCACCTGGATCGATGTCTTCAGCACCACTGTCGGGGCATCGTATTCAGTCACCGACGAGAAATTCGCCACGACCACGGCGCGCTACGTGCGCATGAATGGCACGCAAAGGGGCAATGCCAACGGATACTCATTGTTTGCTTTCATGGTTCTCAATGACCCTTGAGCCTGTCGTCCATCAACGAAGCGCCATCCTCTTGGAGCCCGTAGTCACTATTTGACCGAAGACGCCATGCGCCAGTTGAGCCGCCCGCCACTTTGGGGGAAACCATGAACACGATCTCGAAGACATATTCTGTTGCCCTCGTCTTGCTGGCCGCCACAGCCGTTGGCTGCTCTGGAGGAGGTTCGTCAGGTGGCCACAACCAAGCGGGCATTCAAGCAGCCGGAGCCGGCACTTCGGGCAGCACCGCCGGTATCGCCGGCACGACCAGTGCGGCCGGACAGAGCGCAAGCAATCCAGCTGGCTCGCCAGCAGGAGCACTAGGCGGCTCCTCCAGCGTCGGAGGTGGTGCTGCTGGAGGCGCTGGCACCATTGCTCCTGGTGGTACCACAGTCGAGGGCGGCACCACCAAAACAGGCGGAACCACCGTTGTCGGCGGAACCACCGTTGCCGGCGGCACCACCGTTGCCGGCGGCACCACCAGAACAGGCGGCTCCACTGCTGCGGGCGGCACTACCTCGCGTGGTGGCTCGACCGTAGCTGGCGGGATCACCGCTGCTGGCGGCACCGCGCGAACAGGCAGCTCCACCGTTGCTGGCGGGACCACCGCCGCGGGCGGGAGTACCGCCTCGGGTGGATCCCCCGGTGATGGAGGCGTAGCTGCGACGGGCTGGGTAACCATACACAACGACTTCTTTTGGTACGACAGCACCGGATTGTTGATCCAAGTTCGCAGCGGGGCCCTGCGCCAATTCAATGGCATCTACTACTGGTTTGGCAGCCAGCCGGGCGGGATCGACCAGACTTGCTACGCTTCTACCGACTTGCTCCATTGGACCTACAAGGGCGTTCCGCTGGTCACGGCCAAACTGTGCGACCGAATGGACGTGCTGTACAACGACACGACCAAGCAATACGTCATGTTCTTGAAATACGATGGCGACAAGGCGTCTTTTGGAACAGCCACGGCTTCAGCGCCCGAAGGACCATACACGTTCTTGGGGAATGTTCTCGTAGACAACAACTACATCGGCGACATGTCGATGTACAAGGATGACGACGGGACGGCGTATCTGGCCTATGTTTGGGACCAAGCCGGCCCCAATCGACAACATGGCATTTACAAAATGTCGGCGGACTACCTGACTCTGGATACGCAAATGTACCTATTCGACGTACCTAGTCGTGAGGCTCCGCACATTTTCAAACGCGACGGCACTTACTACTACGGGGTTTCCGAGACCAACGGAGTTCAGCCATCACCCACCCGTTACTACACGGCGACCAACTTAGCTGGCCCTTGGTCTGCGGCAACCATGCTCGTCACGCCCGGTTCGTCCACGACCTACGAAACGCAGTGCGATTTCGTATTCCCGTTTACGGGTCCGCAAGGAACGGTCTACATGTTGGACGCCGATCGTTGGATACCCACGGCAGGGTTTCAGGGCGACTACCTGTGGTTGCCCTACACTTTCGACACCGCTGGCAATCCAACGGCGAATTACTACCAGGATTGGGATTTGAATGTATCCGCCGGCGCGTGGAGGGAATTTGATCGGACTACGCGCGACCTGGCTCTCGGCAAGACAGCGACTGCCTCCTCAACCAACGGCGCGAACGCCGCTTCGAACGTAACCAAGGCCACGACCTATCAGGATTACACGGCCTCGCGATGGGAAAGCGCGGCCACCGACCCACAAACCGTCATGGTGGACCTTGGCTCTGCCGTGGAGATCAACCGGGTCATTCTCAAGTGGTACTCGAACTACGGCAAGTCGTTTAAGATTCAGGTGTCGACCGATTCCACGACCTGGACCGACGTCTTCAGCACCACTGTCGGGGCATCGTATTCAGTCACCGACGAGAAATTCGCCACGACCACGGCGCGGTACGTGCGCATGAATGGCACGCAACGGGGCAACGCAAACGGATACTCATTGTTTGCTTTCATGGTGCTGAACGACGCGTAGGTCGTGGGCAGCACGGACGGAACCCGCGCTCACGTAGCGCGTGGGGGCTGCAGGCGACACGTGGTCTTGGTGACACCGGCGACGGCTTGCGCTTGGTGACCGCACCGGCGCCGGCCGAATCGGTCGAACGCCAGGGCCACCAGCTAGCACGCGGGCGTGCTGGCCGGCGCCTGCCGCGAGCATGTACACGTGCGACGGCCTCGGGTGATACAATGCGGACTTTCCGCCTGAGAGTCCCGTACCTCCATGCCCACCCTCGCCCCCATCTTGATATCCCTCCTGGCGATCGCGGGGGATGGCATGGACAGCGGCGCGCTTCGATCCGGGTCACTGCCCGGGCCGCCGCTGTCGCGGGGCTTGGTCATCGTGCTGCGGCCGGCGGATGTCGACGAGTTGACCCGCACCGCCCTCGCCCGGGTCACCGGGGAGCTGACCGCAGCCGAGTTCCAGACCAGCTTTGTCACCCTCGACCCGAGCCAGGATCCCACCATCCAGGTCGAGACCGTGGCGCTCGAATCCCGCGCCGTTGCCGCCTTTGCCATCGCTCACATTGGCGATCCCCAGGGCCACACGATCGCCATCTGGGTCTCGGATCGGGTGGGACGGCGAACCAGCATTCTGCGAATGGCAATCCAGGGCGACGACATCAGCCACGATGCCGCGGTGCTGGCCGTGAATGCCATCGAACTGATTCGCGTCAGCCTGGCTGGTTTGTGGCCCGCGCCCCCCCCGGCCACTACCCCCCATGACCGGGTGGCCAAGCCATCGCAACGGCCGCAGGTCACTCTTGGCCTGGGAATCACTGCACAGCAGGACATTGCGCTTCAATGGCCCCAATTGATGAGTTCATTGATGGCCATGGTGACATGGCCGCGTGGACTGGGGATAAGGGCTGAGGTGAGCGGACTTGGCCCAGCTCTGACGCTCCAGGGATCCGATGGAACGGCGAGCGTGTACCGTCAACACGCGTCGCTGGGGCTAGCCTGGACCTTCCTGCGGCGGACGCGGGTCAAGTCGTTCCTTGTCGTGTCGGGCGGCGTGGCGCACCTGAGCGGCCAAGGCGCAACCAACGATCCCGCACGAGCCATTCCGCGCTCGGGCTCCACCTGGTCGGCGCTGGGCGCAGTTGGGATTGCGGCAGCCCTTCGCCTCAGTGGTAGACTCTGGCTGGCGGCAGAAATCGACGGCATTGCGAACCTGCCACCACTGGTCATCCGCATCGCCGGCACCGACAAGAAGCAATTTTCCTACCCCGGAGTTCTGGCCAATGTTGGGCTACACATCAGTTTCTAGAGGGCTGCTGCTGTTGGCGGCCGTGGCGGCCTGCTCGCCACGAACCCTGACACTGGTGGATCTCTATTCGGACGGGGGCCTTCCGCCAGCCTCGCTCGACGGCAACCCCGCCGCCGCCTCGGACACCGCCAGTTCCGCGGCCTCCGATGCCACCAACCCCGCCACTTTCGATGCCGCCAACCCCGCGAGCTTGTTGCGCGGGCTGGTGGGCCTGTGGCACTTCGACGACGCCGTTGGCAGCACGGTGGCGCGCGATTCGTCGGGCAACGGCAATGACGGTACACTGGTGGGCCTGGATCCGGCGCTGTCCTGGGTTGCCGGTCGCCAGGGCGGGGCTCTGGCCACCAGCGGCCTAGGGTACGTCTCAGTCCCGGACTCGGCTAGCATCGACGGCATCACAACCCAAGTTACGCTTTCCGCCTGGGTCTACTTCGACGGGGTCATTCCGGTTGACTATGGGACCGCGCTGTCGCGACAGATCCGAACCACCAACGAGCAGTACTACCACCTGTCGCTGTATCAGGATGGCACCCCCACCCTGTTCATAGGTTTCTCGGCCAGCATCGCAGCCGCCCGGCCGACTGCGCCCCAACCAGTTACTCCCAGACACTGGACCCACATGGCGGGAACCTATGACGGCAGCCTGGCCACGTTGTACGTGGATGGCGTCGTGGCCGGCTCGCGACCGATCGTGGGGGTCTTTCCCCGCGACACGGTTCCGGTGATCTTGGGTGGCAATGGCAACGCGGGGGCGGTTTCCGAATTCTTTCCCGGCCGCCTCGACGAGATAGCCCTCTACAACCGCGCGCTCAGCCCTGACGAGATCAAGTTGCTCGCGACTCTGGCTGCCTTCTAGCACTCCTGATTGAAATTCGGGTCCGCAAGCGCCAATCCCTCAATCCCCTGGCGCGGCAAGGCCGACAGGAGCGCGACATTGGTGTCCGGCCAGTCGTAGTTCTTCATGGCGACTCCCGCAGATTCTAGACAGTTAGCGTCTCATTGGTATGGCACGGGCCTTGCGTGCTTGGGGCGAGTTCCAGATCTGTGTGGACATGCCCTTCCCATAACTGGGCATCCGCTGGTCGATCCTGTGACCAGAAAGACTTCTTCCCGGAACTATCCAGCTGTGTCAACGTCCTTCGCACCCATTCCTTTGATCAAGGAGGCCAGCCATGAAGCCGCGCAATAGCGCGATCGCCGCTCTGTTCTTGCTCACTACGTGCAACGAAGCTGGACAGGATCGCAGCTCGGCAACAGTCGAATCCTCATCCCAGGCGCTGGGCAAGACTCCTCCAAGCGAGGTTGCAACCTGGCGAAAGGTCGGAGGCAGCACCTTGCCGGATGGCCGCTACTTGCAGGCCGTGGCCTTTGACGAAACCCGCAGGGTCGCCGTGATGTTCGGAGGGCTGACCACGGACACTTCCACCAGCAATCTCTCCGCCAGCCAGGAGACCTGGGAGTGGAGTCTCACAACGGGCGAATGGACCAATCGCACGGCGACCGGAACGACGCCAGCGGCACGTTCTGGCGCGGCCATGGCGTTCGATTCTCAGCGCAACAAGATCGTTCTCTTCGGCGGCCGGGCGGGCAGCGGATTCAACTACCAAGACACTTGGGAGTGGGATCCGACAGGCGGGACCTGGACGGACTTGACTACGTCAGGCAGTCGCCCCAGCGGACGCAGCCAGCACGCCATGGTCTATGAAAAATCAACCGGGAAGATCTTGCTCTTCGGAGGCGGACGAAGCGACTCCGGCTCCTACCACTACTGATTCAAAAAG
>PLNW01000125.1 GCA_003142855.1 Myxococcales bacterium
TTTTGAATCAGTAGTGCTAGGAGCCATGGCGGTGCTGACCGCACCGGCCTGTTCACCTGCCAGCGTTAGCGGCGCCGTCCCTCCGGGAGGGGGCGGAAATGGAGCCGGAGGAGGCGGCGGTTCAAACGGCGCGGGCGGTTCCGGGCCAAGCATCATCAACACCCAGCCACCCGCGCCCCGCGACGCGGGGCCGCCGGTGACTGGCAAGTTGTGCGGCAACGCGGCGATCGACACCAGCCAGGGCGAGAACTGCGACGACGGAAACACCGCGAGCGGCGACGGCTGCAATAGTATATGCCAGACCGAGGCGAACTGGAACTGTCCCACCCCCGGACAGAAGTGCGAGAACCTTGCCAAGTGCGGGAACAGCATCCTGACCTCCGACGAAACCTGTGACGATGGCAACACCGTCAGCGGCGACGGATGCTCGGCCGACTGCAAGACCGTCGAGCCTGGTTGGCAGTGTCGGGTTCCCGGCAAGCCCTGCAGTCCGGCCTGTGGCGACGGCGTGGTCACCGCGGGCGAGAGCTGCGACGACGGCAACACGGTCAGCGACGACGGCTGCTCGGCCACCTGCAAGCTGGAAATCGGCTACAAGTGCACCGGCAGCTCGGGTCAAAAGAGCGTCTGTACCCACACCGTCTGTGGCGATGGCAACGTCGAAGGGGCTGAAGGCTGCGACGACGGCAACACCGTGCCCTTCGATGGCTGTTCCGAAGATTGCCAGATCGAGCCGAACTGCTCGGGAACCTCGGGCTGCACCTCCAAATGCGGCGACGGCATAGTGCTCAACGAGGCCTGTGACGACGGCAATCAGGCCAATGGTGATGGCTGCTCCAAGACCTGCCAGGTCGAGCCCGGCTGGACCTGCACCCAGCCGACCCTGGGTAACACGATGCAGGTTCCGGTGATCTATCGCGACTTCCGGTTCTACAATCCCACGGATTTCCAGAGCGGGACCAGCGGTTCATACGCTCCCCTTCCGGGCATGGTCAACGCAACGCTCGATGCAGATGGCAAGCCCGTGTACTCGGGTATCGCCAACGCCCATGTGGCCAGCGTCGCTTCGTTCGCGGAGTGGTATCGAGACACGACCGGCGTGAACCACCCAACCGCGTCCAAGATGACCCTTTGGAACGACGGCAAGGGCAACTACGTCAACCGCTACGGAGCCAATGGTGAACAGTGGAACATCACTAACATTGCATACTACTGCGGCAACGTCGGACGGGAAAAGACGGATGCAGCCGGCAACCCTATCCCGTGCACATCCATAGACCCGAACCCCACCCAATGCGATACCATGATCGCCGCCGGGGGGACATTGCTCACCTGCACCCAGAGCAACGGTTCCTACGCGGCCACAATCATCATCTCGAAGGTCGACGGCAATCCGCTCTTCTTTCCGGTCGACGGCGATACTTTCACTCCCGCCTCCGAGTTTCAACCTGCAACCATTCCACCCTACTACGATGCTTCGGCAACCTGGCCCTATGACGTGGATGCCAACGGAAACAAGCGGTTGCACAATTTCAGTTTCACCAGCGAGGTCCGCTATTGGTTCCTTTATGACAAGACCAAGACTTACACTCTGGACTTCGTTGGCGACGACGATGTGTGGGTGTTCATCAACCGAAAACTCGCCGTCGATCTTGGCGGCGTTCATACTCCAGTGGATGGCAGCATCGTCATCGGCGCCAACGGAAATGGGACCACGACAATCACCCAGACATATCCCCTTCCTCCGCCTGCCGCGACTCAACAGTCTGCCACCCTTGGGTTGCAGAACGGCCAAGTCTATGAAATCGCGGTGTTCCAGACTGAGCGCCAGACGAGCGGTTCGTCCTACAAGCTGACCCTCAACGGCTTCAGCGCGGCTCCCAGTGATTGCACGCCGAAGTGCGGGGACGGCGTGACTGTGGCCGACGAGGAATGCGACTGCGGCACGGGAACCGGGCCGTTTCCCGCGGGCTGCTCGGGCCCCAACGATGACAATACCTACGGCGGCTGCACGACCAAGTGCACCTGGGGAGGTTTCTGCGGCGACGGTATCGTGAACGGATTGGAGGAGTGCGACAACGGCCCGAAGAACGGCACTCAGTATGGCGGCAGCGGGTGCACCCTGGGGTGCACCAAGGCCCATACTTGCGGCGATGGCGTGGTGGACACCGCCCAGGGCGAGGAGTGTGACCTGGGCGCTGCGAATGGTGGCGAGCTGTGCACGGACAAGTGCAAGCTGGTGATTCAACAACAGTAGGCGAGGAGAGCACGCACAGCCCCGATCAGCTTCGCTGGCACCCCACACCGTGATCTCTGCGAAAGCCACCGCGGTGGGCGCCAGGAGACCGGCTCGCGCAACCGCCCGCGAATACAGGCCGAAACGCGCGATGCTTCGACGAGGCGCGCCGCCCGAGCAGGGCCTTGTCGGCGAGCGCCCCCGCAGGGGCAATGCGACCTGTCCCGAACGGTTGCCAGTGCGCGGGCTCCACCAGCGCTCTCCGGCCGGCAACACTGGATCAAATCCCTCGGCTTGTAGGTCGTGGAACCGGACCTCGTGGCCGGCCGCGCGGGCCGGGATCGCGCCCCGCGTTTCACGGCGATTTCTGAGCCGAAAGTCTTTCCGGTGCTACTGCCGGGGTGGTAGGTCTTTCATGATGCGAAGTGCATGCTTGCGCACACCGATCAAAGAGATGGTCAGAAGATTCTCGCGACGCACTTTACGAAGCATGGTGCGAAAGGGGCGAGAGCAGCAATGGGGCTAGATGCCTCACGCAGCATGCGCGGGCAGGCACCTTTGGTCGCTTGTGTCCTGCTCGCCCTGGTTTCTAGCTGCGCTTCGGAGCCAGAGACCAGAGAGATGGGTCTATCGAACACGTCGCGCGCCCGGCGAGTGACTTCGGCCGGCGCGGCGGTGGCTGGCGACGACAAGGCGATGGACCTGCAGATGTCCATCGGCGTGCTCGACCAGCGCGCGGTGGAGAGGGCGATGGCGCCCCATGTACCCGCCATGGTTGAGTGCTTTGATCGCGCCCGAGACGCACGCAGGTATCTGTCGGGCCAGATTGTTCTCCGCTTCGTGGTCGACGCCAGCGGATCGGTTTCCAACATTCAGGTCGTGAAGAACGAGTTGGGCAACCACGGGGTCGAGCACTGCCTGACCAGCACCGGCAGGCGCATCGTGTTTCCCCCACCCGAAGGCAAACAAAAAACTGATTTCGAGTATTCCATGCGTTTCTGATCCACCTTCTGCAACGGGCGGCCTTCGGCGACTGCATCAGCATCTACGGCATCCAGCGCGCTCTAAGGATGGCGATCTCTTTTCCGGTCCATCGCGGCGGCGCAAGTTCTGCGCACAATCGTTGCGGAATCCCCAAAAGCCCTCACGCATATCTTCGCGAAAGGCGAAGGGCCGACAGGTCGACGACCATCCGCAGAGGCTGTCGGAGGAGTTTTTCTGAGCCGCTCGACGGATGCGGGGGAACCTCACCCTCGTGCGAGATGTACGCAGGAGGACTCATTCCATGGCGAATAGCGATTCGAGGCGCGACCCACGGGCGACGCTGCGATTCTCAGCTGTGCTCACGACCTTGGCAGGCGCCACGTTGATCTGGGGATGTTCCTCGGGCTCGTCCGGCGGGTCTTCTAGCGGTGGCGCTGGCGCCACCGGAGGCGCTTCGGGCGTTGCCGCTCAGTCAGGGGGCAGTGTTGCGACAAGTGGCGGCGTCACGATTGGCGGCAGTTCGGAGGCCGGAGGCAGCGTCGTATCCGGCGGGACTTCTGCCTCGGGTGGAACGACCTTGTTGAGTTCGACCGGCGGCAAGACACCCGACTCGGGTGGAACGGCCGCAGCAGGCGGACGCACCGGCTCTGGCGGCGCGGTCGAGTCGGGCGGCGCGACGAGCTCTGGCGGTGCCGTCGGCTCGGGCGGCTCGGTCGCAGAAGGTGGCTCGCTGGCCAGCGGAGGGAGCATGGCCACGAGCGCAGGTGGCTCTCCCGCAAGCGGAGGCATGGCGACCGGTGGAATGCGGAGCACCGGCGGTGAAACAGCCGCCGGCGGTTCACTTGCGACCGGTGGCGGCGGTACAACTGGGGGAATTACCAGCGCGGGCGGTACAAAGGCCACGGGTGGAACAGTTTCAGCCGGCGGGACGACCACTGGCGGCGCGAGCGGCGGTCATGTTGGTTCGGGCGGTACCACCGGTTCGGCTGGAACCTCCGGTGCGGGCGGCAAGACAACGGCCGGCACCGGGCCTTGTGACATCTTTGCAGCCGGCAATACCCCCTGTGTTGCAGCCCACAGCACAGTGCGGGCTCTCTTGGGCGCGTACAACGGCAGCCTGTACCAGGTCACACGCGCCTCGGACAAGACGACGAAGGACATCGGCGTGCTCAGCCCAGGAGGCTTCGCCAACTCGGCCACACAGGACACCTTCTGCACAGGCACGACGTGCACCATCTCCATCATCTACGACCAGTCTGGAAAGAATAACCACCTCAAGCAGGCACCCGCCGGCCAGAGGAAGGCGACGCCTGACAACTTGGCCGACCCAACGGCCCTGAAGTTCACGATCTCCGGTCACACGGTCTACGGCGTCCACCTTCCTGTCGGATACGGCTACCGAGTCGACCAGACCACGGGCATCGCGACCGGCGACCAGCCGGAGACCGAATACATGGTGACGAGCGGCACCTTCTACAACGGCAGTTGCTGCTTCGATTACGGAAACGCCGAGACGGACAACCACGATGATGGCGCGGGCACCATGGAGGCTGTCTATTTTGGCAACTGGACGTCTCAGGGAAAGGGGGCTGGCAACGGTCCCTGGGTTATGGCGGACATGGAAAACGGCGTCTACGCGCAAGCCAGCTTTGCCGCGAACCCCAACGATCCGCCACTCACGTCCCCGTATGTAACGGCGATGGTGATCGGGAGATCCGGGTCGTTCGCGCTCATGGGCGGTAACGCGCAAACGGGAACCCTTACGGGCTTTTACGACGGTGTACGTCCAAACGGCTACAATCCGATGAAAAAGCAGGGCGCCATCATTCTCGGCATCGGCGGCGACAACACCGCCACCGCCCAGGGGGACTTCTACGAAGGCGTCTTGACCTCGGGCGCGGCGTCCACCGCAACGGCCCAAGCCGTCCAGGCGAACATCGTTGCGGCTGGGTACGGCAACTGACGCGCGTATCGATTGACCTGAACGTCGTCCGACGTCTTCCCTGTGGCGTCCGGAAGAGCCGCAGTCAAATCACCAGCCCCCAAAGTTGGAGGGGGCCATGGTTTGGCTCCCCATTAGATCGGCTAGACGAACAGCTAGGAATCGAGATGACCACGCGCAACGTGGAAATCAAGGTGGCGTGGCTTCAGAATCCTGATACTTCAGCTCTGCCTGAGTTAGCCACTCTTGCACACCTCGCTGAACGCATGTACAGTTACGGCATATTTGGAAACGCGGCTAGCACCGCCCAAGCCAGACAGGAACCATGGCACCGTGTCGTGCAACATGATCGAGTCGGCACAGGACCAGATTGGCAGTTTGTGCGATTTTCAGGTGAGTAGTACCGGCCAGCTTTCATGAAAACCGGCACGGCCGACTTGCCCCTTCATCACGGTCACGTGCCGTCGTGGTTGGCGGGCCGCATGGCGCGGCTGGGCCGCGTGGTGGTGGAGGCGTTGGTGCTGGAGTACGGCCGCGATGAGGTCCTTCGGCGGCTGGCCAACCCATTCTGGTTTCAGGCGCTCGGTTGCGTAATGGGAATGGACTGGCATTCCTCGGGCATCACGACCAGCGTGCTGGGTGCGCTCAAACGGGGATTGGCCCCGGTACAATGGGAGCTGGGTCTGCATGTCTGCGGGGGACGCGGTCGCCACTCGCGCCACACACCGGCGGAACTCCTCGCGCTTGGCGAGCGCGTGTCGGTCGACGCGCCCGCCCTGGTGCGAGCCAGCCGCTTGGTCGCGAAAGTGGACAGCGCAGCGGTGCAAGACGGGTTTGCTCTGTACCTGCACGGGTTCGTGGTGACCGACGACGGCAAGTGGACCGTGGTTCAACAGGGGATGAACCCGGATCGACGCCAGGCGCGGCGCTACCACTGGCTGTGGGAACGGGCGGG
>PLNW01000088.1 GCA_003142855.1 Myxococcales bacterium
TTTTGAATCAGTAGTGCTAGCCAGAACTGACCAGAGATGCGCTTCATGTGCTGATAGCCTGACCACTTGACCCAGAGGCAGTCATGACTCGTTCGATATCAGCCAGGACCGCTTGTTGCGTTCTCGCCGCTTTTTTCCTCGCCGCACTTGCTGGGTGTGGCGGTTCAGGCAGCGCACGACCGGACGGCCCAGTGTTGACAGGTGGCAGCGCGGGTGCGGGCGGGTCTATCGTTGCCAATGGGGGAGGATCTTCCGGTGGCACTGCGGGTACCGGCAGCGGAGGCGCGTCTACGACCGGGGGTTGTTCTGGCGCACCAGTGACATTCCAAGTGATGCCGGCACCGAATAGTGTAACGCATTGGTGCTTGGGACAACCTGCGGGGGGCTGTTCCGGGTGGTTTGATCTCCGTAATTCAGTTGGTTCTCTTGAGCTTGGGGGTTATTGCCGAGTGTCTTGCGGTACGTGCACATTCGAGGAATGTCCTCCCATCTATTGTCTAGGGCCTACCGAGCTCACTGACCAGGGAGTGACGCAGAGCTGGGATGGCACCTACGTGACGTCGAGTACTTGCGGCGCATCCGCAACGACGTGTGACCTCACAACCTGCGCTGTTGGGCAATACACTATCAACGTGTGTGGCTTTCCCAATCCAGATCCCAGTTCACCCGATGGATGCTACCAAGCACCCAGCACGACAAACTCGTCTTGCGTATCTGTACCATTCGAGTACCCCGCGATTGCGCCCATCGTTGTGACGATGCCGGTCGAGTAGTCACTGATGGCCCTATTCAGTTCCGTTCAGCTCGTCGGGAGCCTGAAGGGAAGAGTGCAGTCCGGCAGGCGAGTCATCTGACCCGGGGCATCTTCTTGTAGCAGCTGTCCATGCCTGTGCTGGCATCCAGTTGTGTGGACGTAGCCACAAATCGAATCGGGTCCCAACGTTTCCTGCCGTCCGCTCCCTGCCAGAGAAGCAGCCCCACCCAATCACCGAAGTCGTCGGCTTCGAGCCGAAGGATTTCTTCACCAGACGAATAGCCCATCGCAGCCCCCTTGCCCACCTGAGAGACGCTTCCGGTGGCCTTCTTGTCATCCACTCTGAACTCGACAACCATTCCTGCCATATCCTAACCTGGTGCTGCCGGTAGCACTGACGGTCCATGAACAGCGATAATCTGGCCGCCATGATCTGCGGGCATGAGTGGCTACCAAGCGGTCTAGCCCTATCGCTCTCCACCCTTGCATGCCTCCGGACGCCCATGGACGAGCAGCAGGCGGGCACGATGAACACCACCGGAGGCTCAGGTGGAGTGGGTACCACCGCTACGAGCGGTGGGAACGCTGCTACCATCGGGAACACGGGTCAAGGGGGCATCACTGGTGCCACAGGAGGGAGCACTGGCATCGTTGGAGGCATCCCCAGCTACGCGGGTACAACCAGCTCCACTAGAAGCACGGGTGGCATCACAGGTGTCGGAGGAAATAGATGTGCAACAATATACCAAGACACGTGTGCCACAGACGACGACTGCACGGTCAGTAACTATCGACCACCCATAGCGTCAGCAGCTGACTGCTACTGCTTCCTGTGCGATTATCCCGTGGCTAGCGCAATAGTCGGTGACTGCCAGATTGCGTACAACCAGTTGTGTGGCCCCAACTGGCAGACGGAACACAACCGTGGCGTCACTGACTGTTACAATTACAGGCTGGGTTGCGCTGCCGGCGTGTGCCAGATGGTCTACTATTGACCGATCCTCGAAAGCCGTCAGCAGCTATCACGCTCCACAGGCCGTAGAGGCGGTGACCTACTGCCCAGGAGAAGCTGTGAGTGGTGGCTTACCCTCGAAAGAGAACTCTATGACATCCGCACTCAGGGTGAGCGTGGATGTGCAGTAGAAGAAGTACACCATCACCTTCCAGTCCTCCCGGATATTGACCAACATCTGGTTGGGTCTGAGTCTGGCCCATCCGTGCAGGTCCTCCATTGCATGGCGGTAGGCCTGCCCATCGTCTGTGGGGATCAGACAAAATACTTTTCCCGTCTCAGCCGTGGAGTGGAGGCCGGTTTTCACAATCCGAAAATCACCATGCTGAACCTGGACCTGGGTGACGCTACCTCGTAAAAACCCGGAGCTACCGCCACAACCCGCCACCAACAATGAAAGCAGTCCTGCCAGCGCCAGCCGCTGATCGTTTCTAGTCACAGTGACCCTCCTTGAGAATAGGGGAAGCATCAGCGTAGAGCAGAAATGGGGCTTGTCAACGGAAGAAATGAAACCGGAGCCACTCCTCACCTCCTGCCCAGTCAGCTACGGATTGCACGACAGGGGATCGTTGCAGTGCACGCCCTCAGGCACCACGCACAGTGCGGAACCACACTTGTGGCCGAAGCCATCGAAGCCAGGAAGGGAATAGCACTCACGCTCCGGTGGGCAGTCCCCGGAGTAGTCTGACTCTGGACCCGAGGTGACTCGCTGGTCGTTTGGGTTGCAAGGCGGGTAGTCAAGATAGACGCATGAACCTCCCGTGCCACCTTGACTAGTGGCTGCAGGGCCGTCCTCGACTAGGGCTGCGTCGCCGGCATTGCCCTCCACGCGGGATTTGCTACAGGCCAGCCCCAGCAAGCCGGATACAGAGAAAGCTGCCACAACCGTTGATGTTTTGAACATTGCTCTCGGCGCGTGCTCAGCCTCGAGGCGCTTCATGACCCAGAAGCCATGGTACCACTTTTCGGGTAGACGGGATTGGCCTGAGGCACAGACATCGCTGTTGCCCCGGAAATCGGCGTCTGCGCGGCAGTGGCAGTGCTCGTCCTACCGAAAATACCTCGCCCTGAACTCCCTATTGATATCCTCAATTTCCTTCAGGCCATCTATGTACGGCTGATACATGTCCAAGGGATCTCCCGCTCCGTAGACTCCACATGCGGAGCAATTCTCGCAGCCGCCCCCGCCACATCCAAGCGCATCCCTGACCATCTTTTCTCGCTGCTCTCTTGTTGTGTTCTCGATGAGATACTGCTCGAGCATGATCTGCCTCTTCTTCTAGTGTAGGGAATAGAACCATCAACGCCAACTCAAGATATGGGCCCACCCCGTGACACTTGCGCCCTGAGCTTCTAGCCTGATTGGGCTGCAACCAAAACATCGCCGTCGGGGTCGGGGCGAGTGATGCTGCCCAGGCCGGCTTCTGCCATCCAACTGCGGTATTGGCCTTCGGTGTAGGTGTTTCCGTGCTCGGTGCCCACGAGCATGTTGAGGGCAAAAAGCGCTGCGAACGGGGGCGCGGCGCGATCTTCCTCAAGGATGAATTCGCGGATCACGAGATGGCCTCCTGGTACCAAAGCCCGCGCGCAGCGCTGGATGAGCGCGCGGTTCTCGTCCTCGCCGAACATGTGGCAGACGGCGGAGAGCAATATCAGGTCGTATCCTTGGCCAAGTTCCGCCGTGCGCATGTCCCCGGGTCGAACGCGCACACGATCCTGCAGTCCCGCCTCGCGAATGTAGCGCTCGCCCAGAAGAACCACCGGTCCCAGATCCAGAATTTCCGCGCGCAATTCGGGACAAGCCTGGGCAAAGGCGATGGAGAAGGCGCCCGATCCGCCGCCAACGTCGAGCATTCGCTTCGCATGATGAATGCCCGAGAGGCGCACGGTCTCCTTGGCGCTGTCCTGCGCCCGCGCGTGCATGGCGGCAATGAAGTCGCGCGTGCGCTCTTCGGGGAAGCCCTCGGGGCCGCGCGACTGGACCGGCCTGCCCGCCTTCACGCATTCGGTGAGAGTGGACCACGTGTTCCACAGATGAACCGTGTGCAACAGGCCTGGCCGCGCAGGCCCCAGCGCCTTCGACTCGGCGGTGCAGCGAAAGATGGTATCGCGCTTCAAAAGCGCGCCCAGCGCCACGAGCGCGTTCAGCAGCATCTCGGTGGCGCGCGGCTCTGTGCCCAGGCGCTGGGCGACATCTGCGGCCGTGGCACCGCCTTCCCCGACCGTCGAGAACACGTCCAATTCCAGAGCCGTGAGCAGCACTCGACTTTCTTGGAAGGCCCGGGCCGACTGGATCAAATTGGCTAGGCTGCGCGTCTTTTCCATGGGGACCTCCACAAATCAGTTTCTCCGAACGTCCCGCGCTACCCAGTGAGGTAGGCGTGGGCTTTGGCCAGCATCTCGATGATGGGGATGTTCTGTGGGCACTTGGGCTCGCAGTCGGCGCATTCGGTGCATTGGTCAGCGCCGGTGCCGGCCTTGACCAGGAAGGCATCGTGGGCAGACGCATGCATCCGAAACCCAGCGCCGAGATGGGGAGGCCCGGGATCTTGGGGAACGAACAGTACCGCATGACCGGTAGTTTGCCGGCTTCCGCGAGCCATCGCCACCTCTACCAGCGGCTATTCATCTACTGAAATCATCGTCGCACAGACGCGCGACGACGGTGGTCCGGTCACATCTTGTACAGGTTATGGCCAGCCCACTCCAACGCGCGGGGATGGTTCATCAGCGCCTCGGCCGCGGGCGGATGGCGCCGGCACCAGGCCATGAATGCCTCTGCGGCGGGCCGATGTTTCGCCATGCTCTTGTCGAAGAACGGCCAGCGCGGATGGGTCGAAATGAAGGCGTCGATCCCTTGGGCCGGATGCGTGATCGTCCAGGTCACAAACTCGTGTGACTTCTCGGGATGGTGAGCGTCCCACTCGAAAAAGCGCTGCGCGGCCTGCGGGTGGGCGTGGGCCCAATCGCCCAGCTCGCGCGCGGCCTCGGGGTGAACCTCCGCCCAGCGTTCGAGAGGCACAGGACCAGACGGCGCCGGTGGCGGAGCCGCGACGGGCGGTGGCGGCGCAGGTGGCGGCGGCGCCGCGTGCGCATGCACACATCCGAAGAGCGTGCATGTGATAGCAAAACCGGCCACTTTCAGCGGGCTGAGTTTACACTTCATGTCGCTTCTCCTGGATTCGGCGGCCCCTTGTGCATTTCCTGTGTTGAACATGGCGTCCGCTTCTTTCAGGCGTGTTGCTGGAAGGTAAAGCTTTGTAAAGAGCAGATCGGACGCCCGATCGTTCACCTGTGGTCCGTGTCTGGCTTGTTTCGGCGTTGTCTCGCCTTCATTATCCTCCACCGCCCATGGACGACTCCGCCGTCGAAATCACCACGCCACATCTGCCCGCCGAGAAAACCGCGCTGAGCATCCTGCTGTCGCTGAGCCTGTCACACCTGCTCAACGACACGATCCAATCGTTGCTGCCCGCGCTCTATCCGCTGTTCAAGGAATCGCTTCACCTGAGCTTCGCCCAGATCGGGCTCATCACCTTTACGTTTCAACTGACCGCTTCCCTGCTCCAGCCGGTGGTCGGTTTCCACACCGACCGGCGTCCCAGGCCGTTCTCGCTCGCCATTGGCATGGCTGCGACCCTGGTTGGCCTGATTGCGCTGTCGCAGGCGACAAGTTTCCACGCCATCCTGGTCGCCGCCGCCTTGGTCGGAACCGGCTCGTCAGTCTTTCATCCCGAAGCATCGCGTGTCGCGCGTCTTGCCTCCGGCGGCCGGCACGGATTTGCTCAATCGGTGTTCCAGGTGGGCGGCAATTTTGGCAGTTCGCTCGGGCCGTTGCTCGCGGCTGCCATCGTCGTGCCGCGCGGACAGCCGAGCGTCTTGTGGTTCTCGTTGGTGGCGCTCGCCGGTATCGTGGTGCTGTTCAGGGTGGGCCGCTGGTATCGCGACCGGCTACGGCAAGCGCCAGGACGATCGGGCGGCGGTGCCCACCTGCTTGCGGTGGTTTCACCACGCCAGGTTCGACGAGCGCTGGTGGTTCTCGTTGCGCTCATCTTCTCCAAGTACATCTACCTGGTCAGCCTTACCAGCTACTACACGTTCTTCCTGATTGGGAAATTCGGCCTGTCGGTGCGGGCCGCGCAGATGCGATTGTTCGTCTTCACTTTTGCGGTAGCCGCAGGCACCATCCTCGGCGGACCGCTGGGTGACCGTTTCGGCCGCAAGCGCGTGATCTGGTTCTCCATTCTCGGCGTGGCGCCATTCACACTGGTGCTTCCCTGCGCCAACGCCACCTGGACAGTCATTCTGACCATTCCCATCGGGCTGATTCTCTCGTCGGCGTTTCCGGCCATCCTGGTGTATGCGCAGGAACTCTTGCCCGGCAAGGTTGGGATGGTAGCAGGCCTGTTCTTCGGTCTGGCCTTCGGCATCGCGGGCATAGGTTCCGCGCTCCTCGGCCGACTGGCCGACCATACCGGCATATTCTTCGTGTACCACCTGTGCAGCTACCTGCCGTTGCTGGGCCTGCTCACCGGTTTCCTGCCCAACTTGGAACGCCCAGCCGCGCGACGCGCGTGATCTCGACGGCGCCGTGGCAGGCGACCGTTTTGCGGTAAGCTGCGGACAAGCCATGAAAGCCGCTATCCTCACCAATGATCGCACCTTGCACTTCGGCGACGCTGCTGACCCGGAGATCCGGCGGGGTGAAGTCCTGGTGCGAACCAGCTGCGCCGGCATCTGCGGCACCGACTTGCACGTCTATCGCGGAGAATTTCACGGCCGTGTGCGATTTCCGGCGATCTTGGGTCACGAATTCGGCGGCGTGATCCAGGAAGTGGGACCAGGCGTGCGCGGCTTTGCCATAGGCGATCGCGTGGCCGTGGATCCCATCCTGCCTTGCCACGCTTGTCCCGCGTGCCTGGAAGGACACATCAACTGCTGCGCCACCCTCAAGCTGCTGGGATTGGATCTCGACGGCGGCTTTGGGGAATTCGTGGCGGTTCCGCAAGCCAACCTTTACCGGCTGCCAGACAACGTGGCGATGAAGGTCGTGCCCATGGTCGAGATGTACGGGCTCGGTCACCACGTCCTTGAGCGCGGACATGTGCAACCGGGCGAGACCGTGGCGATCTTGGGCGCGGGCAAGCTGGGACTGTCGGTGCTCGACGTGCTCTGCCACGGCGCCGGCGCCGCGTTCACCATTGTCTGCGACCAGGCCCCGTTTCGCCTGGATACTGCGCGCGCCCTGGGCGCGGATCAGGTGCTCGACATCCGCCATGACGACCCGGTGGAACGCGTGCGCGAGCTGACCCAGGGCGTGGGCGTTGATTGCGTGATCGAATGCGTGGGACACGCCCACGAGATCCCCGGCCGCGAGCCACCGCTGGCCCAGGCCGTGAAGATGATCCGTCACGGCGGGCGCGTGGTCACCGCCGGCCTGGGCGAACAGCTCACGCCCGTGCATTTCAAGACCCTGGTGATGAAGGAAGGCGCAATCATTGCCACGCGCGTGACCGCCGGTGAGTTTCCGCGCGCGCTGCGCTTGTTGGCCAAGGGCCTGCTTCACCCCGAGCGGCTCATCACGCACGAAATGCCCGTGCAAGACGCCGCGGCGGCCTTCAAGTTGGTGGACAGCGAAAATCCCGGCGTGATCAAGGTCGTGCTTAACCAGATCCTGGTTAGTGCATAAAATTGCCGGTCATGATGAGCAGGGTCAGCATGCCGACAGTCGCGTTGTAGTACCCGTACGTGGGCTTCGGGCTCGGGGACCCGGACTCGCCGTACCCGCCGCCAACGTAGATCGAGGGAGCCATGGTTCCGCGGGTAAGGATGTCGAAGACGGCCTGGTAGGCATCATTGAGGAAGGTCTGGTTGCCGCTGGCCATCGCGCCCACTGCAGCTGTGCCAAGCATTGAGGCCGAGTTGGTGCCGCTGCCAGACACAGCGCCTCCACTTGTCGTGTACATGTCCATGAGGAAGCCAGTTCCCTTCTGGGCCATGAGGGCAAAATAGGCGGTCGTCCTTTTCGCGTAGGCCTTGGCTTCAGCCGTGGCGTTGAAGCAGTAATCCAAGCCAATGCGCATCGGGATGCGGTGTGAGTCGTATTGGTAGTCCGGGTCAGTCGCCGAGCCGTTGCTGGCAGCGATTGTGCAGGAACTGCCACACCACGCAGGAATCAGGCCATTGCTGCCGGCGATGGTGCCGATGACATCATAGACTGCCGCGATGACGCCGGCCCAGTCATGGGCGCCATCTACCGCCGCGAAAGCCCTGTAGAAGGCCGGAGCGAAATACGAGGGGCTGGTGACCCCGCTCGCTGGGCTGCCGTAGCCGCTACCTCCCTTGGGCAGCATGGTTCCAGCGTTGTCAATGTCATTGGCCCAGATGTCATTGATCATCGTCAGCGCGTCGGCCTTGTAGGTTCCACCCCAAGCCTTGTCAGCCATCAAGAGCGCATAGGCCGCATCCTCGTCCGCGCCCGTGGCCGAACCGCCGGAAGCGGCGCATGGCGGGCTGGTTACTGCGCCGCCGTCCGGTGGGCCGCCGGGAACACACGAAGTCATGAGCGAGGTTGTGGACGCCGGGTGATTCTTCCAGAAGCCATACAGGCTATCGAACAGATCGTGGTCATTCATGTTGACCGCGATGAGCATGCCGTACGCGATACCCTCGGAAATCGTGTCGTTCTGGTGTTCCGGCCGAATGACCTTGTCGCCACTGACGAAGGTGCTCTTCCATTGACTGTAGGCAGACACCAGGAATTTGGCGTCTGCACTCGGCCCTTGGGGCCTGATGCAACTGCCCACGCCACCAGGGTTGGCCAAAGGGAACCCAGGGCGCGTCTGCAATCCCGAGTCGTCCTTTATGAATTCGACATCGTCGATCCAGAGATCATAAGTTCCAGGCGTTGATCCTACGGGCCTGGGGAAGTCCTCGTCCTGGTAGATCGAAATCTGGAAAGCGAGAACGTCACGCGGGTTGAACGCTGGTGCCTGGCACTTGGGCGTTCCACTTGTGGGACAGACACTGTGATAAGGGCCAGCCGACGTAAGCGGAACCCAACGCGGCACCAGCGTGCCGAAAGGCACGGTGAAGGTCTGATAGCTGCTCGAGATCGCATTTGGGGTCCACGGCGGATTCAGTAGTTGGCCTCGGTTGTTGTGGAGACCGACGGCAATGTCACTGTAGTTACCCTCCGCACCGAGGAGACCGCCTTGGGACGAGGACAGAGTCTCCTGGGTGAGCATCTCGAAATAGACCGCCTGCTGGATGCCGCTTCCTGCCTTCATCTTGAACCTGATGCCCGTGTACGCACTGACGTCGTAGGGTCTGAAAACCTGGCTCGCGGGGAGCTGGGGCAAGAAGCCGGCGCCGAACCCGACCCCGTTGTCGGGCAGGCCGTCGAACCCCGGTCCCGTTCCGGGCGAGAAACCTGACCCCGTGGAGTGCAGCGCGTACTTGTTGCACGGGCTTGCATCCGGCGCTGCCTCAACAGCGATTGGGCCGCTGGGGTTGAACGCGGGGGTCTGCGCTTTACCCGCGGCCATCGCCCCGGGCGAGCCCGGGTAGTACACATACCACCAACCGCTTCGGCGGGGGGTTCCTTGCGGGATCATGTCGCCCTGGCCCGACTCGAAGTCAGAGATCATCTCCGGTGCGACTGGGCAGGCGCTGTCCGTACCAGTTGAGTCATCGCCGCTGCCGTCAGCGCCGGTGCCACCTGAGCTGCCGCCCGCGCTGGCGGTTCCGCCTGCGCCGTCCGCGGTGCCACCGACCAGGACATCGGGCTCGCCGTAATAGGCGTCCGCCACAAGAGCGGCGTCGGCCTCACCACTCCCGCTGGTGCCGGCGACAGAGGTGCCGATCGAGCCTCCCGCCGAGGCAGAGGCGCCGTCCGCGCCACCCCCACCGGCGTCAGCCCTATTGCCTATCCTCAGCGGATGGCCACAGCCCACCGCAGTCGCGACAAGAGTCAGCAAGCCCAGTCTCACTGCTGCCACAACCAACTGCCAACGCATTCCAGGACTATGGCACAGGTATTCTCGATATCGCAAACCCACAACGCCTCCAGGATCGCGCACGGGCAGAGCCGAGCCAGCTGCCGCCGAGAATGCCACCCATACTCGCTGGCACGCCAGCCCCCACGGCCCCGTCGTGAAGGATCGCGATGCCGGACTTGCCGCAACCGCTGCTGGCAAGGATGATGGCGCCGGCTGCCGCGAGGGGAAGTTGAAAAGTCCAGAATGGTCGCATGTGACCTCCAGCGGAATACGCTACTCCGAATTCCTGGGCGGCAGGAGAAACAAGCGGACCGTGGCGTTGGTACGCGCCTCTTGGGTCTTCTGCATGTCCCCGTGGGTAAGCCAGCTTTCGCGCTTGGGTCATTCACCCTCCTGGAACTGCACCCACATCGCCAACGCGAATATACGTGCTAAACTTGAATCGCTATGTCGCTCGCACGGTCTGCAACCCCCGATGATTTGTACCCCGGAGGAACTGCTGGCGTGACCCCAGATCTTTCCGATCCCATCGTGGACGAGGTTCGTGCCATCCGGGAAGCCTATGCTGCGTCCCTCGACTACAACCCAGCAGCGATTCTCGCGGATTTGTGTTCGCGACAGGCTCAGCACCCGAATCGTCTTGTGTCACTGGCCCCTAGGCCGGTGGACAAGTGAGACCCTGCCATCCTTCGACGCCCCACTGCAGGCAATTCGCGCTCGTCGAGCGCCTCCAAAACACTAGGGGCAGTACGCCACTTGGCATTGGCCGGCGACGCATGTGAAGTGCGCGCAGCCGGCGCTGCCATTCGCGCATATTTCACACAGCGCGGGCAAGGCGCCGGTGCAGTCGCTTGCCTTGCTGCAGCCGGTGGTCGAAGTGTCAGGCACGCACTTGCACAGGGTGCTGTCGAAGTGATCCCCCGCTATGCACAAGACATTGTCTAGGCATGCGGCGTCGACCGGCGGCTTCGCTCCCGCATCTTGATCGGGCACACAGCGTCCCGAAACCTGGGGGTCGCATCCCTGCCCGCAAGTCAGCGACGATGCGCAGCCGAGAGCGGGATTGTGGCACGCAAAGCCTGCTCCGCCGTTCGACTCTTTGCAGTCGTACAGCGAGAAGCCAATCGGACAGCAGGCAAGCCCCACGTCGGGACTCGCCAGGCCAGCGTCAGGATTCGGCGGACAGCTGGGACAGCCACAGGGCACAGTGCTCGGCAGGAGCCCGGTCACACAAAGCAGCGCCGGGCAATTGATTGGCGGACAGATGGGCGCGTCCTTTTTCCCAGCGTCCGTCACCGTTCCACCGTCGACCGGAGTGCAACTGGTGCATCCGCAGGGCGGAGAATTGAACTCATACCCCGCGGGACAGGTATTGGGCGGTGGGGCGCAGGGGAACACGGGCCCCGGACAGATCGGGGCGTCTCGGCCGGCGGCGTCCTTTGTCGTGCCAGCGTCAGGATTCGGCGGACAGATGGGACAGCCGCAGGGATCGGGGTTCGGCTGGAAACCACTCACGCAAGCGAGCGCGGGGCACGCGGTCGGGGCGCACCCGCCCATTCCACCCGAGCCTCCAGTTCCGCTCGTCCCGCCAGCACTGACTCCGCCCGAGCTGACGCCGCCCGAGCGGCCCGCCACAATGCCACCAACACCGGCTGTACCACCCGATCCACCAGCCACGCCGCCGGTCTGGCCTGGGCCCGCCACGCCCCCGGCACCGCCGGTTCCCCCGCCCGGGTTCAGGCCGGCCTGGTTGACACAGGCGAGGCCCAGCAAAGCTACCAGAAGGGCTGCAACGCCCATTGACATCTTGAACATCGATTCCTCCGGGTGCTCACCAAGAGCAACCTCACTCTCTAGTATAGCACCGCGGTTAGAGGAGCCCACTGCGTGGAGTGTCTTCACGTGCTGACACGGGCGCCCCACGGCATCCAAGCAACTGGCGTGCGACAGCAGCGGCAGTTGCAAGGTAAAGAACGGCACGACCTGTTCCAGCGCGAGCGCCTGTGCCTCTGGCTACTGCGTGAGACCCCGGTAATTACAGGTCGAACGTGATGCCGGCAAACCATGTGCTGTCACCGACGTGCAACGTCCTGCCAAACCCCAGTCCGTTGATCGCGGCGTAGTCCCATTCGAAGAACAAGGCACAGGGGTCGGCCAGCGCACCCGGATTGAGGGTGCCCATTCCGAGGAAGTTCAGCCCGAGCGCCACGCCCGCGGCGGTGTGCCACCCTGGTGTGAACCCGCTGTGAGAAGCACTGCCCCCGGTGTTGGTCGCCGTCCACGCCACGCCGTCCAATCCGATCTTCGCGTAGGGGATGAGTGGCACCTGCTTGAGGCGCGGAATCCGGTCGGCTTTGTACACCAGCGACAGCGCGAATGGGATGAGGCGCAGCGCGGTCTCGTCCCCGCTGCGCGTGGTCCAGTCGGCGAGAAAGGATGCCCCGGTCACTCTGTAGTAGCCGCCGCGCAGGCCCACACCCCAGGTCCCGAAACGGTGGTACACGTACCGCTCGACCTCAGCCTCTGACAGGAGATGGCGGCTGGACCCGAAGGTCTCGCCAAAGGGGTGGGCGCCGTTGTTGAACTCGCTGTCTACAGCCGGGCGATAGAGCGACACCCCGATCTCCACGCCCCAATCAGGGATTTGCGGCAGCGGCGACACCCGCGATTCCGAAGGCCAGTCGGCATCTTGGTGGTCGACTGTAATCTGTGCCTGCGCGGTCGCGCTGAACGCGAGCACAAATAGAATCGCGCATGCGGCGTTGCCGCCCGCAGTTCCCCGCCGACGCCTGCGTCGTGGGCTGCGGCCCAACGCGACGACCAGGGCGGCGAGCAGCGCCACCCAGAACAGACCCGCCCGATGCGAGTGTGGCAACAGCGCGCAGCCGCTGGCCGCCCCAGTGTCATGTTGGTACACCTGGAAGAATCCCTCGGTCGGCTGGGGTGTCGCCGTGGCCTGCGACAACAGGGCGCTGACGCCGCCACTCAGATCAATCGAGACCACGGCGACGGTGTAGGACGTGTCATTGACCAGTCCGGCCAGACGAACCGAGGTCTGGCTGGCGTCCACCTCGGCCGAGCAGACCTCGGTCAGGTCAGACGGGGTGATGACCGTGCCGCCGGTGCCGCTGCTGGCCAGTCCGCAAGTTTCGTAGGCAGCCGTCGACGCCGTGGCCGGACGAGGCAGGCACAGCACCTGGTACCCGGCGACCTGGGATGTATCCGCCGGAGGAGTCCAGTTCACGAGGATGCCATGGTTCGCGGGAAGGGCGGTGACAGCGATGGGAGCTGCGACCGTGGTCGCGACCACGGGAAGCTCCTGGGAGAGAGAAAAGGCGAGCGCCGTTCCGTCCTGGGTAAGAAACGCCCACACGGTGGTTGACCCAGCGGTCAAGTTCCCGCAGTCCACCGTCGCGCTGCCTGCTGCCGACTGGTACACCTGACTGCCAGTGAACGTTGCCTGGGCTGACTGAGACGTGGTGAGGGCTATCTGGCTGCCGAGCGAGCCGCACGACGCGGACGAGGCGGAGGTGGAACAGTCTGCACCCAGGTAGAAACTGACCGTGATCGTCGAACTGCCTACGTCGGTTTGCCCGGCCGAGGTCATCTGCACTGTGGCCGTGATGGTGTCGGGACAGAGGCATTCGTGCGGATTGAAGAAACCGCCAAGGTTGCTTGAATCGAGAGTGAGCGACGAACTCCCGACAGAGGCGTAGGCCGAGAGGGCAAAATCGCTCTCGCTGAGCGTGGCGGCTTGAGTTGCGGTTGGCGTCCAGGCCAAGGCCGCAGCCAGCGCCGAGAGCAAGCAAGCACGGTGGCATCTGGCGCGCAGGCGAACGGGCTTCATGTTCGCTCTCACAATTTCCGTTCGAAGTCGAGAAAGCCCCGATCGAAATCGGTGTGGACGAGAGTCACGCGCACCTGGTCGCCCACGCGCAGGCTCTGGAACCCTCGCACCATGCGGCCTTCCACAGGCGGGTTGAAGATGCGCACCCAGGTTCCCTTGTCCGCGGCGCCGGTGATCACACCATCGAAGCTCTCGCCCACTCGCCCTTCCAGCAGCAAGGTCGCAGCGGACTTGCCCACCTGGCGTTCGACCTTGGCCACATTGCCCTCTTGCTGGGTGCAATGGGTGGCGATTTCAGTCAGCTCGTCCACGCTGTAGGGTGCCGGAGTGTCCGAAAGCGCGGCCTTGACCAGCCGATGTGTGACCAGATCGGGGAAACGGCGATTGGGCGCGGTGGAATGGGCGTAGTCCTTGACCGCCAGTCCGAAGTGTCCGACCGGGATCTGGCCCGGCAGCTCCACCACGTACTCGCCGGCGCCCATCAGTTTCACGATCACCAGGGACAGATCGGGAAAGCGCAGCGGATCAACGGCGTGGCGTCGCAAGAGAAACGCCTCCAGCGCGCGCGACGAGGGCTCGGCGGAAAGCGACTCGCCCAACTTCGCGGCCACGTCGACAATCTTCGCCCAGCGCTCAGGCGAGCGCACCACACGGCGCAAGGATGGCCGCGCCTTGTCTTCGAGAAAGCGCGCCACCACGCCGTTGGCAGCGATCATGAAGTCCTCGATCAGTTGCTTGGCGCGATTGGGCTCTTCGCCCTGCAATCCCACCACTGCGTCCCCGCTGAACACGGCGCGGGATTCCAATGATTGCAGATCCAGCGCGCCTTCTTTGTGGCGCAGGCGCCGCAACCGCGCCGCCACGTCGTCCTGCATGCGAAGCTGCATGTCCATCCCTTGCACGCGCGCGGCCGGCTCGGGCAACGGCGCCTGGCCGTCGAGCCACGCGGCCACGGCGTTGTAGGCCAGCTTGGCCCGGTTGCGCACCAGAGCGCGGCCCACCCGCGTGTCCCCCAGCGTACCGTCCGGCTTGACCGCGTATTCAATGACCAGGCTGAGCCGGTCGCAATCCGGCCCAAGCGACGTCAGGTCAGTGGAGAGCCGCTCGGGCAGCATGGGGTAGACATGGCCGGCCACGTAGACCGAGGCCGTGTTGCTGGCGGCGTGCCGGTCGATGGGCGTGTTCTTGGCGACCAGGGCG
This sequence comes from Myxococcales bacterium, assembly GCA_003142855.1. Lineage (GTDB taxonomy): Bacteria > Myxococcota_A > Polyangia > Fen-1088 > Fen-1088 > Fen-1137. Next base: position 14,814 of record PLNW01000088.1, read on the forward strand.
TCCACGTCAGCCACGGCGATCAGGATCTTCACCATCCCGCCGCCCAGATCCTCGGCCACTGAAAGCTGGTCGAGATCGAGTGAGTCGTCGTTGTCGATCGAGCACCAGAGCAAGTCGCGCAAGTCGCGCACGGCACCGCCCTCCGTCGGCGCGGGGCCGCGCATCCCGTCGAGTTGCTTCAACGCCACAGCATCGAAATCTGGCTGCAGCCCTCGATCGAGCATCGCCTTTCGAGCAACCCGCTGCAGCTCGGCCCTGTGGTGCATATGAACCGTCATGCGTGCGAGTGTACTCCTACACGCACGGTTCGTGCGACAGCGGATACGCAAAGATTGCACTCGCACTGTACTCTCAAAGGGAAAAGATGCCAGGGCGTGCTAGATTGCGGCCGGCATGGCATTTGTGTGGTCCACAATCGGGGCTCGCGGCGCTGGATGGGCGGGACCTACTCCGGCGACGCGGGTATGCGGCGCATCCACGCGTCGTGGGTGCATCGCTGTCGGTCGGCGGTCTTCAGGCGAGGCCACGTGACAGACGACCTTCCCGAGTCGAGTCCGGAGGTTCGGCCGTCCCGGGTGACGCTGAAGACGGTGTTCACGGCCTGTTTCGGTGTCTTGATCGTGCTCGGTCTGGTGATGGCCCTCCAGATCATCGTGCGCGAGGTGCTGCGCGTTCGCCGCCAACAACTCAAGGTTCAACGCACCGAAGTATGCTGTCACATCGATTGATCGGTGCTGCTCTGATGGTCGTCTGCGGGGTGGCGTGGCCGGTGCCTGCTGCGGCCCGGTTGGTCGTGGACCACGTCGCGATACGCGGCAAACCCGGGGTCACCACGCGGGTGCTGGCCACGCGCATGCACCTGTATCCGGGGGATGCTGTGGATTTTGCCGTGCTCAAAGCGGCCGAGCAGCGCTTGATCGAGAGCGACCTGTTCAGCAGCGTGCGGGTTTTCATCGAGTTGCCCATTGAGGAGGAGGTACGGCGTATGTACCTGGACGACAAGACCTACCCGGTCGAGGTTGTCGTTGAGGCTGTCGGCAAGCTGACCTGGTTCGCCTTTCCCACGGCCAGCTTCGGCAGTGGCGATTGGGCCGGCGGCCTCGCCTACGCGAACCAGAACGTTCTCGGTCGCGACGTACACCTGCTCGCTGCCGGTCAGATCGGCCAGTCCCGGAGCTATGCCTTCATCGAGTACAGCGACCCCCTGGTCGCAGGCGCCCCACTCACCTACTCACTGAACGGGCTCTATCGGCAAGAGCAGATCCGCTTTTTTGTGAACCACACCATGTTCATGCAGGTACCGACCAGCGTGATTGGCGGCAGCGGCTGGATCGGCTGGGTGCTGTCCCCCCACACGCGCGCTTCGCTTGGATTGTCGGCCCGCCGCCTGACAGTGAGTGCCGTCCAGGATCTGGCACCGGGAGCGATTGCACTGCCCTACAATCCGCGCAGCGGCCGGGTCTTCCTCCTGCAGTTCCAGATCCAGTACGACGACACCAGCGCCCGGGAGGGACTCCGGCATGGCGTTCGCGTGCGCATCAAGAATGAGCTGTCCGACCGCTACTGGGGCTCCGACTTCGACTATTCCAAGTTCGAGACCCTGGTGGAGCTGTATGGCCGCTTCCGGTGGAACTACCCGTCCGTCATCTTCTGCGGGATCATTGACTACCCGACCTCGGCCCGGGGGCGTCCCGTGACAGAGCTGCTCCGTATTGGCGGGCCCAACTTGCGCGGCTATCTCACCAATGAGTTCAACGGCGACACCCTGGCCAGCATGCAGGCCGAGGATCAGGCGGTGCTCCTGCATCTGCGGATCCCCTGGACGCATGTGCCCTTCAACGTAGCCACAGCAATCTTCGTCGATGCAGCGACCCTGCTCCAGCGCTACCCCGGCGGCACCAGCGTCCCGCCGCCCGACGTTGCTCCGCCCCCGGTGCGTTCCAAGCTCAAGGACATCCACGCCAGCTTCGGCGGTGGGGTGCGCATCATTCTGCCGGGGGTGGCCATCCCGGCCTTCAAGGTTGACGTGGGCTACGGCATCGACGTGCACGCCGTGGGGGTGACGATCTCGATCGCGGGCGGCGGGATATAGTTCCTCTACGGACAGGTCTGTCGCAGGTAGCCGGAATCGCCCGCGCCTACCAGGTCAAGGTCCTTTTTGAGCGCGTTGATCGACAGGCTGCCGAACTGCGAGCAGTTGAGCGTGAGGTTTGTCTTGTATTCGACGTCGAAGATCACTTTTCCGGATTTGGTGAACTCGGTGAAGCTGTCGCACTCGCTGTATTCCTGACATTGCTCGTCGAGTTCGAAGTCGAATTTGTCGACCAGGCGCTGGCCGGTCCGGTCCACCCTGGTCACGAGTTCCGGGCAGTTCTTGAGCGCGACCGAGATGCCCAGCGCGTGCACGGCGTCGGCGACCCAGCCGTCGAAATCGACCTGATCCTGCTCGGTCAGGATGCTGCGGTTCGCGTCCCAGTTGTCCAGGTTGTCCGGCTCGACGGCGTCGAAGCCCTTGTCCTTGCACATCTGGAAGCGCTTGTTGAGGATGCTGGCCAGCACCGAGCCTGATTTGAAGACGTCGCGGGTGTCGAGAAACCACTCACCCGGCCAGTCGGGATCTTCGGACAGCCTGAGCGCCGCCGGATAGTCAGCCGAGTCGGGACGTCCTGTCTCGTAGCTGCCCACGTCAAGATAGCAGACCACCTTGAGTCCGGCGGCGTGCAGGGCCGCCACCTTCGCGGCGCTCACATTGAACCCGTCCACGTCGATCATCTGCGAACCTGTGGGCGGGATGATGGCGGCGTCGGAGGATGCGCCGATCTGCCAGTCCCAGTTGATGGTCCCGGCGCTACCTGGCTGCCACCGACCGCTTGCGGTGGAACTGCCTGTGCTGGTTCCGGTCTTGCTGCCCGTTCCTGTGCCGCTACCCGTGCCGGTTCCGCTGCCTGTCGCTGAGCCGGTGTCCGTGCCGGTTCCGGTTCCGGTTCCGGTTCCGCTGCCGGTGCCAGAGCCAGAATCGGAGCCAGTGCCGGTCCCCGTTGCCAACGGGGTCGCAGTCCCCGTGCCCGTGCTGCTGGCCGAGCCGGTGCTGGTCCCCGTGCCCGATGTCGTGTGGGTCCCGGTAGCGGTGACCGTGGTTGACCCGTTACCGGTCGGGCCGTCAGTTCCAGGCGCCCGATCCGTCTGGGCGTCCGCGGCGGGGGCTGCGGCGTCGGCGCCAGTCGTGCCTGGACCCTGCGATGACGAGGGGCTCGAGTTGCAGGCCGCAAGCAGGATGGCAAGAAGACATGGTGAAGCAGTTCTCATTGAAGTTCCTTCATGGGGATGCAACGTAGCTGCACACCAGAACATTCTGAAGTTTTGGCGGCGCAACTGCAACAACCGTCCCGGTTCACAGATCCAATTGGATTCCGACCTCGACCACTTGCTCGACCGGGATCGAGAAATCGTCGGTTGTAGACCGGCATGCTGGCCGTCAGATCGAGGGAGTGACGAGTGACGCTGATGAAGACCGGGGGCATCCCCACAACCAGCTCATGGGCGCCGAAGTCCACCACGTCATGGCCGGCGGCCTTGAGGGCCGACGTCAGTTTCACCTTCAACTCAAAGCCACCATGGTCTGCAGCTACTCCAATGCGCATCAGCTCTCCTGTGTGCTAAACGCTTTGCGACCCGATGTCTTGTTCGGGTTGAGCATCAGTCGCCCTTCCGCAACTCATTGCCGGTGCGTCGCCCCAGGCCGGTCCCACTATCCGAAAGATCAACGACCAATTCCTGGCTCACCGCCTCGGCGGCAGGATGGAAGCGGCTTCCGTCACGCTGTGCGAGTTCCTCATATGAGCGATAGCGCTCGGTCGCAACGGTCTGCGCCATCTCGGCAAGCGCGGCCGCTTCCTGGGGTCTCATAGCCGCCAACGACTTGTAGCGCATTTCATTGTACGCATATTCTTTCAACTTGATCGTCGGACGTGGCGAATCGAGTTGGAATGGATTCGCACTGACGCTACGAAGCTCAGGGTTGAAGCGGATCAGCGGCCAATGACCGCTCGCCACGGCGAGGTCCTGTTGCTTCATTCCGAGTCGCATGTCGATCCCGTGTGCGATGCATTGACAGTACGCAACGATCAGCGATGGGCCCCTATATGCTTCGGCCTCGCGAAACGCATCGAGTGTTTGTTGTGGGTTTGCGCCCATTGCAACAGTTGCGACGTACACGTTGCCGTAGGCGATGGCCTGCATGGCCAGATCTTTGCGCGCGACGCGCTTCCCGGCGGCGGCGAACTGCGCGACCGCGCCGAGCGGCGTCGCTTTCGAGGCTTGTCCACCAGTGTTGGAGTAGACCTCGGTGTCGAGAACGAGGATGTTGAC
>PLNW01000033.1:0-17500 GCA_003142855.1 Myxococcales bacterium
GCAGCCGCCTGTCACCGCTGGCCGACACACGGCGCTCTTGGCCAGAAGCTTGTCGGCCGGGCAGGCTGCGGAAGAGCCGGTGCAATACTCTGCCACATCGCAGGCGCCGGCCGTGGGGCGACAGACTTCGGTGGCAGCCACGAACTTGTCGAGGGGACAAGCCGTGCTGATGCCGTCGCAGGTCTCGGAGACGTCGCACACATCAGTAGCCAACCGGCACACCGTTCCTGTGCGCGCCGGCTTGCCGTTGTAGAGGCAGGTTCCGTTGAGGACGCTGGGAACATCGCCTTCGTCCGCGTCCGGCTGCACGTCTACCGGTACAAAAACCTCGGCAGCAGCGTCGGGAACCGGTGGCGAGGTATCGGGGACCGTTACGATCAACGTGTCCGTGCTGGGGATTGTGTCTGGGCCGGTGACGGCATCCGGGCCAGGCTGCGGCCCATCGGGCACGCCGGTTTCGACCCTGTCAAGCGCGCTGTCCAGGCGCACGCCGGTTTCGGTCTCTTCCGCCGATTCATCCGAAGACTCATCTTGCCCGGTCTCAAGATCGGCCAGCGGGGCGTCCAGACCACCATCAACTGGGCAGCCGTCGGCCTGGTCACACAGGGCGACCAGTGCCGGCTTGTCTACGTTCACACAGGAAGCGAGGAGACCCAGAGAACATAGCGACGTGATGGCAACCAGTGTGCGCATAGAAGACGTCCGTCTCGCTTGAAGCGTCGGCTCCATCTCAGTGCAGAGCACGCCCCCTTCCGGGGGCAAGGGCACGATGTTTCGTTGACAAAACAGGGGCTTATTGTGCCACGCGAAGCAGATCTTGTGCCACTGATTTCACGGCGTTGCAGGGGGACGGTCCGGTCGCACCAGCCTTGCCTCGGTGTCCTGCACGCGAGGATTCCACGCGAAATCGTGAAGCAGGCAGGATAGTGCCGCGGCCAGGCCAAGCGGCTATACTGAACTTCAACTCATGCGAATTGGGTGGAAGGTAGCCACAGTGATAGCCGGCCTGGTGCTTGCCTCTACGTCCGGCGCAGCAGCCAAGGGCGCGGCGGCCGTGTGCAAAGCTGACTCGGATTGCGTGCTGGTCCCGGACGACTGTTGCGGCTGCACCGGTGGCGGGAAACAGAAGGCGCTTCCCAAGAAGGACAGGGCCGGCGCCGAGCGGGCGCGGCAGGCGCGCTGTGCGGGCACCCTGTGCGCAGAAGTGATGTCGCAGGATCCTTCTTGTGCGGCCACGTCGGCTATCTGCAAGGAGGGCAAATGCACCCTAGGTTCATGAAACACCTGTCCGCCGTGTTTGCAGGGGGCGCCCTATGCTCGGCGCTGCTTGCCTGCGTCGTGCACGACGACACGAACTTCCCAAATCCACCGCAGCCAGGCGACGCAGCTTCTCCCACGCGCATCGTGGTGGACTCAGGCGTGGTGACCTTTTCGGACGATGACGGCGGAAGCGTTCCAGTTGGCGGCGCCGGCGGGGAAATCACGCCTGACGCTCGGGCTCTGCCCGATTCGTCGCCCGATCTCGCGACAGCGGATGTGGCGGGTATTGGATCAATCTGTGACCTTTTCAACACCAACCTCAACTATTGTGGAACGAACAACGGATGCTACCCCGACCCGGCGAATGGCACTGGGACCTGTCAGGCCCAGGGAAACCGCTACCTTGCCGCAGGAACGACGTGCTCCAGTACTACCGACCCGACCGCCCCCGCATGTGGCCCGCAGCTGATCTGCAACCCGACGGAATTCTCCTGTGTGAACTTCTGCCACTACACCGGGTCCACCACAATGGTCAACGCGGACTGCGGTGGCAGCATCGGGAACAAGTGCGTGAAGTGGGCGGGGTCAGACACCATTGGCTACTGCAACTGATCGGGGGCAGATCAGGCTCGGATCACCGCGCGCTCGCGTCCAGCACGCGCACCAGGATGACCGCATCGACCACGGCCAGGCCGAGCGACAGTCCGTGTTCGAGCAGCGGCTCAGACGCGATTGACTTGCGTGGCACATAGCCGGCCTTCTCCAAGCGCGGGTAGAGAGACAGCACAGCCGCCGTGCCGGCACCGGAGGGAAACAGATCCAAGCCCATGGCGGCTCCCTGGCACGCGCCCGCCACGGAAAGGGCCCGCCAGGGTTGCATCCCGACTTTCCATGTTGCATCGAGATCGAGAAATGGAAAGCTGGAATCGACTTTCCAGCAGAGGGCGCGGCTGCACTCTCCAACGGCTTTGGCCGGGCTGACCTGGCGCCAGCCTGGCAGGGCTTGCCAGGTCTGGGGTTGGGCGACCAGGCCCGCAGCGGCGCCAGCGGCCAGTCGTGACAGAGCAAGAACCTGCACCAGCGCCAAATGGCCGTTGCCGCGGCTGCGAACGGCGGCCAGCAGCGCGGGCGCTTGCAGTCCTGTGCCCGCCAGGCGGGCGAGGCCGCCTCCATCAAGCTCTGACAGCTCTGGCGGCGACGGCGGCGAAGCTGGCTGCCGTCGTACGTCCGGCGCGTCGCCCACGCGTTCAGCCTGCAGGCGCAACGCGCGCAACATGACATAGAAAGACGCTGCTGCCAGGCCCGGCTCGGCCAGGGGGTTGCGTTTGACCATGCGCCGGGTGATCCAGTTCACGTCGCGCAGATTTGCGGTGGCGTCCATCGACAGCAAGGTCGTGCCCGCTGGCTCGGCGCTGGCGGAGAGTCGGACCAGACCGGGCGAGAAATCCCCCTCCATGACGATGAGGTTGGCGCCCGTGGGTGTGGGCTGCAGCCACAGCTTGCCTTCGAGATTCCACAGCGGAACTTCCAGCTCCCAAGCCACCATGCCTTCTCGCGGCCGACCCGACCCCGCGTGGTGCTGGTCTGCTTCTTCGAATTCGAGCCGGCGAAGGGAAGGCAGCGCCGACCGGTAGGCGGCCAGGTCCACCAGCATGGCGCGCACATGGCTGACCGGAGCGGCCACCCGCGTGGCCAAGAGCAGGCGCGTGGGCCGGCGGTTGGGATCGGCCAGCACCACCAGGTCAGCGTCGCCAAGAACGTCGAACGCGGCCGTCAGCTCGTTGGGCGAAGCCGCGCGCAACTCCCCGGCCACACCCCTGCCCGACGCCAGAACACAAACCAGCGTCGCCAGCAGAGAAGCTTTCTTAGTGGCCACCGAGCCCAAGCACCTGCGACTGTCGACTGGCGAGACTCGCCTGTCAACCAGCGGCTTCCTGTGTGGCCTTGCTTCAATGACCATGCGTGGATTGTCGCTACGCTCGGCACAGCGATATCCCTTAGCATCCGGCCGACAAGGCCCTTCGGGCACTCGGACCTGCCCGCCCCGCCACCTGCCCCCGCGGCTGCGCCGCGCCTTCGCCGGGCTGCTGGCAAGGAGGGCCGAGAACCGGACCGGAATGTACTGATGTACTTGAGGACCGGAAGCGCAGGCCCGACCGACACGGCCAGCGGCCTAGGCCGCGTGGGCGCAGGCGAGCTTTGCTCGCCGAAGCCCGTCGCGGGAGGTGCGGAACCCTGCCAGGGTTCTGCGGTCTATCGTCGGCCGTCGTCACCTCGGTGCCCCAGCCGGAACTTAGCTAATCCTTTTCGACCATCTGATCGTAGAAAGCCAAATACTCGTCTTTGTGCTCGCTCTCGCGCACGGCAATGGCCGCACGTGGATGTTCATTGAGCATGCCGGTGATGAGGTACGGGATGCTGTAGCCCCAGTCCAGGTTCTTGGCCAGGGGCACGAAATGTTTTTCGATGCACTCGATGACCGGGCGCAGGTGGAACTTGGGGTTCTTGAGGAACGACAGCAACAGCTCGAGCGCGCAGTTGCCGGCACCGCGCCCCAGCCCAGCAATGGTGGCGTCGAGTCGATCGGCGCCCACGATGAGCGCCTCGACGGTATTGGCGTAGGCCAGCTGCATGTTGTTGTGGGCATGGATGCCCACGTGTTTCCCGGTTCCGTCCAGCGCCGCCAAGAAGCCCAGCACCAGGTCGTGAATCTGTTCGGAGTAGAGCGCGCCATTGCTGTCGACCACGTAAACCGTATCCACCGGACTCTTGGCCAGCGCTGCCAGCGCTTCCTCCAGCTCGCGGTCCTGGACCTTGGAAATGGCCATCAGGTTGAGCGTGGTTTCGTAGCCCTTGTCGTGGGCGTCCTTGATCATGTCGAGCGCGCCCGGGACCTGGCTGATGTAGCAGGCCACGCGCACGCAATCGATCACGCTCTTGTCCTTGGGCAGGATGTCGGTGTGGTAGTCGGTGCGATCCACGTCAGCCATCACCGAGAGGCGAATCGGACGCGGCCCCTCGCCCACGATGCGGCGGAGCATATCCTCGTCGCAGAACTTCCAGGCCCCGTGTTCGCCCGGCGCGAAGATGCGCTTGGAGCCTTTGTACCCCAGCTCGCAGTAGTCCACGCCAGCCGCCACGCAGGTGTCATAGACAGCCTTGACGAAAGTCTCGTCGAACTGGTGGTCGTTCATCAGACCGCCGTCGCGGATGGTGCAATCCATGATCTTGATGTCGGGGCGAAAGGTCACCCAGTTTCCTTTCGCGTCCACGTGTTTTCGGTGCAGCATCGTATAGGCCTTTGCGAGAGGCTGTTTCATAGCACGTCTGACGCGGATGCGCCGCTGCGGCTGGTTTCAGCTCACGGATGCGCAGCGGGTGCCGCGCCGGCCAGCACATTGGCGACATACACGATCACGCAGGTGATGTTGTCGTCACCGCCGCGCTCGTTGGCCAGGGTGACCAGGGCCGAGCCGGCTTCGCCGTAGAAATGCCCGCTGAGCACGACACCCAGCTCCTCGACGGAAAAGTAGTTGCACAGGCCGTCCGAGCAGAGAAGGAAGCAGTCGCCGGTTTCCACCAGCATGGTCAGGATGTCGGGCGAAGCGCCGGCTTCGAAGCCCACTGAGCGCGTGATGATGTTGCGAAAGCGGGAAACCATGACGTCGTCAGCAGAGACCAGGCCCGCGCGCACCTGTTCCTGAACCCACGAGTGATCCTCGGTGAGCTGGCGCGCCCGCCCGTCGCGGAAGAGATACGCGCGCGAGTCCCCCACATGACACACGGTCACGCTGCCACCGTGGAAGCACAGGCCGGTCAGCGTGGTGCCCATGCCCGCGTAGCTCGGCTCGGCCTGGGCGCTCTCGAAGATCGCCTTCGACGCAACGGCGGTTGCTTCCCTCAGGGCCTGCGCCATGGCGTCGGACTCCATCTCCGCTCGTGAGCCGTTCGCCAGACGCGCGCTCATCTCGCGTTCCAGGATTTCGACCGCCATGTGACTGGCACGCTCTCCCCCAAGGTGTCCGCCCATTCCGTCGGCCACGGCGTAGAGCTGCAACTCATCGCTGCACAGAAAACTGTCCTCATTGTGCTCGCGCTTGCGGCCAACGTCGGTGACGGCCCAGCCTCTGGGTTTCATATCGCTTTCACCAGTATAGACCGTTGAGGAATTTACGGCGTCGGAGATGGTGGTGTCGCGGACGGAGGCGTCTGGGGTGGCGGCGTTTCAGGGGGGCGGGGTTGCCGGGAAGGGGATCTTCATGCTCTTGGGCGCCACGTGGCTCTCGATGATGAACTGGACCCGGCTGGAGCCCGCGCTGACATTGCCCAGTTTGAGCCTCTTGGCATCAACACCATGGGCCGCCAGAGTCTTGGCCACCTCCTGGGCGCGCCCGCGCATGGTGGCCTCAGTCACTCCGTCGGCGCGCACGTCGATGCGGACGCGCGCCAGTTCAGTGTGCCCGCGCATGACCATGCCCACCAGCTTGACGATGCTGAGGCCCGCAGGACTGAGCTCGGTCTGGCCCGGCAAGAAGGTGATGCGCTCGATGATGTCGATCTTGTCCTCACGAAGCACGACGATGGGCGCGCCTGGGTCAGGACAGCCGTCGTCGTCCTTGTAGCCATTGAGGGTCTCCGGCTCGTTGGGACACTTGTCTTGCTTGTCCGGAATCCCGTCCTTGTCGTTGTCCAGGTCGGGGCAACCATCGTTGTCTTCGAAACCGTCCATGTCTTCGGGGTCGTTGGGGCAGGCATCGTAGATATCAGGGACGCCGTCGTTGTCGTTGTCGGGGTCAGGGCAACCGTCCTCATCCTGAAAACCATCCTTGTCCTCGGGCTCGTCGGGGCACTGGTCCAACACGTCCGGGATGCCATCGCCGTCCGAGTCCTCCATCGTGCTGGGACAGCCATCGAATGGGCGCTTGCCCTTGCCGTCCTCGGGTTCGTTGGGGCAGGCATCGTCGACGTCAGGGATGCCGTCGTGATCGTTGTCCAGGTCAGGGCAGCCGTCGTCGTCCTGGAAGCCGTCGAAATCCTCGGGCTCGTTGGGGCACTTGTCGACGGCGTCGGGGATGCCGTCGTTGTCGTTGTCTTCGTCGGGGCAACCGTCGTCGTCTTGGAAGCCGTCGAAATCCTCGGGCTCGTCGGGACAGCGATCGAGACTATCGATGATGCCGTCATGGTCTCGGTCGCGGAAGTCCGGAGCCCAGCCCACGCCCACGAAACCGCGGAACATGGGGCTGCCGATGGCATGATCCAGACCCACGCCCACGCCCAGCAAGAGACTGAACATGGCCGGCAAGTAGGCGCGCATGGCCACGTCGACTTCGGTCGGATTCACGTCAACGTAGCGCCACGAGCCGACCCGGCCGTTGAATTCAGCCAGCACCGACATATCAGGCAGAACGCGGTAGTCGACCGCGGCGCCGTACAACATCTGATCGCCCACCACCGCGCCAAAGATGTTTGATTTCTCTCGCAGCAAGCCCCCCAGCATGACCAGGGCGCGGAAGCGATCCGATCTCTGGTATTCGAGCAAGGCCCGGCCCCGGCCAGTGACGGTCTTGTCACCCAGGAAGGTCGCGGCACGGCCCGCGCCGCCTGTGGGCAAGGTGGCGCCCGCGGAAAGGCCGAACACAAAGGCCTGATCAGGGCCAAAGGCCCAAAGCGCAGCCTTGCCCTCCACGCGGATGTCGCCGATCCCGTAGGCAGAAATCGAAGTGTTGGTGCCTTGGCCGGTCGAATCGAAGTTGTCACCCGATAGGTACAGGGTCATGGGCACGGCGAGGCCCACCTCGAACAGATTGAAGAGGCCCACCGCCCCGTAGAGTTCAGCCATGGCCTGGTGGCGCACAACATCCAGCTGTGTGACGCTGCCATTGACGGTGGAGTCGAGCGCCAAAGCACCGTACTGATAGTTGGTCAGCAGTCCCACGTTGTAGAGCAGGTGACCAGGAACGTCGGCGCTATCCAGGGTGACGTAGCCCTTGGGGCCGACCGCCGGGTGGAAGAGCTGGACGTCGAACGACCGGTCCGCAGACGGATTGTTCGATGTGCCTTGTGCCCAGGCCGCCACGCCCGGGCTCAGGGTGCTGAGAAAAACGGCTAGGATGAAGGAGAATCCGCGCATGGCGCCCAGGACAACCCTTGCCGAGGATAACCGGCGCCCCGCAGCCTTGTCCACCTTTCAGTCTTGCAGTTGAAACGTGTAGGTGTAGGTGATGATCTGATCAACCAGGCGGCCGTCGCAGGCGCGGGCAGGCTTGAACTTGGACCGGCCCAGGCCTTGCTTGGCGGCCTCGTCCATGCCGTAGCCGGGAGACTTGATGACTCGAGCCCAGCGCATGTTGCCCTGGCGATCGATGGCCACGCGGATTTTCACCTGGCCCTCGATCTGCAAACGCCGCGCCTCGGGTGGGTAGTCGGGCTTGACCTCGAGGACCCTGGCCGCATCCTCGCAGATCAAGTTGTCGGCCACGGGCGCGAAGGCGTTGGGGTCGACCGCTGGCGGCAGCGGCGCGGGCGGCGCCTGGGCCGGTGTGCGGTCTTTGGTCATGAGCGTGTTCCCCACCGGCACCGCCACCCCACTTTCACCCTCGACGACCGACTCAGGTGTCACGCCGAATACCGGCGGCGGGGGCTCGGCGCTGGGCGGTGCCGGAGGCTGCTCGCGATTCGGGGGCGGAAGCGGCGCAGGCGGCTTGGCCAAGGGCCGTCGGCTAGCCAGACGGGGCGCGGGCGTCGCGGGCTCGAGCTTCTGTTCCGGTGGCGGCGGCTCGAGCGGGATAGGCTGCTTCTCCACAGTGTTGATCTCGACGGTGACGGGTGACCGCGCTGGTCTGGGCCGGCGGAGAATCGAGGACACGCTCAGGGCCAGCGTGGCATGCACGACCAGCGCCGCCATCGCACCCCAGAGGGTCGCATGAGCACGCCACCCGCGGAGCGCCACGCCGTTGGCCACGCTTGCTCTCCCCTAGGGCGTAGGAGCTGCGGCCGGCACGGTGCCAGCGGGCAACGCGGGCATGGGCGTACCCGATTGGTAGGCCGCATCCACGTTGATGGCGAACTTGCGCACGCCCGCGCGCTTGACCAGATCGATCAGGTGGACCACGTTGCCGTGGGGCACCACCTTGTCGGCGGCGATGATGGCCTGCAGGTCCGGGTTCTTGGGCAGATCGGTCGCGATGGAACGCACAACCCCGGCGTCGTCCGAGGGCTCGCCGTTGAGGTAGAGAACGCCCTCTTTGGTCAAGGTCAGCGCCAGGGTGGTGCGCGTCTGCTCGGTGCCGCTGGCCGCCTTGGGCAACTCCACCTTGATCGATGGGTTCACGATGTATGTGGTCGTGACCATGAAGATGATGAGCAAGACGAGCGTGATATCCACCAGCGGCGTGACGTTGATGTCGGTGATCATCCGGCCCGAATCATCATCCTCGAAGCGACTGGCCGCGCTCACCATAGCCTACGCTCCCTTGCTCGACGATCCAGCGGCTTCCGCTTTGTTCTCTTCATGCGACCGGGCCAGGATCAGGTGCGCCATGGCGTCCACGCGACCCAGCGTGCGGCGCACGCGGCCTTGAAAGATGTTGTAGGCCACCACCGCCGGGATGGCGACCATGAGCCCGACTGCGGTGGCCACCAGCGCCTCGGCGATCCCGGCCATCACCACCGCGGCCCCGCCCGCCTGATTGTGGGAAAGATCGGCGAAGGCCTTGATGATGCCCAGCACGGTCCCGAACAGACCGATGAAGGGACAGTTGTTGCCCAGGGTGCCCAGGATGCCCAGGTGCTTCTCCATGGCCAGGCGCTCGTGCGATCGGGCGCTGGCCATGGCCTCGGCCGCAGCGATGCGTCCTTGTGGCAACTCAGCCAGGCCGACCAAAGCCACGCGCACCTCGGGTGAGCGCGGCGGACCCAGGAGTTCACGCACGCCGGGCAAGTCGCCGGCAGCCAGCAGCTTGAGCAGGCGTTCACTCAGATCGCCCAGTCGCGGCGCGCGGCCCCACATGAGGATGGCCCGCTCGACCATGATGGTGACCGACAGGATGGACAGAAAGACCAGCAGCCACAGGACCCAGTCAGAGCCGGCTAGGGTGGCAGCGAGAATACGTTCGGTGATGCGCATGGGGCACGTTGAGAGAAGGACCGGCCAGAAGGCCGGTTCCGTCGCGAAAGCTAGCACAGGTTGGCGGTCGAGGCGCGCGCGGCGGTGCATTCCCCTCTGTGATCGGCGTCACCCCGCAGGCGGTTCAAATCGCCGGCTTGAGGAGATGATCGTAGAAACCGAGGTTGAAACGCCAGATGGTCTTCAGCCTTTCCCAGCTGAACAGGGGGCCGCGCGTGATGAGCGAGAGACGCTCGTAGTACTCACCCAGACGCTTGTCCTGGAACTGGTTCTTTCCCGTCTCCAGGGTTTCCAGATACCCCTTGGGCACCACGCGCGCCACATGGCCGATGCGCCAATCGTTGGGATTCTCGGCGGGCAAGCGCGCCAGCAAAGGGTCGGTCAAGCCCCACAGATCCACGATGATGGCGTCAGTCGGCGCGGCGAAGCCAAAAAAGCCGAGAGTCATGTGCACCGAGGCCTTGCCGGGCGGCAGGGCCCTGCCCTGTTCGGTGAACCAGCCGCCCAACGCCGAGCCGCGGTCACGCCAGAAGAGCGAGCTCTCCTTCAGATACCAGAGACGCTCATCGACGATGCCATGAGCATAGAAATTCCTTTCTGCCTTGCCGTCGGACATGAGTTCAGTGGTCAACACCGGCCTCGGCGTGATCAAGACGCCCAGGCCGAGAACCGCCACGGCTGTCAGTGCCGCAAGCCATTGCCTTCGTCGCAGGCCGGCGGGCGCACACCAGAGGATCACGAAGACGCCCCCCACCACCAGCAGCGAGAAGAAACGTCCCGCCATAAAATCTCCGCCAATGCGAACCACGTACAAAGCGTAGAGCAGGAAACCTATGCTCACTGGTTGCAGACGGCGCTCCCGCACCACGAAGGGCGCCACCGTCGCCAGGAGCAGAATCACCAGGGCCAGGGGATCGAAGACCAGTTCGTTGGCGAAGTAGGCCAGTCCCTGTCGCATCATCGACAGCGCGGGAATTCCCATTCCCAGCTTGGCGTAGGCGGTGTTGGGAAAGGGAAAGCCGAAGTAGACCAGCGCAACCAACTCCCACAGCACCAGGGGCGCGAAGGCCTTGGCCAGCAACCACCAGGTTCGACGGGATCTCCAGCCCGGACGCAACAGCAACGCCAGGGCGGGCAAGGTGAGCAAGAAAGTGTCGGGCCGGTTCAGCGTCATCAGCCCAGACAAGAACGCCAGGCGAAAAGCATCGGGCGAAGCGCTGTCGGCACGAGTCCAGCGTCGCAAGGGCCAGCGGCCAACCAGCTCCAGCAGGAACAGCACGAAGAGGAAATGCGACAGCGCGTTTTCCAATCCGCTGGTGCTGTAGTCCACGAAGGACTTGCTGGAAACCAGAAGCGCCAGGCCCAGCAGGCCCAGAGTCTTGGACTCCGTCGCACGCCACACCAAGAAAGTCACGGTGGACATCGACAAGAGCACCGGTGCGAGCAACGCCGAGGCATAGAAATCTCGCACCACCAGGGTCAGCGCGCTCATGAGCAAGAACCACAGGGGATGGGTGAAGCTCTGCACACGCTCGAAGTGGTTCCAGCGCATGCCATGGCCGTTGATGAAATTCCGCGCGGTTCGAAAGGTGATGTAGGCATCGTCGCAAACCCAGGCGGTGCGCACGATGACCACCAGGAAGAACAGCAACGCCACCACGAGCAAGATCGATGGCGCGGACCAGAACCCCGCGCGTGCTTCTCGACCAACAGGCTCTTTTTCCGGCATGCTCATCGTCCGCCTATTCAGTCACGAGCCCATGGCCACGCCAAGCGCCTCGAGCAGGACCGTGGCGTAGCTGCCCGCGGGCAGGGAAAAGGACAGGCGAGCCGTACCCGGGCCGTTGCTGTCTTCTTGCAGCGGTGGATCCCCCAAGGTGACTGGCGTGACCACCGGTCGACGGGCGCCGGGCAAGTCGCGGCCAGCTTGGGCAAGCTCGGTGGGGGCGAGCCCGACGTCGGCCAGCGCCTGGTCCTCCAGCGCTCGCGCCGGTGTGCCTGCCGGCGGTTCCATGCCACGACTGCCGGGTAAGGGCGCGGTGGGGACCAGCTCGCCGGCATCCACGCGCGCTTGCTCGCGCTCGGGTTCTTCGCACACGAACGATCCCCCGCTGTCGGTCTTCTGCAGGACGTCCCCCAGCCGCACCAACGTGAGTCCGCCGCTGGCTGCGCGCAGGTCGAGCACCCGGTTGAACACGGCCGACTGCACCGCCGAGAGCAACAGCTTGCGCCGGCGGTGGTCCCGCTCGCGTCGGCTCCCGCGCAGGATCTCGAGGCCGACTTGCACGTTGTCACCCGCGCTGCCAAAGCGCTGGTGGCCGTAGCGGTTGGGCAGACCGTGGCCCGCGATGTGCAGGAGCTGCGCGCGCAGACTTTCGCTTTCGCCAGCGGCCATCTCGCTCAACACCAGCTCAAAGCGGTTGCCGCGCAGGTGTCCCACGCGCAGTTTGTTGCGGTGCCGACGCGCGTCCAGCACGCGCAGCCCGTCCAGCTCGACGGCAGCGGCCAGCGACGGCTCGACCGCAGGCAGGCTCAACCACTGGCGGGTCGTGGCATTGCGGTCCTTCATGCCCGCGTAGCCCACGTCCCGGGCCTGCACGCCCAACGCGCGGGCCAAGCGCGCCACTGCCTCAAGAGTCGTCAGGCCCCGCTTTTCGATCCACACGAAGGTGTGGGGCCCTTCGCCCGCCGGCAGATAGGCGGGCAACTCCTCGACGAAAAAAGTCTCGGGCGTAGAAGTGAACCGGGCCACTAAATGACCGGTCGTGATCTGCGGACCGCAGCGCCTGGGATGGGCCTGAATTGCAGGGCCGTTGCACCCGGATTTCTGCCCATCAATGCGGGGCGGCGGTCAGCGGACACACTTCTCCCTCTCCCGACGGGAGAGGGCTGGGGTGAGGGTACTGTGTCGGACGTGAACCCATGCCGCGGACTTGAGGCACGACACCGGCGTCGCTTCAGCGTCTGGCCCCGGGGAAATATCTCCCTCACCCCCGGCCCCTCTCCCGACGGGAGAGGGGAGAAGAAAGTGCTTGTCCTCGAATTGCGACCGGTCATTTAGCGAAGGACCGTCTTGAGTGGCGTTTCCAGCACGCGATCAGCCGTGGGGCGGTTCATCCTTGGGCTCGTCGCCGTCATGGCGCTTGATGAATTCGAGGAACAACTCGGCTCGCTTGACCTCTACGGTCGAGGCATTCTCCGGCGTGACGCGCAGAAAGGTCTGCTTGGCACTGGCCGGCTGGCCCATCTCGAGCTGCGTCTCGCCCAGGGTGAGCAGCAGCTCGGCGTCGCGCCCCGAGTCCGGGTAGCGGCGCAACGCCTCTTTGATGCGCAGGATGGCGCCCTTGGGATGGCCGCGGTCCAGATAGAAGCGCGCCACGAAGACCTCATGGTCGATGAGGCGGCGCAAGACTGCCCGTCGGTACTCTTGCGCCGGTTTGATGTATTTCGAGTTGGGGAAGCGGTCGACAAGATTGTTGAGCTCGTGCAGGGCATCCATCACCGTGGCCTGGTCCTTCTCGTAGGACGGTGGGATGAGAAACCAGTCATCGGGCATTTGCTTGACATGCGCCTCAGCGATGCGGAAAGAGACGTAGCCCTCGGCGACCTTTTCGTGCTTGGGGTGCAAGCGCAGGAAGCTCTTGTAGGCGTCGATGGCTTCCTGATAGCTGCCGCGGTCGAACTCGGTGTCTGCCGCTGCCAGCTCGGCCAGGGCCGCGTACTTCGAGAAGGGGAACTTCTGCTTCACGTAGGTGAAGTAGCGCAAGGCCTCGGCGTAGTTCTCGTCCTTCAGATCGGCCAGACCCTTCTCGTAGTTCTGCTGGGCCGTGAGGGAGAAGTTTATGGTCTTGCCGTCGTCGCTCGTGGCACAAGCCGGAAGCAGCAGGCAGGAAAGCAACAAGATCTTGCAGGCAATACGAGGCACGGGCGTAGTATCCTACGTGCGCAATGCGGTTGCGTCCATGGCTACTCACGATGGTTCCCCTGCTCGCGATGGAGTGCGCGCACGGGTCTGCGGACAGCGCTGTCGCGACGGCGCAGCATGTTGAGAGCGCGGCTTCGGTGCCAGCCGCCGAGCTGGCCGGGGCGCGCTGCCAAGACGGGCAGTGTCGCTGCCGCGGGCCGCGCGACAATGCCGAGACCGTTCCACCGGCCGCGGATCACAAACGCTTCGAGATCCGCATGTCTGTGGCGGCAGGGGAGATCGTGCTCACCTCCCCGACGCTGGGGCGCCTCCACCACGACGGGAGGCAAGAGGCGTGCTTCTACGTCGACTTGCCCGCGGGCACCAGCCACGAGTTCGTCATCAAAAGCCGCGAGGCCCAGAAGGGCCAGGGCCTGACGCCGTCGGTGCGCATCGCCGAGTACGGTCCCAAGGGCCCCTGGTGGTACGACGTTCTCACGGTTGGGTGTGGGGCTGGCGAGCGGCGCTGCGATCGCGATGCCGCCAAAGAGTGGGAGACGTCCTGGCTCACCCAGCGCAAGCGCGGTCGACTCGATGCCTGCGGCTCGACGGTGGTGTCGGCGCTCAAGTGGGACACCTCGGGTGGCCGGCACATGCAGGACGGCGGACTTCTGCGCGACTTTCACGTCCAGTTCGTGCTGCAGGTCAAGGCCTTCGCGACCGAGCTACCCCCTCGGGATCCGCGGTGTGTGCCCCAGTGAAGTCGACAGTTGACAGTTCGCGGTTGACAGTGGAAATAGAGGCCCGGTCTTGTCCTTCCTGCCCCTTTGTCCGAGATTCCTCGCGGCTGACGGCTGAAGTTCGATGAAACTGCACCTGATTGGCATCGCCGGAACCGGCATGGGTTCACTGGCCGGGCTTCTGCGCGCCGCTGGCCACGACGTGCGCGGCTCCGACGAGCATGTGTATCCGCCCATGTCGACCCAGCTGGCCGAGCAGAACATTCCCGTGATGGAAGGGTTTCGGCCCGCGAATCTCGACTGGGCCCCCGAGCGCGTGGTGGTGGGCAACGTGTGTCGGCGCGACCATGTGGAAGTGCTGGCCGCCAGCGAGCGCCGCATCCCGCTGGTTTCGTTTCCCGCGCTCTTGTCCGAGTTGTTCCTCACCTCCCGCCGCTCGGTGGTGGTGGCCGGAACCCATGGCAAGACCACCACCTCCTCGCTGATGTCCTTCGTGCTCGCCCAGGCTGGTCGGGATCCGTCCTTCTTGATTGGCGGCGTGCCGGTGAACTTCCGCCAGTCCTGGCACCTCGGCTCCGGGCCGGAGTTCGTCGTCGAGGGGGACGAATACGACACCGCGTTTTTCGACAAGAAGTCGAAGTTCCTGCACTACCGACCGCAAGTCGTGATTCTGACTTCGGTGGAATTCGACCACGCTGACATTTTCGCCAACGAGGCGGCGGTCAAGGATGCCTTTCGCGAATTCATCGCGCTCATTCCGCCCGAGGGACATCTCGTGGTGTGTGCCGCTTCGCCGGGCGCCATGGAAGTGGCACGTGCCGCGCGCTGCGGAGTTACCAGCTACGGTCGCCCTGGCTCCGACGCTGACTGGACCTTTGAAGTCACCGGCAGGAAGCTGGGAGGACGGACCATCTTGCGCCTGGCCTGTGCCGGCAAGGTGATGGGCAATCTGGACGTGGGGATGGCCGGCATTTTTAACCTTGAGAATCTGACTGGTGTCATCGCCGCCGCCCATGTCCTAAGGGTCGAACAGCCTGCTGTCACGCAGGCCATACGGCACTTTCTCGGGGTGAAACGGCGCCAGGAGATCGTGGGCGTGGCGGCCGGAGTCACGGTGGTGGATGACTTCGCCCATCACCCGACGGCCATTCGCGAGACCCTGGGAGCGCTCAAAGGCCGCTACGGCCCGGGCAAGTTGATCGTCGCCTTCGAGCCGCGCTCGGCGACCAGCCGGCGCTCGGTCTTTCAACTGGATTTCGTCGACGCCCTGGCGGTGGCCGACGAGGTCGTGCTGGCTCCGGCTTACGCCCCGGAGAAGGTACCGGCCGCCGAAAGGCTGGACGTGGAACGCCTGGCGGCCGATCTGCGCAGCCACGAGGTACCGGCCCGACTCGTGTCCGGCGTACCCCCAACCGTGGAGCACCTGGCCAGTCGAGCAGCGCCCGGGGACACGGTCGTCATCATGAGTTCGGGCGATTACGGAGGACTGCACGACAAGCTCTTGCAGCGTCTGGGCGATCCCGTGCGCAGCGCACGGGCCCAGGATCGGGAGGCGATTGGTCACTTGCTCAGCCGGGTCGGAATCACCCACGCCGACCTGGACCGCTCCTGGCCGAGCTTCCTGGTCATCCCCGCCCCCGACGAGACCGTCGACCGCGTTGCCGCGTGCGTGGCCATCGAGCCCGCTGGAGACGACGCCTTGCTGCGGCTTCTCGCGGTCGCACCGGAACGGCGAGGCGAAGGCCTCGGCTACCTCCTGCTGGAAAATGCCATGCGCAAGGCGCGCGCCGAGGGAGCCTTGCACCTGTACCTTGTTACCGACGGGGCGCAAGGCCTGGTTGGCGAGAAGCTCGGCTTCGATGTCATCGATCGCAAGGACGTCACCTCGGCCATCGCCGCCAGCAACGAATACCAGATGGCGCGATCGAAGACCGCGATGTGGATGCGCAAAGAACTTTGACATGGGAACCCTGGGAGGGTTCGCTCCGCCCTTCGGCACCCCACCTGCCACCCCATCCCCCTCGCTTCGCTCGGCCTCGCCAACCCCTCCCGCGATGGTCCGCGGCGAGCAAAGCTCGCCGGCTCCCCACGCGACCAGTCGCTACTAGCCGACGACAATCCGGCGCAAATGCTTCTTGCCCGCATGAAGAAGCGTGCCCTCAGCGACGATCTCCTCGGGTCGGATTACGTCGTCAACTGACGTGACCTTGCGCTCGCCCAGTCTGACCCCGCCTTGCTCGATCAAGCGACGGGCGATGCTCTTTGAGGCGGCCAGGCCCGCCGCGTGCAAGACATCGACAATCTTGGCACCAGCGGCCAGCACGGAGGGGGTAAGCTGGTGCGTCGGTACGGAGAAAGTTTCGACAAACGCCGAGTCGCCTATGACCGCGCCGCCGCTGCCGGCGAATGCTGCGCGCGCCCCTGCTTGTGCTGTGTCGGCCGCCTCTTTGCCGTGGACAATCTCGGTCACTGCGTGGGCAAGCGCCTGTTTGGCCGCGCGCAGTTCCGCCCCTTGCAGGGCCGCAAATCGCTGGATCTCGTCGAGCGGAATGAACGTCAGCAGCTTGAGGAAGCGGATCACGTCGCGATCGTCGACATTCACGAAGTATTGGTAGAAATCGAAAGGGCTGGTCCTCTCCGCCGAAAGCCAAACCGCTCCAGCGGCCGTCTTGCCCATTTTTGCGCCCGATGCCGTGGTGATGAGAGGAAAGGTGAGGGCATAGGTTTCTGTCTGGTGCAGGCGGCGAACGAGATCGGTCCCGGCCAAGATGTTTCCCCACTGATCGTCGCCACCAATCTGCAACATGCATCCGTAGCGGCGAAAGAGCACCAAGTAGTCGTAGGCCTGCAGAAGCTGGTAGTTGAACTCGATGAAGGAGAGCCCCTTTTCCAGGCGCAGGCGATACGCCTCGGCAGCCAGCATGCGATTGACGCTGAAGTGGCGCCCGATATCGCGCAGGAACTCCAGGTAGTTGAGCGGCGCCAGCCACTCGGCGTTGTCCAACACCAGCGCGTGCTCGCCAGCCGCGCCCAAAAATCGGCGGACCTGCGGCTCGATCTGGTCGCGATTGTCCTGGATGGTCTCGACGGTGAGCATTTGTCGAAGCTCTGTCTTGCCGCTGGGATCGCCGACCATGGCCGTTCCGCCCCCGAGCACGGCGATGGGGTGGTGGCCCCCGCGCGCCAGGTGCGCGAGCGCCATGAGCGGGATCATGCTGCCCACATGCAAGCTGGAAGCAGTGGGATCGAATCCGCAGTAGTACGAGATAGGACCTTTGCCCAGCAGGGCGGTCAGCCCCGATTCATCGTTCACCTGTTGCACAAATCCGCGCTCGCGCAAAGTGTGAAGAACGTCAAGAAGCGGCATCGACATGGCAGCCCAGTATAGTGGCTTTGGCGCTTCTGCGGATATCCGGTACTCTGGAGCGCATGCCGGTCCCGCGCCAAGCGAAGCCCGATTGTCCCTGCGCA
>PLNW01000098.1 GCA_003142855.1 Myxococcales bacterium
TTTTTGAATCAGTAGTGCTAAGTGAGCTGCGATTCAAGACATTTGGGAGTTTTCTGGGTGCATCTGCAACACGCTGGAAATTGCAGAAGAATCGTAAGCAGTTCCCCGACGGGTGAAGCGGTCCACCGAATTTCGCCACGTCCTATTCCGCTGTCACCCGTGGTGTCCAGAAACGGATCGCCGAAATTCTCGCACAAATTCACGGAGATGCGCAGCTTGAATCGGCAGGTCTGAACGGGCAGCTTGGCGTGTCCATCGCCAAGACGCCATCCGCGACGTGTGCTTTCCGACGGTGGCGGCGATGAGCACCTGGTTTTGGCCTGCACGGCCCGCGTGCTGTCCGGAAACTCATCGCGAAAATTGTGGCCGAAATTCGCCGACCAGCTGGGTATAGGGATAGTTTGGACGTGTAGGTGGATGTAGTTTACGTAAATCTGTTATCGGCGTATTTGCAGATGCGATTCGGTGGAGGAAAAGTAGCGCTTGAAATGACTATCCACTGTCCCGCCGGCGGAATCGAAGCTCAATACCCTACTTGAGCGGGGGCACCGTCATCGGGTTGGGGAAGTTGCCCGTCAGGAAGAGCATGGAGTAGACGCCCAGCGGTTCCTGCAGATAGGCATCGTTTTCGACCGTCGTGGATATGGACTCTTCGATGGCCTCCTGCCGAATGCCCAGCGTGGTGGCTCCGCCATCATTGAACGAGCTGACATACGCGCACATGGCCATGTTGACGGTATAGGAGTTGTGGCCATATGCGGGATCGCAGTTCTTGACGGTGCCATCCGGCCCCAGGGAATCACAAATGGACGAGAATCGATTGGCATTCGCTTCCACCGGATTGTTCTTGTAGAAGTTGCTGAAGTAGTCCTGTATGTGGTCGATTTCCGCCTGCATCTTGGATTTGGGCGACTCGTATTGTGAGGAATTGGGAGCGACTTCCGGCAGCTTGGTGTTGTTGCCGAACCACGCGGCGTCGATGCTCACGCGCCACAGGAAGCGTTCCCATTCGTAGACTCCGCCACTGCTAAGGTCGCGGCAAGGAGCGTCGAGGCTGCCCGAGAAGCCAACAAAGCCGTGTTGCAACCCGGCCTGGTTGTAGCACCTTTCAAGCATCACGTAGACGGTTTGGGCGGTCTTGTACCAGAAGTCGTGGTGGTAGGTTCGATCAAGGTCGGCGTATTTCGGGCTGGGCAGCTTGGCAGCCAGGAAATCTCCGAACACCCGGAAATAGCCAGGTGGGTAGTAGTCCATGTGAACCAGCGGGGAAGCATCGCCGACTCCGTAGTCGCAGGGTTTGTTTGGGTAGTTCTGGCAATTCTTGGCGCCGGTGTCGCCCGAGGTTGGATAATTCCAGCCGTCGTAGTTGGTGTCGATTTCGCACTCCATCTTCAAGAGCCAGTCGATGGCGTTTTGAGTGTATTCGGGCCATTGCAGGGCCGCATACACCAGTCCGATGGCGATGTCGACGTCCCCGTCAAAGGCGCTGTCCTCATTGCCGCTGCAGCTCTCCTTGGCCGGATCGCAGGGCGAATCGAGCGCGCGGCACGGGATGGTGCCGTCCCACATCCAGCCCATGAGGCCGCCACAGTACTTGTCGGCGGCTTGCGACAGGAAGTGCCGCACGAAATTCCACAACTGATCGAAAGTTGTCTTGTCGCCAATGGCTGCGGCAATGGCCATGCCATAGCCCTGACCCTCGCTCACGGTCTTGGGCGGGTTGGTCTTGATGCGCGCGGTGCCCGGGCCGCACACAGTGTCCGTGGTGGTGACGTAGTTGGCTCGGAAGATCAGGTAGCGATCGTAAACGAAGACATTGAACAGGTCCTGGACCGCGGCCACGTTGGGATAGATGTACGCGAGCGAGCCGCCGTTGGGATAGAGGTAATTGGTGCTGGCGTAGGGGAACCAGCCCCCGAATCCAATGTTGTTGACAGGCGTGGCCGGCGGCTTGGGCGCGCAGGCGCTGTCGTTCCAATTGCCCATGGAGGACCAGTCGCCGCCAGTGGCATCGGGATAGTAGTCAAAGAATCTGAACAGGCTGGTGGAGGGGATGTCGGGCTTGCCGTACTCCCAGCGCAGCCAGTACTCGCCGGGTTGCAGTGGACCCGCGGGCAACCAGGTCGGGTCGGGGTTCTGGAAGGGGCGGGGCGCGACGGTATTCCACTCGGGGTTGTGCGTCTTGTCCACCGCCCGCCAGGTCGCACCAGCGACGAAGAACTTGTCGGGAACCGGACAATTGTACCAGGGGCGATCCGCCTCGCGGTAGCAGATGACCTTGTTGCCAGTCACTTCCAGTTCCATCCACGGGGGCATCAGCGCGGTATTGGGGAAATAGGTGAAGGTCTTCTGTCCAGCCCAGATATAGCGGAAATGGATGGTGTGGAAACCGTTGGGGAGCGGCGGGCTGCACGGGTCCACCGGCTTGGTGGATCCGCCGCAGTTGGCATACCCAGGACCAGGGTTCGCCGTGTAGAAGAAGTAACTGAGCGGATCTTGTGACCAGTCCATGCACGTGGGAATGGATGCGGCCGTGTTGTCCGGCGCTCCCGCGTAGCCAATCCAGTATTCGGTGACGCCCGGAGTGAGCACAGGCAGCGGCAGATTCGGGGTCCACAAGCCCAAGCTGTCATCGGGGTAACGGAATGTGATGTTTGCGGTCGAGGTCCAATCTTTCGTGGGAATCAGCACGTAGTACCAGGGGCACAGGCCGTCCTGGAATTCGAGCATGGCCTGCATCTCGCAGGCCAGACCAGTAACTTTGAGGCTAGTCGGGTAGGGCGGGACGTCGTAGCCCAGCTTGCTCTCGGCACAAGCGGAGCCCGGGAAGCCGGTTTCTTGTGGATCAGCCCAGGGATAGCGGAAGTGAACCTTGATGTAGCCGCTGGGCACGGTGGAATTGGGCTGGCCCTGTGGGCACGCCTCGGAGGATACCGCAGTCTTGTCGCTGGTGAGGCGGAACTTCTGGTTTCCCACCGCAGCGGTTTGGTAGTCGGCGGCCACGCTGCTGGACGGGCCGGTGTAGTCGAGCCAGATTTCGTTCTTGGACGGGATCAGGCTCGAAGCGTCGAATGTGCCCGAGGCATTGGATGTTCCCCCGCAGGCGTCAGCACCGACCGGCTTGATCTCGAACTTGGTGAGTGTGTTGGGTGCGCAGACCGAATACCAAGAGCAGTTCCCAGTGTCTTGGCGCGCGCCGTAGGACGGCCAGCTCCCGGTCGGGTTGATGATCAAGACCGACAGCGGCGCCGTCGTCATCGTGCCCATGGTCGGGTTGGCCGCGGTCGACCAAATATCTCGCACGTGAATGCGCACCGTACCGGGGGGACAGGAGTAGGTTTCGACTATTGGGGCATCAGGAATGGGGGGAGGGACAGCGGCGTCGTAACTTGGTTGTCCACCGGTCGCCACAGCCGCGTCGGGCGTGGTGCCGCCGAAAGGCACGACAGTGTCGCCGCCCGTGGGAGTGGTGTCGCCGCCCGCAGCGATGCTCCCGCCTGCGGCCGCGGAAATGCCAGCCGCGGACACCTGACCACCGAACGGGTTTACCTTCGCAGTTGCGGCACTCGTGGTCCCCGTGGCACCGCCTTCTGGGGCTGGGATGATCGTGACCATGGGACTCAGTCCGGAGAAGGAGTGCGAGTTGCAGCTCCACAGCACCAGGAGCATGCCCGCGCTCAACACGAACCAGCGCGTTACGTTCCACGTTGCGAGCGCGACTCGGCCCGCATTCCCTGATCGTCGGTGGCTAGTAAAAGATTGAAACATGATTATTCGCCTGCAGCCTACGAGGCGGCACTAAAGAATAGCACCCTATGGAGTTAACGGGAACCGCGACCCGAATGAGAAGTGTGCGCACCGACACAGCTCTGACGGCGGTTGCTGGCATTGATGTGCTGCGGCCATTCCGGAGCATGGTTCATCGGCGGACCGAGGGCGGGGACGCCTTTCTCGGTGTGCCGGCTATACTTGCGAAGTCGCATGTGTGGCCGCATGACCCTGACGCGCGCTGATTGGGACGAGGTGCTCCTCGAACTGACGGAGACTCTCGTGCCTGCGGGCGTGACGGACATTCGCGCGGACGAGGGAGCGGCTGCGTCCTACCGGCCACGCTACAACGTGGCGCCGACTCAGGCTCACCCGATTCTGCGCGGGGTCGCCGGGCCCGCGAGGTTGGGCTTCGCCCTCTGGGGGCTGCTGGCGCGCGGGCGAGGCAAGGCTCCCGTGATCAACGCGCGCGCCGAGACTGTGCCGTTCAAGTCGGCCTTCCAGGATGCGTTTGTCAGCAGACGCTGCGTGGTCCCGGCCGATGGTTTCTTCGAATGGAAGACCGGCCCTGAGGGGCGTCAGCCACTGTGGTTCCACCGGCCTGACGGCAAGCTGCTGCTGCTGGCTGGGCTGTTCGACGAAGAGCCGGCCGCCGCAGATCACCCGGCGCGCACGCGTTTTGGGGTTTTGACCACGGCACCGAATAGCCTGGTGGCCCCTGTTCACGACCGCATGCCAGCGCTGCTGTCCGCCGGGGAAGCCGTGGGGTGGATGGCGAAACCTGACCAGCGGCTCCTGCACCCAGCACCTGACGACTTTCTGGTGGCAACCCCGGTTTCCTTTCGCGTGAACTCGATTCGCAACGATGATCTGGAGTGTCTGGCGCCAGCGCAGGGCGGCCAGATGCGGCTGTTCTTCTAGTATGGGAACCCTGAAAGGGTTCCCATGCCCTCCCGCGATGGTACGCCGCCGGCAGAGCCGGCGGGCTCCCCACGCGACTAGCTGTGCCCTGGGCGCGGCTTCACGATTTAGGGCAGCCCTTGATGCTGAACGTATGTTCAGCTAGCCTATGCGATCGTGTCTGCTGCCTCCTTGCTCGACCTGCTCCCGGCTGCGTTGTCGGCCCATCTCATTCCGGCGCGTCGCCTGGAAGAGAAAGGCGGAGACAAACGCGGGTTCGTGGCCACGGCCTTGCCTCAACTGGACGCGCTTCTGGGCGGGGGCTGGCCGCGCGGCGTGGTGAGCGAGCTGGTCGGGCCACGCTCGTCAGGCAGGACATCGATCTTGCACGCCTCGCTGGCAGGCGCGCTGAAGAGCGGCGGCGTGGCGGCGTTGGTGGACGCCGAGCAGGCCTTTGATCCCCGGCTGGCGGCTCGGGCCGGCGTGCCTCTCGCGCGTTTGTTGTGGGTGCATGCGCCGGCTACGCAAGCCGTGCGCGCTGCTGAGTTGCTGATCGACGCTGGGGGATTCGATCTGGTCGCGCTGGATATCGGCGACAAGAATCCACGGTTGCCCGACGCTGCGTGGTTGCGGCTGCGCCACGGGGCAGAGCGCCAGCGGACCGTGGCGCTGGTGGTGGCAGCCGCGCCTCTGGTTCGTGCCTTCGCCTCGGTAGCGGTGATTTTGTCCCGCCAGGGTGTGGACTTCGGCGAGCGACAAAATTTCAGTCGCAACGTCCAGATCTGCAGCGCGGCTCCTGCCCTGTTGACCGGGCTGCGAAGCAACATCACTCTCGGCCGTGGCCGCGCGCCCGCTGACGGCACTGATCATTGTTCCATCGAATTTTCGGTGATGGCGCGATCGCCTGATCAGTCGCGGCGCAAGCGATAGACGTGCTCGTGCGAGGTGTGCATGTCCAGCATTGCGTGCGTTCATGCCCCCGACATCGCGTTGCAGGCGATGCTGCGCGGTCTTGCCGATGCCCAGGAACGCACGGGACCGTGGGCGCTGGTATGGGAACCCTCAAAGGGTTCCCATACCCTCCCGCGATGGTGCGCCGCCGGCGGAGCCGGCGGGCTCCCCACGCGACTGGCTGCGGGAGCCGGAGGCCGCGCGCCCGTGCTGGCCGTGACGGCTGCTGCCGCAAACGTCCGTCCCGGCATGACCGTGGCACAGGCAATGGCCACATTGCCGTCGCTGCGGGTGATGACGGCGCGCCAGCCCGATGTGGACGCGGCTGTGGCGGCGCTGGCCGATTTGGGGCTGGGGTTTGCTCCCCGGGTCGATACAGAGCCTGAGCGGGTGTTCTTCCAGGCCGGAGATCTGGGTCAGCTCTACCCCGATCTGTCAGTCGTGGCCCACGCCGTACGGGCGCGCGCTGCTCGGCTGGGACTGGAAGTGCGCGTGGGCATTGCTGCCTCCAAGGGTCTGGCGCGCATCGCGTGCCGCACAGCCGAGATCGCCATCGTGCCCGCAGCGCCCGCCGCGGCCCGCGCCTTCCTCGCGCCATTGCCGCTGGCCATGCTGGCACCGAGTCCTGAAATTGCCGACGCGCTGGCGCGCTGGGGATTGCGCACTGTCGGGGAACTTGCGCATCTGCGGCCAGAGGACGTGGCGGTGCGACTGGGCGCGGCCGGGGCGCGCCTGGTGCGGCTGGCGCGCGCGCAGGACGACGAGGCGTTCTTGCCGCAAGCACCGGCCGACGCCGTCGAGGAAGGCACCGAACTCGACTACGCCCTCGACTCGCTCGATCCCCTGGTCTTCGTGCTGCGCGGGCTGATCGATCGGGCGCTGGTCCGGCTGGCTTGTCGCGGGCTGGCCTGCGCTGGGCTGACCTTGCGTCTCATGGTGGAACCGCGCAGCTTCGAGATCCGCGAGGTGCCGCTGCAATCGCCCACGCGTGAATCGGGAATTCTCTTGCAGCTCGTGCGGCTGGAGCTGTCGCGCCGGGCTCCCTCGGCGCCCGTGACCGGGATGACCATCCTGGTCCTTCCTGCACGGGTGCGTGCGATTCAGCTGGATATGTTGCGGCCCAATGGCCCGGCCCCGGACCGGCTGGCCGCGACCTTGGGGCGGCTGAGCGCCTTGGTAGGACCCGAACACGTGGGAACGCCGCGAGTCGCGGACACCTGGCGCGAGGAAGCGATGACGATCGATCGTCCGGTTCTTGATACCGGCGAGATGAGCGCGGTTTGCGCCGGTCCCAGCGATGCGGGTGCTCTAGAGCACCGAACGGTTTG
>PLNW01000078.1 GCA_003142855.1 Myxococcales bacterium
TTTGAATCAGTAGTGTTAAGGTCGCATTTCAGACCCTTGGTGTAACTTTTGGAAAATTTCTTGTTCAAATCCCATCTGGAGCGGCTACCCCAGACCTAGATCCTCGGTTCCCATCGGTGGCTGTCTTCTTTGGCGTGGGATCGTCGTGCACTTTGTCGGCTGTGGACCAAGCACGGATTGATCGCATTGTCGCCGATGGCCTGCTGATTGTTCCCGTCGTGTCCAGCACAGCGAGCTTCAGTACCTCGGTACCGCCAGAGATAGCCCACCTGAACGGGATCTCTCTTGACGACTGCGGGGCGGAGTTCGAGCGACTTGCTGCCCGCGTCTTGGAAGGACTCGGGCTCCTGAGAGAGAGACGTCGGCTCTTCATTAGCTATCGGCGGGTAGAGGCAAGTGGTGTAGCGGCTCAACTCTATGAGGCGCTGGATGCCGCCGGTTTTGACGTCTTCCTCGACACCCATGGCATCTTGCGCCCGGGCGAACCATTTCAGGAGGTTCTCTGGCACCGTCTGGCTGACACGGACGTTGCACTACTGCTTGATACTCCCGGTTTCCTTGCAAGTCGTTGGACCGAGGAAGAGCTGGCTCGGGCAAATGTGTCCAATATCCAGATCCTGCAAGTCCTGTGGCCTGGACAAACCGAGGCCTCGGCAGCCGCTTTCAGCAGTCTGTATCCGCTCTCGATGGGGGACTTCCAGAGCGCGTGTTTCTTGGGTCCCGCAGCTCGTCTGCAAGACACCTGTGTCAGAGCGCTGGTCGACCAAGTGGAGGCCTTGCGAGCGAGAGCAGTCGGGGCACGGCATTCCTTTCTTGTGCGCGAATTCATGTTGGAGGCAAGAAAGGCGGGCCTGACCGTCCAATCCACACTCGATCGAACCCTCGTTGTCTCTGCGCCGTCGGGCACCACAGTGCTGGTTCAGCCCGTTGTCGGAGTTCCGGATGCCGAACGTTACGAAATCCTGGAGAAGACCAGGTTGCGAGACGCGGGAATGGGGCGGACGTATTCGCATGCTCCCATCGTCTTGTACGACCAGACCGGCATTCGCACCCGGTGGATTGCCCACTTGAATTGGCTGAACGGAAATATCGCCTGCGCGCGCAGCGTGAGCCTGATCGACGCGCGAACCTGGTTGGGCACTTTGACCCCGTCGGTGGTCCCATGAGCAACGGAGTAGATGTCCGACTGTTTCTATCTGCCAGTGTGCCACTTCCTTCGCGGAACTCAGCATATTTCGCGTCGGCAGATACTGTCGCTATTCGGGATACGATTCGAGCGATTTCGATGGTGGTGGTAGAACGACGCGCTCAGCTGGTCTTCGGTGGACATCCTGCGATCACGCCAATGATTCGCTTGCAGCTAACGAGGGCAGGTCTGTCAGTTGGGGCACATGTTGTCGTGTACCAGAGCCGCTTCTTTGAGCAGTCGTTCCCGTCCGACAATGCCGCCTTTGAACGCGTGGAGTTGGTCGAGGCCGTTCGCAATGATCGACAAGCAAGCCTTCAGCGAATGCGCGAGTCCATGTTAGCCGGATCATTCGACTTGGGACTGTTCGTGGGCGGAATGGAGGGTGTGGAGGAGGAGTTCGACCTTTTTCGGCGACTTCACCCGGGCACGCCAGCATTTCCAATCGCGTCGACAGGAGCTGCCGCCGCAAAGCTGTTTGGTCGAGATTCTGTGTTGCAAAGCGCCCACCCTGAACTTCGAGATGAACTGAGCTACCTAACCCTGATACGTGACCTGGTGGATGCTGCTCGGTCGTCACAACGCCTCTAGGCACCCATGCAAGAGAAGGAGCAGGAGAAATGGCTTATCGCACGTTCTTTTCGTTCCACTACAAACCCGACGTCACGAGGGCATGGGTAGTGCGCAATTCCTGGGTGACGAAGGTGGCACAAGGTGAACGCGAAGATGCCGGCTTCTTTGACAGCTCAGTCTTTGAGGCGTCCCAACGCGAAGGCGACGACAACCTGAAGCGCTTCCTGCGCGAGGGACTAAAGAACACCAGCGTGACCTGTGTGTTGGTCGGCGCTGAAACAGCTCTTCGGCGGTGGGTTCGGTACGAAATGTTTCGCAGCTTTATGCGGGGCAATGGCCTCCTGGCTGTCCGCGTTCACACCATCGGCGGCCTCAACCGGGCGACGAGCGAGGCCGGCGCCAACCCCTTTGCTTGCGTCGCATTCGAGGTGGACGGTGAGCGGTTGAAGTTCAAGGAATTGATGACGCCTGGATGGCAGGACGCCAAAGACGCCGACTACATGCCCCTTAATGAAGTCGCGTACCAACTCGGCGATCTAAGGAATCATACCTTCTCCAGCTTGTTTCCCATCTACGATTGGGAGAGCGATAATGGCTATGATAACCTCGGCGAGTGGATCGAAACTGCGGCCCAACAGGCAAACCGATAGTCACTGCTCGGACATTCATGGCCTGGCAGCTGCTTGAGGCCGTGATTCCACAGTCGACCTGAGAAAGTGTGTCTCGCGAACCAAGGGGTCACTCTTGCAGGAACCTTGCGTGCATCCTGGGCGCCTTGCCTCCAAGCCACACGCTGAATTCCAGGAAGATGTTCTTGGACCACCTAACCCAAAGCCGAGATGCCAGAGCGCCAATACTTCTAGCTCAACCCCAAAAGCGAGGCCAGCCCTCCACCTGGATTGCCCGTCTCGCGCCATTTATCGGCTCGCTGGCCCGCGGATTCTATCTCACGCGCCAAGCGGGGCAGATCCTTGTCCCAGTTGTATGAAGGGAACGGGACATTCCACGGGACACTCGGCTGAGACCCG
The DNA here is from genome assembly GCA_003142855.1 of Myxococcales bacterium. Taxonomy (GTDB): domain Bacteria; phylum Myxococcota_A; class Polyangia; order Fen-1088; family Fen-1088; genus Fen-1137. The sequence continues at coordinate 2,788 of PLNW01000078.1, forward strand.
GCCCAGAAGCTGCTGTCGCCGTTGGCGTCCTTTAGCACTACTGATTGAAATTCTCCCGTCGCCGTCGCTGCTGTGGGCCCCGTCTGCCGCCTCGCTCCTCGGTCAAATACGTCGAGTATTCTCCCTCGTCGCTCGTTGCAGCCGGGGCTCCTCGCGACGCGACGGTTCGGTCCAAATTTCAATCAGTAGTGTTAGGTGGTGGATGTGGATGCCGAGGAGCCCGTTCTTCTGTTCGAGCGAGAGTTCGACTTCACGTTTGACCCAGGGTCGGTCTGCCGTCTCAGTCCCGATCAGGACGATGGTCACTGTTGTGCCTTCCAAGCGTCTGCGAATCATCTTGGCGATGACATCGCTGCTCTTCCTCTTGGCTTCCTCGTACTCCGAATGGTCGAAGAAGCCGGCTTGATCCACGCCTGCGACCACGTTGCACATGCGAACTTGGTTTACGCGCCAGATGTCTGTCTCGAAATGGAAGCTGAAGAACACTCGTCGAGCCATGTCTGAGCCTCGGAGTCGGAGGTTATTCCTGCACAGTGCTGCTCGTCAAGTCTCAAGGTTCGTACTCGTGCCTGCCCCGAAAGGTAGGGTCCACAGAGTCCGCAGGGAATTGTTGCGGCTCACACCACTTTCCGGTCAAACAGAAAGACCGAAATCTTCACCGGGCTGGCGAAACGAGACCGCGTCGGAGGGTATCGTTTGGACGATATTGTGAAACTCTGAACGGCTCAGATCGCGACGAAAGTAGCAGAAGGATTTTAGATCGTAGTACGCATCCGCATCCATGAAGGACTTTGAGAGACGTCGCGCCACTTCCAATGCCTTGGCGTGGTCGTAGTCGGCGCTCAAGTGCAGCGGGCATGCGCCTTCTCGGTCGAGTGCGGTCTCATCGACCAGAGCGCCGCCGTACTTCTTGATATGCGCTAGCAATCCTCCATTGCGTCCCCGATAGACGATCAACGAACCTGTGGAAAGCCCCTTGATAAAGGGCCTGTGCTCTTCGAGCCAGTCAATCGTTTCGCGCACCGTATCGTCGTCTTCTCCTGGGTAGAGCATGATGTTGACCTTGTTCTGAATTCCGAGTTCATGCGCACCACGAAGGAGATCCGAGGCGCGGCCCAGATACTGGGCAGGGTCTCGGCACTTGCGCATGGCCAGCAGTTGTCTCGGGCTCGCCGACTCAAGGCCGATGTCGAGCACTTTCAGGCCAACGCTTGCGAGTGCCTCAAGGTCTCTTCGGGGGAGACAGTCAGCCCTCGTTTCACATCGCCATTCAGACCGAAGCCCTGTGGATACATAGGCACCCACAAACTCACGGATCCATTCGGCACCGGGACAGAACTGCGATGCTTCAAAGTAGAAGCGCATCGGATTGCATTGGTACGTGTCCTCATGGAATGCCATCTCTCGTGCCGTATCGACTGGTGACTTGGGCTTGCCGAGCGGTACTTTCGCCTCGACGCAAAACGCACATCCCCTACCGCAACCGCGAGAGATTTCAATGCTTGGCCAGTGACGAAGATAGCCGTCGAGGAGCGAGTAGTCGACCCTTCGAGGCGTCGAATCGAACGGTTCGATTCTAGTGCTTTGGCTCGTTCCGGGAATCGACGACCACAGCTGGCGGTCGAGAATCTGCAGGATGCGATCTTCTGCGGTACCGAACACAACTAGATTGCAGTCCGGCAGTTGGACTCTCAGCCATTCGGCGTCGGTCTGGGCGACCCAGCGTCCCCCTACCACGATGAGTTTTTCGGGCAATGTTTCTCTCACTGCCGAGCAAAAACCGCGTGCCCATGGAAGCGCCAGCGCACTTGGAACAGACAGCAGAACAGGCGCCGGCCCTTCCATGAGCCGAGTAGTCATGGCCTTCATCACCGTGGCGGACGGTTCATCCGAGTTTCCCTGCAGCATGCGGGCTTGATATCCCGCCTCGTGGAGAATTGTTGCCAGGTCGAGCAGTCCATAGTTCAGGTACAAATTCTCACGCGCAATCGCGGTGTCACCCTTCTTGTGGTGAAGAAGACCAGCTCCAACTAGGCAGACGGGAGATTCTGAGCGGTGTCGCATTGGTGATCTGCTCAGATTGAACATACACCGAAGTGCTGGGGTCGGGCCTAGTTCGGCAGCGACGGCCAGGGGCGGGCTCGATGTCCCTGACGTCGCCCTCCGCCAACTCGATGCCGATGCGCAGGAAGTTTTGGCCCTTGATCTCGAAATCCAGGGCTGCCAGCGGCCGCCTGGCCATCCGGAGCTGATCGGATCCGACGTCGAACATAGCGGGCAGCATTTTCCGAACCGTTTCGAGTGTTCCCGGCGGCTGGATCGAAACCGAGGACAGTCCACCAGCTTCTCTCAGTATCGACCGCCGGCAAGGTCTTGTAGCCCGCGAATTCCTGCAGCGCGTCGCCGACTTCCCAGCGTCAGATACCGCGAATGGCCTGAATGTGGTGTCCAATGGCGGCGAGGTTGGCTCTGGATCTCGGGGACTGCCCGATCGACGCGTGGCCGATGTTCGGCATGGCCAGCCTGACGGCGTCCTGGGTGTTCTTGTCGGCGGAGAACGCGGCGAAATCCAGGCCCTTCGTGCAGTCCGCGATGCGCCTGCAGGCGCGCGCCATCTCGTCGAGCTGGGGACAGGGCTCGCAGCGCACGGACAAACACCCGGCCCGGGGCCAGCGCCGCAGCTCCGCCCACGCCGCCAGCGCCTGCGTTCCCCCGATCACCACGAACAGCACGATCCGGGCACGAGGTAGCTCCCGAACGGCGACCGCGCCAGCGTCTCCACCGTCATCCCCATCAGCCGGCCGCTGGGCTCCATCATGAACATGGCGCCGGCCACGAAGGCGCTCAGCGCCACGAAGGCTTCGGTGATAACCAGGGTCAGGCGAGTCCAGCGCATGAGGAACGAGGAACGTCAGCGGGTGGAACGAGGGACGTCCCTCATTCTAATGAGGAACGCCCGAGTGGACAGGAGCGGACAAATCGGCCTCCCCACAAGTTCAGACCGTAAGTGCAGAGCCGTAAGTGCAGACTTTGGCCGCTGGTGGCCATTGGCGCGCTGCTCGGTTCCTCGTTCGTTCCTCATTTTGAATGAGGGACGGGAAAATCGGCCCCCGCGCGCTGTAAGTATCCGGAAAGATTGTAGCGGGGCCAAGATTTGAACTTGGGACCTTCGGGTTATGAGGGCCATGACTGCGCAATCCGGGCTCAATGATTTCAACAATATCGGCGAGTTGCAATTGAATTGAGCGGACAGGAGAGGACAGGAGCAGACAGGAGCGGACAAATTCCGTTCCTCATTTGTTCCTCATTCCCGGCAATGAGGGACGTTCCTCATTGGGGCCGAGAGAGGCCGTTTTGCGGTGTTTTGCCACAATGAGGGACGCGCGCAGCCGCATGAGGGACGTTCCCCTTTCATGTCGCAGGGATCTGAGTTGAAGACGCTTCAGGCATGACAGCTCACTCTTGGAGTCCCAGGTATTGATGCGTCTTCTCGGTATTCGCTACCAGGTGGCGGCGGCATGCCAGGGGAGAACATGACAGCCTTGGTGGGTGGTGGTCTCGCTGCCGCCGTAGACCAGAGTCGTATCGGCGAGTTTCTTTCCGGCCAGTTCGCGGAAATAGCGCAGGCCAGTGAAGAAGTCGCGGTTGAGAGTTGCGCCGGACTTGGCCTCCATTGCTCGAAGTCCAGTCGGACTCTCTTCGACCACGTCGACTTCGTGGCCACTCTGGTCGCGCCAGAAATACAGGCCCCAGGGGCGCCCGGCCGCGAAGCGCGCCTTGGCAAGCTCGGACACGACGTACGATTCGAAGATCGCGCCGCGACTGGCGTGCACGTCAAGCTGGTCGGCGGATTCGATGGACAGCAACCACGCCAGGAGCCCAGTGTCGTAGAAGTACAGCTTCGGGGTCTTGATGAGCCGCTTGCCCAGATTCACGTGATAGGGCCGAAGCAGGAAGACGAGGTAGCTGGCTTCGAGCGCCGAGAGCCAGGCTTGCGCCGTGTGATGGGTCACGCCGCAGTCCGCGCCCAGCGAAGACAGGTCGAGAAGTTGGCCCACGCGCGCGGCACACAGGCGCACAAAGCGCTGGAAGGGGGCGAGATCGCGAATGTTGATGATCTGGCGCACGTCTCGTTCAACGTAGGTCTGTACGTACTGGCCATACCAGAGACCTGGCGCGACACCCTGGGCGTGAATCGGCGGGTAGAACCCGCCGAAAAGGACTCGGCTGAGCGCGGGCAACGCCTTGACGTCCGCACCATGGGCCTCGCACAGCAGGAATGGAAGAAGCTGCAGGAGTCCCGCACGCCCTGCCAGACTCTGGGAAATGCGCGAGTGCAGATCGAACTGGCGCGAGCCGGTCAGCACGAAGCGACCGGGCCGGCGATCCTCGTCGACGACCTGCTGCAAGTACGAAAAGAGTTCGGGGAACCGCTGGGCCTCGTCGAACACCGCCCCTCCTTGGTGCCGCTGCAGAAACCCACGGGGATCCTGGGTAGCGGTCCAGAGGGTATCGGGGTTCTCAAGCGAGACGTAGGGCTTGTCGGGAAACGCCATGCGCGCCAGCGTCGTCTTGCCTGACTGGCGCGGTCCCGTGATGGCCACGACCGGGAAGTTGGCTGCCAGTTCGTTCAGATGCCTTGTCGCGGCACGCGTAACCACCTAAGAAGTGTACATCGTTATGGGTAATTGGCAATTCAACTTCCAAACGCCGGCAACTCCCAACCGTGGTGGCCACTCGGGGATGCGCCTTCCCGATGCGCTGGCCGCGCAACGCATTGTGCGGGTCATGGGCATATTTCGTCGCCACCGCGAGGACGTAGGAACGGGCACGGGATTGTATCGAAGGTCCTCGCGCGCGGCTGTGCTGGACAAACCGGCCGCGTTGCCTGGACGGTGCTCTTCAATTAAAGCTCCGCATCTCCGCGAATTCATGCAAGAAACTCCGCGATGACTTTGCGGACACTACGGGAGAATTCCCGAGTGTTGTTGGTGACAAGAATCCATCCTTCAGCGCGTGCATGGGCCGCGAGCCAAAGATCGTTGTTGCCAATGATCGCACCGCCTCTTTGCAGGACGGCACGAATCTGGCCGTAGTGCTCGCCAGCCGCCTCTGGCAAAGCGCGGGGTGGGATCAGCCCTTCGAGCTGCTGGATGGTCGCCATCGCCCGTTCGCGCGACTGGCTCTTCTCAGCGCCGAAGCGCAATTCGCCCAACGTGATGACCGACATCGCAAGCTCGTTGGCCGCGTGGCGAGCGAAGTGCTCGCGCACGACGGGCGGGTTGTGCTTGGCGATGTAGATGCAGATGTTGGTGTCGAGCAGGTAGCGAACGCTCATCAGAGGCTGTCCCTGTCCTGCGCCGGTGTGTCCTCGCGACCATCTGCCATGAAGTCAGTTGGCATGCCGGCGAGCGCATCAAAGATCGCGGTTGCGTTGATCGGGGCCTCGCGCATCACGAGTTCGTCACCGCGACGGTAGATCTCAACCCTATCAGCCTGGAATCGGAATTCCTTGGGCAGTCGCACCGCCTGGCTGTTTCCGGACTGAAAAACACGGGCGTAGGGCATGTCTCACTCCTCGAAAGTCAGTATATACCCATCCATATATACCGCCATAGACTAGCTCCTGGCCAAGATACTCCCAGAAGATGCAGCAAGACATTGCTCGCTGGCTCGGCGGGTCACCACCTCGCAGACGAAGTCGCAGAGTCGTGGTCATGCCCACTGTCTCTCATCGCCACCGTCGGAAAACAGACGGCCCGGATAGCCGCCTGGCGAAGGACAGGGGGAACGACCGGCGCCATCGGGGGCGCGACCAGCCCCGGGGGAACGACCGGCATTGCCGGAGGCGCGACCAGCACGGCCGGTACAACGACGTCGCAAGGAGTCTTTGCTGCCATCGGCGACATGAAAGTGGCCAGAGAGTTGCACACGGCAACGTTGCTGCCCAGTGGGAAGGTGCTCATTGCCGGCGGAGACGATGGCAACGGCAATGCTTTCGCGAGCGTGGAGCTGTACGACCCAAGCGCCGGGACGTTCACCGCGACTGGCAGTATGACGGTGGCCAGGGAGTTGCACACGGCAACGTTGCTGCCCAGTGGGAAGGTGCTCATTGCCGGCGGAGACGATGGCAACGGCAATGCTCTCGCGAGAGCGGAGCTGTACGACCCAAGCGCCGGGACGTTCACCGCGACCGGCAGTATGACCGCGGCAAGGGAGTTGCACACGGCAACGTTGCTGCCCAGTGGGAGGGTGCTCGTTGCCGGCGGAAACGATGGCAATGGCAATGCTCTCGCGAGCGTGGAGTTGTACGACCCAAGCGCCGGAACCTTCACAGCAACCGGCAGCATGACCGGGGCCAGGGAGTTGCACACGGCGACGTTGCTGCCCAACGGGAAGGTGCTCGTGGCTGGTGGAGACGATGGCAACACCTATGCTTTCGCGAGCGCGGAGCTGTACGACCCAAGCGCTGGGACATTCACAGCAACCGGCAGTATGACTGCGATAAGGGCGTTGCACACGGCGACGTTGACGTCCGACGAGAAGGTGCTCGTAACTGGCGACGACGATGGCAACGGCAACTCCCTCGCGAGTGCGGAGTTGTACGACCCAAGCGCCGGGACATTCTCAGCGACCGGCAGTATGCCCGCGGCGAAGGAAAACCAAACGGCGACGTTGCTGTCCACTGGAAACGTGCTTGTAGCCGGCGGAGATTACGACAGTGGTGGGTCTGAACAGGCCCTCGCAAGCGCGGAGCTGTATCAATAGCGGCAACTCAACACGAGTGAGGGGCCCGTCCATCGCCACCTTCACGGGTGGCTCCCGGGGCTCCGCGAACAGCTGACGGTGCTGTGTGCGCAGACCTTTCGCACAAACGTGTACGCAACTTCGACAGCCCCAATATCGTTGAGTTTCTTGCCGGGGAGCCAAGGTTGGTGATGCTTTCGTGATGATAGACCTCGCCACGGCAACGCCACGGACCCGCTGCGCGTACGACCACCGTCTTCGGGACCACGTGGTCCGTACCGGCACCAGACGCCTGCCCGAGCACCTGGCCATCCCGCGCTCCACCGTTTCCACTTGGCGGAGCCGTGGTTCGCGTCCGGTCGTCACCATCGAGCCCGTAGAGCAGGACCACCAGCAGTTCGTCGACGCCATCGTAAAGCTCGAACGGCAAAAGCGCATCCTCGCAGCCGTTGTCCGAATTCTCCTGGCGATGCTCCACGCTTCCGGCTTCACCCTCGCTGGCGAGCGGCTCCCCGAAGGCAGCGCCAAAGCCGGAATCCTGCGTGCCATCACCAGTGCAAAACCATTCCTCCCCCTGGCCGTGATCTTGCGGATCGTGCATCTCGATCCCGGCCGATACCACCGATGGAACCGGGCCTCCACGGCGGTCTGCGGTTTGGACGATCGCTCCTCGTGCCCGAAGACCAGCCCCAGCCAACTCACGCCCGCCGAGGTGGCCGACATCAAAGAGATGGTACTGGCGCCCGAACACAGGCACATGCCGCTTGGGACTCTCGCTCGGTACGCTCAGCGCATCGGCAAGGTCTTCGCCTCGGTCACGACCTGGACAAGACTCGCACGCGAGCGCGGCTGGCGGCGACCACGACAACGCGTCCATCCACCCAAGCCAACCGTCGGTGTTCGAGCTTCGCAGCCGAACGAGATCTGGCACATCGATACGACGATCATCAAGTTGCTCGACGGGACTAACACTACTGATTCA
>PLNW01000062.1 GCA_003142855.1 Myxococcales bacterium
AGCGTCTGCAGTGCCGCGATCATGTTGGGGAAGTTGTTGGCCAATGCCGTCTGTTTGGGGTCCATGGACGGGGAGTTGTCGATCATGAACAAGATGTCGATTGCGCGTTCCGGGCTGACGGTGCTGCCTCCTGCACTTGCGCTGGACGGGTTTCCGCCCTGACCCCCGGTCGCACCTCCCACGTTCGTGCTGGACGAATTTTCGCTCTGCTGGCCCCCGGTAGCGGTTGCGTTCCCGTCTGGTAGGTCAGGGTAGTTCTGGTGGGGATTGTAGCCGCAGCTCGCGACGACGAGAAGACTGACGATGGCGTAGTTTCGCATCAGAACGTCCCTCCTGCCGCGATGCCAGCGAGGCCCGGCGCAACCACCGGCTTGACGTCCCACCCTAACCAGTACAGCACAGCGCCAGTGGCGAGCGCCGCTGCCCCAACGGGGTACAGGACCCACTGCGCGGTTTCGCAATCGCGCCCGGCCTGCTCAGCAGCCACGGTGTGGTTGCGATAATTCGAGACGATGTCCGAGTAGGCTCGCGCCCGGGAGTAGAAATAGATGGCGGTCCCGATGGAGGCTACGCCCACGGCCCCGGTGACGATGCCGGCGATGCGCAGGCTGCGGCCCGGGTGGCTCGCCTCCGTGGCAGGGATGACCGGCGCAGCCCGCTTGACGAACACCGGGGTGCGCCGGGGCAGTGGTGGCGCTGGTGGTGTCGGTAACTCCACGACAACCGGCGCGGGCGTTGCAGCCACTGTCGGCTCTGCCGGCGGCGGAGTCTCGGCCTCCTCGCGTTCTTCAGCTCGCTGTAAGTCACCTTTGAAAACGGCGTCCGTCTCGGTGTCTCGCAGCCTGGCCTCGACTTGGGCGCGGTTGGGGTCATCGGGTGCGGCCCGCTTCAGAAAACGACGAAAGAAATCGAGGGCCTGTTCTTCTTGGCCGAGCTTCCGGTAGCACTGCCCGATGTTGAACAGAAACGCGGGGTCGGGCTTGGCCACGTAAGCCTCCTTGAACTCGACGAGCGCCCGATCGTACTCGCCAACATCGTAGAGGCGCGCGGCCGTCTCGTAGTGGGCGCGGGCGCTCGCCTTGTCATCGGCGTAGCCTGGGAAGGGAAACGCCAACGCGAAAGCGAGAAACGCAAGGAACACGCGCAGCGTGGTCATTATGCGCCCCTTAATGACACCAGAAGACCCGAAAGCAGGATGCGCAATCTCGCTACCATGTGGACCATGGTCGCCCTATTCGGGCTTCGCCGCAACCCTTGCGATACCCCCTGAAGCCTGGCGGGCCAAGCACGAAGCCGCACGCGAGGAGGCCAACCGGGCACGAAGCGAGAGTCAGATCGGACGTCACAAGCCGAGCGAACGGAACGGATGGGCGGGTCGTCCTGTCGTGGTGGCATCGGGGGCCCCCCCATGGACGCGGAAACGCCCCACCAGGCCAGCCACGCAGCCATGAGCACGCCAGCCGCTGCCGGTGGGGCGCTTTCGAAAGGACTTTCGATAGGACTTGAAACTGAACCCAGCCGTTGTAGTCTAAAGCTACAGGAATGGCAGGGCCCAAGACCGCGACTGAAGCAAGGAGATGGGCTCGTGAAGCAATCGAAAACGGGCGGTTCACGCCGTCAGTTCACTTCGGGCGAAGGCTCGCCGAACGCCGTGTGACGATGAATGACGTTGAAGCTATATTCTCAAGGCGCGGCAGGGTTGAACCGTACCCTGCTGTGGGCGAGAACGGCGGTACGTGCTGGCGTTTTTTCGGGCTGAATATCGACGGTGACGCGGAAATTGCCGTGGGGATCGAGGCGTTCCATGACGGAGATGGCCAAGAGAGGATCATTCTGTGCACCGTGCTGCCGCCGAAGGAGAAGTCATGAAGAGCCAACAGCAGAAGCCAGGAGCTAGTCGAGCCATCCGCTGCGAGTGCGGGGGAGAGCTGCGCCCGACAAAGTTCGATTTCTACGATTTTTCGGACTACGTGGGTTTCAAGGTGACGGTTTCAGGCGCAGATGGTTTCAGGTGCAACAAGTGCGGGGGCGAAACGGTCGATGGGTCCTTGGTGAACGCGGTCATGATTTACACGATTGTGCAGGTTGCCAAATCCCCAAGACTCCTGAATGGCGCCGAGGCGCGCTACTTGCGACACAGTCTTCATGCCACTCAACAAGAGCTTGCAAAGAATATGGGAATCGACCGAGTGACGGTCGCCGACTGGGAGCGCGGAGCAGAACAGATTTCTCCGCAGCACGATTTCATCCTGCGAGCGTTCGCGATGAACTGGATGGTAGCGGAGAATCTCATCACACCGGAATACATGCGTGAAATTCTGGGCGCCAATTCCGCTGCCGTTCGGCGCTTGCCTCCCAAGAAGCGCACTTCGATCTCGGACACGGCTGCGGTTGTGAAGGCCCTGGTGCCGAATTGCGAGGTTAGAGCGTCAGCCTGACAATGGCGCCAGGACCGCGCTCCTCTGTCCAGGGATTTCGTTGCCCACGGTCCCGCCAAACACCCCGCCAGGTCGAGCCTGCGCAGCCTGGCGGGGGTATCGTGGCGATGTTCTCGGTGCGGGAAGACGGCTTGCCTATTGTGAGTCAGTGGCGTTCTCGATGCACGACGAGGGTAGCCACCACAGGGAACCTGTCGCGACACAGGTCAGCCGGTGCCAGTGCGCGTTCCGGTGCCAGTGCGCGTTCCGCTGCCAGTGCG
>PLNW01000143.1 GCA_003142855.1 Myxococcales bacterium
TTTTTGAATCAGTAGTGTTAGCCGCGGCACTCAAGCGGACCTTGCCCGCTCTACTGCGCAACTTCGCCTAGCGGTGCGTGTGTAGCGAAAGGCTTCCAGGGCGCGCCCCGCGGCTGCCACGGGGTGGGCCGCTTGGTCCGCCGCGATGGCCGCGCCAGCAGCAGCCCCAGCGGCGGTCTCACCAAACCCAATTCACAGACAGGTAGAACCCGTCGCTCGCGTAGCTGGGTTGGAGGAACCGCCTGTAGTCGAGGCCCAAGAAGATCCACTTGCTCGACATGTAGCTTCCGTAGTCGAAGCTCCCCATTGCCCACGCCCCTGCTTTGACATCAGGGGACGGCCCCAGCGTGTTCTTGTTGTCGTCCGACAGGCTGGCGTCGAGGACGAGCCTGTACCCAATCAGGCCGCGAATGCGCAGGATACTGTGCCCGGCGGAGAAAACCAGGGGAAGGACTGGGCCAACGCCTGTGTCGAAGAACCAGATGACGTAGTTGTACGTGTTTATGGTGCAATAGCCGGTGCAGCTGTCGGGCACTCCTCGATTGGTATCGATCGTGGAGAGTCCCAGCCCAGCATTCAGTCAACCTTCTTGTTGCCGACTCAGGCAACCACACCATTCGCAAAATCGTCATTGCCGGTGGGACCGTCACCACCCTCGCGGGCTCCGCGGGGATCGCGGGCAGCGCCGACGGAACCGGCGCCATTGCCCGATTCGACAACCCGACTGGTCTGGCGGTCGACCACGCCGGTAACCTCTTCGTGGCCGACACAGGCAACCGCACCATCCGAAAGCTCGTCATGGCAACGGCGGCCGTCAACACGCTCGCCGGCTCTGTTGGGACCGCGGGCGACGACGACGGCGTGGGAACAGCCGCGCGCTTCGACACCCCGGGGGCTCTTGTTTGCGACAGCGCAGGGAACCTCTTCGTGGCCGACTCGGGCAAGAACACAATTCGCAAGATCCACGTCGCAACCCAACTCGTGACCACAGTGGTCGGTACCTCCGGACGTTGGGAAAACATCTTGGGATCTCTGCCCGCAGAGATCGCCTCCCCCGCAGGTCTGACATTCCTGCCCACTGGAGAGCTCGTCCTCACCGACCGGGTCGGCAACGTCGTCCTCGCCGCTCAGTTCTGACCCGCGCGCCGCAGGCACTGAGCGGACAAATGACAGTTCAAGCGGAACCATCAGGGGCCGGACAATGCTGGAGGAGGCGCAGGATGCGCTGCTGGCGCGCTCAACGACCTGTTCGACCCGCCGTTGGCAGGAACAAGCCCGCAGCAAAGGCCTTGCCGTGGCAGCTTGCGGTGCGCGCGACCGGCTCAGGGTGTGAGTGCCTTGAGGTAGATGTTGTTGTCATCGGCAAGCGCGAGCTGGGTCCCGTCGGGGGACACCGCAAACACCAGCGGCCGGGGCGCGGTTGCCACGACGTCAACCACGCCACTCTTGATCGAAAGCCGCCGCAGCTCCGCGTTGCACATCGTTTCGCCCAACCCGAAACACTGTTCGGCCCAAGCGAAGACTTGCTCGGTGCCCACGACTGCCTGAGTGGGCGCGGTCTGCGGGGCCACCCGATTTGCCTCCACCAAGACCGTCAACTGCTGCGTGGCAATGTTGTACACCCGCACGCCGCCGTCATTTTGCATAAGCTCATGCGGTCCGCTGGCGCTCCAGAAATTGGTGACGGCAGCCGGCGCGTAGCAGTCCTGACCGAGGCTGACTGATTGCGACAAGTCCGCTGGAATATCAGGAAAGGGGCTGACCACGCCGTCGAGCCCCATTGCGGCCCAGAAGTTCGACTGCCCTTCGCACCCGACGAGCAACTTGTCGCCGGTTGGGGCCCACGCCAAAGGCGTCAGAGAGGGGCAGTCGGTCGGGTTGCTCAGCGGACGTGGCGTGGCAGTGGCAACATCGAGCAGATCGATAGTGTCAGCAGCGGCTTCTGTCGCGTTGGGCGACGGGTTGTCGTCCACCGAAAAAACCGTCGTTGCGACGGTGCTTCCGTCAGGAGAAAGAATGCGATCCGGCCATTGCGTGAACACCGGGCCAGCATACGCCAGCGCGGTTTCACCCCAGGTAGCAATCACCGGAAGTTGCGACGACGCCAGAGAAATGCGGGTGGTCATCATAAATATCGTCTTCATGGTGTCCGGCCGGTAGGAATACACGAGTAAACTGTTGCCCCCGGTGGCCACCTGGACGGGCCCGATGTAGAGCCCCTCACTGACGACAGTGGGCTGAAAGCTGACGGAATCGAGGCTCATGATCCTGTTGTCTTGCGGGTACCCGAGGGTTGGCTCGCCCGAAATGAAGTAGACCGGGTTTCCCGCCGGTGGCCACGCAAACGACATGACAGGTTCATCGCGCTCGACTTGCGCCGGCTGTCCCAACTGTGCAGTGGCCAGGGTGATCCCGCAGGTTGCAACGAAGTCGTCATAGTCCTCACTGGCCGGCCTCACCGAACGTGGTGTGAAGTCGGCGAGAATATCCCTGGTCGTGGGGCGAGGCGTTGCCAGAGGCACGAGGTCGACGACTGTGTCGAGCGGCACTAGCTCAAGGTGGTTGACCTCGTCTGCATCGCAGGTACGGCGAAATAGCTGGAATCCCTGCTTCACATCCAAGCTGGGCCCGCCCGGCCCAAACGGCAACACAGAAGCATCCTCGGCCGATACGACCAAGAGATAGTTACTCGCCACCGCAGACAACAACGGTGTGGAAGAATCTCCGCCCGAGTCGGTGAGCAGCTCGATCAGGCCGAAAGCCACATTGGTTCCCCCAGAATACGCGTCCTGCAGCGTGTTCCAGAAACCGAGCATGCTTGCCAAGCTGAGCCAACCCGTGAATTCGACCTCGCCGTTGGGAGCGAGAGGTGATGGCAAAGTCCATGAACTGTAGAACCTCAACCAATTTCTCCAATCTCGTAGCAACCGTATATCGAGCCGAAGAGTGCCCGATTGGCCAGCAGAGGCACCCTGGCATTGTCGACCCGGCGGAGTTCCGAAGCTGACACAGAAGCGACCGCGCCGTCGTGTACCTCGCAGGTTCCTTCCAGAATGTGGTCGGGGTTGCGCAAGGTGATCTCGTAGCGGCCCTCGGGAAGCGCGACCTCGGCCCCACCTGTGCGCGACGCCACCTCGGCCACCACCGGCCGGCTGCCGGAAGCGTCGGCGCGTCGGAGAATGTAGTTGCCTGCACCGGTGAACCTCACGATTCCCAGGCCCTGACGTGGCGAGTGCGGCCGCGCCAGAATCAGATCCTGTCGGCCGCCCAGTTCGAAGCGGAAAGTCGGGTGCTGGGGACCCGCGGTGGTGGCCAGGGTGGCGCGAAATGTCTGTTCGGAAGCGAACGAGAAGGCTTCGGCCAGCGTTACCTGACCGTCGTGGTTTTGGTCCGCAGCGCCGATGAGCCCTGAATTGAAGTAGTGGGTAAAAAAGGATCCCGCCAGAGCATCGGATTCTTGCGAATCCTCGCCTTCGGCGCTGGAGGTCAGGATCGCGAATCCCGCCGGCGGGGGCATTTCGTCGAGGTGTACGCTAAACGGCGGGGTCGGACTGCCGCCTTTGACGCGGGTCATGGATCCCGACCGGCATGCGTCGATGACCAACACGCGGCTGCCCGCCGAGGATCCGGCCAAGATGTCGCGCAACTCGCGCACACCGAGATAGCTGCCGCCCAGGTGCAGACGATCGGCATCGGCGTGGCCAGAGTAGTAGACGAAAAGAACCGTGTCGCTGGATTCCCATTTGCTTTTGGCCAGGCTGCGAAACTCGGACAGCCGGTTGGAAACCGTTCGCTGTGAGATGCCGAGGACCTCGGCGATCTCGTCCTGGCTCATTTCGTCGACATGGTAGTAGACGGCGACCTCCTGCAACTCTTGGGAGAATCCGCGCAGCAGGTCTGCTATCGATCCTTCCGCATCCTGCACAGGCAGGCTTGGCGATGCTGCGGCTTGGGTTGCAAGCAGGTCCCGCCGTCGTAGCGTGTCCCGCAGCAGGTTCAGGCAGTAGTTGGTCGTGACCTTGTAGAGCCAGGTGACGGGAGATGTTTGCTGAAACTCCGGCATGGCATGCACGAGGCGCAGGAACACTTCCTGACATGCGTCCTTGGCGGCTTGTTCGTCGCCCAGCAAGCGGCGAGCCCGTCGGTAGACGACGCCACCGTAGCGCTGGTAGATTTCCTGCAGGTTCATTTCGTCGCGTTCTCGTTCTGTTAAACACTACTGATTGAAATTCGGACCGAGCCCTCGGGAGCGAGGATGACCGATGACGACGCGCGACGAGGGATGATACTGAACGTATCTGACCGAGGAGCAAGGAAGTCAGCGGTCACCGCAGCCCCGAGGGTGACGGGAGAACTTCAATCAGTAGTGTTAAACACCCGGGCCGCAATCTTTCAGCAAGAAAAGTAGGAGTGCTTCACGAGTCCGCCGGCCGTGCGCAGAATCTGTCACCCACGGGCCCCGGCCGCGCGCTGCCATTCGAAACCACATTGCTCCTTGACTATTGCGCCATCGCAAGCGTGATGGATGCTATTCCACTGAAGACCTGATCGGTGAAATGCAGCAAAAGTGGTAGCCTAGGCGCCATGGCCGACCACTTCTACGTCACCACGCCCATCTACTACGTCAATGCCGTGCCCCACCTGGGGACCTTCTACACCACCACGGTGGCCGACGCGTTGGCGCGCTACCATCGGGCGCGCCGGCATGAAACCTACTTCCTCACCGGCACCGACGAGCACGGGCAGAAGATCGAGCGCCTGGCGCAGGAGATGGGCATCAGTCCCAAGGAGTACTGCGACGGCATCGTGGCCAAGTTCAAGGAAACCTGGGAGCGCATGGGGGTGAGCTACGACCGCTTCATCCGCACCACCGATGCCGACCACCACGCCGCCGTGGAGGCCATGTGGCAGCGCATTTCCGCCAGCGGCGACATCTACCTGGCCGACTACGATGCCATGTACTGCGTGGGGTGCGAAGGCTGGAAGACCGAGGAGGAGGTGGTGGTCGAGGATGGCAACAAGTTGTGCCCGCTGCACCGCAAGCCGGTGGAGCGCGTGCGCGAGCAGAACTACTTCTTCCGTCTGTCAAAGTACGCGGACAAACTGCTGGCCCTGTACCAGCAGCCCGGGTTCATCCGCCCCGAGTCGCGCAAAAACGAAGTCACCGAGTTCGTGAAGAGCGGGCTGCGCGACCTGTCCATCTCGCGCACGTCCGTGAAATGGGGCATCCCCGTGCCCAACGATCCCAAGCACGTGGTGTACGTGTGGCTCGACGCCTTGACCAACTACGTGTCGGCGCTGGGCGGGCCTGACCGCGTGCTCACCGACCCACACAGCCAGGCGCTGTGGGGCGCGTGTACCCATCTCATCGCCAAGGACATCCTGCGCTTCCACGCGGTGTACTGGCCGGCCTTTCTCATGTCGGCGGGGCTGCCGCCGCCCAAGGGCGTGTTCTGCCACGGCTACATCACGGTCAAGGGGCAGAAGATTTCCAAGTCCATCCCGGCCACGCGCGTGGACCCCAACCTGATCGCCGGTGCGCTGGGGGCCGATACCCTGCGCTACTTCGTGCTGCGCGAGTATTCCTTGGGTGGCGACGGCGACTTCACCTACGAGGCGCTGTTTCAGCGCCACGAGTCCGACCTGGGCAACGACCTCGGAAATCTGGTCAATCGCACGGTGTCCATGGCCCGCACGCTGGGCGGCGACGGGCTCGATGCCGCCCGCCGAGCGGGGTACTCGGCCGGCGATCCGCTGTCCGAGGAGGAGCTGGTCCTGCGCAACGTCGCGCGCGAGGCCACCCTAGCCGCGTCCAAGGCGTGGGACGACTTCCAGCCCTCGCGTGCCCTGGAGGCAACCTGGTCCATGATCCGCGCCGGCAATGTGTACCTCGATCGCACGGCGCCCTGGAAACTGAAGAAAGCCGGCCAGACCTCCGAGCTGCGCGACGTCCTGGCCAACACCTGCGAAGTGATCCGCCGCGCGGCCATCATGGTCGCGCCGGCCATGCCGGCGGCTGCCCGCGAGATCTTGCGCCAGATCGGACGCGATCAGGATGTGGGACTGTGGCCCTTTGAGGACTGGGGCGGCTGGCCGGGCGGCAAGCTGTGCGAACCCAAGCCCATCTTTCCCCGACTGGAGCCGGAACGACAGAAAGAGTTGATCGCGACCTGGCTCGACCAGACCCCGCCGGTCAGTGTCGCGGTCGCGGCCAGCGCGCCCGGCCAGCCCGTGGCCGAAATCACCATCGAGGAATTCAAGAAGATGGACCTGCGCGCCGCCAAGGTTCTGCAAGCCGAGGCAGTGCCCAAGACGGACAAGCTGCTCAAGCTCACGCTCGACCTGGGTGGCGAGCAACGCACAGTTGTCTCAGGGATCGCTGGTGCCTATGCGCCGGCTGACCTCGTCGGCCACACTGTGCTCTATCTGGCCAACCTGAAACCAACCAAGATCCGCGGGGTCATGTCCCAGGGCATGATCCTGGCCGGCAGCGCAGACAACGTCCTTGCCCTGTGTGTCTTCGATCGCGAGGTCCCGCCGGGGGCCAAGGCGACGTAGCTAGCCCGGGATTGAGGACTTCCCCGGTCGACTATTGACCGTGTCCGTGATAATTGAAAGGCATGGCATCAGCAAAACCTGTCATTCCTGCGGGCGGCGAATCCATCACCATGTCATCGAACGGCACGCTCAACGTGCCGGATCGCCCCATCATTCCCTTCATCGAGGGCGACGGCACCGGTCCTGACATCTGGCGCGCCTCGGTGCGCGTGCTCGACGCGGCGGTGGAAAAAGAATTCGGCGGCAAGAAAAAGATCGCCTGGGCCGAGGTGTACGCCGGCGAGAAGGCCAAGAATCTGTGCGGCACCTGGCTGCCTGACGAAACCATCGAGGCGTTCAAGACCTACCTGGTGGGCATCAAGGGCCCGCTCACCACACCGATAGGCGGCGGCATCCGCTCGCTCAATGTGGCCATCCGACAGATTCTGGATCTCTACGTGTGCCTGCGGCCGGTGCGCTACTTCGCGGGCGTGCCTTCGCCGGTCAAGCGCCCCGAAAAAGTGAACATGGTGATCTTCCGTGAGAACACCGAAGACATCTACGCCGGCATCGAATGGGCGGCCGAATCGCCCGAGGCCAAGAAGCTGATTGCCTTCCTGCAGACGGAAATGGGCGTGAGCAAGATTCGCTTTCCCGGCAGCTCGGCCATTGGCATCAAGCCGGTGTCGCGCGAAGGCTCCGAACGCCTGTTGCGAGCGGCCTTTGACTACGCCATTCGCCACCAGCGCAAGAGCGTGAACATGGTCCACAAGGGCAACATCATGAAGTTCACCGAGGGCGCGTTCCGCGACTGGGGCTATGCCCTGGCCAAACGCGAATATGCCGGGCGAGTCATCGGCTGGGACGACTGCGGGGGCAAGCCGCCCGCGGGCCAGGTTCTGCTGAAAGACTCGATTGCGGACATCACCCTGCAACAGGTGCTTACCCGTCCTGACGAGTTCGACGTCATCGCGACCCTGAACCTGAACGGCGACTACCTGTCCGACGCGCTGGCCGCGCAAGTTGGCGGCATCGGCATCGCGCCTGGTGGCAACATCAACTATCTCACCGGTCATGCCATCTTCGAGGCGACCCACGGCACCGCGCCCAAGTACGCCAACCTCGACAAGGTGAACCCAGGCTCCCTGATCCTGTCGGGCATCATGATGCTGGAACACATGGGATGGACCTCGGCGGGCGCGCGCATCGTCCGCGCCATGGAGAAGACCATCGCCCAGAAAACCGTAACCTACGACTTCGCGCGCCTCACCGACGGAGCAAAAGAGGTCTCGTGCTCCGAGTTCGGCACGCGCATCATCGCGAACATGTGAGGTTCGCCCCGGGCCAGCTCTTCTCTGTGCCCTCCCCTCTCCCCTCTGTGTTCTCAGCCGGCTACATATTGAATGCCTGACCACCTGACCAAGCTGCTGGCGTCGCTGCGCAAATCCTGCAAGAGCGGTCTCTGGTCCAGCGGCGTCAACCTGGTACGCGCCGGGGCCGTGGCGGTCGAATCTCGCAACGACGAAGAGATCGTCCTGCGCGTGCGCACTCCCGGCCGGGCCGTGGCGCCCACCGTGGTCTTGTATCCGGGCGAGAATGAGTGGGACTGCGACTGTCCTGGTCGGGTGCGCCCTTGCGAGCACCTGGCTGCAGCGGCCATTGCGCTGGGCCAGGGCGAGGCCGCGAGCGCGGGCGACGCGGATGCCAAGCCCCTGCCCAAGGCCGAGGAGACCTGGGCGCGCATCGTGTACCGCTTCTCGCAAGTTCCCGGCGGGCTGCAACTGCGGCGCTTCGTGGTTCGCGCCGACGGCAGCGAGACGCCCCTGGCAGGCACCCTGTCCGCCCTGCTCTCCCGTCCAGACCAGGCCCGCAACCTGCAGGTCGAGCAACACGACTTGCAAGCGGATCGAATCCTTGAATACGGCAGCCACGGCACGCTGCCGCCGCCCAAGGTGGACGCCCTGGTGCGCACGCTGGTGGGCGCGCGCCTGGTCTTTCTCGACGGCCGCGAGGTGGCCATGTCCGAGGAGGAACTCCTGCCCAGCGCTCTCGTCGAAGATCGCGGCGACGAAGTCGTCGTCACCATCCATCGCGATCCGCGCATCACCTCGGTGCCCAGCGCCGGTCTGGTGCTGGCCGGCGATGACCTCACCCGCCACGGCGAGATCGAACTGTGCGGCCCCTGGCTGCAGCACCTGCCCATTGTCCAGCGCTACGCCCCCGGCCAACTGGCCGAGCTGGCGACCCGCGTGCTGCCCGAGCTCTCGCGCCGCATGGCCGTCGAAGTGCGCAGCAAGCGCTTGCCCAAGATCGTGCGCGGCCTGACCCCGCGCCTGGTGCTGGACATGACCCAGTTGGGATCGTCGCTGGCGGTTCTGCCCAAGCTTGTCTACGGCAACCCGCCCTGCGTGCGCATCGACGACGGTCGCATGGTCCACCTGTCTGGCCCGGTGCCGGTGCGCGACGAGCCGGCGGAGCGCCGCCTGGTCGAGAAACTGCGCTCCGATCTCGATCTCATGCCGGGTCGCCGTTCGACCTTCGAGGGCGCGGACACCGCGCGCTTCGTGGACAAGGTCAAACGCTGGCGCGGCGATCTGGCTGGCGACGGACCGCGCCTGCTCGGTGCGCGCGTGCGCCTGGAACCCAACATGCGCGTGCGCGATCTGCCTGCGTCGGGAAATGGTGTTCCGCAGGCTGGCTTTGATTTCACCTTCACTGTGGTGGGCGAGACCGAGGCGGAGCAGCGCGCGCTCGGACCTGGGCCGCATTCTGTCGACGCAGCCACGGTGATTCGCGCTTGGGAAGATGGCCTGGGTCTGGTGCCACTTCAGGGCGGCGGATTCGCGCCTTTGCCGCAGGCCTGGCTCGACCAGCACGGCGGGGTCCTGGCGCGCCTGCTCGAGGCTCGCGCCAGCGACGGTCGGCTTGCCAACCACGCCCTGCTCGCCCTGGGCAGTCTGTGCGACGATCTCGACCAGCCGCCCCCGGCTGGGCTGGATCGCCTGGCGCCTCTCGCCGAAAGCTTCGAACGCCTCCCCGAGGCGACGCTGCCCGAGGATCTGCGCGCCACCCTGCGGCCCTATCAGAAGGTCGCAGTCAATTGGTTGGCCTTTCTGCGCAGCGTGGGTCTGGGCGGCATCCTGGCCGACGACATGGGCCTTGGGAAGACCATCGAGGCCATGTGCCTGTTTGAGAAGAAGTGTCTGGTTGTATGTCCGACGAGCGTATTGCCCAACTGGCAAGCTGAGCTGGCGCGCTTCCGTCCCTCGCTGCGGGTCAGCGTGTACCACGGCCCGACCCGCAAGCTCGACGAGAGCGCCGACGTCGCTCTCACGACCTACGCAATCTTGCGCCTCGACAGCGCGGAGTTGTCTGCAAAGCACTTCGACCTGGTGGTGATCGACGAGGCGCAAGCCATCAAGAATCCCGACAGCCAGGTGGCCCGCGCCGCCTACGCGCTTTCCGCCGAGTTCCGCATCGCCATGACCGGCACGCCCGTTGAGAACCGACTCGACGAACTGTGGAGCCTCATGCACTTTGCCAACCGCGGTCTGCTCGGCGGCCGGCGCGAGTTCGACGCCGAGTTCGCCCGTGGAGTGGCTGACGGCATGCCCGGCGCGGCCGCGAACCTGCGCCAGCGCATCCGTCCCTTTGTCATGCGCCGGCGCAAGGCCGACGTGGCGCCCGAGCTGCCCCCGCGCACCGAGGCCACGCTCAAGGTCGTGCTCGACGAGCGCGAGCGCGCAGTGTACGACGCCGTCCGCGCCGCGACCCACGCCGAGCTGGTCGCCTCGATGAGCGGGACTGACGAAAAGGGCTTCAGTGTAATGAAGGCTTTGGAGGCGCTGTTGCGCTTGCGCCAGGCTGCCTGTCACCGCGGCCTTTTGCCCGGACAGAAGGCCGACACTTCCGGCAAAGTCGAGGCGCTGCTCGAATCCCTGGAAACCGCCGCTGCCGACGGCCACAAGGCGCTGGTTTTCTCACAATGGACCTCATTGCTCGACCTGATTGAGCCCGCACTGAACAATGCCGCCATTCCCTACACTCGATTGGACGGCTCCACTCGCGACCGCGGCGAAGTGGTCGAGCGCTTTCAGTCCGAAGACGGCCCGCCGGTCATGCTGATTTCATTGAAGGCCGGCGGCACCGGCCTCAATTTAACTGCCGCTGACCACGTGTTCCTGTGCGACCCCTGGTGGAATCCCGCCGTGGAAGACCAAGCCGCCGATCGTGCCCATAGAATTGGGCAGGATCGCCCCGTGACAATTTACCGACTGATTGCCGTGGACACTGTTGAGGAGCGCATTCTCGATTTGCAGGAAAAGAAGCGCGCGCTGGGCGAAGCCGCCCTAGGCGACGGCGGCGCCGCCGCGTCGCTCACCCGCGAAGATCTGCTGGCACTGTTGGCGTAGGGGCCAACACGATGCAGGCTGGGAGGAGGCTCCGCCCCTATAGGAGATCCCGAAACTCGGTATAGCTTTTCCTAGCCAGACGACTGATTGTCCTCTCCGCCACTTTCCTTGCATCGTTGTCGTCTGAGGTCAGTGCGGCAGCGAGGATGATCCTTGCGGAAACTCGGAGGCTGAGAATGGCCCACCCGCTTTCGTTGGCCTTCACGATCAAGTCCAAGCACGAGACAACCTTGGCAAGGTGTCGTGGCGCGAGTTCTGCCAGTCGCTCACCCACCTTCGGTGCGAAGCGCGGTGGGAAACAGGTGGCGGCATCGAGGGTCTGGAGAGCGGCTAGATAATTGTCGATGGACCAAGTCTCTTCGAAGCACCCTGACGAGAACCACCAACTGAATGTCGACAATTCCTCTCGTCGACCGACAGCGAAGCGCTTGGCCCAAAGGGCCTTCAGGCGAGCAAGAACTTCGTGGGTCGGCTGGCCGTCGGTGTGGAGCCAATGGCCGATGTTCTCCATGAATTCTCCTGTCACGGAGCCGGGGGCGTTGGAAAGGAACTTGTCGAGCACCTTGTCCCGCTCACCGAATGCGATCTGTCCGTGCCAATAGAGGCGTGCAAGATGGTTCCCGATGGCCTCTGCCAATTCCTGGCTGCGCTTATCGAGGACCACATCGCTCTTCAATTTCTCGATCGCGACCCCGTATCGCCAGCGCAGCATGCGAAAGACATCCAGAGTAAGGAGCCTTTCGTATTTCAAATAGGTCTCCCACGCGATGTCGCGGCCTTGCTCGTCGGACTTGAAGAGCAACCGGATATGCGATTCACACCAGCCATCATCCAGGTTGGCAAGTGCGTGCAGCCGATCCACTAAGGTTCCACGAACCGCAAGGGAGGGATCGCTGAAATTCCTCTCCAAGACCAAGCGCACTTCCTCGGGCATCCCCTTGCCGGCGGTCGTCCTCGCAAGCCAGAGGGCGTAGTCGATCGCTGCGCGCACAGCGACCCCGCGCACGCGATTCATGGACTGGAACATTGGATCAGCCTGTTCTCCCTCGCTTTCCTGTGTACCGTCCGGATCGTCGAGCGCGGGAGCGATGGCGGCCCAGACTCCGTCGCGAGCCTCGATGGGAATGGGTACGGTGTTCGAGCTCATGGTGTCCGACAAGAGCCAAAGGACCGCGAACCGGGCGTTTCCCCAGTGGGTATTGTCATCGAAAGGAGGTGTTCTTCGGCTGGAGAGTTTTCGTGGGTGGGATGTGACCCAAGCGCACAGATCAACCACCGGCCTCCAATCGAAAGCACGCCCGGCTCGGACAGCCACCGCAAAGCCGCGGAGAGCGCCGGGGAGATAGATTGGCTCAAGACGCTTGAGATCCCCGGCGGCCGCCGCGTAGCTCTCGGGTTTCTGCCCGACCACCCTCTCGAGGGTATGTAATAGCTCCTCCGGATCCGGACTGCCGAATTCGGAAGATGGCTTCCACGACGCGATGGTGTCGACCACCTGGGTGGGCGTCATCTGGGCGAGCTCTTCGTCTCGGAATGGAGAGGTTGGCTCGACGAAGAGTTGGTCCGATGGGGGCTCGGCGTCCGCGGCGGGCACATCGCCGTATTTCTCCCTGAGTGCTTCGTACTGCTTCCGCCGGTCTTCGGGCAGGGACTCTGCAATGACGGCGAGCCGGCTCATTTTCCATTGATCGGTATAGGTGCCTGGAAGCTCCGGAAGCTTGGGCCCGTCGTCGATCCACGAAAGAATCGTCTCTTGGTGCCCTTTGCTGAGTGTCTTGAAGCAAGTCCGCAGTAGCCGTGCGTACTCGGGCCCCGAAAGATCGAAATATGATCGGTCGAGCATCCGCGAAATCGCAACATCGGGAGCAACGGTCTGGAACCGCTGCAGGAGAAAAAGCGCAAGACGGCGGAAGAACGCCCAGCGTCGCTTTTCAAACGACGTAACGAGCTCGGGTAGACGTGCTGGGTGCGATTCAACCAGGCGGATCGCAGAGTCTCGGATCGCGGACACGAGATGAGCACGGAGGTCGCCGTTGTGGTTCTCCCCATATTCATCGATCTCTTTTCTCCAGATCCACGAATAGTCCTCCCACACGTCGCTGCCGTTCTGGTGAATCATGGCAAGCGTTTGATCTAGCAATCCGGCAAGTACGGCAAGGGCGGGTTCTCCCAGCTTCTGGATGGTCGGCAAGAGCCTTGCCATCGTTGGACCTAGATCCCAGTACGTTAGTCTGGCCTCCGGATCTCGGTGAAGGTGGAGACCGTCTTCAACCTCCGATGGAGTCACGGGAGCTAAGAGGGCGGCAAGCACACGTAGCGCGGCCTGCTCGAAGCCTTCGGTGGCGAACCTCTCGAAAAGTCCGATGACATTATCTACCAGGGGAAAGGCAACAGTGCGGGCCGCCTCGATGGTCAGCCAGCGGTCGACTCGATCTGCAAACGGCTCTCCGAGGTTTGCAGGTAACGCTCGGATTATCCCGGCCAGCGCAGCGCGTACGCCAAGGTTGTCCGTTTCGGGAACGTCCCGCACAATCTTGGCGACAAGGTCGGGTCTCACCCCGGCCATTCGGCCGAGATACTGGAGCACTGGCCAGGAAGGGTATTCCACGCCGTCGGGCCTCGGAACTGGATCGGGCGGCCTGGCGAAGAATCCGACATTCTCAAGTGGCTTGATCCAAGCGGGTTCGCTCAGCTTGCCAAAGAAGTATTCGAGAGCGATGGGGTCTTGGGGAATGCTGCCGCGTAGTCTCTGGGCGTCCTTCTTTGTTGGAGTTGGATTTGCCAGCATCTCGTCTAGGCGCTGGAAAACGATGAGAAACTTCTCTTCCAAGGCATTCAAAACGGGATCGAGGAATTCGAATTCAAAGGTTTGCCAGAATTGAAGGAAGTCCGCATCTATTGTACGCGGCGGCGCCAGCTCACTGCGATGGGCTCGGGCGTGAAGGGAGCGCTGAGTCTTCCCTTTCTTGATGAGCGCAAACCAAGCGTGCCCTATCGGACCATCCATTGGGATTCCGAAAGCGGAGAGCGCCGAGCAGATCGATTCGCGGTGTTTCTCGCTCTGTGAAAAGCGATCATCTTCCTTCCCATCACTCAACTCGCGCCCATCCATGCCGTTCAGTATCTGCCGGAGCGAGCTCTCGATCTCGCGAGCCATGTGAGCTACCAGATGACTCGCCGCCGGAAGCTGCGGCTGCATAGCGAGAATCTCGATAGCGGAACGGTAGTAGCCCTCGGGGCCACCAACCTTCGCCAGCCCATGGATGATTCGCCGTCGGCGGGAGTCATCCAGCGAAAACTGTTTGGACGATGGCGTCCCAGAGGCGCCTGCTGGAAGAAGTAGCTTGCGAAGGTGTTCCTCCGCGAGCGCGCGGTCACGCGGCCGTCCGCCGCGAAGTGCATCGATGAGGCAAAGCGATTGATAGAGCTTGGGATCCTTCTTGGCCGCCTTCGGAACGGAACGGTAGAGGGGCTCGAACGACTCGCCTCGCACCGTGCCCTCGGGATCCGGCCATACCGGTGGGGGCTCAGCTCCAAGGCCTACGAGCTGGTCAAGCGGCGGCGCCCCGTGCGCCGTGGGCATACCTCGTGTCAGTGGACCGCGCTTGGGAACAAAGGCGGTCTTCAGGCCTTGAACCAAAAAATCGAGAAGAGCGACGCGATTCGCCCGCCGATTGCTGTCGACCAGTCCGGCCACGGTGGCGCGTTTCACGGCACCGTGGACTTCGGAAAGGCTCATCCCGAGCGCCTCCTCCAGTTCATGGTAGGTTGGCCGAGTCTGCGGATCGGCAAGCGCGAGCTTGACCGCGACGAGGACATCCTGTGGCTTTATCGCCATGGATTCATTATAGTTTCGCGTTTCGCGAAATGCAAAACTATGTGGTCTGCGGAGGAATCGTGCGAGAGATCCTGAAGAGCCGCGCTTTCAGCCCTGGAAGACGGGCCTGACCCGCGCTGTCACCCTGCAGGTGGCCAGGGAGCGACTCAACGAACGCCTCGTTGGTCAGGAGTCGCGCGAACTCCCTCGCAAGGAAGTCCCGGATCTCGGGCGAAGCCGACTCGACCTCCTTCTCGATGGAAGGGCGGCCATCGATGACGGCAATGACGTCCTCAAGGTCATGACCGAGAAAGTCGCCTCGACCGCGATCGGCGAAAGCCTCGAGCTTGGTTGCCAAGAAGCAGGCTGGGGATATGAGGCGAATATTCGGACCGCCGGGAAACTGGTGGCGTTGTGCCTGAGCAACCGCTGCCAGATACCAGCGATTGCTGGAACCGCGAACATCGGACGCAGCGGGCATGATATCCACTTTCGTCCCTTCTATCTCCCAACGGCAGAGCACTGCTTCGTCAGTGACTTCCCGAAAACCTCGATTCAATAATTGGGAGCGAAAGCTGCTGTCGAGGTATTCCCGCATCGTGACTTCCACGATGAGATCGACGTCCTTCGTCGGTCTGGGAGGAGCAGCGCCAGGCTCGGTTACCAATAGCCCAAGGGTCGCTCCTCCAAGAAAAACCATCCGTTCGGTGAGCGCGTCCAGCCGCTCGGCCACGAAACGAATCGCCTGCACGCTGTCCAGCAACATTTGAGACGGAGACAATGATTTATCCTTTCTCCGTTTCGCGAAACAAGAAAGTCAGATCCAACAGCCTCGCCTGCCACGGCCTGCCTGCGACGGGACGGCAGGCACTAGCCGCCACTACGCTCCATGCCGATGCCAGAACTCAGCCGGGCGGACGATGGCGTACCGGTCCTTGAGGACGAGCAGATCCTTGTCTCCGGTGATGAGGTAGTCCGCCTGCGCGGCCAGAAAGGTGCCGAGCACCGGCAGATCCTTTGCGTCGCGCGCGCTGCCGCCCGACACCGCCGCAGGGTCCACTATGTCGGCCTCGATGGCCAGAATGTCGATCAGGTCGGCAAAGTCCGCGGGCTGCCAGTGCAGGCGATGGTTCAGCCGCGGCAGCACGCGCACCAACTCGTCCAGCAGATAGCGGGACAACACCACGTCCAGGGCGCCCTGGCGCCAGGCCGCAACAATCCGGCCGGGCACGCTGCCCGGGTAGGCCAGCCCAGACACCAGGACGTTGGTGTCAAGAACGACGCGCAGAGCGGGCAAGGCTCTAGCCCTTCTTCTTGCGCCTGGTCTTGCTGCCCGTCTCGGCGCGAACCTTGGCGGTCAACCGCACGATCTCGGCCAATCCTCGCTCCATCGGCACCGTGGCGTATGACCCGGCCAGCCGCGCGGCCAAAGCGTCGAAACGTTCGTGCATCTGGCGGATGCGCGCGAACAGGCGGGCATCCACCAGGGCGGCCACCGGCTTGCCGTCCTTGTTGATGACGATGCTGTCGCGCCGGAATTGCACCTGGTTGATCATCTCGCCCAGGTTCTGACGGAAGGAGACAGCGCTGGTTTCAGTGATCACGGCCTACCTCGTATCGATCGATACGATCATTATGACCATGTATTCCACCGCGGTCAACGGCCGGGAGCCCCCGCGTTATCGCATCTCGATTGTGCGCGCGTGTACCTGTTTCACGCGGCAGCCTCGCGACCGGCCTCGCAAAGCGAGAGCAGCCAAAACCCGGCCGATGTGCCTTGTTCCTTTGTGCTGCCTATGGCTGGAGTAGAATATCGTCATGGCTGGCCCTGGCACGCCCGAGTTGAACTTGCAGGCCGAGAATCTGCGCCTGGCCGAACAGGTGCGGGCGTTGTCTGGGGACGAACATATTCGCCGCGAGGCCGCGCCCTGGCGAGACGCGACGCCGGCAGAGCGCGTGGCTGAGACCTGGCGTCTGTGCGCTCTGGTGCCATGGTTCCGATCGCTCTGGCCCGAGGACGTGCGCGCGCGCGCCGACGCGCCCGCGCCGCTGCCGGCGAGCACCCTGGCGATTCTCGAGCGGTTCAAGCAGGTAGGTGACGGAAAGTGACGACGCCGGAGGCATCCCCGACCGAGGTGGCCGTGCGACTCGCCGATCGTCTCGACGAAGATGGGTTGCCCTATGCCTTGGGTGGCGCGCTGGCGCTGGGTGCGTGGGGCGTGCCGCGAACAACATCGGACGTGGACGTGTCGGTCTTCGTGAGCGAGCAGGAACTCGACCGTTTGCTCGACAGCGTGGAGCGAGCAGGCGCGATGGTGGAGCGGGCGGAAGCCCACCGCTCGGTCACGCGCACGGGCTTCTTCGTGGCGTTCTTCGGCAGGACGCGCGTCGATCTATTTATCGCTCATCATCCGTGGCACGCGGAGATGCAACGCCGACGTGTTTCGCTGCCAACGCCTGACGGGCAACCGCGATGGTTCCTTTCGCTGGAAGACACGGCGCTGGCCAAACTGCTCTACTCACGACCCAAGGATGTGCAGGATCTCGAACGACTGTTTGCCGTGCAAGCTGGCCGCATCGATCTTGCGTACTTGCGCCAGTGGTTGCCACGCATGGTGCCGGCCGGGGACTCCCGACTTGGGCTCCTCGAGGATCTCGCGCGCAGACTTGCGACTGAGCCAGGGTGAAGTTTCAAGCGTCGGTCAGGGTGCTACGGTCGCGGCATACTTGCTTTGTATGTAATTGAGAATGGTTGTGCCATCCGGGTTCGTGATTTCGGCGGTGGTCCAGGGGCCGGTCTTGTTTGCGGTGGTCGTGAAGATAGCGGAGGTCTCGCCATTGGTTTCGACCGACCAGTTGGTACAACCGATGTTGTTGGTATCAAGGAAGTCCCACCAGGTCTGCAATTCCGCCGCATCGAAGGTGCCGTTCCCCGTCGATGCGCATCCACCGTATTCGGTCACGAAGATGGCGATGCCGCTGGCCAGCGCCTTGGTCACGCCCGAGCCGAAGGCAGCGAACTTGTGGGTGTACGCGTAGAAGTGGAAGGTGTAGGCCAGATTCGTCGACGTGGTGACCGGATCGGCGGCGGCCAAATTGGGTTGCTGGTCCCAATTGGGAGTGCCCAACAAAATGATGTTGTCGGGATCGACAGCGCGGATCGCCGCTACCACCGTCTCATGATAGGTCTTGATGGTGGGCCAGGTCACGCCCGACGGTTCATTCCAGATCTCGTACATCACGTTGGGCGTGTTGCCATAGGCCGTGGCCATGCTGACAAAGAAGGTCGAGGCGGCGCTCGCTTGAGCGCCGGCCCCGGAATGCCAATCGATGATGGCGTAGATGCCATTGGCGATGCAGGCATCGACGACGGTCTTGACCAGAGGCGTCTGCGTGCTGAGGCTGTTGGGCAGAATGGGAATGCGCAGAATCGCGCAGTCCAGGTCCTTGGCCAGGTGGCCAACCGCGGATGCATTGTAGAATTGCGTTCCCTGAGTATTCCAGGCGTACATCGACATTCCGTGCAGCGCGATGACCTTGCCGTTCTGATCGACGATCTGGTTTCCCACGACTTTGAGCTGTCCATGCACGCCCACCGGTGTCCCTGACGGCGCGGACCCTGTGTTTCCGCTTCCCGTCGTCCCTCCGGCGGACGTCGTACCACCTGCTGGCTTGCTACCGCCGGTTGGCGTGGTGCCGCCCGCGGCTGTCCCTGCTGTGTTCTTGCCACCCGCACCGCCAGAACCCGTGACCCCGCCGGAGGTCGTGGCGCCACCCGCGGTCGTCACGCCACCGGAGTCAGTCGCTCCACCCGCGACTGTCACACCACCGGAGTCAATCGCCCCGCCCGCGCCGATCCCGCCCTCAGAACTGGCACCGCCAGAAGCGCCCGCGGCCCCGGTGTCGCCCGCAATTCCCGGTGCGCCGCCCGTCGCGGGATTCGCGCCACCTGTTCCCAAGGACGAGCCCCCCGTGTTGCCTGCCGCTCCTGGCGCGCCGCCGGTCGCGAGATGCCCGCCACTGGTCCCGCCTGAATGCACCGTTGATGGTGACGTGGACGAAGCGCATCCTCCGGCGGCGAGCACCGGCAGCATCGCAAATAGACCCAGGAGTATCTTGCCAACGCAGTTGTTCATGGAACCTCTTTCGTATTTGTTAGCACGGCAGTCAGCTTGGCGTTCGTAAGATAAGCGCGGCGAGAGGCCCAAAGCTTCAAATGAAAGACCCGCGCCCAGGGAATAGGTTGTTGCGTCAAAGAATCCTCCTCGACGCAAGCGCAGTGCGCTTCTTAGTTGAACAAGTGCGCTGCCGTTTCTGGGAACCAGAATGTTCGCCGCGAGAGAACAACGCCTTGCAGTTCGTGTAAAGTTCCTGCGCCATGACTACCTCCAACCCACTTTCCAGTCCTGCACCCTGGAATCTCGTGGCATCCGACTACGCCGCGGAGGTCGCTCCCATATTTCCCTGGTTTGCCCAGAGGGCGATCGATCTTGCGGTTCTCGCGCCGAGTGCGCGTGTGCTCGATGTGGCCGCAGGACCCGGGACCTTGTCCTTCTTGGCGGCGCGAGCCGGCGCGCGCGTGACAGCGATCGATTTCTCACCGGCCATGATCGAGAAGCTGCGCGAACGCGCGTCCGCCGACTCGCTCACCGTCGAATCGCACGTCGGTGACGGGCAGGCCTTGCCTTTCGCGGATGCATCGTTCGATGGAGCGTTCTCGATGTTCGGCCTGATGTTCTTCCCCGATCGAATCCTCGGCTTTCGTGAGCTTCTGCGCGTGCTCGCACCCGGCGGCGTGGCGGTGGTGGCGAGCTGGGCTGCCGAGGATGGCGACACCTGGCGCAACGTGGTCTGGGGCGAGGTTCGAGAACACCTGCCCAACTTGCCGCTCGGCGGTTCAGCACCTCCCTTGGGCAAAGTCGATGACTGCCGTCAAGAGATGGCGGCAGCGGGATTTGCGAACGTCGAGGTACACGAGCTCGTGCACACACTGCCCGCGATGACGACGCGTGAGGGGTGGGCGTGGATGGTGCGCGCAACCGCCCCGATCGCCTTGCTACGCCAGCGCCTCGAGCCCACGAAATGGGCCTTTTTCGACGCGTGTGTCCTGGCCAAGCTGATCGAGACATTCGGCGAGGAACGCCAAAGCATGCGGCGCAAGGCGAACCTGTCGGTGGGACGCAAGCGAAGCTAGTCCGAACCGGGCCGGCCAGAGTGAGTTCGGCCGGCACGGTCGAAGCGCCTCCCAACTGGGCGACGGACGGAGCCACCTAAGTTGCCCCGCGCCAAGTCGCACGGCGCGCCAGGCGGCCGCGCAAGCGGTCCGTCCAATATTCTGATTGAAGTGTTACAATCCGCAGATGTGTACCAAGACCATCCAACGATCTTGTGTCGTAGCGCAGTTCGCACTTCTCTTGGCACTGGGGGCTGCTGCTGGCTGCTCATCAGGAAATGGTAGCCTGGGGACGACAGGCGGTACTCCCGCTGCAACTGGCGGTGCTGGACCAAACACCGGAGGAGCCACGGGTGCAGGTGGCGCTGCCGGGGGTTCAAGCACCTCCGCCAATACAGGTGGCGCGACGACATCAAGCAGCGCTGGCGGCGGCGTGATAGCGGGCGGCACGACAAGCAACACGGGTGGCGCGGCCCCTGGCGGCGCCGTCGGCGGCACGACCGGTAACACAGGCGGCGCGGCCACGAGCGCCCCAACCGGCGGCACCACAAGCAACACGGGTGGCGCGGTTTCTGGCGGCGCAATCGCCGGCACGACGGGCAACACTGGTGGCGCGGCCCCTGGCGGCGCAATCGCCGGAACCGTGGTAAACAGTAGTGCCCCGGGAGGCGCGACCACAGGCGGAAAGACTGGCGGCACGGCAGGCAGCAGCGCCACAGGGGGCGCGGCCACCGGCGGAGCAAAGACTGGCGGCACCTCGGGAAGCAGTGGTGCCGGTGGGACGACAACAGGCGGAGGGACATCCGGCACAGCGGGAAGCGGCGGCACGAGCACGACAGGCGGCAGCACTCTCATCGGCGGCCCAGGTCCGGCCGCTCAGTTGATTACCCAGAGTGGCGTCGACTGGGGCAAGTTGGTGATCGACACGGAAATCGCCGGCAAGACCTCCCTTGGATCCACCTATCCCGAGGGGCTGATCCTGCACGGGATGTCCAAGACCTACAAGCGACTCAAGGATCCAACCTATCTCACGTTCCTGACGAAATCAGTGGGCAGCTGGGGCGTTGCCGACGGCACCAGCCTCGACAACATCATGCACATGGCGGCACTGTGCGACACTTATGAATTCACCCAGACGGCCAGCTACAAAGCTCCTGCCGATGCGACCCGCAAAATCTTCGATACCTACCCCACAACCACCGACGGCGCCTTCTGGCACGCCAACAATGGAACTCGCGACCACCAACTTTGGGGGGACGGGGTATTCATGTCTCTCTCGTTCCTCACTCGCTACGCCACGGTTTTCAACGATCCAACCGTGTACCCGATAGCGGTCACCAACCTGAGCGTCACGGCGACCCACCTGAAGAATTCGGCTACTGGTCTCTTCTGGCATGCCTACGATGAAAGTGGCGCTGCGACTTGGGCACAGCCAACGACCAAGTCCAACCAAATAAGCTGGGGCCGAGCCATGGGATGGTTCTCGCTGGCAAGCGTGATGACCCTGGAAATGCTGCCTGCCACCGATCCAGGTCGAGCCCAGATAGAGACGATTCTCAAAGATCTCCTCACCGCGGTGGCCAAGTACCAGGATGCGACCACAGGACGGTGGTTTCAGGTTGTCGACATGGGAACGAATGCACAGGACTGGGTCGAGACGTCATGCTCCAGCATGTTTAGCTACGCAATCTGGTGGGCGTATCAACACGGGCTGCTGGACGCGAGCTACGCCGCTGTGGCCACCAAAGGTTTCAATGGCGTCATGCAAATGGTGACCAAGAACGCAACCAACCAGACCACCATTGCCAAGATCTGCACCGGCCTAAACGCCTCGGCCGCGGTAACGGACTATTTCAGCCACCCGACCGCATCGAACGACCTGCATGGAATCGGTTCGTTCCTGCTCATGTGGGAAGGGATGCAGTAGTCAAGCCGAGCGAGTGCACCCAGCAGACACGGCCGGGGGTGAGGGTGGTGCCAGCCGTTTGCCGGAGCCTCGACGGGCCCCCAGGGGGCTCCGGCATGGCGAGCCCGAAATCGAATCTTCGCATGGGTTTTGATGTAGATTACCTGCTTCGCGATCGGGCCTGAATCCCTAAGAGGTGTCGCATGAGAGCCAAGCTTGCATTGTTCGTGTCCGTCAGCCTGGTGATGGGACTAGCGCTGCACGCACGGGTCGCGCGTGGGCAGGATGCTGCGACGGAAGAGGCGCGCGCGCATTTTCGCAAGGGACAGCAGTTCTTCGACGTGGGTCGCTGGGATGAAGCGGCCGATGAATTCGAGAAGGCCTACGCCATCCGCAGCGATCCCACTTTCCTTTTCAACATGGCGCAAGCCAGTCGGCGCAAGGGTGACGCGAAGCGAGCCATCGACCTCTACAAGAACTACCTGATCAAAGCACCCAAGAGTCCGCAGCGCGCTGAGGTTGAAGAGCGCATCAGGACGCTTCAGAAGCAACTCGAGGAGGCCGAGCCCACGGCCAAGGCGCCAGCGCAGGCTCCACCGCCTGTGAGCGTTCCGCCGGCGGCGACGCTCCCGGCAGCGGCCGCACCGGCGCCGGCTCTGGCGCCGATTCCCGCGTCAGCCCCGGGACCGGCATCGACTTCGGCTGTGGCTCCGGCACCGACTCCGGTGTTCGCGGCTCCGGCCTCGGCCCCGGGACCATACCCAGCGGTCGCGTCCCCAACACCAGCGATAGAAGCGTATCCCGCGCCGACGGCCCCTGTTCCCCAGCCCGCACCTGCCTACGTGCAAGTCCAAGCGACGTCTGCTCCCCCAGTGACCCAATCCGGTCAAGGACTGCGGGTCGCTGGAATCATCACTGCAGCGACCGGGCTGGCCGCAGTGACCGCAGCCATAATCTGTGGCGCCGAAGCCAAGTCCTATTCCGATTCGGTCCAGTCGGGCACGCGCTTCGATCCGAATATCGCCAACACCGGCAAGCTTTTCGAGACCCTGCAGTGGGTGAGCTACGGGGTTGGCGCAGCCTTGGTGGCGACCGGTGCCGTGCTCTACGGCTTCGGTGCAGCCTCGGCGCGTGGGCCCAGCGTCGCCCTCGCCCCCATGGTAGTGCCAGCCGGAGCCGGGTTTTCCGCACAGGGGGTCTTCTGATGCGTTCGCAGGCCAGAGCACGTTTCTTCTTCGCTCTCGCTCTGCTGAGCGTCGGCGTTGCGTGTAGCTATGATCCGCATCCCAAGGACGGGCAGGAGGAGTGCTCCTCGAAGGACAGACTCTGTCCCTGGGGCTACGATTGCGCCTACAACAACCTGTGCTACTCGTGGGGCCATGTTCCCGCGAACCCAGGAGCCGGCGGCGCGATCACCGGTGCCGGAGGCAGCAGTGCCAGGGGAGGGAACAGCGGAACGGGCGGCACTCACTCGGCGACTCTGATTGGCCCGGCCGGCATGCCAGCGGCTGGAGGCGCGACTGCCGCGGCCGGCGTGCCTGGTGCGGCAGGCGCGATCACTGTCGGGGGCGTGATTGTGGCCGGAGGGGGCGCGGGGATCACGGACTCTGGCGGCGGACTTTCCACTGGTGGCACGGTTGCCACGGGCGGGGCGACAGACTGCACGCCAAGCGAGGCGTCCGGTCTCACCCCCCTCATCGACAACATGGCCGACGGGGACACCGGAATCATTCCTCAGGATGGCCGGATGGGCGGCTGGTACACCTATGGCGACGGCACCGGCACCATCTCGCTCAACTCGTCCAAGCCCGGGATGATGTGCTCTTCAGGATCTGGTTTCTCGATCTGGGGCGCCGGGCTCGGCGTAAGTTTCGACGCCGTTCCGACCAAGACTTGTACCTACGACGCCTCGATCTACTCCGGCATCCGTTTCACCATAGCAGGGGCCATTACCAACGGCATGCTGCGCTTCTCGGTTCAGACAGCGGATATTGCGTCGGGGACGTCGGCAGGCGGAACCTGCGTTTCGACCAGCCTTTCCCGCGACGAC
The DNA here is from genome assembly GCA_003142855.1 of Myxococcales bacterium. Classification (GTDB taxonomy): domain Bacteria; phylum Myxococcota_A; class Polyangia; order Fen-1088; family Fen-1088; genus Fen-1137. Next base: position 23,896 of record PLNW01000143.1, read on the forward strand.
TGTGACGACACCTACGGGGCCGACCTGTTCCTGGGAACGACGGGCGGAACGTCCTGCCAAAGCATGGTCTCGTCCTGGATCTGTGGCCCGGCCACAGGCGCGGTTGGTGCGCTCACGGTGACCGTTCCTTTCTCCTACATGTCCCAGCAGGGGTGGGGCCAAGTGTTCCCGACATTCAATCCCAGGGTCATGCTGGGGCTTCAGTGGCAGTTCAAGACCTGTACTGAAATCGCTTGCTACACCTTGCCCACCAGCTTCGACATCTGCGTCGGGGATCTGTCCTTCTACTAGCGGGCCCCTTGGCCCTCAAAACGCGGCTTTTGCGGGTGGCGCTTGTAGAGCAAGACGGTGCGCCCCAGGATCTGCACGACGTTCACGCCCGGTTCTTCAGCCAGGCGCTCGGCCACCTCGAAGCGCGTTTCCGGACATTCCTGCCCCAGCTTCACCTTGATGAGTTCGTGGTCAAAAAGCGCCCGCGCCACCTGGGCCATGACCTGCTCATTGGTTCCGCCTTTGCCGATCTGAACAATGGCCTGCAAGGCATGGCCGTGGCCGCGCAGCAGGCGGCGCAGGGGTGTGGAAGGCATGAGCGACTGCTTGCGCGGGCTGGTCGGGGCGGGCATGGCCGCAAGTTGCCACACCAGACGGTGCAGGTCACGCCCGACTGCGATGTCGACCATATTCCGAGTGCGCACATCAGCCTGAGCCGGTGGTGAAGATCCCACGGACGCCGTCAGAACTTCACCAGAATGCCAGCTCGCCAGGGCCGCCGCAGCGCCGAAACAGGGCCGCTGCGGATCTGGCCCTTCGCTTGCTAGGTCCATGTAGAGTGAACCCAGCTATGAGGTCGGAATCCTAGCCATGCCGATTCACCACCTGCACCTGCTTGTCTGGGATGTGCGGACGTGGACCTTGGTCGGCCAGGTACCATTTCTGATCTTGGTGGCGGTTCTGTACCGGGCAGGAGGGCGGCGCGGCTGGCCGTGGCGCTCGTCGGCCCTGGCGACCGGGGCCTTCGTGGCCGGGTTGTCGCTTGGAACCGCGTTTCTGCCCAGCGTTCTGGGCGCCGCTGCCGGCGGAATCGCGCTGTGGCTTCTCGCTCAGAGGGCGCTGGGACTGCGCCGACCGCCCACCGCGGTTCTCGCGCTAGGGCTGGCCGGGCTCATCGCCATCGGGCGATGGGGCTGCTTGCTCAATGGCTGCTGCTTCGGAATCTTGACCGACCTGCCCTGGGCCGTGCACTACGACTCCAGCAGCACCGCCTATTTCTTGCACCAGGCGTTGGGCTTGCTGGCGCCGGACGCAACCCACGCACTCGGTGTTCACCCCTATCCGCTCTACGAAAGCGCTGGGCTCTTGCTTTGGCTGCCCGTGGGATTCCTGCTGCTCCGGCGTCTGCGTTCCGAGGCCGCGTTGCTGGCCTTCACCGTGGCCTTCGATCTAGGGCTGCGCGGTTTCATCGACGGCAAGCGCGCCATGATCAACGTGTGGTGGTCCGTGCTGGGGCAGTGGCTTGGGTTCAACCTGTTTCAGTGGGCCTTGCTGGCATGTGCGTCGGGAGCACTGCTTCTGGGGCTGCTCTTCGAACGACGCGCGCGAGCGGCTGCTCCGGCCAGGCCGGCGGTCGCCATCGTTTCAGTCGAGCCCAACCCGCTGACGCTTTGGTCGGTCTATATCGGCTTGTGCCTGGTGGGATGGTTCAGCAACTCCGCCCAGACGGTCTTCCTGCACCGAGTTCTGCTGGCGGCGCTGGCCTTCTGTGTTCCCGCCTTGACCTTGCCCCGTTGCTTTGCCTTGAGCCTGCGCGTCCGAACCAACGCTGGGTACGGGTTTGCGACTCTGCTCTTGCTGGCGCTAGGCCTTCGCCTGGAGACCCACGCGTTCGCCGAGGTAGACAGCGCACAAGACCCGGCGCGCGCCCCACTGGACATGCGCGCGGGCGAAGCCAAGCGACGGTGGCTCTACGACGTCGACCGCCGGCGCGGCGTGGTCATCCGGGTGGGGAACCAGGACACAGCGCCTGCAGCGATCAAGCAACGCGAAGATGTGCTGGGAATTCCCCATGCACCAGACGCGAACCAGCCACCGGTCCAGCCGCCAGCGCGCCTGTCCCGCGGCCGAACCTGGGTGGGCGGAGGCATAGCGGGCGGTGCGGCCAAGTACTCCTCGACCACGACCACGAGCGACTCGAGTTCGAGTTCGGACAATTCTTGTTCAGGGACGACCACGACCACTTCACACGACCGCAAGGCCATTGGTGGATGGGGCGAGGTGGAACGCGAGATTTCCTTCTCGGACCATAGTGTCCTCTGGCTTGGAGGTCGAGCCGGCGTGGTCGGAGAAAGAGAGCTGACCACGGTCACAACGGGTGGCTCGTCGTATCCCACGAGTTCCGAGGACGGCGGCCGGACGTCCTACTACACTCAGCTCTGGGCCGAACTGGAACGCCCCGGCATCGCGCTGGGGTTTGGCGGCTTGGCCGGGTACTCTCCCGGGAACAACGCCTCCTTTTCTCCCGGATTCCATTTGCGCCTCGGACACCCCAGGTTCGGCGCCGACGTCGGCTACCTGGACCGCATGTCCTTCCTTGGCTATCAATCCGGGCATGCCGGGGTTTCGATCGCGGCGCCGCGCGGGCAGAAGATCGAACACCCGGACGACGTGCTCCTGCGCGTCTTCCTCGGGGCGTACAATTTCCCCGGCGCCCGCCTCGATTTCTTCAACGTCGCTCCGGGCGCTGGCCTCGAGATCTTCTTCACCCCGCGCCTGGCCCTCGGACTAGAAGGTGCTGCTTCTTCCTCCGGCAGCTTCGGCGGTCTGCACTTGCGCTCCGCCCTGGGCGATTGAGGAATCTGCGAAGGCATCGAGCAGCCGGCGGGGCAGGGCTGGCGCCTCGGCGGTCTCGTGCTTGATGAAGACGTAGGCGAGTTCCGCACCAAGCGCCTCGTCCTGGCCATGTACGACGCCATGGCCGACGCCCAGCGCACCGCCACCGCCTTCGCCAGCACCCTCACACCCCCACCCGCCGACCACCGCGCCGCCCACTCCGCCGCAATGAACGGCCTGGGTGGCCGCGCGATTGCGCCACACTGCGGACATCGTGGCGCCCAGGGGATGCTCGAAGGTAGCAGTGGAGTCCCTCCTCGTTTGTGGGCACGCCGAAGGCGAGCCGCCCCCAATACCACGAGGCAATTAGAGCACCTGGACTTGAAGCGTTCTTAGGTCATTACGAAGAGCCGTCTTGTATTCAGTAGAGCGCTCAAGTCGGAATCGGTCAACAAACCGCAGCATGCCGACCCCAGTCAAGCAATGTACGAAAGCCAGCAGTAGCAGCAGCAGCTGACGATACCAATCCTTCGGGATAAGAGAAAAGGCGGGGTCAGAGAAGACGATTACGTATGCTATTGCCGCCAGTAGCGGGATGATGACTAGCACTACTGATTGAAATTCGGACCGAGCCGGCGCGTCGCGAGGAGGCCCGGCCGCGACGAGCGCCGAGGGAGGATACTCGACGTATCTGACCGAGAAGCGAGAAAGCGGACGGGCCCCGCAGCAGCGACGGCGACGGGAGAAATTCAATCAGTAGTGCTAGCAACGCAACTACTCCATTGATACTGCGCAAGACAAGATCTTCAAACTCACCAAGGGTCGGTAGCGCTTCAACCCTCGTCAGGGTTGCTTCCAGCTTGAGAATGCGTTTCTGTAAGGTCAATCGTGAGCGCGATGCCCACCAATTGGCTATCCTAGGCCAGAGGACGACGTCTACCCATTTGCGAAAGAAGGGCGCAAGCAAGAAAAGAAACAAGGCGAGTGGCACCGCGACATACCATGGCATCCAGTGGTTCTTACATCTCGGCATGGCCAGTCGGCAAGAGGAGCCATCATCCGGGGTGCCGGCGAGCGCTATGTGCTGGGTAGGAGCGGGCATCCCCTACGGCCGTCCCGCCACCACCGATCGCAGCCCCGCACCATTCGTCCACGCATCAGACGAGAAGACTGAACTCGAATTCCGCGCCCAGTACCGAACCTTCGTCGATGCTTTTCGTGCCGGCGCCGAGCGCCTGCGTGACCGCGCCCGTGAGTTGGCGGAGATGTTTCCCCTGTGGGCTTTTCCGCCTGCCCTGCCATTCAACGCCCCGGCCTGACCGGCACCGGTCACCACCACGTTGGCGAGCCCACGGACCAGGCGGCCGAGGGTGAGCCGTGCCCATCGTCTGCCACCGACGCAGAACCCACACTTCCCCGACCCCGAACGCCGTCCTGTCCAGGCCTACGACCACGCTTTGTTCCTGCCGCTGCGCTCCTGGCCGCCACTTCCGCGCGCCGCCGCCTCGACCAACGGCGACCACAGGCCCCGTCCGCCGAAGTTCCGGGAAGACTTCATGAAAACACTGGCACCCCGCCCCGCGCCCCGCCGCCCCCGCGGCCGCCCCCCCCCGGGACCTCGTAGTCGAAAACCTCGCCCTGCGCCAGCAGCTGGCCAACTTCCAGCGCACTTCGGCCCGCCCTCGCCTGCGCAAGAGTGACCGCGCCTTCCTCACCGTGCCCACCGCGACCTTTGATGGATTCCTTTCCCGAATTAGAAGCCGCGAAACTGGCGGGGCAGCGGAATTCCCGGGCATCCGAAGAATACCTGTATGAGCTGGTAGGTTCCAGCTCTGATTCCGTCGCAGTAGCTGCCATTGAGTGTGATTGTCAGATTGTCCGTTGCCAGCGAGTAGCCATTTGACTGGTCCAGCGGCACCCTGGTGCCATTGTCCAAGTACACGCCGAGGTTCCCCGGATCGGGCGGAACTGCGGCCATAGTGAACACGCAACTCGCCACAGTGCCAACGATGGTGCCGAGCGCCGTGGTCAGCTGGTCCGGGGAGTTCGCGGGAAAATACTTCCCCGTTCCGCCGGCCGCAGCGAAGGCGTCCAGGTTGCCGGCCGACGGTCCGATACCGATTACGTACGTCTTGATGTCGCTGCCGGGCGCGGCTGCGGCGGCGATGGCTGCGGCAGCGTTGTTGACCGAGGTCGTCGTGACATTGCCGGATGTCCCGGGGTCGCAATTGGGCTGGCCGTCCGTGGCAAGGAGAATGTAGTGAGGCCGGCCATCGTTCAATGTGTTGAGATAGGCGACCGCCGCGTTGATGGCAGCAGTGGTTGGAGTCGCGTTCCCAGGCATCGTCCCGGCAATCGCCGCCTGGATCTGAGCAGCGGTTGCAGGCATCGGAACATCCACCCCTGGGTTGACGGTGCAAGTTCCCCCGCCTGGTGACGTGAAAAACTTCAGGCCCCACTGTAGGCCGGCTGGCGAGGCGCCGACAACTTGATTGACCGCTGCTGTCAGCGTAGGCCATCGCGCTGTGCAGTTGGCGGGAGAACCTCTGCCACCGCAGAGGGCGTTGGAGGCGATGTCGTCGTCCATCGATCCCGAGCGGTCCAGAACCAACAGAAGATCCGCCGGTTGTGTCGTCGGGTTTTCAGTCTGCATCCCGCAATTTGCGTCAGGGGCGGCCGGCGCCACAGCGGCGTCACCGCTGCCAGCGTTCCCGCTGGCTCCGCCGGATGGCAGTATCGTGACGATAGCGCTCTGGCTATCTGCGCCGTTCCCGCCTCCTCCCGCTGCGCCGCCATTGGCGCCCCCCCCTGGGCTGCTGCTGGCGCTCCCTCCCGCTGAAGGAGTGACCGGGGGGAGGTCCGACACACAGTCCGTTGAGGCGCCGACGAACACGTAGGCCGCGATCCCAATTAAGCTCCCGCCGACGTTGGCTCGTCTCATCTTTGCCTCCTTGGGTCTTGCTGATTGGATGCCGGGCGTTGGGTTTGGAATCCCACAAATTTGGCGCCGTTTCCTCGTACGGTTTCCCCTGTTCGGCGCCACGATTCGATCCGCACCTGACGATCCACCGCCCGGAAGTACGGCCAGCCGTGCCGGCTCAACAGTTGGGGTGCCGCACGGTCACGATTGGCATCCTCCGGGCATCGAAGCCAGGTAACAGGCTTCAGGTCGTTCGCTGAAAGGTAGGAATGCCCATGATTTGCATCTTTGGAGCTTCGGGGAATACCGGCGGCGCCGCTGCGGCCTTCCTGCTCAAGAGGGGAAAGACGATTCGCGTAGTCGGCCGGCAGCGAGAGAAACTGGCCCCCTTGGCCAAGGCTGGTGCGGAGAGCTGCGTCGGCGATATCGAGAATGCGGGTTTCGTTCGCGAGGTCCTTTCGGGAGCCGAAGCCGCCTATCTCCTGATTCCGCCAAACATGGCGACCAACGATTTCCGCGCGTATCAAACTCGCGTGATCGACGCTTTGGCGGGTGGCATCGAAGCGACTGGGGTACGCCACGTCGTGCTCCTGAGCAGCCTAGGCGCGCACCACACCCAAGGCACCGGACCCATCGTCGCGCTCCACCACTTCGAGGAGCGGCTGAAGAAGATCGCTGGGCTCAACGCGCTCTTCCTACGTGCGGGCTTTTTCATGGAGAACGTGCTCATGGGCTTGGGCTCGGTCAAGGCACAAGGGATCTACGGCGGCCTCATGCCGGCCGATGCCGCGGTGCCGATGATCGCCCCCGCCGACATCGGTAGCTACGCCGGCGGTAGGCTCGAACGCCTAGACTTTTCCGGCAAGAGCGTCGTCCACCTGATTGGCCCCAAGGCCATCACGCAGACCGAACTCGTCGGCATTCTCGGACAAGCCATCGGCAAGCCGGTTCGCTACGTGCAGGTGTCGTTGGGAGATGTCGAACAGGGACTCAGGCAAGCCGGCTTCAATCCCTCGCTGGTCTCGGCGTTCATGGAAATGTACCGGGGCGCGGGCCAAGGACTGATCGCCCCCGAGGCTGGCGGTTCGGTGGTGTCCATGACGACGACCTTCGAGACCTTCGCCAAGGAAGTATTCGCGCCCGCCTATCGATCGTAGGAGCAGTTCTGGTGCGCGTTTTGGCTGCGCCGTGGCGGGCAATGCCTTGAGCCCGGAAGAGCGAAAGAAGTGTTGCCAGGTCGCGAAGCCTGGAACGATTTTGGATTGGTTTCGGCAGCTGGCGGCGAGGAAGTACGACAGTTCGAAAAGGAAGGTCGGTCGACCGCAGAAGGGGACTCAGCCTCGTCCCGGCCCGGTTGGCTACCCGCTCCTACGGGACCACGTTAAGCGGCACCACGTCACCCCGCGCCTGGCCCTCGGGCTAGAGGGCGCCGTGTCTTCCGACGGCAGCTTCGGCGGTCTGCACTTTCGCTCCGCCATGGGCGATTGAGGAATCTGGGAAGGCATCGAGCAGCCGGCGAGCCAGGCCAGGCGCCTCTGCCGTCTCGTGTTTGATGAAGACGTAGGCTTCGCTCCAGGGCTGCTCAGCGATGCGACTGGCCCAGGCGTCGAGCGTCGCGGGCGTGTAGTCTTCGCGGCGCAGGCGCAGGTAGCCCCACGATGTCGTGGCTTGCAGCGGGGTCTCCAGCTTTTCCGCTTCGGCGATGCACAGCGCAGCCCCGGCAGCGCGCAGGCTGGCATAGACATCGTCACTGAACCACGAGGCGTGACGAAACTCGAAGGCCGGGCGAATTCCTTGCCCCACCTGCGCCAGTACGGCCAGGAACGCATCCAGACGCTCCAGATCCTTGTGCAACCAGGGCGGCAACTGGAACAGCACCGGGCCCAACTTGCTTCCCAGGGACACGGCCCCTTTGGCGAAACGCTCAACCGCGCTCTCTGCTTCGTGCAGTCGCAATTCGTGGGTAATGCGTCGGTTGCACTTGAGGGCGAAAATGAAATCAGCTGGCGTGGCGGCAGACCAGTGTTCGAGTAGGCTCGTGCTGGGCATGCGGTAGAAGGTGTTGTTGATTTCCACCGTCGGGAGTTGCTGCGCGTAGAAGGCCAGCATGTCAGCGGCGGGAAGCTTCTCCGGGTAGCACGACCCACGCCAGGGCGGGTAACTGAATCCGCTTGTCCCGACCCACACCCGCATCGCCGCCCTCCCTTCTAGCCCCGTGAGGCGTGTGCCTTGGGCCGCGCGCCGTGTGAAGGTGCGGCTCGAGCCGGCTTGCGTTCAGTCTCGCGCGGACCCATCGGCGCCGGCTGGCCGCGCGCCGCCAGGCTGGCCTTGAGCGCCTCCATCAAATCGATGATCTGTGCGGGCTGCTCTGGCGCGGCTGAAACAGAAACCTCGTGACCCGCCACCTTGCGCTCGATCTCGGCCTGCATACGATCGCGCACGTCGTTGCGATATGCCGCCGGATCGAAGCTGTCGGACGCGATCTGCTCCACCACCTGACTGGCCAGCTTCAGTTCGGCCTCGCTCGCCTGACCCTCGGGTATCGGCACCTCGGCCAAGGGGCGCACCTCGTCGGCGTACAGCAGTTGCTGCATGACCAGCCCGCCGCTGCCCGGGTGCGCGCCAGAAACCGGCCGCAACATCACCAGGTACAGCCGGTCGTGCGCGGCATAGCGGGCTATGGCGGCGCGGCCACTCTGGTGCATCACCTCGACCAACAGACGGTAGGCCTTCTCGCCGCCCTTGTCGGGCGCCAGGTAGTAGGGCCGATCGAAGTAGATGGGATCGACCTTGTCCGCAGGCACGAACTGCGCAATGGCAATGGCCTGGGTCGCCTTTTCCTCCAATGCCTTGATCTCTTCGTTGGTAAAGGTCACGTACTGGTCCTTGGCGAATTCGTAACCCTTGACCATTTCCTCGCGTGGCACCACTTGGCCATCTTTGGCGCACAGGTATTGCTGATGCAGCCGCGAGCCGTCTTTGCTGTGTAAGAAGTGAAACGCAATTCCAGCAGACGGCTGTGTCGCCGGATACAGCTTCACTGGGATCGACACCAACCCGAACGAGATGGTTGCACCCGCCATTGCCCGCGCCATGATTTAACCATACTGGTCAAGGGCAAGCTGCGTTTCACCTTTGCCGGCTACAAATTGCGCGGGGCCTGGTCACTGGTGCGTCTGGCGAAAAGTCAAAAGGACTGGCTGCTCATCAAAGAACGCGATGCCTACGTCGTCCGCGGGGGCGAAAGCAACTTGTCCGAGGCTTCGGTGCTGTCGGGCCTGACCATCGAAGAAGTGCGCGACGGCTCGCCCCGCTGGGCCGAGGTGCGCGCGCAGGTCGCGAAGCTGCCGCCCTCCCCTCTGCGGGCCGATCAGGTGCAGTTGATGCTGGCGGAGACACGGCCGCAGTCCTTTTCCGAGCCAGGCTGGCTGTTCGAGATCAAATACGACGGCTTCCGCGCCTTGGCCGCGCACGAAGGTGGACGAGGCAAGCTGCTCTACCGCCATGGCAGCGACGCCACTGCGCTGTATCCCGATCTGGCGGCGGCGCTGGCTGCGTTGCCGGCGGATGTGGTGCTAGACGGCGAGATCACAGTCTGCGACGAGCAGGGCCGACCCAGTTTCGAGCGCCTGCAGCGACGGGCGCTGCTCACCCGACAGCCCGACATCGAACACGCGGCCCTGAGCCTGCCTGCCAGCCTGTTCGTCTTCGATCTGCTGGCTTTCGAGAATCGCGATCTGCGCTCGCTGCCGCTTTCCACACGCAAGGCGCTGCTCAGCCGATTGCTGCCGACAGTGGGACCGTTGCACTACGTGGACCATATCGAAACGCGCGGGCAAGAGATGTTCGAGGAGATTGCGCGCCTGGGACTAGAGGGCGTGATGGCCAAGCGGGCCGAGTCGCCCTATCGTGCCGGCCGTTCCCCCGACTGGCTGAAGATCCGGCGCGACCGCAGCACGGATTTCGCAGTGGTGGGCTACACCGCGCCCCGTGGTCTGCGCAGCGGGCTGGGCGCCTTGCACCTGGCAGCGCTGGAATCCGGCGCACTGGTGTACATGGGACGGGTGGGCAGCGGCCTCAGCGAAAAGGATCTTGCGAGCCTGCCGCAGGAACTGCACGACGACGTGCAGGCCGAGCCCCCTTGCTCGGGGCCAGTTCCGCGCGGCCGAGAGCATACCTGGGTGAAGCCGCGCCTGGTGTGCGAGGTGCGCTACAAGGAGATCACCAGCGACGGACTTCTGCGCCAGCCGATCTTCCTGCGCTGGCGCACGGACAAGCGGCCCGAGGAATGTGCCCGCCCGCAGACGCAAGCTGAGCCACCAATCGCCAAGCCCGACGTCGAGAAACGGATTGCCTTTACCAATTTGACAACAATAAATGGACAATTGGGTAACGGGGTATCGGGCTACAACACACGTAGCATCATTCCAGCAACCGTTAGCAATGCGGATAGGAGCTCACTTTCCGGTGTCTCGTCCGTCGTGGTCGGTGACACCCACTCCTGTGCCTTGCTGGCGGACAAGACCGTCAAGTGCTGGGGCGACAACCACTATCACCAGCTAGGGAACGGCAGCAACACTCCCAGTGTGTCGCCCGTGTCCGTTTTGACGAGTTTCTCGCCTTCGACTTCCCTGACCAACGTGACGGTGTTGGTTGCGTCGCATGACGACAGCTGCGCCATTCGATCCGGAGGCAGCGTCTACTGTTGGGGAGACAATGGTGCCGGCGAGCTCGGGAATGGCAATTCCGCCCCCACCACAGTGGCGGTGAACGCCAAGAATATCACCGCGACTGCTGTGGGCGTGGGGAGCGTTCATAGCTGTGCTGTTGGCGCTGCGACGGTCAGTCCCTTCAACGTGCAGTGCTGGGGCGACGACTTCTATGGGCAACTTGGCGACAAGAGTGGCACCACAGGCTACGCGTATGCGGCGGTTCACGCGCTGGTTTTGAAGAATGCCTCCGCCATGGCCCTGGGCAGAAGCCACTCCTGTGCGGTGATGGTTGATTCAACCATTGAGTGCTGGGGCTACAATGCCTACGGGCAGCTAGGCAACGGCGGTTCGATGACTGACAGCGACGTCCCGGTGAGCGTTACATTGTCGCAGCCAGCGACCAGCGTGTGCGCGGGCGAGTTCTACACGTGCGCGGTGACCAGTGGCGGTGCGGTCTACTGCTGGGGCGACAACGAGCTGGGGCAGATCGGCAATGGCAAGAGTGGCAAGAACCTGGTGAGCGCCATGCCCGTGTTGGTGAGCGGATTCTGAGGGTGCCACGGGCCGCTTGGGAGAGCCGAGAAGCCCTGGTCCAGCTTGTTGCGGCTTCACCGGATTGAAATCGGGGGCCCGCTCAAGTGGGCTCGCCTTGGGGTCGAATTTCTTCACCGACGGGACCCAGTATATCTTGGGCAAGTAGCCCTGCGCTCGCTTTGTTGTCGACGGGAACTGGCGTTGTCAGGCGGCGCCGAGAATCTGCCGGGCTACTTTCGTAGCGACTGCCCCGCGCACGCTTGAATTCGGCGTAGGCGTGGCGGTCGACGCGCAGATTGCTCCGGTAGGAAAGACTGGCGACCAGGCTGATGAGAAAACCGCGACGCTGCCACAGACTGATGCCCGCGCGACGGAGGATGCGGGGGATTGAGTAGAACTTTCGGCCGCAGCTATCCATTTCGGCGATGACCTGGTCGAGCGACAGGTGGAGATAGTGCGCCACCGGATAGGTCAGAGTGTAGTACTGCCAGTCCTGCGGAAAATCATTGACCGCCAAGCGCTTTTCCCCGGCCATCTTGTCCCACAGCTGCGTTCCAGGCAGAGGCGTGAGAAAGAGCGCATTGATGTTGTCGACGCCGTAGCGGGTCGCCGTTTCGGCGATGCGCCCGCCGATGCCCGGCTGGTCCGCGTCCAGTCCGATGATGAAAGAACCCACGACCACCATGCCGTGGCGGTGGATGCGCGCCACCGAGGCGCGGAAATCGCGGCCCCGCACCAGGTTGAACTTCTTGCCCAGCTCACACAGTCCCTCGGCACTCGGGGTCTCGAAGCCGATGAACACGCCCTTACACCCGGACCGGGCAGCCAATGTGAGCAACTCCTCGTCGTCGGCAAAATTGATGGTGACCTGGCCAATCCACTGCTTGCCCAGGTTCGCCGCAGCCATGGCGCGAAACAGATCCTTGGCCCGAGCCATGTGGTCACTGCGCGTCCCGACCAGATTGTCGTCGACCAACAGAACCCGCTTCTGCGGGATGAGCTGGAACTCGCGCACGACATCCGCGACGGGTCGCTGTCGATATGAGGCGCCGTTGAACAAGGTCACGCTGCAGAAGCTGCAGTTCAAGGGGCAGCCACGGGTGGTCTGAATGGCGCCAAACGCGTAGCGCGGTGGCAGGAGATTGTGTCGCGCCGGGCGCATCTCTTCGATGCAAGCCAGCCCGCCCTCATAGCGGCGTTGCAGGCGACCCTGCCGCACGTCCTCGAGAACCTGAGCCCAGATGCCCTCCGCTTCGCCCGTCACGACCGAGTCCACCCGGTCGATCACTTCGTCAAGGCACATGGTGGCGTGGATACCGCCCATGACCACGGGAACGCCCAGACGGCGAAAGTGGGCCGCGACGATGTACGCTCGGCCTGCCTGGGAGGTGAACGCGGTGATCCCCACCAGGTCCGGTCGTGGCATGGCCGCGTAGTCCGGCACACCCAGGTTCTCGTCCACGATGGTGATCTCCCAATCCGGAGGAGTCAGGCCGGCCAGCGCCATGAGACTGAGCGGCTGCCAAACGCGATACTGGTTCCAGCGACTCTCGCCGAGGTTGACGATGCTGACGAGCGGATTTGATGGATTGATCAACAGCAACTGCATGGCCTGCCCCGATCCCTAGACGCAAAAAGAAAGACCCTTCGGGCGCTGCAAGGCTTGGGCCATGTCTAGTCGCTAGCCCAGGTCGGACGCGTATACCACGAATCCGCTGCAGCTCCGATCTGGTGATCGACAACGGCGAGGCTCCCGATGCTCGGCGTGCCGCTCGCGTCTCCTTCGATTTGAAGGAGATAGTCATTCATTTTGACTGAACGCGCCGCCGGGCTCTACTTCTTGTCGCCACCCGCTTCGCACGGCTTCACCTCGACCGTGCGGCTGCCGGGCGGGCCGTAGCGTTTGGCGACACCCAGCTCGGGCCACAGCGGGCTCTTGCGTAGCATCGCCAGCACCGGCGCTTCCAGGCTGTCAGCGTCGGTTCCGTAGATCCCGATGTCGGGGCGCCGGCCAAGCGCACATTCCTCGCCCATGTGCACGCGCGGGTTTGCTTCCAGCACGGCGCCTGCCAGTTGCGTCCTCAGCCCAGCAAAGGCCAGTTCTTCACTGTCAGCTGCCCCGCGCTCGGCGGACGACCGGCAGGTCCGTATGACAACCGCTTGATCCGAAAAGCGACCTTCGAACGCTCGGGGCGCTTCCCAGGATTCAAGTTGCGCCGGCGTTTTGGGCGCCCGCTGCAACCACTTAGACGGCACGTCGATGATCACCGCCCCGCGGCCCACCAGCCCGAGGGCCAGCCGACCGTCGGGCGCCTCGGCCATGGCTATCACGTCGGCCTCGGCCAAGGCCGGCACCGCCGGGTGAAGCGGCCGCGCCACGCTTTCGCTTTCCAGTAGCCACAGCCCACGCCCCGCCACCCACACGCGCTTCGATCGATCCCGCATGATGACGCCCACCTCGTCGCCCAGCCCGCTGGGTGCAAGCGCCTTGCAGTTGCCCCAGCGCAGGTCGTACAGACACAGCCCCTGGTTGGTGGCGAGCAGCAGCCGGCCCTTGCTCCAGGCCAGCGCATCGCGAATCTGCACGCGCACGCCATCGATGGCGACCGGGACGTCGTCGATGAGCGGAATGCCGCCTGCCTCGTTGAGATCGAGACGGGCCATGGTCCACGCAAATGCACCGAACGGCAAACCGATCCAGGGCGGGCCCACCCCCGCCACGAAGCGCAGCGGCTCACCCACGGCTGACTTGACCGACAAGATTCGCCGCCCGGCCTGCACGTCGAACAGCGCGCTTCCCGCGTCTGCCAAAGCGCCGTGGCTAGAAGACGGCAGGCTCATGACCATGCGCCACTTGCCGGCCGAAAAATTCCATAGTCCCTGGTTGTCCACATTCCACAGCTGCTTGTCAGGCGTGGCGAAGGTGTCGTCGGGCTCAAGCGCGATGTCCTCCTGACTCATCACCTTGAAGCTGCCGTCCTTCCACTGCCCGGTGACAAAAGTGTCCTTCAGCCCGTGCATGTGGCCGTTGTGGTAGCGGCGCGACCCGGCCTTGGCCACGATGACATTGGTTTTGTCGTCGAGCGGGATGCTGACCAGGGCGGCCCACAGGCGCTCCTCGCCTGGGTTACGTGCCACGCCCATCAGATCGCGTGGCGGCGCTACGGTTTCGGGCACCGCACGCCAGCCCCCGCGCGAATACAGCAGGGGGCCGCCCGCTCCGTAAAAAGCCAAGCCATCGCCCATGCGCTCGATCTCGGTGGGGAGCGAGACGGAATCCTGTCCGTCGAGGAGGTGGCGATGCGTGCTGTCGGCGGTGATGTCCATAAGACCGCCGCTGGCCAGGGTCAGGATGACCCGCTCGCCGTCGAGATGGGCCCTTCCCACCGCGCGCAAGTCGGCACGCGCGCCGTGCTGGACCTTGAAGCCCACGGACCCCATGGGCTTCCATTCTTTGACCTTGGCATCGACCTCCACCACGTCATGAGCCGACACCACGATGGCACCCGCGCGGCCGGGCGCGGACAGGATTTGCGTGATGGGCGTGTCCGGCGCCCCCGACGGCATCTTCGCCCGGTCAGCGCCCGCGGACCACAGCGTGACAGCTTTCCCGCTGGCATCGACCCGGACGATGAAACTGGCAGGACCCTCGGGCCGGGTGCTGCCGCCAAAGGCCCAGATTTGCCCGTCGCCTATCTCGCTGATGCCTTGCAGCCCGTCCCATCCGCCCTTGGCCGGGGTCTCCTTGATGGTGCCCGCCGCCAGATCGACAACCTGCAGCTTGGACCTGTGGTCATCGTGATCGCTGCCCACCCAAAGACGGTCCCTGCTGTCGAGAAAGAATGTCGTCGGAGCGTCGAGGGGATATTCGCGCCCGGTGCCCAGATCCTTGAGCTTGTGCGCGAATCCGCGGCCCGCGCCCGCCCCGTAGGAAGCGCGACTGGGATTGCTGATGGCCACCAGCACGCCGGCCTTTCGGCGGCCGATCCATTCCGGTCGCCCGGCCACCTCGCCCACTTCAGTCAGCGACAGGTCGGTCGGGTTGACCTCGACGATCGCACCATTGGACAGGCCCGCATACATGCCCGTCTCGTCGCCGCGACCGATGCAAACGAAGCTGCGTCGGGCGTGCCGCTCGCCCAGCAGGCTGAAACTGGTGTGATCGAACACCAGCAGGTTTCCCGCGCTGCCAAGGGCGAGAATACGATCACCCACCAGCAAGCTGTCGCGCAAGGCATTCCCGTCTGTGTGGTACTCGATCCCGAGCGTGGTGGATCCCGACTTGCGTGCCCGGACGCGGCCAAGCGGGTCTGTCCCCATGCCTTCCTGTCGCCAGGATTCAACCGATCGGTAGACCAGCAGAAACGCGGCCCCGGCCATGAGCAACGCGCCCGCTATCACACCCACCACCAGGGCGAGGCGGGCTCGCGGTCGGATCGGCGGAGCGGGCCGCGGTGAATCGGGAAGGGCCGCGGCAGCGCGGGCGGCCGGGGCCGGCGCCGCCGACGCGTACGCGGGCCCTGCGCTTGCGAGTTCTCCGCTGGGACTTTCCGCGGGCGACGCTGGCTTCTTCATCGCGCCGGAAGATGGAGTCGCGACGCCGGCACGAGGCGCTGGGGTCAGCACGGGCCTTGCCGGGGCTGCCGGAGTGCTAAGCGGGACGGCCCCCGGTCGTTTCACCTGACCAGCCACGCCGGGTTGCACGAGCGGACGGGATCCTGCCACCCCTGCGTCGTGCGCCGGTTCACTGCCTGACGGCCGCACGGCCGATGAGGGGGCCAGGATGCCACCGGCACGGAGGCTGGGATCTCCACCTGAAGTGGGCAGCCTGCGGGATGCGTGGACAGCCGGCGGGGGCGATCCTGCGCCGACGCCCGACGCGGGTGGCGTTGCGGTTGAGGCCGCGCCGGCGCTGCCCCCCGATCCCGCGGCGTCGCCAGCCGTAGGCAACTTCAACGCAGCAGCAAGGGCGCGCACCGCAGCCGACGCCGCTGGATTGGAACGCGGAGCTGGTGTCTGCACCGAGCGGGCGACGCCCCCCGTCTGCTGGGGTCTTCCCGCCGAGGCCGTGGACGAAAAAGGATTGCTTCCCGGCAAACCCGCTCGTGGGTCCAGTGCAGGCGTCCGGGCGGGTGGTGCGCCTGACGTCGGCACACCCGATCCAGCTCGTCCGCCTCCCTGGGGCGGCTTCGGGGGAGGTCCGGGTGACATGCGGCAGTACTAGGATACACGACGATCCCGGCCTGCGGTAAGTGGACTACGGGCTTGCCAGCAGGCGCACGTCGACGGCCGGCGGATTCGCGAAATCATCCCACAGATGGTCCAGCAGCTTCCTGTCCGGCTTGCCGTCGAGCACGACGAACCGGTATCTCAACTTGAGCGGCTTCCCAGGACGCACCGTGATCGATCCCTTCTCGGTGGGGGCGAAACCCATGATGGGAGCTTCTGCATCGACGTAGACCGCCTCGGGCTTCGCGGAATTCTGCGGGTGGGACAAGATGGCCACGCCGGCCAGCTTGCCGCCACTCTTGCCGCCCAGATAGCACCAATGCGCCGCTGCGCCCTGAGCCCTGACGCGCGATTGGCCTTCTGAGGTCAGGAAGATCGGCTGGCCGGCCCCCTGCCAATCGCGATTGCCGCGTATGGTGATACCGCCAAACTTGGCGGTTCGCGACCCGCGATCCGCGGCCCAATTCATCGGGGCGCAAAGGAATCAGAACTGCCCGGCCAGGGCCAGGCCCTGTTGCTGGGCCGGCCCGTTGCGGGTGACTACTGGCACCAGGCCTAGGTTGGTCAGTCTGTGCTGGGCGTTGCTGCGCCGGACGGCGTTGGGCACCGTGGCGATGTCGTACACAGCCGAGACAAAGGAGGCAGTGAACAGGGTTGCGGCGAGCAACTTCATGTTCCCCTTGTCAGGGCACGGTGTTTCGTCATCCCCAAGGCAAGAAAGTGCCACATTGAGAGTCGCGGCTGTTCCGCCGGCGATGACGGCCAGGCGCAGTGCCCCCATACCCCAGGCGCGAAGCGGTTCGCCAGCGTAGGCGTAACCGACGCTGGGACCGAAGGTGATCCCGAGCGCCGCAATGGCAGGAGCCACGATACAGCGTGTCGCGGAGCAGGGGGCACCACTTCCGGGAATCGCTGCCACTGCCGCAACCGCGATCGGAACGAACGTTGAGAGCGTCGACAAGGCGAGGGCCATGGTCGGCGACCGATAGTCATCCCCGGCGGCGGCAGGCGGTGTTTCTGGCTCAGAGACGCCAAGGCGGTAGCCAAGCGTGGCCCCAAAGGACGGTACGATCTGACCTGGCGCCACGGAGAAGTGGTAGGCCGCTGGGATCTCATCCGAGTTGCAGTCGCCGGTGAACGAGATCTCGGATCCCGAGTACCTGCAGGTCGGACGGTTGAGGAGATAGCCGAGGCCGGCCTCAAGGCGGAACGACCAGCGTTGGCCGGCCACCTCAGCGCCCAGTGTGCCTGTCGCGCGGTAGGCGGGGCTCCATTTCCAGGTCAGGCTTTCCTGCGGGTAGTGAGAGTTGGGCGGGTTGTAGGTTCGAGAAGCCGAGGTTCTTCCTCGGGACAGGATGGTCCCTGCGTCGAGGGCGAATGGCCCACGGCGCAGGACGCGCACCCGTCCGAACACGCTCTCGTTCACCCACAAATTGCCCTCGAACGCATTCCAGCCCGCGCCGACACCTGCCGAGAGTCTGCCGCCCCGGTCGAAGACCAGAGCCAACCCGTCGGTGCCGAGAGGGTCATGCAGGCCCCCGTGCGCCTCGACGACAAGAGAAGATCCCAAGGGTTGCGTTTGCGCGGCAGCCGGCCAGGCGCAGCACAGACCCAGAACCACCGTTGCCGAGAAGCTAGTCGCGGCCCGCATCGGTCTGGTTTCCCTTCGGGTTCGGGGGCACAGGGGGTCGCGCCAGGGTCCACAGGCCGGGCTCGCCAATGTCAAAGGCGACTGTCGGCCCATTGCAATCCACTTTGGCCACCGTGACCCAGGCCGAGTCTCCTTCATGCGCATGAAGCAGATCCATGACCCCTGCGTTCCTTCCTATGTTGTCAAATTCCACACGGAGGGACAGCGCAGGTGGCGGGCTGGCCGGCAAGACTTGAAGCGCACTCCCCGGGCTGAGTAGCCAGCCCAGAAGGCGCCCCAGTGTCTCGTCGGGACTGCCCGGCGGCCCGAATTCCGAGACGATTCGAACCGTCACGCGGGTACCCACGGGATAGGCACCGGCGGGGATGGTGATGCGGAGGCTGTCCTTTCCCAAGTACCCGATGTAGTGCATCCCGATCTGCTGGCTGGTCCCACCCACCACCACGCCCTTTTCTTCCTGAACCGTTCCCACCACCGGTTCCTGCGGCGTCGGATAGTTGGGGGTCGGATCGCAGGCAAAGAGAGAAGTGGCGAGAACCATCGAACCGGCAGCCCGGCGAAATCTGAGCCTTGTGTCGTTCATCGCGATCAAGGTGCAGCAACTTTGGTGCCACCGCCCTTCTGTCGGGAAACGACAGCAATCAGCCGGTGGCGGCGCGGACAGGGTGCAACGCCCGGTGAAAACCTGACACCCGAGAACGGTGGAGAACTGCCATTCTTGCCCCTATCCGCCACATGGCCCGCGCAACTTCAACCACTCAGCCCAGCCGCGATTCAGGAAGATGCTGCGTTCATGGTTCGCGTACTGCGAGGGGCGAGGCTGGGTGAGGCGCGGCCTGGCCGCGGCGGTGTTGCTGCCGCGTATCTACCGCGAGGAAGGTCTACCTCTTGGTCCGACCTGGGACGAAGTCGCTGATCTGGCCTCGCTGCGCAGAGTTGCGCTCGACGATCTGGGAGAGCTCCAATGACCATCGTCGAGGCTATCGAAAGCTATCTGACCCTCAAACGCTCTCTGGGAGCCGTCTTCCGTGGCGATGCCCGCATGGTGGAAATCTCCTTGTCCGGTTCCGGTGGGGGCTCGGGGTGGGCAACTGCCCCGGGCTACCCGACCTCACCCTCACGCCCTCGCCCACGCGACCCGCGATCCGCGGCCCGGCCTTTCGGGCGGCCTAACTTCCGCGGGCCCTGGCCCACCGTTTTTGCAGCCAGTACGCCAGCAGGCCAACCGCCAGCGTCGACAAACCCACCAGGCTCTCCCGCGGCCGCTCGACTACGGTGAAGGCTGTGGCGCCGACTACGAAAACCAGAAACACGACCGGCACCCACGGCCAGCCTGGAACCTCCAGGGCCGGACCTCGCTTGTGCCGTTCCCACACCAGTCCCAGCACGGTGGCCGCGGTCATCAGGCTCAGGGTGAAGCCGACATAGGTGAGCATACTGGCAAAGGCCGCTGTCCAGAGAGCCACGATAGCGATCGCCGTCTGCGCGAGGAGCGCGACGCGCGGGGGCCGGCCCGGTCGCACCGCCAGCACCCGCGGCAGAGAGCCGTCAGCCGCCATGCGCGCCGTGATCTGGGGCCCGGCCATGGCAAGCGCCGAGATGCAGTTCGCGAGCACGAAGGCAATCAGGGCTGAAACCAACTTGGCCAGGCGCGGCCCGCCCAAGACCAGGGCAGTGATGCGGCCCACGTCCACCTTTCCCGCCAGCAAGGACGCCGGCGCCCCCAACACGAACACGGCATTGAGCCCAAGGTAGAGCGTGGTGACGAGGACGGTTCCCAGCACCAAGGCCCGGGGAAGGTTCTTCCTCGGCTCGGCCACCTCGCCGCCTATGTACACAGCCGCGTTCCAGCCCTGGTAGCTGTAGGAGACAATGACCAGGGCCACGCCCAAGCCCGCCACTCGGCCCGGAGCCGCCACGTTGTGTAGTCCTTCGTGCGCAAGCTGCCCCATGCCGAACCCGGTGAACAGCGCGATCACCACCAGCTCGATGCCCACAGCGATCGCCTGCGCCCGCGCCCCGGCGGTCACGGACACCGCATGCACGGATGCTGCAACCAAGATGATCACCGTTCCCGTCAAGCGCGGGGAGGCCAAAGCAACGCCGCCCAAGGCGGACATGTACTGCCCGAAGGCAAAAGCCAGCGCGCCCAGCGGGACGGCAAAACCCACCAGCAGCGAAACCCAGCCGGCCAAGTAGCCAAGTGCCGGATGCAGAGTGCGCGACAGAAACACGTACTCTCCGCCCGATTCGGGAATGTGGCGGGCAAGCGCGCCGTAGCACAAAGCCCCGAGCAACGCGACCACGCCCCCCAGAACCCAGGCCAGCAGCACCAGCCAGGCCGAACCCAGATCAGCTATCAGGAGACCACTCGTGGTGAACACACCCGTGCCCACCATGTTCGCCACCACCAGGGCTGTGGCGCTGCTCAGCCCGAGGCGTCGCTCGCTTTCCATTGCAGCCTACTTCACCACAGAGACAGCCAGGCCGTCGACCCTCTTGACTTCCGACTCCGCTCGGCTCGATCAGATTCGCCTCGGGCGTCGGCCGACAAGCCGGAGTCGATGGCGAAGCCGGGCCGAGAACCGGCCCGGAGCGTACTACGGTACGTGAGGACCGGAAGCGCAGGACCGGCGAGCCAGCGGCCCGGATCGTCGGCCGTCGGTGAATCGAAGAGTGACGCGACGACGTTACTTGCGTTTGCGCCGCAGGGCCAGGACCAGCTGTGCCCAGGCATTGCGCTCGTCGTCCGACGTGAACGAGAACTCCACGCTGGCCACCCGCGGTGCACGCTTGCGTTTGCCGCTCTTCTCCACGCGCAGGACTTTCCCAGCGACTTGACGTGCGTTCTTGGCCACAGTCCTGGCCTTCTCAGGCAGGGTCAGATTCACGCCATCGCCGGCCGCGAGCAGCAACGAAGTTTCGACCGACACACCGCCCGCACCCAGATTGCGGACACGGGCCCGCGCATCACTTTGCTTGCTAGCCGCTGGCGGGGACTCGTCCCCTGCGGCCAGCGTCGCTGGCAGCCGCACGCTGAGGCGTGAAAATCGTCGGCGCTGCTCGGTCTCAACCCTCACAAGTCGCTGCAAGGCCGCCGTGACCGGTGGGCCGCCAGACACGCGCAGAATAGCCGCATGGCCGGTGTGGCGACCTGAGCCGCCGGCGTAGCGAACCACCACGTCATGCCCCGCCTCAAGACCATCCGGGGCCGCGAGCAGGTCGGGAAAGGTAAAGAGCACCTCGCCGGGCCGCAAGCTGAAGACGAATCCATGCAGCGGCGTCAGCGAGCCGTTAGCGAAAATCTCCGCCCACTGCCCCAGGACGAGCTGGGCGTCTGGTGCAACAGTTTCTTTCCCCGGACGAGGCTTGGGAACCGCGCGGGGCAATGGAAGTCGGGCCATGGAGTTCCCGACAGGCGTATCGGCTCCCTCGTTTAACCACATAAGAGCTTTTCTGCCTCCATGGATGAGGAATCAAGCATCATAGGGCAGCCCTGACGATATCGCCTAGCTCATCCTCGGAAAGTTGCACGGGGTTACCGCGCATGCTGCTGGCGGCCTTGGCCTTGGCCACCAATGCCGGGATCGCGTCGGCCGACAAACCGTGATGGCCGAGGCCCCGCACATCAAGGGCCTGGCAGAGATCGCGCACCCAGACCACAGCGTCGTGGGCTTCGGCGCCGTGCCGTCCCGTCACGATTTCGGCGATCTCACGATAGCGCGCCCTGGCGGGGTGCTCGGGCTCTCGCTCGGCCAAGGCCCTTAGGTTTGCGTCCATCACGGGCCCCAGCAAGGCCGCACACAGAGCCCCATGGGGAGCATGCACCATCCCGCCCAACGGCGCCGCGAAACCGTGCACAGCGCCCAACCCCCCATTGGCCAAGCACAGACCACCGCACAGGCTCGCCAGCATCAGGTCCTCGCGCGTGTCCGCGTGCATGCCCGAGGTGTAGGCCTGCCGCAAGGCCCGCGCCGAACGCCGCAGCCCTTCGGCGCCCAGCGCATCGGTCAAGGGATTGGCCCGACCTGAAACCAGCGCCTCCACCAGGTGCGACAGGGCGTCCAGGCCGCTGGATGCCACCACGGATTTGGGCAAACCGTCGAGCAGATTCGGATCGAGCACCGTCAGAATGGGCAGCAAATGCGGGCTGCGCAGGCTGACCTTGACCTTGGCGGCCGGCACACCGATGACCGCATTGCGAGTCACCTCAGCGCCGCTGCCGGCCGTGGTGGGGATGGCGACAAAAGGCAACGGCCGCGCCTGCAAGGGCTGCCCACGACCCACCACCTCCAAATAGTCGAGCAGGACACCTCGGTTGGTGGCCAGAGCGGCCACGGCCTTGCCCGTGTCCATGGCGCTGCCGCCGCCCAGCCCCACCACGCCGTCGCAGCCCTCGCGCCGGCTCCGCGCCAGAGCAGCCGACACCGATTCCACCGTGGGTTCCTGATCCACGAGCCACACCACCGACTCGATGCCAGCCGCGGTGAGCAGGGATCGCAAGCGCTCGGCGCCAGGGCCTGGCAGATTGGTCGCGACCAAAATGCGACGCACACCCTGCGCGCGCAGGGCAGCCGGCACCTCCGCCAGCCTGCCGGGACCAAACAGCAGCCGCACGGCGGTCGCGAATTCGAAGTTCACCACGTGGCGTCCTCGGTGACGTTGAGATACTTCTTGCTCGTGCGCGGCTCGGCCATCATGGGTGCCACGGTATCGCGCCACCGGCGATAGTGAGCGGTCTCCTTGTGCGCAGCCGCACCCTCGGGTCCGTGGTACGCCTCAAGCAGGACGAAACGCGTGGGATCGTCGAAATCCTGCACGACATCGAAGCGCGCCACGCCCGGCTCCTTGACGCTCTCGCAGGCATTGGCCAGCGTAGCCGCGCGAAACGCCTCGACCAGGTGAGGCTGGACGTGGACGTAAACCAGCACGATGTGAAGTGTGTTGGCCATAGCCGGAGAATGGTGCTCTGCCGCGAAACCCGATCGACTGGGACGGCATCATAATCTATATAGCGGCCGGACTGAACCAGTTGGCCTTTTCCGACAAATAGGTGATATTGGCCGTGACCGAAACCACACATGGGGTAGCCTTAGAAACAATGGAAGCTCAATCGTGGCCCACTTCAGCCTTGGCCGTCGAAGACTTCGACGAAGCCGTGTCTGGCTTTCGTCTGGTCGAGGTCAAGGTTTTTAGCGCCACCAAGCGCAAGGACCGAGACCGCCTGGACGAGGTGGCCACAGCCTGGTTGCAGGAACACCAGAGCTTCGACCGTCTCACTGCCCGGGTGACGCTGTCATCGGATCTGGAGTACCACTGCCTGTCCATCACCTTCATGGGCTGGCAGCGGATCTGAGGTAGGGGCGACCTGCGGTCGCCCGGCTGACCTCGGGGCAAGGGGCGACCTGCGGTCGCCCCTAAAACCGAGCCCACCGTCACCTGCATCGCTCCCCGCGAAGGCAGTTCCTCGGCGCGGGACTTGCTCTTGCGCACGAGGCAGGGCAGGTTAGCGACTTCCCCATACCCCCAAACGGAAGGAAGCCGCCGTCTTGCAATCATTGATGGATCTGTTTCACAAGATCTACAACGTCCAGGGCATCATCCAGTGGGGCGGCATGGCCGCTCTGGTGGCGGTGATCTTCTCGGAGACCGGTCTTCTTGTGGGCTTCTTTCTCCCCGGCGACTCGCTGCTGGTCACAGCGGGCATCTTCTGCACCTCGGCCAACCCCACCGGCAAGCCCCTGCTCGATATCGTGTGGCTGAACCTGGCGGTTTGCATCGCAGCCGTGGTGGGCGACCAAGTGGGCTTCTACATTGGCCGCAAGACCGGGCCCAAGATCTTCAAGCGCGAGAACTCGCTCTTCTTCAACAAGAAGCACCTCATCCGCACCCACGAATTCTACGAACGCCACGGCGGCAAGACCATTATCCTGGCGCGCTTCATTCCCATCATCCGCACCTTTGCCCCGGTGGTGGCGGGCGTGGGCAGCATGAACTACCGCCGCTTCGTCAGTTACAACGTCTTCGGGGGCATCGGCTGGGTGCTGAGCATGACCCTCATCGGCTACGGCCTGGCGACCACCTGGCCTGGCGTGACCAAACATATCGAGAAGCTGATCATCCTGATCATCTTCCTGTCGCTCCTGCCTGGTATCATCGCCTACGCCAGGAACTACCTGGCCAACCGAAAAAATGCCAAGAACGCCGCCTGAAAAGAAAACCGCTGCGCGCAAGGCCCCGCCGGCGCCAGCCGCGCCACGGCCGGTCCGGGTGCCGCCACCGCCGCGGGTCGCGTTCCCCAAGAAGAACCAGCCGCCCGCGCCGGCTGCCTTCACGGCACGTTTGCCTCTGGCGCTGGGCAAGCGCTTCGAGGCGGCGCGCACTTTTCTCCTCAAGCAGAAAGAAGTCGTCGAGGATGTCTGCTTCTACGGCCCCTCGACCGGATGGGCCTTGCGCTACCTAGTCAGCGGCAAGCCTCTCTGTGCCCTGCTCCTGCACAGCGATCTCCCGGTGGCCATCGTGTCCCTGGAAGCTGCAGCCAGCGCGGCGGTGGATTGGCAGGCCCTGTCGCCGGTTGGCCAACGCGCCCAGAAGGCGGCCCACGGCAGCCCGTCGCAGCTGTGGCTCGACATTCCCCTGGCTGGCACGGGCGCCGCGGATTTCAAGATGATCGTTCGCGCCAAGCTGGCGACCATGGCGACTTGAGAAACCCGGTCGACAGCGGCGACATCTAACACAGATTAGGTCGAATGGCTGACTTCGGCGCCCTTTCCGTCCTGATCGCATTGGTGCTAGCGACCTACGCCGGCGCGGCGTCGCTGCTGGGAGCTCGACACAAGAATGCGCGTCTGCTCGAATCCGGGCGGGCCGCGGTGTATGCCTTGGCCGCCGTGCTCGGGCTGGCCAGCGTGGCCATGGTGCAGGCCTTCGTGTCGGGCGATTACAGCATCAAGTACGTCCAGCACTACTCCGATGCGCAGGCCCCGCTGGCCTACAAGATCTCGGCGTACTGGGGCGGGCTCGACGGGTCCATGTTGTTTTGGGCGGCCCTGCTGGCCGTGTTCGCGGCCATCGCGGTGTACAGCAACCGGCACCGCCAGCGCGAAATCCTGCCCTACGCCATCGCGGTGATGGCCGCGGTCGCCGACTTCTTCCTCTACCTCATCATCTTCGAGAAGAACCCCTTCGACACCTTCCTCGTGGAAATTCCAGCCTCGGGCCAAGGGCTAAATCCTCTCTTGCAGAATCCCTACATGGTCACCCACCCGCCCGCGCTGTACGGCGGATTCGTGGGTCTGACCATCCCCTACGCATTCGCCATGGCAGCGCTGATCTCGGGCCAGCTCGACGACGCCTGGCTGGCGTCGATTCGCCGCTGGGCGCTTGCCTCCTGGTTTCTGCTCACCCTCGGCCTGGTGCTCGGCATGATCTGGGCCTACGAGGTGCTCGGCTGGGGCGGGTTCTGGGCCTGGGATCCGGTCGAGAACGCGGGGCTTTTGCCCTGGTTGACCGCGACGGCGATGCTGCATTCGATGAAGGTGCAAGAGCGGCGGGGACTGCTGCGCCGATGGACCTTCGTCCTGGTCATCCTGACTTTCTTTCTCACCATCTTTGGCACCTTCATGACCCGCTCGGGCATCGTGCAATCGGTGCACGCTTTTGGCAAGGACACGCGGCTGGCGTGGATCTTCACCATCTTCATGGGCCTGGTGCTGCTGGTCAGTTTCGGATTCTTCTTCGCGCGCCTGCCGGCCCTGCGGGCGTCGCGGGCGCTGGATTCCTGGCTGTCGCGTGAGGCGGCGACAGTCGCAACCAACTGGTTGTTCGTGCTGGCGGCCCTGGTGCTGATGTTCGCCACCTTGTTCCCCACCCTGTCCGAAGCGATAGGCCGCGAGCGCATCAGCGTGGGCGCGCCTTTCTTCAATCGCTGGATGGTGCCCATCGGAATTGCGCTGCTGCTACTCACCGGGCTCTGCTCCATTCTGGCGTGGCGCCGAACCGCACCGCCGGAGCTGCGTCGGCGACTGATCGCGCCGGTGGTCGCGGGAATCGTCGTCGCTGGCGTGTGCGTCGCCGGCGGTTTGGGCTCATCCAAGGCCGCGCTGCTCTGCCTCGGTCTGTCGGGCTTCATCGCCGCAGCGGTGATCCAGGAGATGGGCCGGGGCGTGCTCGGCCGTCGCCGCAGCACGGGCCAGGGGGTGGTGACGGCGCTGGGTGCGCTCATCTTTCGCGTCCGACGGCCCTACGCCGGCTATCTGGTCCATCTCGGCATGGCCCTCATGTTCGTGGGATTCGCTGGCCAGGCCTTTCAGCGCGAGGAAGCGGTGGTCCTGTCTGTCGGCCAGGCTCGCAGCTTCGGCAAGTACGGCATCCGCTTCGACGGGTTCTCCCAGAGCGAAGACCTTCAGAAACAGATGGTCACCGCCGAGCTGACCGTTCTCATCGACGGCAAGCCCGCGGGCCAGCTTCTGCCTGCGCGTTGGGTGTACCACAAGCGGCCCGATGAGCCGGCCACCCAGGTCGCCATCCTGCGCGGCCTGGTCGAGGATCTCTACGTCACCATGGGCAAGCACGATGTCGACCAGGGCACGGCTGCCCTCAAACTAGTCAGCAACCCGCTGGTCGACTGGATGTGGCTGGGATTTCTGCTCATGGCCGCAGCCACGACTCTCGTGCTCCTGCCCGGCGGCCGATGGGCGAGCGCCGTGCCGCACGCGCGCTTTTCGTTCAGTGGCGCAACCATCACGCTTCTGGGTGCAGCCGCAGCTTTGGTCTTCGGCGTCGTGGTCGCGCGGCTGCCCTGGGGCGCGCCGCTGGCGCTACTCAGTGTGGGCGGACTCATTCTTGGCCTGACCGCGCTGGCGCTACACCGCGTGCTGGATCCGCTGCTGCGGCAGGAAGCCATCCCCAGCGCAGAACGCCGCGCCTTCATCGAAGAAGAACTGCAGGCGCGGCTTCAGTCCGCCCCGGAGACGGCAGAATGAGGTGGTGGTCGCTGGCGGCTCTGCTGCTTCTTGCCGGGACCGCCTTTGCGCAGCCGCCGGCGCAAGAGGGCGATGCGCAGGCCATGGCGGCGCATCCTCTGATGGTGGGCGACTTGCCGGTGGGCACAGTGACCGTACGAGTGGGTCGCGGCTCGCTGTCCAACGCGGCCGTCGGGGTCGATGTCGTGGCCTCGGTGACCGCACCGGGTGGCAAGGCCACGATGCGAACCGAGAAGACCAAGTCGGACGGTCGCGCCACCTTCGCCGATCTCGCTGTGGGTGCCGAGTTTCAAGCCCAGGCCGTGGTCGACGGCCAGCGACTGCAAACCGCGTCGTTCGCCATCCCCGCTGAGGGAGGCGCGCGTCTCATGCTGCTCTCGCAACAAGACCAAGAGGAAGGCGAAGGCGAAGCGGCAGCCACGCCCGCCAATCCACACGCAGGGGCGCACGGGCATGGCGGTAGCCCGACTGAGAGTGCCGTCGGCGCGCCCGAAAGCACCAGCGACCTGTCCGTCGTGCGCGTGTCCAGCTCGTCCAAGCTGCTGATTGATCTGCGTGAAGACGCCTTGGCCGTCATGGAGAACCTGGTGCTGGAGAACACATCTGATCGCATCTTCCGCGCTGACCGTGGAGGCATCGCCATTCCACTTCCCGCCGGGGCGCACGACGTGGAAGCCATCGAGGGCAGCGCGCGAATGCAACTGGAGCAAGGTTCGACCCTGTTCTTGCGGGAGGCGATTCCACCCGCAAGTTCGCCCACGCCGCCCGTGCAGGCGCGCTTCGGCTTCTTTGTCTCCACCGCCGGCGAAAACGCCATTACGCTCCGCCAGCCCATGCCACTCGGACTCGAAAACCCGGTGGTCATGGTGCCGGAAAGTGTTCACCTGACCCTGGCGGCGCCCGGCTTGCAAGCCATGGTTTCCCAGACGGACGATCGAGGGGCGCGAATCCAGATCTTCCAGCTCGCCAGCGTGCCTCGCAACGGCGTTCTCAGCATCACCGTGTCGGGCCTGCCCACGCGCGGTGCTCTGGGCAAAACCATCGCGACGGTGCTGGTGGCGGCTCTGGTGTTCGCGGTGGTCTTGGGCTGGCGCCGCACCCGCGTCGAGAAACGGCCAGAGAAATCCCGCGGCCGACGTGATGAACTCTTTGCCGAGCTGGTCGAAGTGGAACGCGCACGGCGGGCCGCTGGAGCCGGCGATGCGCCGCTCGCCCAGCGACGGGCCGAGCTGGTGGCGGCGATCGAGGCGGCTGACAACGCGAGCTCTGCCGACAAGCCTGCGTGAACCCATGAGCGAGCGTGCGCTGCGCCTGATGAATGTCGGCAAGACCTTCGGTCGGCAACGCGCATTGGCCGACGTGTCGCTGGCGTTCCTCCCTGGTCAGGTGGCCGCGGTTTTGGGCCCTAACGGCGCCGGCAAGTCCACCTTGCTCAGCCTGCTGGCGACGCTGTCGCAACCGTCGCAGGGCCGCATCACGCTGGGCGATGAACAACTCTCGCGCCGCAGCCCCTTGCGCGCCAGCATCGGGTACGTGGGTCACGAGCCGGGGGTGTACGGAGATCTCTCGGCCCGGCACAACTTGCGCCTGTTTGCCTCGCTCTACGGAATCGCAAACGCCGAGCGCCGCATCGACGAGATGTTGGCCCGCGTGGGCCTGGATGGCGGCCGCCGCGAAACCGCGGCCCGAACCTTCTCGCGCGGAATGTTGCAGCGACTAGCGCTGGCGCGCGCCCTGCTGCACCAGCCGGAAATCCTGCTCTTCGACGAGCCCGGCTCCGCTCTCGATCCTGCCGGCGCTGCCTGGCTGGCGGGCGAGTTGCGGCGCGAGCGCGAGGCTGGCCGGCTGGTGGTACTGGTGACCCATGATCTCGCGGCCGCCGCTGCCGTGGCCACGCATGTGGTGGTCCTGCGCCGCGGACGCGTGGCACGCGACGAGACGCGCGCGGGTTTCTCCGCCGACGAGGTTCGCGCCATCTACGAGGAGGCCACCGGTGGCAAGGCCTAGTTGGATCTCTCAGGCCGCGCGCATCGCGTGGAAGGATCTGCACATCGAGGGACGCAGCCGCGAGGTGGTCTACACCATGGGCTTCATGGCCGCGCTGGTGGTGTTGGTGTTCTCTTTTGCCTTCATTTCAGGCCAGGAAGTCACGGTTGGGCCCGACGCGATCGCCGGCATCCTGTGGGTGGCGGTGTTGTTTTCGGGCACGGTGGCCCTGTCGCGCACCTTCGACCGCGAACGCGAGAACGAGGCCATCCGTTCGCTCCTGCTGTCCCCGGTTCCGCGCTCGGCCATCTATGCAGGCAAGCTGACAGCCACCGCGGCCATCATGTTGTTGGTGGAATTGCTGCTGCTGCCTTTGCTCGCGGGGCTGTTTTCCGCTGCCCTCTGGCCGCACGCGCTTTGGCTGGGCCTGCTGCTTCTGCTGGGAACCATCGGCTTCGCCTCGGTGGGCGTGATCTTCTCCGCCGCGCTCCTGCGCGCCCGCAGCCGCGACGCGCTCCTCGGCGCCCTGCTCTTTCCCATCGTGATCCCGGTGCTGCTGGCAGCCAGCCGCGCGACGGCCACCTTGCTCGACCCGACGGTCCCGGATCTCGATCCGGCGTTCTTGTGGACGCGTTTTCTGGCTGCCCTGGACGTAATTTTCGTCGTGGTCGGGCTGTGGTCCTTCGAACCCGTCGTCATGGGAGAGTGAGCTATGCTTTCCACGATGTCTTCGGCCCGAAAGTCCAACACCGCCTTCGTCGTCGGCCTCTTGCTGGTTCTCCATGGGTTCTTCGTGGTGACCTTGCTGGTCGCGAACGCGCCACTGGAAAAGACCATGGGCATCGTGCAGAAGATCTTCTACTTTCACGTGCCTTGCGCCTGGCTGCTCATGCTGTCCACCTTCGTGTGCGCGGCTGGCAGTCTGGCCTACCTGTTTCGCGGATCAGAACGCGGTGATCGTCTAGCCCTGTGCAGTGCCGAGTTGGGTGTGCTGTTTGGTCTGTGTGTGCTGGTGACCGGGCCGCTATGGGCGCGAGCCGCGTGGGGCGTCTTCTGGACCTGGGACGTGCGCCTCACCTCTTCGCTGCTGCTCTGGCTAATGCTGGTCGCCTATGGTCTGGCACGTCGGTACGGAGGCGCCGGCGGCCGTCGGCTGGCGGCGGCCATGGCTCTCTTCGCCGCGGCCGACGTGCCCCTGGTCTACCTCAGCGTCAACGTCTGGCGTACCCTGCACCCGACCACCAAGGTGGTTTCGTCGCTGGCCCCGGGGATGCGGTTGCCCTTCTTCCTGTCGCTGGCCATTTTCAGCGGCCTGTGGGGCGTGCTCTTGACCTTGCGTATGCGCGTCGAGCGCGCCCAGTCGCGCCTGCTGGAGTTGACCATCGCCGTCGAGGATGCAGAGGAGAAGTCACTATGACCTACGTTGCCCTGGCCTACGGTTTCATCTGGGGTGCCGTGTTTACCTACGTCCTTCTGGTCGGGCGGCGCGTGGCGCGCATCGATGCTGAGATCGAAGATTTGCGCCAGCGGGTGAAGTAGTTTCCCAGTCAAAGGTCACCTCGGCCACCATAGGTGTTGCGCAGATCCAATTCAGACGGGCTTCGCGGTGAGTTGACTCTTCCAGCAGACCAGACCAGACTAAGTCTGTGAAATCGATCAACATCCAGCAGGCCAAAACCCACCTTTCGCGCCTGCTTGAGGAAGCCTTGGCCGGCGAAGAAATCGTGATCGCTAAGGCCGGGCGTCCCTATGTCAAGCTGGTGCCCTGCCCGCCCGACCGAACAGCGCGTTCGCTGGGTGGCTGGGAAGGCAAGGTCCGCATGGCTGACGACTTTGATGAAACACCTGCGGACGTGCTCAATCTCTTCGAGGGTGGCCCCGTCCCCGCGGCCAAACCGCGCCGGCGCCGCGGTGCCAAGTGAAGCTGCTCCTCGACACCCACGCCCTGCTGTGGGCACTCGCACGCCCTGGCGAATTGGCCGCTGAGGCGCGCCGCCGCCTACAGGAGCCGAGCAACACCGTCTTCGTCAGCGTGGCCTCGGCATGGGAGATGGAGATCAAGCGCGCTCTGGGCAAGCTCGATGCCCCCGATGACTTGTCGGAACAGATGCAACGCCAACGTTTCGCTGAGCTTCCCGTGCGCCTGCGCCATATTCAGGCCCTGAAGGGTCTTCCCGCCCTGCACCGCGATCCCTTCGATCGACTGTTGGTCGCCCAGGCTCTTGCCGATGAGCTGGTCGTGGTGACACGAGATGCGCGGATTCGCGCCTATCCGATTCGTTCGATTCTGTGCTGAAGATCTTTCCTCGCCGCCGCCATCACGGGCAAGCTGACCGGCGCATCCTCGACGACCACGGCCAAGTCAGCGCGCGAGGGAACGCTGGAGGTGACAATCAAGTTCTGATCCACGAGCAAGCGGTGCCGATTCGCAGGTGCGGGAGGGCACGAACCGACAGGCGTGCCCTCAAGTCTCCCCGAGAAGAACGAGCCGTTCGCTCCTGCCCTGAGCGCATGGCGTTACCGAAACTCGCTTGGGCGAGCGCCTGGAGATTGTGCTGGCGCGCAACTCCGACGGACCACTGGCGGACAGAGGTAGTGAGGAGACTGAGAGCGCGTTGCTGGCCTCCAAGATGGTGTTGGTCAGGGAGTTCCAGCTTGTTCTTCTCCAGCTTGTTGTGCTTGACGGCCGGCCGCCGACAATACGAAGCTGGCGCGCGAGCGGGGGAACCCTCGGCCGCATCCTCCTGCTGGAGGGGAAACGGGATCGGCTCACCTAACGATCTTAGCTTCTGCACGCCAGGCCGAAGTTGTTTTGTATGCGCCACCACGCCTTGCTGCCGCGCGAACAGGCCGTTTCGGCCATGGACCTGCCGCTGCTCGCGATCTCGGTCGCAGCGAGCTGACTAGGATCGCAGGCGCGAAACTGATTCCTCCGTCCGAGTCATCCTTTGCTGTTTTGGCCGTTCACCCTCTTCGCGACCCTCGCCCCACCGGCATCCGGTGATGCGACGGTGCAGCTACCAGTCGAGCCCGCGCCCGCGTGGTCGGGCGAACTGTCGCTGGTGCAGGAGTATCGCGTGCGAGAGGCCCCGTCTGGGTCGGCCGACACGACCGGGGTGCTGGGGGTGCCAGTCGCCGTCAACCCGAGAACCGACCACGATCTGCGGCTGACTCTCGATGGGCAAGGCCGGGGCTTTCACGATCGGCTGCAGGGCCAGATCTCGGCTGCACTGTGGTGGGACATGGACGGCCACGTGCCGACTGGCCAGCCCGGCCAGACCGACCTGTTCGGCGAGTTTTCTGACTACCGCCAGCCCCTCTTCGTGGTCTACGCGCTGTCGGCTGAATGGCGGCGCAGCCTTCCGCTGGAATACCTGCGCCTCGGCCGGCAGGTCAGCGAGCATGGCTTGCCCATCACCTTCGACGGAGGATCGCTGGGCCTGCGCCTGTGGGAACGCCAGCTCTCGCTCTTTGGCTACGCAGGGCGGACGGTCCACTTCTTCGAGACCCAGCCGGGATTGTTCGAAAACTGGGTGACGTGTGCAGGCGCGGGCTATCGACCGAGCGAACACATTCGGCTCGAAGCCGACTCGCGCTTCGAGCACGACACCGTCATTTCCCGGGACGTACCGCAAAGAGTCTGGGTCTATGCCCATTCCTATGGTTTGGCCCTGTCGACGCGCTTCCAAGAAAGCTGGGGCAAACTCTTCGTGCGCGGCCTCGATCGCAGCGCATCCCACGCCGGGGGCGCCTTGCGCCTCGCCTTTCCGTCGCTCGCCGCGGGGATCGACGCTCAGGCGAGCGCGCAGCTGCGAACCCTGGGCGAGATCAGCGAGAACGAAAACCCGTTCTACTCACTGCTCGGTCCCAGCCTGCCCAACCTGCGCGCTCGTGTGGAAGTCTGGAAGGAGATCGCGCTGGGCCAGCTCACCACGCTCGGGCTGCGCGCGGGATGGCGCGTGCGCCAGCTTCTAAGCGGGACCGAGGGCCCGTTCAACCGCAACTACGGCGGCATCTACTTTCAGAGCGAACTCAACGACCTGGCGGTCAAGGGTCTCTTCGCCACGGGAATCCTGGAGTGGAACTACGTGCCCTGGTCCGTGAGCAGGGATTCGTTCCTGGCCCTTGGGGGATCGGCTGGCTACTCCATCCGCAGAATCAAAGTCGAAGCCGGCACCTATTATCAGCGGTGGAAGGTCAACTACTACCGGGACGTGGAAGAGCTGCAGAACGCCCGCACCGTCTACGCAAGCACCGGGGTTCGCGCCCTGCCCTGGCTGGAGCTGCGCGCGCGCTACACCCTGGAGATCGTCGACCGGTACATTCAGTCGGCGTTCTTCTCGATTCGGGAGGATCTGTGATGGGCTGCTTCCGCCAGATCCTGCCACTGGCCGCGATCCTGCCATTTTGCGGGCTGAGCTGTCAGCGCAGCCCACTCGACGACGGTCTCCCGGCCAAGCTGGACTGTTCCTCATGTCATGGCAACAAGGACAATGCGGCTCCCCCGCTGGCGCTCAACGGATCGACCAGCACGAGTGACAACGGCGTGGGCGCCCACCAATCCCACATGACAGGGGGATCTATTTCCGCCCCAGTCGCTTGTACCGAATGCCACCCGGTGCCCACCTTGATGAACGGTGACGCCCATCCGGATCCACTGGCGCGTGGGACGGTGACGCAATTCCTTGGCCCGCTGGCGCAGACTGGAGGGGCGACTCCGACCTGGAACCGAACCAAGGAAACCTGCACGAACACCTACTGTCATGGCGCCACCCTGCCCGGCACGTTCAAACCAGCGGCTCCGCTTTGGACAAAGGTCGACGGCTCGCAAATCAAGTGCAATTCGTGCCACGGCGTCTTGCCGGCGGATCTGGGCGGTTCGCACCCGTTGCATACCGCATACACCTGCGACACCTGCCACACCCGTGTGACTTCTGCCGACTTGACCATCATTCACCGAGACCTTCACGTCGACGGTGAGGTCGACGTCAGCATGGCAGTCGGCACCTGGGATCCGGTGACCAGGACCTGCGCGGACACCGACACCGCCAACGGCTGTCATGGGAGCAATCCATGGTGACCCCGCAGAAACCTCCCCCGCTGCCGCCCGTGAATGGCCGTGGGCGCCCGTCCCTCCCCTTCGGGCCGGATGCGAGTCGAGCGGACAGTGCTCACCGACCTGCGGTCGCGGCGGACCGCGGGGATTCGGGTTTCGATCGCCAACTGGCCAGCTTGTTCGGCGAGAGCGTATTCGGGCCCTGGCTCGATCCGGGACAGTACCTGGGCGCGACCCGCACGACCCGACGGCATAGCGCTCCCTTCAGGCGACTCGCCCTGCTGACGGCTGTTCTCTGCTTGGGCGCTGCGGCTGGCTGGATTGTGCGCGCAGGCCTTTCGCGCCGCACGGTCGAAGACCGTGAACATGTCGCGCGCAATCTGGCTAGCTTCCTCACGCAGGGCGAGCTGGATCGGGTCGCGCAATTTCTCGTGCTTCTGCGCGGCCCGAATGCCGCTCTCGACGCGCACGATGCGCACCTCGATCTGATGATTCGCGCCGAGGCGGCTCTCTACCGATACCAGGATGCTGACCCCGAGCGCCTCGCCCGCATCAAGCCCTATCTGTCGTCGGCGACCACCGCGCCCGCATCCGGCGAGCGAATCCTGGCCAGCCTGGCCGTGGCGTCGCGACAAGAGCGGGCCGCGCGCTTGGCTCTGCTGGAGTCGATCCGCCCGGCTTTCGATCGAGATCCCGAGTTCCACTATCTGCTGGCCACCGCCCTCGAATACCAGGGCGACGTGAAGGCGGCTCGCCAGGCTTGGGATCGGGGCTTTGAACTCGGGCCCTTGTGGCTGGCCCACCGCTACGAACAAGTCTGGTTCGAGGCTCGCCAAGGCAAGGCGGAAGCGGTCAGCAAGCTGGTCGGCCGACTCGTGCTCGTCGCGCCCGAGTCGGCGTGGACCCGCTTGGCATCGGAACAGTTCGCCGGCGCACGGGTTGCCAAGCCTGATGTCGCCCCGGCGGCTGCGTCGGTGCACCCAACCCCGGCGGTCGCGCTCTATCATCAGAATCTCGCTCTAGCCCAAGCCCAGGTGCGCGCCGGCGATCCCATCGCGGGCCGGCGCAGTCTCGGCCAGGCGATTGCGGCGGTGAATGGCCAAGCGCCCTTCGTGCTTGATGCGTTCGACTGGCTGGTCGAGGCCAAGGCCATGGGGCTGGCGCGCGACCTGACGGCGTTCGAGACCTGGCCGCGACATTCCGAGCTGGCCGACGCGCGAGTCGCCCGACTGGCCGAGCCCGAGCATCGCCCGGCCGACAATCCGCCGGCCGCATCCGAATCACGGGCCACGCCTAAGCGGCAGGTCAAGAAGCCCAGCCGGGGCAAGGCGAAGGCCAAGACAAAGGCGCGACGTAGGAAATGAGGCCTCAGTCCACCAGAAGAACGCGCCTCATTGGCCTTGCCTGCTGGCTGCTGGCGAGTCTGGTCGCCATTCCCCTGGTGGTTGCGCAGCAGTCTTTCTTCCGGGTGGCGCCCGGGCCGCTCAACGAGAGTCACGCTGCCAATGACAACTCGGAGGGCTGTCCCAAGTGCCACGAGGCCAATCACGGCGTCACAGACGCCAAGTGCCTCGACTGCCACAAGCCTCTCAGAGAGGAGCTGGCCAAACGGCGCGGTCTGCACGCAACCTTCACTGGGACCTGCCTGCACTGCCATCCTCAACACAAGGGGCGAGAGTTCAACATCATCGACTGGAAACACGCGGGCGGACACGAGACCTTCAACCACGCTCAGACGGGGTTCTCACTCCTCAACGACCACGCCAAGCTCGCCTGCGCCTCCTGCCACACCCGGCGCATGAAGTCGGGTCGTATCACCTATCTCGGCCTGTCCAAGGATTGCCGCAGCTGCCACAAAGGCGTTCACGGGTTCGCCGAGGCCCAACTGGCACAGAAGTGCGACACCTGCCATCCCCCGGGTCACGTGCTGAAGGGCATGCTTCTCTCCGCCTGGCTTGAGCCGCACACCCGGTATTCAGGAACTGCCTTTGACGGCAAGCACCTGGAACAGCCTTGCACCAAGTGCCACCCCAAGGCCGAGATGGCGGGCCGCACCCCGCCGCGCAAGTGCGCCGACTGCCACCGTCCCTTCCACCCCGTGACCGCCGACACCGCCAAGTGCGCGTCGTGCCACCTCACCGGGCGTCCCTGGAAAGAGGCCAAAGTCGACCACCGTCGCTTCGGCTTTGCCCTTCTGGGCAAGCATCAGACGCTGGACTGTAAGAAATGCCACGGCAAGGGCACGCAGCTCACGTACAGCCAAGGCGGCTGCGTGACCTGTCACCAGCACCGGGGCGTGCACAAGGGCCAGTTCGCGGACAAGCCGTGCGCTGGTTGCCACGTGGAGGGCGGCACGCGCACGCGGGCCTTCACCCACAACAAAGATACGCGCTTCCCGCTCGTCGGCTTCCACAACGAGCCCAAGGTGCGCAGCAAGTGCGCCAACTGTCACCAGAACGAGATCTACCGCACCAACAAGCTGGCCTGTGTCGACTGTCACAAAGAAAAAGACAAACACAACGGGCAGCTCGGCAACGACTGCTCCAAGTGTCACGCGCCCACCCAGCATTTCAAAGACCTGCGCCTCGTCTGGAAACACAGCAAGCGATTCCCGTTGGAAGGCCTGCATAAGACCGCAAAGTGCGAAGGGTGCCACGTCAACGGGCGCTACAAAC
Organism: Myxococcales bacterium; assembly: GCA_003142855.1. Classification (GTDB taxonomy): domain Bacteria; phylum Myxococcota_A; class Polyangia; order Fen-1088; family Fen-1088; genus Fen-1137. The sequence continues at coordinate 60,469 of PLNW01000143.1, forward strand.
TGGGCGACGTCACCTGCGTGAACTGCCACGAAAAGAATGACCCGCATCGCGGCCAGCTGGGCCGGGACTGCGGCAAGTGTCACCGGCCGGAAAAGGGAGCGCCCAAGTTCAACCACGACCAGATGACCCATTTCGTGCGCGACGGCGCCCATCGCGATCTGGCCTGTTCCTTCTGCCATCGGCCGCGGCCCGATGCGCCTCCGGCTGTGGGATGGACCAAGAAAGAAACGGCTCCGCCGCTGGATCGCCGGTTCCCGCTCATGGGGAAGACCTGCGCGGACTGCCACGCGGATCCGCACCGGGGTTCATCCGGGCTCAAGTGCGACGATTGTCACACCACGACCGATTTCCGCGGCCTCCTCGCAGGCGGCCGAATCAAACCGCGCGACCACGATCAAATCTGGCTGCGCTCGCACGCCAATCTGCCCTGGGACGAGGACGAGGCCGGGGCCGAAGGACGGGCGTGCTCCCGCTGCCACGCCTCGCCGGTTTGCACCAGCTGCCATCGCTCCCATCCGCCCAAGAGCCACACGGCGCTGTGGCGGTTGCGCGGGCACGGACCAGCCTCGGCCTTCGATCCCGAGCCCTGCCGCGTGTGTCACCAGCCTGGAATGTGCATTCAGTGCCACCGCACCACGGCGCCGCTCAACCACCGTGGCGCCTGGGGTACGGTGCACGGGTTTGCGGCGGGCAGTTTTGCCAACGACAACTGCTACGTCTGTCACCGGCGTGCCGATTGCCTGGCATGCCACAAGAGTGTGGCACACTAGGAGACACGGACCATGGCACAGGAAGCAAGCCACGCGGTCACAGTCGATGCGCTTCGCTCTTTGGCGGTTTTCTCTGACCTGCCCAGCTCAGCGCTCGATCAACTCTTGCGCGGAAGCCAGGTGCGCCATCTCGACCGTCAGCAGCGCCTGTCTTCGTTGGAACGGAGCCAGGGCGAAAACTACTGTTTCGTCCTCTCAGGCGTCGTCGCCATCGCGCTCGACCGAGAGGGCAGGACTGTCCCCGCGCGCTCGCTCGACGATCGCTCGTTTGAACACATTGGTTTCTTCGCACCGGGCGAGCTCTTCTCCGACGGTTTTCTCGATTGCCCGCCCGGCGTGGGAGAGTCGGTGCTCGACTGCATGGCCTCCACCTCGGCCACTTTGCTGGCCACCAGCCGCCCAGCCCTGGCGGCACTCATGGCCCGGCACACGGCCTGGTCCACGCGGCTCAGACAACAGATGGCAGCTTCCCGAAACTACTTTCTCAGCCAGCAGGAACCCACGCGGCGTCTGGTGCAAGACTTCTTCCTCCGCCATGGGTTTGCATCCAGCTCGCAGGTGCGGGTCAGCCAGCTTGATCGCTGCCTCGACTGCAACAAGTGCCAAGACGCATGTGCCAAACGCCATGGTTTCGCGCGGGGAGTGCGGGCCGGCCTGCGCCTCGGACGTCTGGCCATCCAGCAGGTGTGCCAGCAGTGCATGGACAAGCCGTGCTTGGTGTCCTGCAAAGTCGAAGCCCTGGCTCTCGGCGAGAACGGTGAAATTCGCATCAGCGAACACTGCACGGGATGCGGCGTTTGCATACGCCAGTGTCCTCACGGCGCCATCTTGACGGAGCGCTACACGGATGCGGGCCGGAACCGCCAGCGGGCGGTCAAGTGCGATCACTGCGCGGGCTTCGCCGATCGGGCCTGTTTCCGCGCCTGCCCGACTGGCGCCTTGCTGGAACTTTCGCCCCGGGAGCTGTTCACCGAATCAAGGCCCGGGTCCAACGGGAGCGGCCGAACCTTCTCGGGTGTCGCATTTCTCGAAGGCGTCGCCGAACATCGTGCCCGGCAAACCTACCGCACCGCCCGCACCGTGGTGGCCACCCTGCTGTTTCTCGCCCTGGCTGCCGTGGGCCTTGAGGCCTTCCTGCGCCGGACTTTGCCCGAGCACAGCCTCGAGGCCGCCCTTCTGCAGTGGCTGGGAAGCGTCGAACCGGTTGCGTACAGCTCGGGCAAGGGATTCGGCCACTGGCTCGGGTACATCGGCACGTCGTTCATGCTGCTGACCTTCCTTTACCCGCTGCATACCCGGCTGGGCCTGCTGAAGAACCTGGGCGCCCAATCTACCTGGCTTACTGTCCACCTGTGGGTCGGGTTCATTGGCGCCACGCTTGTCACGTATCACGCAGCCTTCAAGCTGGACCGTTGGGTGGGGCTCTCCTGTATCTCGATGTGGATTGTCGTCGCATCTGGAGCCATCGGCCGCTACCTCTACGGCAAGGTCCACTCGGGTATCGGCCTGGCGAGTTTCGAGATGGAATCTCTGTCGCGCAGTGTCGCCTCGATGGTCGGTCGCCGTAGGCCCTCGCGCGCCATACGTATTTTGACCCCTGAGCGTGAGGGGGCGGCCAAGTCGCACGGGCTGCTCGTGGTCATGCTATGGCACGAGCTGCGCGATTTCGCCGTGTTGCTTTGGCTGCGCGTCGCGGGCCTGGGCGACATTCCCGATCACAAGACCCGTCGACAGGTCCTGCAATTGCTGTCCGACCGGGCCGCCCAGCAACGCACTCGCTGCTACCTGGAAAGCGCCAAGAAGATGCTGCGCCACTGGAACTGGGTTCACATCGTGCTGACCATCATCATGTTCGCCCTGGCTGGCGTGCATATCGCCTACGGGTTCATGTACAAGGCGGTGTGAATGCGCGCCACGGCAAGAGTGACCCACGGAATTCCCAATAGGCACGAATGTCTGCCTGCCATTCCCGTCCCAAAGGTACATACTCACGCAACAGCAACGGCTAGCTTTGGTTCCCTCGCGTTTCGACACAGGGCGTTTCCTCGATGAAGCCAATCCTTTGCAATTCGGGCCTCGGTCTTCTGCTTGCGCTGCTGTGCTACGGGTGTGTGGGGGATCCTTCCGGGACTGATTTTGGCCCCACGATTTTCGGCGGCAAGACTGGTTCAGGTAGCTCTGCTGGCTCGGGGGGCTCGACCGTTTCTGCGGGCAACGGCGGCTCTGTGGGCTCGGCTGGTTCCGCTGGTCCGATCAGCTCCAGCGGCGCAACCAGCGCCGCTGGCTCGGCTAGCGCCGGTGGCGCTACCAACTCCGCTGGCGCACCGAGCTCTGCTGGCGCGCTGAGCGCCGCTGGCGCAATCAGTTCGAGCGGCACAACCAACGCCGACGACGCAACCAGCGCCGCTGGCGCAACCAACTCGGGCGGCGCAACCAACGCCGCTGGCGCAATCAGCTCGGGCGGCACGACCAACGCCGGTGGCTCGACCCGCCCCGGCGGCACAACCCGTGCCGGCGGCTCGACTAGCGCCGGCGGCTCGACCAACGTCGGCGGCGTGAGCAGCTCCAGCAGCTCGGCGCGCTCCGGTGGCACAACCAGCGCCGGTGGCTCGACTAACGCCGGCGGCTCGACCAGCGCCGGTGGCTCGACCAGCGCCGGTGGCTCAATCAGTTCTGGCGGTTCGATCAGTCGGCCTGACGCCTCACCCCCAGACACCGGTGGGAGCAACACGAACTGCACTCCGGTCGCCACCAAGATCATCGCCGCGAAACACTATGCAGGAAAGACCTGCATCAACTGCCACGGCGCCGGAGGCGATTCCCCCAGAATCTACGCGGCCGGAACCGTCTACACCACGGCCGCTGGAGGCACAGCGGTAGCCGGCGCCACAGTCAAGATTGGCAACACCACCATGGTCACCGACAAAGGCGGTACGTTCTACACAAGCTCGGCGGTCAGCCTCAGTCCCCCGACGGTGAGTATGTGCCCCAACGCCGACCAGACCATGCCGACCACCCCGACTTCCGCAGACTGCAACGGATGCCACACGGCCGGCAGCCGGATTCACCTACCGTGAGGCTCAAAGCCCTGACCAAAGGGTGTGAGGTGATTCGTCTCATCAACCACCCGCCGCTGAGAACGCAGAGGTGAGCGGGGAGACCACAGGGCAGCCTCACGGCCGCAACCAAAGGGTGTGAGGTGATGCATCTTGCGGGCGCCCCGCCGCTGAGAACGCAGAGCGGAGAGGAGAGGGCGCAGAGAAAACGGAATGATGTGGAATCCGCGCGGCTTGCGAAGAAACTGCAACCTAGTAGTACAGAGAAGAAACAGTGATGTTCCAGTAGATCGTCGCTGCGCCCAGCTTCCTCTTCCGGCTCCGTGCCCTCCCCTCTCCTCTCAGTGTTCTCAGCGGAACGCGGCTATCTGGACAAAGCTGCTCACACGGGTTGCGGCCGCGGGGTTCCTACCTGGCCTTGAAAGCCTGAGCTCCCGGATATGTCGCCGCGCCGCCCAATTCCTCCTCGATGCGCAGCAGCCGGTTGTACTTGCACACGCGCTCCGAGCGCGCCAGCGACCCGGTCTTGATCTGGCCCGAGCCAGTGGCCACGGCCAGATCGGCGATGAACGCGTCTTCGGTTTCGCCCGAGCGGTGGGAGATGACCGTGGTCCAGCCGGTACGCTGGGCCAGCTCGACGGCATCCAGCGTCTCGGTCAACGAGCCGATCTGGTTCACCTTGATGAGCACGCTGTTGCTGGCGCCCTTGGCGATGCCGGTCTTGATGCGCTCCACGTTGGTGACGAATAGGTCGTCGCCCACCAGTTGCAGACCACCGCCCAACTCCTTGGTCAGCATCACCCAGCCATCCCAATCGTCCTCGGCCATGCCGTCCTCGATGGACACGATGGGGAAATCGGCACACAGCTTGCGATAGAAGGCCACCATGCCCATGGCATCCAGGTCCTTGTTCTCGCCTTCCAAGGTGTAGCTTTGAGTTTTGGCGTCGAATAGCTCACTGGCGGCCACGTCCAGGGCCAGAGCCACGTCTTTGCCCGGCTGGTAACCGGCCTTGGTGATGGCGTCGCTGATCACCGCCAAGGCAGTCGAGGCGCCGGGCAGGTCAGGGGCGAAGCCGCCCTCGTCGCCCACGCCGGTGGAGGCCTTGCGATCGTGCAGCAGCTTCTTCAGCGTGTGGAAAACCTCGGCGCCGGCTCGCAGCGCTTCGCGGAATGTCGGCGCACCTTGCGGCACGATCATGAATTCCTGAAAATCGAGCGAGTTGTCCGCGTGCGCGCCGCCGTTGACGATGTTCATGAGCGGCACCGGCAAGACGCGCGCGCTGGGGCCGCCCAGGTAGCGGTAAAGAGGCAGGCCCGCCTCGGCTGCGGCAGCGCGCGCAGCGGCCATGGACACGCCCAGGATGGCATTGGCGCCGGCCTTGCCCTTGTTGGGCGTGCCATCGGCTTTGATCATGGCCTCGTCCAGACCCGCCTGATCAAAGGCGTCGCGACCCACCACCTGGGGGGCCAGCATTTTGGTGACGTTGGCCACCGCCTTGAGCACGCCTTTTCCTAGATAGCGCTTGGGATCGCCATCGCGCAGTTCCAGCGCTTCGTGCTCGCCGGTGGAGGCGCCCGAAGGCACCGCCGCCATCCCGCACAGACCGGATTCCAAGTGCACCTCGCACTCCACCGTCGGATTGCCGCGCGAATCGAGGATCTCACGCGCCACGACCTTCTTGATGATGGCTGTCTTCATGACAGCAAGCCTACCCCGGCCGAAACGCGAGGCAACGCGAAGGTGCCAGACTCATCAACCATCCCGAAGGAGCGCTTTGAACCCGGCCTTCTCAAAGTGCTCGTCCTTGGTGAGCGCCTCCCGCAATCGACGGGCCCTCATGGCCTGAAAACTCACACAATCTGTGAAGAACCACCGCTGATCGATGTGCTTGGCCATGAAGGCCGCGGCCCGGGCAAACATTTCGGGACTCGTCCATTCGACGACGCACGCCTTCGAGCGCAAGGTGGACTGAAAGAAGTCATCCACCAGATGCCCGAAGCCACGGGCGACCAGCAACGTCGCCGTCTCATCGAGCACGTAGTCGGTCGTCACGAACGTCGCACGCCGATGCTCCGCCTGCCGCAGAATTCGAGCGGCGCGTTCATGCATCTCGTCCCGCTCCGCGAGCAATGCGTAGAAGCCGCTGGTGTCGACGAAGGTTTCAGAGGCCATAGACGATGTCGTCGATCTGGCGGTTGGTCAGAGATGCCCCTCGCCGTTTCGAAAGCTCGGCCAGCCGGTAGAAGGGATCGTTTGCCTCTACCGTCACCGGGCGGATCGGTTCCAGTCGCAGCGCCGGTCGCCCGCGATAGGTGAGCACCAGGGCTTCGCCTGCGCGCACCTGTCCCACGATCTGCTTGGCCCGGACCCGCAGGTCGAGCATCGACACTGTCCTGGCGGCTGGCATGACTTGAAGTTTAAGTTCAAGTTGATCTTGAGTCAAGCCGAGGTTGCCACCTGGATTCGGAGTTGGGGACGGAGACCGAGACGGAGTCGGAGCCCCCCCCGTCCCAGTCCCCTGCTCCGAATCCAGATGCTACGCCTTTGCGCCCGGGTGGATGGCGCTGCTGACCAGGAAGCGGCTGGCGCCGATGAGCGGCGCACGCGGATCGAGCGCCACTCGCACCGGCAGATTCTTCGCCCATTCCGAGAACCGCCCCTTATCGGCGAGGGCAGCCAGGAAGGATCCTTCCTTGAGCGCAGGCAAGATCTTCGGGGCGATGCCGCCGCCGATGATCACCCCGCCAGTGGTCAGCCCCTTGAGTGCCAGGTTCCCGGCCTCGGCGCCCAGCACCGCACAAAACATGCGCAGGGCCTGCACACACACCGGATCGCGGTTGGCTAGGGCGGCTGCCGAAATCGCGGCGTTGGGATCGCCGCTACCAAGTTGTTCGGTCAGCCAGGCAGGTTCGCGGGTGGTGGCTTCGTTGCGCAGACTGCGATAGAGATTGCCGATTCCAGCGCCGGAGAGGATGCGCTCGTAGCTGACATGGCCGCCCAGAGCCGCCCGCAGGTGGCGTAGGAGAACGATCTCGTCGTCGGTGCGTGGGGCGAAGTCGGCGTGTCCGCCCTCTGACGGAATGGCGTGGTACTGCTTGCCGTCGAAGTGGAGCAAGGCCTCACCCAGCCCGGTGCCGGGCGCGATGACCGCGATGTCGCCCCGGGCGCCAGCCTTCCCAGCCTGCAGCACCTCGAAATCCTGGGAGGCAAGAAACAACATGCCGAAGGCAGCCGCTTCCAAGTCATTGAGCAAACGCACGCGCGGCGCGTGCAGGCCCTTGGCCAGAAGCTCCTCGTCGAGCAGCCAGGGCAGATTGGTCAACCTGGCTCGCCCGCCCTCGACCGGCCCGGCCACGCCAAAGCACGCGCCGGTCAGTGTGGGCCGAGCCCCGGCCGAGAGAAACTCGTCCACCACCGCCTCGAGCGAATGGTATTCGAGGCTAGGGAAGGTGGCCTCGCGCACACAGCGCACGTCTTCGCCCGCCGGCTCGAAGAGCGCGAGGACAGTTTTGGTTCCGCCAATGTCGCCAGCGATGATCATGGGCAACAAGGTAGCACTGACGCTGGCACCCGGGAAGCCGACACCGCCGCCGCCTTTGTCACCACACCCGCCCCTGCCACCGCTACGGCTACCCACACCTACACCGCCTTCCGCTGCTCCGAGTCCCCGATCCCCGGGTTTCTGGCCGTGTGTGGCAGGGCACGTGTATCATCAACTGAGGCACACACTGTGACGATCGAGCGCAACTCTCCCCCTGATCCGCAGGCCGTCGCCCAGCCTGCGCCGAAGGAACCAGGACTTCAATCGGAGGTGACCTCGCCGTCAGCCGACGTGGCCCTGGTGATCGCCTTCATCACACAACTGCGGCGCGTGTTTTCCGCGCCCGGCTACCGGCCGCCTCTTCTGCCCACGGTGGCGCTGGAAGTCCATCAGCTGTCGCTTCGCTCCGACGTGGGAGCGGACCAGTTGGTCGAGGTGCTGGAGAAGGACGCGGTGCTGGCGGCCCAGGTCTTGCGCGTTGCCGGCTCGGCGGCCTACGGCGGCTGGGGCCAGGACAACATCTCGTTGAAGGTTGCGGTGGTCCGCCTGGGCATGCGCGGCCTGGCCAGCGTGGTGTGGGAAGTCGCGGCGGGCATGCGGGTTTTTCGCTCGGTCCGCTATGCCACGGTGATGGAGCAGATCCGCGCGCACAGCACGTTGTGTGCGCACCTGTGCCGGCTGATCGCTTCGCGCAAGGCGCTGAACACCGAGACCGCGTTCCTGTGCGGCCTGCTCCATGACATCGGCATGGCGGCCACCTTGCTCGTGCTGTCTGATCGTCCCAAGGATGAACCGTCCATCAGCCCGGGAGTGCTCGACGAGGTCTTGCGCCAGACCCACCAGGAAGTCTCCGGCATGATTGCCCAGTTATGGAAGCTGCCGGCTGACGTGCAACACGTGCTGGCTAACCATCACAGTTTTGCCACCGGTGAGCCGCCTCATCCCCTCTGCGCTGCTGTGGCTATGGTCGAGGAGTTGAGTCGTGATCTTGGCCATGGCGTCGAGATCGGGGCTGGGCGCTGCGACCGCGTGGCTCCTGAAACTCTGGCGCGTGCACGTGAAGTGCTGGGGTTTACCGAGGAGCAAGAGGCCGAGCTGCGCGAGACCGCGCAGAAACTGGCTGCTTCGGTGACCAAGGATTTCACGCTGGGCGAGCAAAAAACGCCCCCCAATGCCGCGAGCAAGACGGCGCCGCCCACGCCCGCTGCAGCGCCGCCCGCCTCAGCGCACGCCAAACCCACCGCGCCCCACCAGGCCCGCCTGTCGTTCTGGCGGCGACTGGGCCGAATATTCGGAGGCAAATAGCCCAGCGCGTTGGCTAGCCCCAGCCTCGGGTTAGCCTCGGTGCCTGTTATGTGGTAAGGAAGCGGCGCACCGACGGACACCTACATCAACCTCAGGAAGCACGTGCGACTTTGGAGCAACCGGGAAGAATAGGAGTCGACATCGGCGCCGTATCGCTGAAGGCGGTTCGGATCGACGGTACCGGCACAGTGGTTCAGTCCTTCTACGCCCGACACAAGGGCGAACCAGCGCCCGTTCTGGAACGGGCGCTGCGTGAGCTGGACCTCAAGCCAGGGGATGCCATCGGCTTTTGCGGAACCAACGCCACCCGCTTCTGCGAGGCATTTGAAACCCGGCGGCTGGACATCGCGGCCTGTCAGATTCGCGTGGTCCACGCCCAGTTCCCCGAGGTTCGCAACATCATCGACATCGGCGGCGGGTCCGTGACCCTGGTGCAGCTCGATGCCCAGGGGCACTTTCAGAACTACGCCACCAACTCCATGTGCGCGGCTGGCACGGGATCGTTCCTTGATGAGCAGGCCTCACGGCTCGGGCTGGATTGCGCCGATCCGGCCCTGGTGGGCAGCGTGGCCGAGCCGCCCTCCATCGCCACCCGTTGCTCGGTCTTCGCCAAGAGCGACCTGATTCACCGCCAGCAAGAGGGCTACAGCAAGGCCGCCATGTGGTCTGGCCTGTGCCGGGGCATGACCCGCACCTTGATGGGAACTCTGCTGCGGGCGCGTCCCTTGGACGCCCCGACCGCGATCATCGGAGGGGTGGCGCTCAACCGCGAAGTCCTGCGCTGGTTGGATGCGGCCTTCCCCAATCTGCTGCGTACGCCGTCCTCGCCTCACTTGGTGGCGGCCCTGGGCGCCGCTGCACTGGGCGCGGTGCCACGGCGGCTGCCCTCGCGTGAATCGCTCCATCGCATCGCCACCAGCAGCGACGTGGAATACCACCCCTGGCCGCTGACGCTGGAGAAGTCCAAGTACCCTGATTTTCGCCTGGCCGAGTGCTACACCGATCCGGAAGGCAACGAGGTGCGCGTGGTTTCCTGGCCCGCGGGCCAGACCCTGCGCGTGTACCTGGGCATCGACATTGGCTCGACCAGCACCAAGTTGGCGTTGGTCAACGACAAAGACGAGCTGCTGGTCGACGTGTACCGCAAAACCGGCGGCGATCCCATCGGCGCCACGCAGAAGCTGTGCCGCGCCCTGCGCGAGCTTGAGGAGAAAAAGGGCGCGCGCATCGAGGTGCTGGGCGCCGGAACCACGGGCAGCGGCCGCAAGATCGTGGGCGAGGTCATCGGCGCGGACGCCATCATCAACGAGATCAGCGCCCACGTGGCCGGCGCCACCTTCACCGATCCCAGCGTCGACACCATCTTCGAGATCGGCGGCCAGGATGCCAAGTACATGCACATCGTCGACGGACACATCCGCGACGCCAACATGAACTACGTGTGCGCCGCCGGCACCGGCTCGTTCATCGAGGAGCAGGCCAACAAGCTGGGCTACCAAGTGGCCGACGTGGGCCAAGCCGTGCTGGGGATCAGGCCCCCGCGCGCCACCGACCGCTGCACTGTCTTCATGGAGCAGGACGTGGTCCGCTTCATCGAGGCGGGCGCCAGCCGACCTGAAGCCCTGGCCGCGGTCATGGTCGCAGTGGCCAAAAACTACCTCAACAAGGTCGTGGGCAACCGCCACCGCAGCCGCAAACGCATCATGTTCCAAGGTGCCACCGCGCGGAACAAGGCGCTGGTGGCCGCGTTTGAGCGCCTGCTCGACGTGGAAGTGGTGGTTTCGCCCTACTGCCACGTGATGGGCGCCTTCGGCGTGGCCCGGCTGGTGCGCCAGACCATGGCGGAACAGCGCCTCACCCAGTCTCGTTTCCGCGGGCTCGATCTCGACAAACGCAAGATCGCCATGCGCAAGGAGACCTGCGATCTCTGCCAGAACGACTGCACCATCACCTTTGCCGACATCGAGGGGGTGCAGGGCTCGCCCTCGTGGGGCTACATGTGCGGCCGCGATCCGGGCGAGCAGAAAGTGCGCAAGAGCCCCTACGACCGGGCCTTGCGCTTGCGCCAGCGTCTGTGGCGCGAAGGCGGCGCCGGCGTCAAGGTGCCGGACAACGCGCCGGTGATTGGCCTGCCCCAGGCACTTCTGACCTACACCTACTATCCGCTGTGGCAGCGTTTCTTCAACACGCTGGGTTTCCGCGTGCAGCTGTCCGGCCAGACCACCGACGAGATCCGCGAGCTGGGCCCGCGCATGGCGGGCGCCGACTTCTGCTTCCCGGCCAAGCTGGCGCTGGGCCATGTGGCCAAGTTGGCGGTGACCGACGGTGTGGACTTCGTGTTCGTGCCGCACCTGAAGAACACCCAGGCCAACGAAGAAACCACGGGCACGGCCGTTTGCCCCTACGTGCAGGGCACCGCGGCCTGCAGCCGCACCGCCTTGGCCATGAACCACATGGACGCCTCGCGCTTGCTCTCGCCTCTGGTGGACATGCGCATGCGCGAGCGCGACATCATCAAGACCCTGAGCGACGAGCTGGCGCGGCCGCTCGGATGCTCGCCGCGCGACCTGCGACGAGCGTGGCGCGCGGGCTTGCAGGCGCAAACCGCGTTCGAAGATCGCTGCCAGGAAGAGGGCGCCAAGATCCTGGCCGAGGCCACGGCCAAGAACGAGAAGATGATCCTGCTGGTGGGCCGGCCGTACAACAACTACGATGGCGGCGCCAACCTGGGCCTGCCCCAGAAGATCGCGGACATGGGCCGCACCGTCCTGCCCATGGACTTTGTCAAGCCGGACCTGTCGCGGCTGGGCGTGCGCTACCGCAACGCCTTCTGGAGCTACGGTCAGAAGATCCTGGCCGTGCTGGAGCAGGCCGCCGACGCGGAACTACTGGACGTCGTCTATCTGACCAACTTCTCCTGCGGGCCAGACAGCTTCCTGCTCAGCTTCACCGAGGAGATCATGGGGCGCCGGCCCCTGCTCATGCTGGAACTGGACGAGCACGGCGCCGACGCTGGGTACATGACCCGGCTGGAGGCGTTCTTCGATGTGTTGCGACGGCCGCGGCCAGAACGCGGCCCGCGCGCGCGCGAACACATCGAGCCTTCGGATCTGCGTGGCCGCACCATCTGGGTTCCGCCCATGCACCAGTTCGGCACGCGCCTGTTCGCCGCGGCCTTCCGGCAACACGGCTACGACGCGCGTACCTTGCCCGATGAGGACAAGGAATCGTTCGACCTGGGCCGCTCGCTTACCCGTGGCTCCGAGTGCCTGCCCTGCGCGCTGACCATCGGGACGCTGTTGAAGACGCTGCGCCAGCAGCCCGCTGGCGGCAGGCACGCCTTCTTCATGCCCAGTTCCAAGGGTCCGTGCCGCTTCGGCCAGTACACCGTCTTGCACCGACAGATCCTGGACCGCGAGGGCTTCGAAGACGTGGCCATTCTGGCGCCAGCGTCGAACAACGCCTACCAGGGGCTGGACAGCCAGATGCGGCGCTCGCTGTTCAAAGCGATTGCCTGCGCGGACATCATCCTCAAGGCCCAGTGCAAAGTTCGGCCCTACGAAGTCAACGCTGGCGAAACCGATCGCGTGGTGGCCGAGGTGACCGACGCGGTGGCGCAGGCGCTGGAAAAAGACGGCGATCTGCCGGCCGTCATCCGCGAAGGCATCGGCAAGATCGCCGCGATTCCCATGGCCGGGGCGCGCAAGCCCCTGGTGGGCGTGGTGGGCGAGATCTACGTGCGCAACAACGTCTACGCCAACGAAGACGTGATCGGCGCCATCGAGATGTTCGGCGGCGAGGCGTGGATGATCCCGATTACCGACTGGATCCTCTACACCTCGTCCATCGAGAACTACATGGAGGAGTTTCCTTCGACCATCATGTCGTGGGACAAGGCTGACACCTTCGTCACCTACCATTGGATGAAACACTGGGAGCAGAAGCTCATGCGCGCCGCCAGTCCCTTCCTCGACGACCGGCACGAGCCGCCCTTCCAGGAGTGCATGAAGCTGGCCACGCCCTACATGGCGTTCTACTGCGGCGGCGAGGGCAAGCTGTCCATCGGCCGCGCCATCAAATTCGCGCAACAGGGTGCGGCCATGGTGGTGAACTGCGCTCCCTTTGGTTGCATGCCCGAGACCGTGGCCACCGCCGTGTTCGGCCGCGTGTCGGCCGACGTGGACGTGCCCATTGTCAGCCTGTTCTACGACGGCAGCGGCGGACAGAACCGACGCCTGGAGGTCTTCCTCAACAACGCAGTCAGCGGCAAGCGCGCAAGTGGCCGCATGAGCAGTGGCGGCGCAGGCTACGGGGATCCGGGGCCCTACCCTGCGCGCGACAAGCTGGTCCCCGTGCAAAACCTGACCGCGCGCATGCGCACGGGCGGAAACGCCGGCGAGTCGGCGTAGCGACTGAAATCTGGCCGCGCTGGGTGCTGAGGCTAGCGTGGGCGCGTCTGCAGTACCGATCGCTACCAGATGTGCAGCCTCGGGTGAGGCTCCAGGGTCAGAATCTCGCCGCTGCCCAACTCCTCGGCCGAGTGGACCAGACACGCATCCGTCAGCCGCAGCTGCACTCAACGGTGCAGGTCGAGCCACTCGGGGTTCCGCTGCACGTGAGGCTCGTACCGCACTTGTCATCGATCGGCTTGCACATATTGTCGAACGAGGTCTGGTCGACAGTCAGCGAGCAGCTAGTTTTCCCCGCGCAGCACTGATTTACGACGTCCTTGTACCATTCGTCGCAGCTCTTACTGCTGCAACCGAAGAACGGAGACAGCAGCGTAGCCAAACCCAAAACGACCATCCATGACCTATTTGATCTCATTGTCTTTCCTTTCTGTTTTCGTCTCGCGCGGTTCGGATAATGTGCATCCGCGCGGTTGCGTATATCACACTCGGTCCGGCTGTGAACAGATAGCTCGGAGCAAACGACCTCTAGCGAGCGGTGTCAGCGGGCATGGGCCGGGAACTGGCAAGGCTCGACGACGTGCACAGTCTTTGACTCCCAATCACCACATGGGATTCGCCTGCTCTTCCGCGTCGCTCCGCCCAAGACCGTCCGCTGGAGCAAGCAAGTGATCGATGTCACCAGGTCCCTCCTGCATTGAGGCCAGCGAAGCCAGGCGCCAGGGCTGGCATCAGGTAGGCGTGCGTGTTGGGCTGGACGGCTTGCCCATCCGGCGCGCCGAGGAAGAACAGCACCACTCCCAATACGGTCAGGGCGCCGCCGACCTCGAAAAGGCTGTTGCCGGCGGTCGCGTAGTCCTGCGCCTCCCCGCGTAGGGTGGCCGCCCTATCGGGGTTCGTGCTCCAGTTGGCCTTGGATTCGTCGTTGCGACTCTTGGTGAACCACCAGCACACCCCCCCGGCCGCCATGCCCGCCACTCCAGCCACTCCGACCAATATCCCGACGAGGCGCACATTGCTCATCGGTTTCGTGCTCGGCTCGACCGCGGCGCTGGCCAGAGGCGCGCGTGGCGCCGGTACGACAGCCGGGGACGCCGTGGGCGGAGCCGACACCACGTATGTTACCGATGGCGGCGCAGGCGACTCGACCACGCGCTTGGCCAGCAGCAGTTCGACGGCCTTGTGGTCCTCGCCCGCCACGACTACTTCTTTCTCCGCCGAATCGTAGCCTTCGGCCGAGGCCGCGATGGTGTGCTTGCCCACGCCCACCCGCACAGGCGCGGAGATCGGCGCCCTGCCGATTTCGTTGCCATCCACGCGAACAACTGCTCCCTGGGGCATGCCGTGGATCTCCAGGATCGCGATGCGGGCCTTCTGGCGTACGATTTCCTTTTCCACCTCGGCGCGCCGGTCCGCTGGAATCTTTCTGCCCCCATCTGCCAGGTAGCGCTCATAGGCATCCACGGCCTCAACCGGCCTGGCCAGCGAGACGTAGACCTGGCCGATGTTGTACAGCACGGCGAAGTGATGGGTCAGATCGTATGACCGCTGGAACTCGACGATCGCCCCTTCAAGCTGCCCATCGTCGACCAGCTCGACCGCGCGGTCGTAGTGTTTGCGCGCTTCTTCCTTTACCCCGGCCCTGGCGGCTTGGGGAGCCGCCAAGGCTCCAAGGACGATGACCAGGAATGCAGTTTGTCTGACCATGCGGGGCCCATTAGACGATGACTCGCGCCGCCTGTCCACACACCTGTCGTGGTTAGCACTACTGATTCAAAA
>PLNW01000064.1 GCA_003142855.1 Myxococcales bacterium
CGGAAGGTCCTCGCTCACAGCTGTGCACGGATTTCGGCTGAGGCGCCACTGACCACGCGAATCACCGTCGTCTACTGCCATTCCTGCGAGCAATGACAGAATCCCAAGCGCTACGCAGTCCGCACAGAGTTTTTGCGGCTCACAGTCAGCCTCGTCCTCGACCAGCTCGATGCCGATGCGCAGACGTGTCGAACGGTAGGGTCTAGCGCGCTGTGAGCTGCTTGGCTCTGGCCTGGGCTCTCTGATTTTTGAGCATCAGGTCGCCGAGGGTCATCTTCGGCATGGGGCTGCGGTTCAGTCTGCCCTTGCTGTCGATGAGGCCCACCGTCACCATTTTCTTGAACCTGATCGATGGCGGAGTTTTCGCTCTCATCTTGAGAGCGTACAAGCTGCGCCTGACAAGGCTGTCCACCGGATCGACGGACCGGATTGAAGCCTGTTTCTGCATACCCTGAGAATAGCTTGTTCGCTCGGGGATTGCCAGCCCTGGTAGATCGTTGTGTCAGACGGGCCTGAAAAGACCCTTGATGGCTTCGGTGTTTCGGACAGCAAGTTGCACGTGCGTCTGCTCCATGATCTTCGATCCTGGGAAGACGGCAGCCCCCTCCTCGAAAGCGCCTCGCACGACAGTGTAGAAATTAGGCGAAGCATTGCACAGCTCGTTGATTACCAGACAGTCAAGATCTCGACGCTTCAGAGCGGGGAAAGAGCCCCTGTTTTCAGGGAGTGTGCGCTTTGTGGTCTTATAGTCTTCGACGAGCTGCTTGTAAGTGTTTCGCAGGACGGGCGCGAAGCGAATGTCCAAGAGATCCAGGACGCTGTCCCCGAGGAAGATGACGGCGCCGATGACGGCAGGCCGGTCTTCCTTCTTTTTCACTTTTTCTTCTTTTGCCCACTGAAGAGCGCGCTCAGGAGCGTGTTCCCAGAAGTAGATCCCCTCGCCGAGCCAGTCCCACTTGTTCCGGCTCACAGGCCAGTCTTTCAGTGACATCTTGCCCGACAGCAGATCGGTGGCCAGGGGCTCCAGGCATCCGTAGTATCCGATGACGGTTCTCGGGAAATTCAATGAGGATGATGCCTACTCTTTCGCGGCCACGAACACGCGGACGGTCATCCTCTTCAGGATGTTGAGGTTGTTTTCCACGAGGAGCTCCCAGTTTCCCGGCGGGATCAGATTCGTCTGCGAGAAGGCTTTTGTTCCCTCTTGCCTCCACACCGGCAGCTCCCGACACGTCCCGCCCACCACGCGGCAAGAGGTCACGTCCTCCGCGTTGACCATTCTCACCATGAATCCCTTGTCCGCGTTCTTCACTCCAGCGATGGCCACATGAACGCTCAGCGGACGATTGATGGAGATCGCCTCGGCGTGGCCTCCGCGAGCCTCGATGACCCATTCCGCATTCACGAGGACTCTATCCTGGGCGTGGGCCACGCCTAGTGCGATCGTGAAGATTCCGGCCACAACGAACGACACCGCGAGCGCTAGCTTCTTCATCATTCCCTCCATGGGGACATGGTAGTCCCCGCGTCCGGGTAGCGTCAAATCTCAGCCAGCGCGGGTCTTGACGATCTCACGCGCCAATTCCTCGACGAGGGCGCTGCAGCTTGTTTCCTCCTTCGCCGCGATGACCTTGAGGCTGTGGATCAGCTCGCCTGGCAGGTAGACCGTGAGTTTCTTGGGCTTGGCGCCGTCGGCTCGTTTCTTCGCCATCCGGCGACGATAGCCCGTTTCCCCGCTTTTCCGCAAGTGTCGACATGTTGATCATGTTCTTCTTGACGACATATTGAACAAGGTACACAATCAGGAACGAGGTGTCAAAATGCAAATCCCCGCCTCCCTCGTTCCGCTCAAAAACATCTTCTTCCCCTGGACCGAATCCCCCGATCGCTCCTGGCTCGGCATCTCTTTCCTCACCTGTGCCTACGCCGAGCACGCCATCAGCCGCATGGCCCAGGCCGCTCCCGCCGTCGGTCACAACAAGACCTCCATCCGCATCGAGTGGGTGGATGGCGAGCGCTACGAAGCCCGGCTGGACATCACCGGCGCCACGGCCGAGGCCCCCTCTCCTATCGCCAGTCACATCCGCCGCGCCCTGGAATTCGTTGCCGGTCGGCTGCGCCCGGGCCGCATGACAGAAGAACAACAAAGAGCCTTCCTCACCGAGGGCGAGCAGTTCTCCCCCGGCCGCGCGGTGTGGGCCGCCAAGATTCTCGACGGCTACGACATCGGAGGCTCCCCATGACCTTCGACGCCACCTACGATCCCGCCGACGACAAGCTCCGCCTCCGCGCCAGCTCCCGCCTCGACGCCGAGACCTACGCCAAGGTCAAGGCGGTCGGGTTCGGCTGGGCGCCGAAACAAGATCTCTTTTTCGCTATCTGGACTCCCGCCCGTGAAGATCTGCTCGTCGAGCTGGCCGGCGACATCGGCGACGAAGAAACCACTTTGGAGGAACGGGCCGCCCAGCGTGCCGAGCGGTTCACCACATACCAGGGCAAGCGAGCCGCCGACGCCGAGCAAGCTCGCAAGTCAGTCTCGGCAATCGCCGACGGCATCCCCCTCGGCCAGCCCATTCTCGTTGGCCACCACAGCGAGCGCCATGCCCGGCGCGACGCCGAGAAGATCGAAAATGGCATGCGTCGGGCCGTTCGTCTGTGGGAGACGGTCGGGTATTGGCAGCAGCGAGCGGCTGGCGCCATCCGGGCCGCGAAGTACAAGGAGATGCCAGCCGTCCGCGCACGTCGGATCAAGAAGCTGGAAGCCGAGAAACGGAAAGCCGAGAAGGACTTGGGCATCCAGAGATCGCGGCTCGGGCTGTGGACGAAGCTCCACGAGCCCAACAGCATCCAGCGCAAGGACGGCGCGGAGACGACCTTCCTGCAACGGGCGCTCCATGTCGTGGAATGCGATCGCTGGGCACGCTACGGCCTGCACACCGACCTTGAAAGCGGCAAGATCACGCCGGAGGCATTGCAGGCCGAGTGCGTGGCGGCGGCGAACACGCTGATCGACCACTACGGCCGCTGGGTCGCCCACCTCGACAACCGCCTGGCCTACGAACGCGCCATGTTGGCGGCCGACGGCGGCACCGTCGCCGACAAGTCCAAGCCCGAGAAAGGCGGAGCCTGCAAGTGCTGGGGCAGCCGTGGGACCTGGCTCTACATTCAGAAGGTGAACAAGATCTCTGTCACGGTCCTGGACAACTGGGGCAACGGCGGCAAGAACTTCACCCGCACGGTCCCCTTCGACAAGCTGACCGCCGTGATGGGCAAGGCGGAGGTCGACGCCGCGAGGGAGGCGAAGCGGATCGCCGAGACTCCCGATGGCTGTGGGTTCGTGCTGCTGACCGAGGCGCCGAAGCCGACCAGGCCAGCAACGCGCGAACAGACTCCGCCCGACATCGCGGCGATGAGGCAGGCGCTCAAGGACGGCGTGCAGGTTGGGGTGTCGCCCCAGCTCTTCCCCACCCCGCCAGCGCTCGCCACCCGCATGGCCAAGCTCGCCGACATCGGCTGGCACGACCGCGTCCTAGATCCCAGCGCCGGTACCGGCAACCTGCTCCACGCAATCGTCGACGCGGAGCCAACGGCGAAGATTTACGCGGTCGAGATCAACCGCGCCCTCTGCGATGTCTTGCCCTCCAGCCTCCTGGCCGACGGCGAAGCGTTCTGTGCGGATTTCTTGGCATGCACCACCGAGCAGCTCGGCCGTTTCAACAAGGTTCTGATGAACCCGCCCTTTCACAACGGCGCCGACATCGCGCACATCAAGCATGCCCTGCACTTCTTGGAGCGCGACAGCGTCCTCGTCGCCATCTGCGCGAACGGCCCTCGTCAGCAGGCGGAGCTGCGGCCCCTGGCCACGACCTGGGAGGAGCTGCCTGACGGGACATTCGCCGACCAGGGCACCAATGTCCGGGCGGTATTGATGACGGTGCGACGATGATCTTCATCCTCGACAATGGTGAAGTGTACAGCAACCACGCGCTGTATTTCGTCGACGCGCCAGAGGACTTCGGCGTGTGGTTCAACGACGTCTATCGGCCTTGGCTCGACGGCACCGAGTATCGGCCGCTGATGATCGTGGCCACGGCGCCAGCGGTCGAGCGGCGTGAACGGGTGCCCTACAATCCTCGCCCCGTCGACAAGTTCGATCTGTCCATCGAGGACGACCCCATGAAAGAGTTCTCGACGATGTCGGTCGTCGATTTCCTGACCAAGATCGTCGTGCAGGAGAGCGACGGCAGGCCCCGCCCTCGCTACAGGGTGGAGATCGAGAACGTACAGGAGAA